>NZ_JCADBN010000005.1:0-591211 GCF_059359135.1 Pseudonocardia sp. OZ21
GTGCCCTCGGCGAGCGCACCCGCGGTGCCGGTCGGGTCGAGCACGGTCTCGAAGGACGGTCCGGCCACACCCAGCTCCCGCCGCAGGTCCTCGACCGGGAAATCCTGATGCGACAGCAGATCCGACTCGACCCGGCCGGCGCCCAGCAACAGCGCCCGCCACGACCCGGGTTCGGTCGTCAGCCGGCAGGGCAACGGCCGACCGCCGGCGACGGCGACGTAACCGGTGACCACGTCACGCTCACCGGACAGCGCCGCGAGCACGGTGGCGTGGGCGGCCAGCAGCACCGAACTGAACGGCACCCCCAACTCGTCCGCCAACCGGTGCCCGGCCGTCACCAGCGCGTCGGGAACCGGCGCCTCGTACTCGGCGACACCCGCCACGCCGTCGGACCTCCAGCGTGGGATCGCGGTGGAGCCACCGGCGACGAGCACGCCGCGCCAGAACTCCCGACCGGCCTCCACTAGCGATCCCATCGACAACCTCCACTCACCGTGACCAAGGTGTTGATCACTGCAATTTCCGCTAATGCGATTGTGCATGGTGTGCGACCAGCTGCGGGGGAATCACCGCCAACGCCATCCGTCCGTGGTCCTCCCGCATCTCCCGGGCCGGGTTTCCCCCCCACCGGGCGTTCTTCGGTATTTCTTCACCCTTCATGAGGAAAGCATCGGCGGCGAGTACCGATCCGTTACCCATGGTCACTCCGTAGTGGACCATCGAGCTGACCCCCAGAGTGCAGCCCGCGCCGATGACGATGTGATCGGACTTGAATGCGCCGTCCTCCTGCGAGTGGCACTGGATCTTGCTTCCCGCATTGAGCGTGCAGTCGTCCCCGATGGTGACCAACGTCTTCTCGACGATGCCGCAGCCGTCATCGAAGACACGCTTTCCGATGCGGACGCCCAGCATTCGCCAGGCCAGGGCCTTGAACGGGGTGCCGTCGAGGATCTTCGGATGCGCGCTCAGCTTCCAGTAGCGCTCGTGCCACCAGAAGTACGGATCGTAGATCGAGCAGACTTTGGGATGCAGATGCCTGAACCCCGCGACGAGACGTTCGACCAGCACGGTGTAGAAGAGGGTGAACAGGAGAGCGAGGACGCCCCCCATGGCGATTGACACCCCGCCGAGCAGGGGATAGAGGTCCGCGGCGGCCAGCGTGAACAGAGTGACCATGAAGACGTTGATCGACCGCACGAACAGGACGACCCCCATGGTCGCGATGTTGTACCGATTCTTGGCGGCGAGCCGACGGGGCAGCTCCTCCGCGGTCTTCATGTGATCGAACCGCATGTCCCGCTGGACCGTGCGCGGAATCTCGAAGTTGGGAGATCCCAGCAGTCCGACATCGTTGCGGGCCGTTCCCCCGAGCGGCACCATGACCTTCGTCGCGAGGAGGCAGTTGTCGCCCGTCCGACCCTGGGCCGGATAGACGATGAAGTTCCCGAGAAAGTTCCGCGCACCGATCGCCGCGGGGGACACGCGGAACGACGTGCTCGAGAAGTCCGCGTTGACGATCGAGAGCCCGTCGGCGACCATCGTTCCGCTTCCGATGGTGCTGTGGTATGGGTTCTCGTGCTTCAGGTCCATCCCGAAGTTCGACCCGGTCTGCACGACCGCAGGAAACTTGTACCCGAGCCAGTGCAGATAGTTGACGATGTAGGAGCTGTCCCCTAGAAGGAACGTGAAGAACTTGGCGTTGGTCAGCCGCGCGACCATCCGTTGGGCCGCGTAGCGGAAGCCGTACAGGCGATAGTCCCTGTCCGGCTGGATGGCGAGGTTGAACACCCGGGGAACGGTCATCACGACCACGAGGCCGACGAGCGTCCCGCCGAAGAAGAGTGCCGTGGAGATGAGCAGGGCGTGGAGGTAGAACTCCCAGCTGGTGAAGACCATGGGCCCCGGATCCAGGAGCGCGTTGAGCTGGGGGACCTCGGCCAGCAGGACGATCAGGCCACTGATCAGCAGCGGCATGAACACGAACAGCCCGTTCACCAGTTGCAGGAGACCGTAGACCCGCCGCCGCGTAGCGGTGAGACGGACGGGGCCCGCCATGCGGTAGCTCCCCTGAGTCCGCTGCGCCGGCGACCCGCTCCAGATCTCGCGGGCGGGTACCGCCTGTCCGGAGTGCAGCGAGGAGGTGTGGCCCAGTTGAGCCCGGTCGCCCATCGAGGTGTCGATGTCGACCACCGACATCTCGCCGACGAACACTTCCTTCCCGAGGGTGACCGGGCCCGTCTGGATCACCCCGTTGTGGGCCCGGTAGCCGTTGATGAACGCGTCCTTACGGATCACGGTGCCGTCGCCGATGGTGAGCAGATCGGTACACAAAGGCACATTTCGGGAGTAGATCGTGACGCCGTGCCCGATCTTCGCCCCCAGCGCCCGCAGATAGAGCGCATAGAGCGGCGAGCACGCACTCGTCCGTGACCGCATACCGATCATCAGGAGCAACGGGTTCGACCGAACCAGCACCTTCACGACCCAGAAGCGGACATACCCCAGGCTCCACACCCGGATCTGCCGAGGCTTCCAGCGACCGATGATCAGCCATTTCGCAACGATCGGAACGATGCACAGGGCCAGCACGGCAGCACCGCCGAAAACAACCGAACGCAGATAGATCTCGAGCAGCCCGGGCGCGACGGAGATCCATTCATATCCGCGTTCCATGACCTCTGCGGCAAGGTAGGTATACGTGAGGAAGATCAGTAGCTGCAGCGCTCCGCAGAGGATGTACTCCCACCCGCGGGCAGGTTTCACCCCATCGGTGGGGCCTGGTTCCGGGGCCTCGACGGGAGCGGCGACCTCACACGACAGCGCCGTAGCCAGGCTGCTGATCGTCTGATACCGGTAGATGTCCTTCATGGAAACCGACGGCAGATCCGGCCGCTTCCGGACGCGGGCACAGAACCGGGCCATGACCATCGAGTCAGCGCCGAGATCGTCGAAGAAGTGGCTGTCGACCGGCACGTGCTCGACCCCGACGACCTCCGCCAACACCGCGGCGAGGCGCTCGTCGGTCCCGGCGGCAGGGCCCGCGGAAACCGACTGGATGGTGGGGGATTGAGCTGGGTCGACCGCCAGAACATCGACAGATTTCGCCACTACCTGGGCTCCTTGAAGCAGATGCGGAGAAGCACGGAACATCAAGAAGGTCTGGCCGCCGTTCCAGGACAGAACCCACCATGTTCACGCAAGATCATTTCTCCTCCTGACATCAACTGATCAGGTTCGGTATCGCGCCCCCAGCGCGATCTCCTGATCCCAGCGCGGCCTGATTCGATCCGCACTTCCGGCCGGCGAGCCCCAGAACCGGGCCGTCCGCGACAGGTATCCGGGAAATCGCTGATTCGGCAGCCAATGTTTCGCGAGTTCCCGCCGTTCACCCGGCCGCCATGCATGGGCGGCCGGCTGAACCCGAATGCGCGGCGACGAACACCAGATGTGCGGGCCGCCCGCCAACGTGTGCCGCTGATTCGGTGAACGTCCAACCACGCAACCGGGCACACTGCTGCGAGCCGTCGTCCTGCCGGAGTACCCGGCCTGACCGTTCCGTCCCGTTCGGTGTGCAACCGCGGGGATACCGTCCACATATCGATGCGGCGGAATCACCCGTCTGGCCTCCGAGCCCGGGTCCGCTTCGCAACCGGCCACGACATGAGCGCCCGACGTATCGGTCATCCCCGACTGCTCGTCGTGGCCGAGGGCGTGCTCCGTGACGTCCGTGCCGGCCCTGACGTCGGCTCACCGGTCCGGCGCGGAGGCCGCGTCGAACTCGAGGTCGGCGGGCTCGACGACGACTCCGGGGACGAGGTCGGTCTGCTCGGCGCCGGCCGGGTCGCGGACGGCCGGCCGGAGGTCGGGCGGGGTGTGGTCGGCCGGGTCGTGGGTGCCGCAGTCGGATCCGGCGCGCCCTCGGCCGTCGGCCTCGGAGCCGGAGCCGGAGCCGGAGCCGGAGCCGGAGCAGACGGTGGTGCCTGAGCCGGTCGCCGCACCGCGGGCGGCGCGGGCGGCGTCTCGACCCGCGTCCCGGGCGCCGGCACCTCGGCAGGCGGGTTGTTGCGGCGCGTCTGGACGGGCTCCTGGGCGGCTACCGGCGAGTCGAGCACCGCCGGTTCGGCCGCTGACTGCTGCGGTTCCGCCTCCGGCACCGGCGCCGCCGCGGGCACGGGCGGGGCCGGGGCCAGTTCGGGCAGAGCCGGCGGCGCCACCGCGGCAGGCTGTCCCACCTGGAGCGACTGGCCCGCCATCGCCACCGTCACCGCGATCGACAGCGACAGCACCATCGAGACCGCGACCGCCACCCCGACCGGGAGCAGCCTCGGCCGCCGCCGCGGCTGCGCGGGCTCCGGAAGCGCCGGGCTCGACGGGGGCACCGGGATCACTTCGAGCGCCGGGACCGGTGAGGGATCCGGGATCGGGAGCGCCGGGATCACTTCGGACGCCGGGACCGGCGTGGGTTCCGGGATCGAGGGCGCCGGGATCACGGTGCGCAGCGCGCCCTCGTCGGTCTCGACGGCCGGGTTGCCCCGCCACCGCTCCCCCGCACCGACGGCCCCGCCCTTCATGAGGAAGGAGTCGGCCTCCAGCACCGAGTCCGGGGCCATCGTGACGCCGTAATGGACGAACGCCTGGATGCCGAGGGTGACGCGGGCGCCGATGACCGTGCGGTCGGACTTGAAGGCGCCGTCCTCCATCGAGTGGCACTGGATGACCACGCCCTCGTTCAGAGTGGCGTCGTCCCCGATCGTGACGAGGGTCTTCTCCGGGATGGCGCAGCCGTTGTCGAACACCCGGCGGCCCATCTTGACGCCGAGCAGCCGCAGGATCCATGGCCTGAACGGGGTTCCGGAGAAGAGCGCGGGGCTGAGCATCTTCCAGTGGCGCTCGTGCCACCAGAAGTACGGGTCGTAGATGGAACACGTCCGAGGTTGCAGGTCGCGGAACCTCGTGCTGAGCCGCTCGACCAGGATGCCGTAGCCCGTGCCGAGCGCGAGGATCAGCAGGAACGCCGCCGCGACCGCCCAGGTGCCCAGCGTGTGGTAGAGGTCGCCCGCGGCCGTGGTGACGAGCAGCAGCAGGAACATCTGGAACCAGCGCACCTGCAGGAGGATGCCGATCGTGCGCCGGTTGTAGCGGTTCTTCCCGGCGAGGCCCTGTGCGAGCTCCTCCGGGTTCTTGTGGAGGTCGCTGTCGCGCAGCACGGTCCTGGGGATCTCGAAGCTCGGTGACCCGAGCAGGCCGACGTCGCGGCGGACCGGCCCGTCGATCGGGATCATCGCCTTGGTGGCCAGCAGGACGTTCTCGCCGACCTTCGCGCCCGCCGGGTAGACGATGTTGTTGCCCAGGAAGTTGCGCTCCCCGAGCGCCACCTGTGCTACCTGGAACGACGTGCTCGAGTAGTCGGCGTTCATCACCGTGAGCCCGTCGGAGACCATCGTCCCGCTGCCGATCGTGGTGAGGAAGGGCGAGTCGTGCGCGAGCTGGTTGCCGAAGTTCGATCCCGTCTGCTGCACCCGCGGGAAGGCGTACCCGACGGCCGTCAGGTAGTTCACGATGTAGGAGCTGTCGCCGAACACGCCGTGGAAGAACTGGATGTTCGTCATCCGCCGGACAAGCCGGTGGATGTAGTAGTGGTAGCCGTACAGCGCGTGTGCCTTCCCGGGCACCACCAGCCGGTTGAGCAGTCGGGGCAGGGTCACCACCGCCACGAGCCCCGTCAGGGACCCGCCGTAGAAGACGACGAGTGAGATCCCGAGCACCTCGAGGTAGAAGAGCCAGTCGGTGACGCCGGCGTGGCCGACGTCCAGCAGCTCCGCGGTCCACGGGATGATCGACACCAGCTCGACCACGATCGCCAGTCCCACCGGGCCGATGAGCAGCACGTTGAACAGCTGCAGGAAGCTGAACCAGAACCGTCGGCCGGTGCCGCACCGGGCCGGGGCGACCACCCGGTAGTCGACGTCAGTGGGCTGGGCGGGCGACCCGTGCCAGGTCTCCCCCGCCGGCACGTGCCGGCCCGGCTGGAGCGACGAGCAGTGGCCGATCTGGCCACCGTCGCCGATGGAGCTGCCGATCTCGAGCACGGTCTTCTCACCGACCAGCACGTCCTCGCCGATCGTGACGGGGCCGATCTCGATCATGCCGGCCTCCGCCCGGTAGCCGGGGAGGACCGCGCTGCCCCGGATCACCGTGCCGGCGCCGATCGTGAGCAGGTCGGTGCCGACCGGGACCGACTTCGAGAAGATGGTGACCCCCGGGCCGATCTTCGCGCCCAGCGCGCGCAGCCAGAGCACATAGAGCGGCGAACCGGCGAAGAGAGCCATCGGGTTCGCGCGGATGATCAGCCGGACCAGCCAGAACCGGAAGTAGCGCATGCTCCAGATCGGGAACTCCGTCGCCTTCCAGCGCCCGATCAACACCCATTTCGCCACGATCGGCAGCAGGCACGTGCCGAGGAAGACCGCCGCTCCGTACGCCAGCGATCGCAGGTAGGCGCCGCGCCACTCGGTGGCCTCCGAGACCCAGAGGAAACCTGTCTCCAGCAGGGCCGCGCCGAGGTAGAGCGATGCGATGAACGCCAGGAACTGCAGCGTGCCGCACAGCAGGTACCGCGGGGTGCTCCCCGGGACGCCGGCCACCACCGGGACCGGCTGCACCGGAGACGGGGACGTCTCGGGCGCTTCGGACGGCAGGGCGGCGGCGATCTCGGCGATGGTCGGACGGAGGTAGGCGTCGCGGATCGAGATCGGGGGCAGGTCGGTCCTCGACCGGACACGCGCACAGAACTTCGCGAGCACCAGCGAGTTGGCCCCGAGGTCGTCGAAGAAGTGGCTGTCCACCGACACCCGCTCCACGCCCAGGATCTCCGCGAAGAGCTCGGCCAGCTGACGCTCCGCCGGGCTCGAGGGAGCGACGTAGCCGCTGGGCGCCGGTTCGATCTCGGCCTTCTCCTGCCGTTCGATCCGCCCCCGGTACTCGATCTCCCCGTCCGCGTTCACCCGTCCCAGATCACCGGTCCGGTAGATCCGGCCCGACGGGTTGTGCGAGATCCCCAGGAAGTCGGGGACGAACTGCTCGTCGGTCAGGTCGTCACGGTTGACGTAACCGGTGGCCAGGCCGATCCCGGCGATGCCGATCTCCCCGGCCTCGCCACGGCCCAGCGCCCGCCCTGGGTCCTCCGGATCCAGGATCACCGTCGCGTACGTGGGCAGCGGGACCCCCATCGTCTTCCGACGATCCGGATCCACCACGGTCCACGTCGCCGCCACCGTCGTCTCGGTCGGCCCGTAGACGTTCAGGAACCGCCGCCCCGGCCGCGACCACCGCACGATCAGGGCAGGCGGACACGCCTCCCCCGACACCAGCAGGAACCGCAGCGCCGGCAGGGCGTCGTCGATCGTGGCCAGCAGCGTGGGCATGCAGCACATCGCCGTGACCCGCCGCCGGATGAGGAACCCGCGCAGGTCCGCACCCGTCGGTCCCGAGCCCGTCGGCGCCGGAACCAGCGTGGCACCGACCATCCACGGCACCCAGATCTCCTGGACCGAGAAGTCGACCGCCATGGTCGAGCCCTGGTACACCCGATCATCCGGCCGGTAGCCGTATACCGCCCCCGCCACTCGCACGAAGTTGCAGATGCTGGAATGTGACACGGCGACGCCCGTGGGGTCACCGGTCGACCCCGACGGGTAACTGATGTACGCCGGGCCGTCCACGAAACCTGTGTCGACGGGCAGGCGGCTCCCGTCCTGCGCGTCGATCTCCGCCGCAACGGCGTCGACGCACACCACCTCGACGTTCACGCCGTCGAGTCGCGAGCGCAGGTGCTCCAGCGAGAGCACCACGCGCACAGTCGCGTCGGACACGATGTACGCGGTCCGG
Source organism: Pseudonocardia sp. OZ21 (assembly GCF_059359135.1). Taxonomy (NCBI): domain Bacteria; kingdom Bacillati; phylum Actinomycetota; class Actinomycetes; order Pseudonocardiales; family Pseudonocardiaceae; genus Pseudonocardia; species Pseudonocardia sp. OZ21. The sequence goes on from NZ_JCADBN010000005.1 coordinate 7,888, forward strand.
TCCGCCGGGGACCCAACGTCCAGCGGCACGTAGGCCGCACCGGACTTGAGTACCGCCAGCATTCCCACGTACCCGTGCACCGCCTCGTCGAGCAGCAACGCCACCCGCTCGCCGGCACCGACACCGAGGTCACGCAGGTAGCGGGCCAGCCGGTTGGCACGTGCGTCCAGCTCTGAGTAAGTCAGTGCCGCGTCCGCCACGTCCACCGCCAGGTGGCCGAAGCGGCCGACGTCGTGGAGGTCGTCGCAGCGCTCCTCGAACAGATGCTCCAGGCGTTGACCGGGGTGCCACCGGACGTCCTGGGAGTACCTGTCGTCGACGAGGACCAGGTCGGACAGTCCCCGGTAGAGCCCGGCGTCAGGATGCCGATCGCGCAACATGGTCGAACCTCCGATCGGATCCGATGTCCTGGTGAAGCCCGAATGCGGCGTGGAGCAGCCGGACCGCGTCGTGGACGGCCCGCTCCGGGAGGTGGAAACAGATCCGGCTCGGGGTGCTGGTGACCAGCTGGGGCTCGATCCCCTCGGCTTCGAGGGAGAGCAACGCACGTGCGGTCACGTCGGGACGCCTGCCGATGCCCGTGCCGACCACGCTCACCGTTCCGAGCTCCTCCCGGAGCATGATGCGAGCGCCCGCCGTGGACAGGGCAGCGGTGACCTCCGGCTCCTCCACACCGGGCGCGGTGAGGTACACCTCGGCGCCGAGGCGGACGATCGAGCCGATCGCCACCCCCCGCCCCGCGAGTGCCGCGGTGATCCTCGCCGGGGACGCTCCGCGCACGGTGTAGAGGCTCTCCCGCTCTCGATGGGCGACGCCGGTGATCTCGGCAACCTCGAACACGGTTTCCTCCTGCAGGCGGGTGCCGGGAGCCGTCGTGAAGCTCGACCGGACGTGAATGTCGATGTGATGGGCCACGGCCAGCTCCACCGCGCGTGGCTGCAGTACCGCCGCACCAGCCGCGGCCAGCTGCACCATCTCCTCGCGGCTGATCGCGGGGAGCAGCCGCGCGTCGGGCACGACCCGCGGGTCCGCCGAGAACACGCCCTCGACGTCGGTGAAGATCTCGCACTCGCTCACCCCGAGAGCGGCGGCGACCGCCACCGCCGAGGCGTCCGATCCGCCTCGCCCCAGCGTGGTGACGTCTCCGCCCGGGGAGACTCCCTGGTACCCGGTGACCAGCACGATGGCGCCGCTGTCGAGGGCGTCGATGATCCGTTGTGGCCGGATGTCGTGCAGGCGTGCATTGCCGTACTGGTCGTCGGTGTGGATTCCGGCCTGCGCACCGTTGAGCGACACCGCGCGGAATCCCAGGTCATGCACGGCCAAGGCGGCGAGTGTGCAGGAGACGGATTCGCCGATCGACAACAATGCGTCGAGCTCGCGACGCTGTGGCCGGGCCGACATCGCGTAGGCCATCGCAGTCAGCTTGTCGGTCGAACTGCCCATGGCGGACAGCACCGCCACCACTCGATGGCCGGCTCGCGCCGCGGCGACCATCCGTTCGGCGGCCGCGCGCAGACGCGGCGGATCGGCCACCGAGCTTCCACCGAACTTCCACACCAGGGTCGACTGCATCATCAGCCCCGCGCCCTGACCGGGGCGGTGACGAGATTCAGCACCCGTCCCGATGCCGGGGTGCATTCCTCGATGGCGTCGAGCAGGATCGTGCACGCCATGTCGACGACCTCGGCGGTCACGCTCAACGGCGGCAACAACCGCTCCACGGATCGCGGGCCCGGCACGTCCCCTCTCACGCAGGGCCGCGCAAACCCACCATGCTCGAGCAAGCTGATCAATCCTCCTAGCGTGGGCCGGCGGACAGTGCGAACCGCGTCGTGGCCCGACCCCCGAGATCAACGCGGCATATGCCATCTCCAGTTGCGTCGAATGGCATCTCCGAACCATCCGGACAACTGGACCAGGTGCCCGATTCATCGTGCACCGGAGACGCAACGTTTCGACCCGATTCAGCTTTTCGCCCCCCGTCCCCCGAGCGGGGACGTTTGAAAGCCCGGATGGGCGCACGGGGTACGGATGGCCCAACGGAGGGAGGAAACGCCGGACGATCGGACGAGAGCGGACCGGCGCGCTAGGACAAACGGGTGTACGCCGCGCACTCACGCAGTAGCGAACGCGGAGCCGGCGGCCGGGAGATCGAGCGGAACAGGCACCGGTAATGCCCCATAAGGATTGCTTCGTTCACCCGAATAAACACCGGGAAAGCGTCACTCGGCACACGAGAACGCCCGGTCGTCCCAACGGGACGACCGGGCGCAGGTGAGTGGACCGGGAGGTGTGGACTCAGCCGATGAGGCCGAGCCTCCGCAGCGCGCGGCGGACCGGGCCGCCGAGTGGGCGGTAGGAGGAGCACCCGGTTGCGCCACATGCGCCGCAGTCGGTGCCCACCCGGTAGTGGTCGTGTGTCGCCTTCGCGTGACCACACGCGCACGGCTCCACGACGGTGCGCTGCACCGGCGGGGCAGGCGGCGTGACCGGAGGCGCGTCCGGTGCCGTCGGCGACTCGTGGCGCTGTGCCGGGATCGCCGTGCCGAGGTCCGGGACCGTCGGCATGCCCGTGGGAGGGGTCAACACGGACGAGCCGGCAGAGTGTCGCCGGTCGCGCCGCGCGCTGCCGCTGGTCGGACGGCCCGTTGCCGAATCCCCCATGAGGGTGCCTGCCCTTCGTCAATAGATGACCCCGAGGGGCTGGCCTCGCACTGTATGCGACGAGGGCGCCCGCCCGGGCACTACCAACTCTAGTGAACGAGGGAAGGTTACGGAGCCGTCGGTGACCGGTTAGTCAGTGCGGTGAACGGAGTACAGCGGTCGGACCCCCGCTCAGTGGACCCGAGGTCGGCCGCCCGCCTGGTCGGCGAGCATGCGCAGCCCACTCAGCAGACCGCCCAGCAGGTCGCTCTCCCGGAAGGAGGCCAGCATGCTCATCACCGCGAGCTTGGCACCGCGGTCGGGGAGCCGCATGCGCGCTCCGGCGCCGCTCAGCACCTCGACGACGCGCTGTCCCGGGCTGACGGCCACCAGCACGGCGTCGTTGGAGCCCTCGAGATGGTCGTGCAGCTCCGCGACCCGCGCCGTCGGGTTCGCACCGAGGTCGCCGAGATAGACGCTGAACCGCAGCCCGGTCTCGCGGCTGGCCAGGGTCAGCGCCTCGTCGAGACGGGTGAGCTGGACGGGGTTGAACGGCTGGTCGGAGCGGGACGGCTCACGATGGACCTCGGCGGCCGACACCCGGCCCGACGCCGTGACGACGGCGCCGAGGGGCAGTTCCTCGCTCTGGGGGACGGCCACGGCCGTACCCGTGCCACCGTGGTCGGTCGTGCCGCCCGGATGGGTGTTCTCACCAGCTGCCACGGGCACCTCCTCGTTCGAGACTGCTACGCGCTGGACCGACGCCGTGCGCTTGGGGTGCCGCCTGGTGGTCGTCGTCCACCGGCGGCAGCTGCGCACCCTCCGGGTTGGCCGTCCACCACATCGGCTCGTGCGGCCAGGGCTGGCCCGACCGGTACCGGGGGCGGCGAGCCATCCGCGGACCGACGACCAGCAGGACGATGATCAGGTACAACCCGACCGGCGGCACCACGAGGTACAGAATCGTCTGCAGCACGCTCACGAGGGAAAACCTAGCTCACCACAGGGAGGGGCGGCGACTCCCCCACCCGGCCGCCAGGTGCACCTGCGCGCCGAGCGCCAGCAGGAGCGCGTCGTCACCCCGGCCCCCGACGAGTTGCACGGAGACCGGCAGCTCCGGCCCTGCGCCGTCCCGCCCCCACGCCACGGGCAGGCTCAGCGCGGGTTGCCCGGTGAGGTTGTAGATCGCGGTGAACGGCGTGAAGTGCGTCTGCCGCGCGAAGTCCTCCGCGGGGTCGCCACCTGCGGTGAACCAACCGACCGGGCGGGGCAGCTGCGCGAGCATCGGCGTGAGCACGACGTCGACGGACGCCTGCGCGGCCACTACCCGGCGGGTCACGTCGATCACTCTCTGCGTGGCGGCCAGGTACTGCGGGCCGCTGATCGTGTTGCCACGATCACGCCACCACCGGGTCAACGGGGCCAGGAGCGGCTCGGCCGCCGGCGGCACGGGCTGTCCGTGCGCCAGCACCGCCCACAGCACCTCGAAGACGGGCAGGAGGTCGCCGGGGATGCCCGGGTCGAGCTCCACGACCTCGTGACCCAGCTCGGCCAGCAGTGCCGACGCCTGCTCGTAGGCGGCCAGGCAGGCCGCGTCGACCGCGACGCCCGCCACCGGCGGGCTGGCGTAGCGGCCGACCCGCAGCCGTGACGGCGGCCGTCCCACCGCGGTGAGATGGCTGCCGACCGGGGTCCCCAACAGGTAGGTCTCGCCGGGGACGGGTTCGGCGAGCACGTCGAGCATGGCAGCGGCGTCCGCCACCGTGCGCGCCAGCGGTCCGGACACCGACATGCCGAGCGGGTCGCCACCCACCGGGCCCCGGGACACCAGCCCGCGCGTGGTCTTGAGCCCGACGAGGCCGCACGCGGCGGCCGGGATCCGGATCGAGCCACCGCCGTCCGTGCCGTGGGCGAACGGGACGAGCCCCCCGGCCGTGGCCGCGGCCGCCCCACCCGACGACCCGCCCGCCAGCCGGGAGGTGTCCCACGGCGTGACGGCAGGCGGTCGTCCCGCAGGCTCCGTGTAGGGCGGCAGCCCGAACTCCGGAGTGGCGGTCTTGCCCAGGCTGATCGTGCCCGCCGCCCGCAGCAGCCGGGCCGAGTCGTCGTCGACCTCGGGGACGTAGTCGGCGTACACGACCGAACCGAACGTCGTGCGGACCCCTGCCGTCACCACCAGGTCCTTGATCGCCGTGGGGACGCCGAGGAGCGGGCGCTCGTCGCCGTCGCGCAGCGCGCGGTCCGCCTCCTCGGCCTGCGCGAGCGCCACGTCCGGGGTGACGGTGACGAAGGCGCCGAGAACGTCGTCGAGCGCCTCGATGCGGCGCAGGTGGTGCTCCACCAGTTCGACGGCGGACAGCTCGCCGCGCCGCAGCGCCGCGGCCTGCTCCAGCGCCGTCAGATCGTGCGGCTGGGATGCGGGCGGCTGGGATGCGGGAGTCACAGCGCGGGCACCACGATCTCGTCGGCACTGACCCAGCGGCCGCCTGCCGACTCGATGGCAGGCAGCGCCGCCCTGACCTCGTCGAGGAGGTCCGGCACGAACACGACCACGGAGTCGGGCTCGGCGGCCACCAGGTCGCTCGGGCCGATCACCGGGATGTCCGAGCCCGGGATGCGGCTGCCCTGCTTGGCCTGCGACGCGTCGGCGACACCGGCGAGCAGTTCCCGGCGGACGCCCGCGCTGTGCAGCAGCGGCACCGACCGCGACGCGGCGCTGTACCCGTAGACCCGGCGGCCACGGCGCCGCTCGGCCACGAGCCAGTCGCGGAGCCGCGCGCCGCCGACCCGTACCGCCTCCCCGAGCGCGGCGACCGCGGCCGGGTCGAGCACCCCGGTGGCGACCTCGTGGTCCGTCACGGTCTCGAGCTGCACCGGTGGCCCCGAACCGGCGCGACCCGCCATGAGCACGGTGCCGCCGTAGAGCGGGAACCGGAACGCCGCACAGGCCGGGAGCCCCACCTCCGCCAGCATCCTGCGCATCACCGGCACCGAGTAGTAGGCGAAGTGGCCGTGCCGGACGGCGTTCCACTGGCCGTGCTCCAGGATCCCCGCCAGCGACTGGAACTGGACGAGCAACAGGCCGCCGGGAGCCACTGCCGCGGCACGTGCCCGCATCGCGGCCGCCTGGTCGGCGGCGTGCATGAGCCCGAAACAGCAGTCGACCACCACGTCGGCGGGCTCGCCTGCCGGCGCCGGCCGAAGTCCCTGCTCGTGCAGCAGCGGCAGCCAGCTGCCCCCGTGCGGGCTGGGGAACTCGGCGACCGTCCCGGCGTGGGGCAGGACCTCGGCCACGGCGAGCTGCGCAACGGCGTCGGCGGCCTGGCGGGTGAGCGCGTCGGGCTGGACGCCCTGCGGGTCCTCCGGCACGTCCATGTCGTCGGCCAGCTGGGCGAGGCCGCACCCGGCACACAGCCACAGCCGCAACGGGAAGACGGGATCGGGCCCCGGGGCGTCGAACGGCGGGAAGAGCTCACTGGGTGGTTGAGGCCCGAGGTCCATGACGACGGTCCCGCGGTGGGAGCGGCAGAACCGGCAGCTGTGCTCGTCCTGCACGACCTTCATGGCCTGTGAACCACCTCGACGTCGGCCCGGGCTCCGACGCTACCGGTGGACCTCCGCACCCATCGGCGCGGGTCGGGGGGCACGCCGCCGGCGTGGCCCGGTAGCGTGGCCGCCCCGTCGATTCGTTCGGTTCGTCCGGTTGCCCCCCCGATGCCGCGATACGGCCGGCCCGTCCTGTGGTTCGTCCTGCCCGGAGGAGGATCCGTTGCGAGCAGTCCCGGTTCCCGCGCTCACCGACCTGGCACTTCCGGTCTCCAACCACCTCAACATGCAGTTGCACGCCCTGGTCCCCGGCGGGGCGCACACCTACGCCAAGGGCGACGACCAGTTCCCCGAGGACCTGGCCCCGATCATGTCCCACGGCCGCGGCGCCCACGTCTGGGACGTCGACGGCAACGAGTACATCGAGTACGGCTCCGGGCTGCGTTCGGTCAGCCTCGGGCACGCCCACCCCCGCGTGGTGGAGGCCGTGCGCCGGGAGCTCGACCGCGGCACCAACTTCGTGCGGCCGAGCGTCGTCGAGCTGGAAGCGGCGGAGCGGTTCCTCGCCACCGTCCCGACCGCGGAGATGGTGAAGTTCGCCAAGAACGGGTCCGACGCCACCACCGCCGCCGTCCGGCTGGCGCGTGCCGTCACCGGCCGCTCGCTGGTGGCCATCTGCCGTGACCAGCCGTTCTTCTCCACCGACGACTGGTTCATCGGCACCACCGCGATGTCGGCGGGCATCCCCGAGCAGCGCACCCTGTCGTTCCCGTACGGCGACCTCGACGCCACCGCAGCACTGCTCGAGCAGCACGACGGCCAGGTGGCGTGCCTGATCCTCGAGGCGGCCACCCAGCAGGAGCCGCCACCCGGCTACCTGGAGGGCATGCGCGCTCTCGCCGACCGGCACGGCGCCCTTCTCGTCTTCGACGAGATCATCACGGGCTTCCGCTGGTCGGAGGCGGGCGCCCAGGGCGTGTACGGCGTGGTGCCCGACCTGTCGACGTTCGGCAAGGCGCTGGGCAACGGGTTCGCCGTCTCGGCGCTCGCCGGCAGGCGGGACGTCATGGAGTGGGGCGGGCTGCGCCACGACCGCGACCGCGTGTTCCTCCTCTCCACCACCCACGGGGCGGAGACGCACTCGCTCGCGGCAGCCATGGCCGTGATGGACACCTACACCCGCGAGGGCACGGCGGCGCGGCTGCACGCGCTCGGCGAGCGGCTCGCCGCCGGCGTGCGGGCGGCGGCGGCCGGGATGGGCGTGGCCGACCACCTGGTCGTCCGCGGCCGGGCGAGCAACCTCGTCTTCGCCACCCTCGACGAGGATCTGAGGCCGTCGCAACCCTACCGCACCCTGTTCCTGCGCCAACTGATCGCCGGCGGCGTCGTCGGGCCGTCGTTCGTGGTGAGCAGTGCCCTCACCGACGACGACATCGACCGCACCGTCGACGTGGTGTCGCAGGCGTGCGCGGTGTATCGCAAGGCGCTCGACGCCGGTGATCCCTCGCCGTGGATGGGCGGCCGTCCGGTGAAGCCGGTGTTCCGCCGCCTCGTCTGACCGATCAGGTGGGCAGACGTACGCGCGCGAGGACGGCGCGGTGGTCGCTGCCCTCGATGTCGATCACCTCGAAGCCGGTGGTGACCGCGGCGGCGGGGACGAAGACGTGGTCGATCTGGATGCCGCGCCACCGTGCGCCCGAAGCGGGGTAGGTGCCGACCAGGCCCTTCCCGGTGCCGGCCGCGGCGCTGCGGCACCCTCCCACCGCGGCCCGGAGCGGTGCGTGGTCGAGTGTGGCGTTGAAGTCGCCCACCACGATCGGCTCCACAGGGCCGTGGCACCACTGCTCGACCAGCGCGAGGTCCCGCTGCCACCGGGCGGCGCGCCGCCGGCCCATCGGCGCGGTGGTGTGGACCGCGAAGAGGCTGCGCCGGCCCAGGACGCCACCTGTGGCCTCGAGGTGCCGCAACCGCATCCCCGACCCGGACCGGACCTGCACGTCACCGGCCGTCGGAGCGGCCAGCACCGTGACGCCCTGTGCGTCCTTCGTGCCCACCGCGGTGGACACCCATGAGCGGTAGCCCAGCATCTCCACCTGCGGCATCAGCTTGTCGCGGAAGTCCGCGCCCGCCTCCGGGAGCACGACGAAATCCGGGGCCCGCTGCGCGATGAGAGTGGCCAGTTGGCCGGTGTCGGCCTGACCCCTGAGCACGTTGAAGGACAGGATCGTGAGGTCGTCCGGTCCGGTCGGCGGTGCCGGTCGGCGCACCGCACGTCCGGCGACGGAACCGGCACCGGCCAGTGCCACCGCACCGAGCAGCGCCGCCGCCGGACGCGAACGCCGGCGCGTGGCCAGCAGGCCGGCAACGGCCAGCGCCGAGGCGGAGACGTGCGGACGGAACGCGGCGAAGTCGACGAAGGGAAACCGGTGGTCGAGCCGGAGCCGGTCGGGGAGGATCACGCTCGCCGCCGCACCGGCCAGTGCCACCGCGGTGCCGGTGCGGAGTCCGTGTCCTACGAGCATGTCTGGCGATCCTTCCCGATGTCGGCATCGGGGGAACGGACGGGCCGATGCGCTGGTTCCTGGAGAACCCCGGGTGGTGCCGGTCAGGCGCTCTCGCGCGTGTCCGGCTCGACCATCCGGCGGACGCGGTCGATCAGCTGTGCCCGGTCGGACGAACGGGCCACCTCGATCTCCAGCGGAGCGGCGTCGGGTCGGGTGTAGATCGCCGTCAGGGTTCCCCCGCGGCCGACCAGCTCCATCCAGTCGTGGATCTTGCTGACCAGCAGGGCGAGGGTGTCGCTGCCGACCGCGACGACCACCGTGTCGGCAACCGCGCTCGCCCCGTCGGGGTTCGGTGTGACGTCGACGAGGCCGCGGAAGTGGCCTGCCCGGTTGAGCCAGGCGCTGAGCGCACAGGCATCCGGCTCGTCGGCCAGCCGGATCGCCGCCAGCGGCGCGTCACGCATGTGCGCACATCGGCTCGACGAGAACCTGCCGGTGCACCGGGCGCACGGCCCGGTGATGGATGTGGTGAGTCCGCACTGCGCTCCTCGATGCTCGAAGGTGATCACTAGATAGTCCTCCGGCCGCGACGATCTGTTACCGGAGTTAGTGGCTCTCCAGGTCGTGATCCGGCACGCGGGCGGCGTCGACGAGCTGCTCCCATGTCAAGCCGCTGCTCAGGGCCAGTGCGAACAGGAGCTGACCGGTCATCCAGGTCTCATATCCGGCACGGTGTCGTCGCTCACCCGGCTGGATGTGGGGCGGATGGAGTCCCGCGTGCGTGGCGAGCCGGCTCAGGCCGTAGCCGCCGGGCAGCCCCGGCCAGACCAGCCTGGCGAGCCGCGCGGTGTCCAGGACGAGCGACGGGCGCCATGCGGGCAGATGGGCGGCGATGAGCCGCAGTTCGACCGCCGCGTTGTGCGCCACGAGTACGCGTCCCCTGATCGACGCGTGGACGTCGTCGGCGACCCGTGCCCAGCTCGGGCAGGCGAGGACGTCGCTGTTGCGGATGCCGTGGACGTCGTCGGTGACGCGCGGCGTGATCGGTCGGGTCGGGCGGACCAGCCAGACCCGCATGCTTCCGTGCCGCACGGTGGCGGCGGGCTCGATGGGCAGTACGGCGATGTCCACGATCTCCGGCGGTTGCTGCCCGTTGCCCTGCACATCGACGACGGCGAGCTGCTGATCAGCCAGAGCGGTGGGAGTGCTCAGGTACACGCGAAAGATCTCCGATGGGGTCCGACCGTGGCCGGAACCATGAGGGCGCCGGTGGTCGCTGACGTTCGTGCACCTCGCGGCCCCGGTGGGTGCCCGGCTGGCTCGGCGGCTCGTCGAGGCCCGCGGCGACGACGGCGCGTTCGGTGCTCCTGGATCATTGCGTGACCGCCTGACCACGCTTCGATGTACCCCTTTCACTTTCGGGTCACCTTCGCGTCGCTATGGTCGGCACGTCAGGTCTGTCTGTCAGCCCCCTCACCATCGCCGCTCCGCCCAAGATCCGGATGGCACGCTGACTCGTACTTCACGAGCCAGGGGGCAGACATGGCAAGGACTCCGCAGGAGATCTTCGAGCAGCACGGCGCCGCTCTGGGCGCGGGCGACATCGACCGGCTCGTCGCCGACTACACCGACGACGCCGTCTTCATCACCCCCCGCGCCGTCCGGCACGGGAAGGACGGCGTCCGCGAGGGCATCACCGAGCTCCTCACCGATCTCCCGGACGCGGAGTGGGACATTCAGGCCGCGTTCTTCGAGAAGGACGTCCTGTTCCTCGCCTGGAGCGCGGTGTCCGGTTCCCGGCGGGCCCGGGACGGCGCCGACACCTTCGTCTTCGACGGCGAGCTGATCCGCGTGCAGACGGTGCGGTACACCCTCGAGAGCACTACCTGACGCCACCGCCGACGGCGCTCGCAGCCAGGTACCGATCCTCGGCCGTGTAGTCGAGCAACGGCCCGAAGAAGTCGTCGTCGGCCCCGGGGAGGACGCCCGGCTGCGCACCGCTCGCCACGGCCACGAGCCACTCGACCTCCTCGGCCACGGTGGCCTCGTAGTCACCGGCCGGCGTGTACCCGAGGTCGGCGGCCGCGGTCATGTCGAGCACGATCGGATGGCGGGCCTCCCAGGGATGCCGGCCCAGTGCCTCGTCGGCGTCGTCGTCGAGCAGCGCCCGCAACGCGCCGGCACCGTGGATCTTTGAGGGCCGGACCACGGTGACGGGATGTCCGCTGAGCAGGTCGGCGCCGGTGCCGAGAGCGGCGGCCAGCTGGGCGGGGTCGTCGCGTTCCGCCGCGACGAACCGGGCGCCGTCGGCGGCGACCCCGGCCGGGAGGTGGGCCGGGTCGCGCCCGGTGAGATCGACCTCCCAGCCGGCGGCCAGCAGGCGACGGGCGGCGGCCTGCCCGATGAGACCGGTCCCACCGATGATCAACGCACGAGGCATCGCGGGACCATACCCGCGAGCCGTACTACGGAGTGGCCTTCCAGCTGTACCGGTGCTCGGGCCGCCCGGTGCTTCCGTACCTCATGGCCACGTCGGCGCGGCCCTCCTCGGCGAGCGTGGCGAGGTACCGCTGAGCGGTGGCACGGGAGATGCCGAGATCGGTGGCGACCTCGGCCGCGGTGGCCGGTTGGTCGGCGGTGCGGAGCCGATCGGCGACGAGGCGGGCGGTGACTGGTGACTGCCCCTTGGGGGTGGGCGGCCGGTCGCCCTGCCGGAGGGCGGCGAGCGCGCGGTCGACCCCGTGCTGGCCGAGGTCGCCCGCACCGGGGGACAGCACCTGCCGGTACTTCGCGTAGGCGCCCAGTCGCGCCGCGAGCAGGCCGGCGGTGAACGGCTTGACGATGAAGTTGACGGCCCCGGCGGCGAACGCTCCCCGGACCGTCGCCGGGGAGGCGTCGGCGCTGACGATCATGACGTCGCACGAGAGCTCCGAGGCGACGGACAGTCCCGGCCGGTCCGGGAGATGGTTGTCGAGCAGCACCAGGTCCGGCGCCGATCCGGCCACCAGCGCGAGCGCCTGCGCGGCCGTGTGCGCCGTTCCCAGCACGGCGAACCCCGGGACCGTCGCGACGAAGCGCGCATGCAGGTCCGCCACCCGGAAGTCGTCGTCGACCACGACCACCCCGAACGTCACGGCGCGACCACCTCCCGCGGCTGGAGCACGTGCGGTAGCTGCGCGACGAACACGGTCATCGCACCGTCCCCGCCGGGATGGGTGATCTCGACGCTGCCACCGAGGCCGGCAGCGGTGCTGCGGACGATCGCCAACCCGAGGCCGCGGCCAGGGCCACGGCTCGTCACGCCGTCGGTGAAGATCCCGGCGCGGCGGTCCGGGGGGATCCCGTCGCCGGTGTTGGCGACGGAGATCACGAGGTCGTCGTCGTGGGAGAGCAGGTCGATCACCACCTTGGCCGGTCGCTCGCCTGCCTCGTGCGCCGCTTCCAGCGCGTTGTTCACGAGGTTGCCGAGCACGGTGACGACCTCCACAGGTGCTGTCAGCTTCCGCGGGACCCAGCTGTCCTCGGCCAGCACCAGGTCCACGCCGAGCTCGGCGGCCTCGGACATCTTCCCGGCGAGGAACGCACGGATCGTCGCGGGGGCGATGGCGTCGCTGTCGTCGGCGATGCGGACGTCCGGCGCTCCCAGGAGCGCGTCCACGTACTCGACGGCGTCGGCGGGCTCGGCGGTGTGCAGCAGACCGTGCACCGTGTGGAGGCGGTTGGCGAACTCGTGCCGCTGCGCGCGCAGGGCCTGGGTCATCAGCCGGACGGCGGTCAGCTCGCCGGTGAGGCTCTCCACCTCGGTGCGGTCGAAGACCGTGATCACCGAGCCGAGAGGTCGTTCGCCGTGCTGCACCGGCCGGTGGGTGACCACCAGGACGCGATCGCCGACGGTGGCCACCGCGGTCTCGCCGGTGCGGTCGTCGAGGACCCGGCGCAGCGGACCGGGCAGCTCCAGGTCGAGGAGTCGCCTGCCGCGCTCCAGCCGCGGGTCGACCAGCCGGAGCGCCTCGGAGTTGGCCATCGTCACCACCCCGTCCGGGTCGAGGGCGACGACGCCGTCGGACACCCCGAACAGGACGGCCTCCCGCTCCCGGACGAGCTCGGCCAGGTCGGACGGCTCCAGGCCGAAGGTGCGGCGTTTCAGCAGGCGGGTCAGGAGCAGGGTGGCGCCGACGCCCGTCAACAGGGCCGCCCCCAGGAACAGCGCCGTCCGCGACAGCAGGCTGCCCAGGGCGGTGGCGATGTCGCTGGCGTCGAAGCCGACGCTGATCTCACCGACGATCACGTGGTCGGCGGTGCGCAGCGGCACCTTCCCCCGCGCCGACAGGCCGAGGGTGCCCTGCTCGATGTTGGCCACCTCGCGCCCCTGCAACACCTCGGCGGGGCTGGTGCTCACGGTCTTGCCGATCTGGTCCGGGGCCGGGTGTGCGAGGCGGATCCCGTTGTCGTCGGTGATCACCACGAACAGCGCACCCGTTGCCGCTTGCGCGGCGAGGGCCCGCTCCTGGACGGCCTGCTGGTCGCGGCGGACGACGGCGTCGGCCAGCCCGGGTTGGACGGCGAGGGTGTGGGCCACGTCGAGGGCGCGCTGCTCGAAGCGTTGCTCCAGGCTCTGGTCGAGCTGCCAGGCCTCGAGGCCGAACCCGAGGCCGACCACGGCGAGCAGCACTCCCACCTGGAGCAGCAGCATCTGCCGGGTGAAGGGCAGCACGCGACGACGACGGGGCGTCCGGGACGGTTGCTGCGCTGCGACCACCGGACGAGCCTACGACCCCTGGTGAGCGAAACGCGCAAAACCGCGGCTATGCGCAGAGCGCGGGTAACCGTCACAAGCGTGACGTGCCCCACGGCGCTTCCTACGTTCCTGGCACGCACCGGCGCCGACGAGCAGGGCCGGACATCTCGAAGGCGAGACGCGCATGGAACATCTCATAGAACTGGCGAACGCCACCAAGAGGTTCCCGAACGGGAAGGGTGGCATCCACACCGCCATCCGCGACGTGACCCTCACCGTCGAACCGGGGCAGTTCGTGGCGGTCGTCGGACCCACCGGCTGCGGCAAGTCCACCACCCTGTCCCTGATCTCCGGCCTGCAGCCGCCGTCGGTGGGCACGGTGAAGGTCAACGGCAAGGACGTCGACGGCGTGCCCGACGGCGTCGGCTACATGTTCCAGGCCGACGCGATGCTGCCGTGGCGCAGCGTGCTGGCCAACGTGGCCGCCGGCCCGATCTGGCGGGGCGTCGAGAAGTCCGAGGCCAGGGACCGCGCCCGCGACTGGATCGCCCGCGTCGGCCTGGAGGGCTTCGAGGGCTACTACATGCACCAGCTGTCCGGCGGCATGCGCAAGCGCGTGGCGCTGGCGCAGACGCTGGTCAACGAGCCGTCGATCCTGCTGATGGACGAGCCCTTCTCCGCGCTCGACGTCCAGACCCGGGCGCTGATGCAGCAGGAGCTGCTGCGCCTGTGGGCCGGCACGAACGCGGCGGTGGTCTTCGTGACCCACGACCTCGAAGAGGCGATCGTGCTCGCCGACCGGGTCGTCGTCATGACCGCGTCGCCCGCCCGCATCAAGGCCGTCTACGACGTCGGCCTGCCCCGCCCGCGTGACGTCGAGGAGCTCCGGATCACCACCGAGTTCATCGACGTCTACCGCAGCATCTGGTCCTCGCTCTCGGCCGAGGTCGACATCGCCAGGAAGGTGCCCTCCCGTGTCGCTTGACACCTCCGCCGTCCTCCACAGCGGACCCGACGGGCCCCGCTCCGACCAGGACCCCGGCGACGACCTGAGTGCCGTGCACCGAGCGCGCCGCAGGCACACAGGCGTGGTCTGGTCCCTGCGGCTCGTCGTGCTCGTGGCCGTCTTCGGGGCGTGGGAGGTGCTGGCGACCTACGTCCTCGACCCCTTCTACTACTCCAAGCCCAGCCTGATCGTCGCCCGGCTGTTCGAGTGGTTCACCGTCGGCACCTCGAAGGGGTCGATCTGGTCGAACATCAGCGTCACCCTGCAGGAGGCGGTCTACGGCTTCGTGCTGGGCGCCATCCTCGGGGTGGTCCTGGGCATCCTGCTCGGCCGGGCCCGCCTGCTCGCCGAGGTCCTCCAGCCGTTCATCCAGGCCCTCAACGCCGTGCCGCGCATCGTGCTCGCCGCGCTGTTCATCATCTGGTTCGGCCTCGGCATGGAGTCGAAGGTCGCCACGGCACTGGTGCTCGTCTTCTTCCCGGTCTTCTTCAACGCCTTCCAGGGCGCGCGCGAGGTCGACCGCAACTTCGTGGACAACGCCCGCATCCTCGGGGCGAGCCGCGTGCAGATCCTGTGGTCGATCGTGGTGCCCAGCGCCACGTCGTGGATCCTCGCGTCGCTGCACACCGCGTTCGGCTTCGCTCTCATCGGCGCCATCGTCGGCGAGTACGCCGGCGCCTCCAAGGGCATCGGCCTGCTCATCTCCACCGCCCAGGGCACCTTCGACTCCGCAGGCATCTACGCCGGAATGATCTTGTCGACCGTGCTGGCCCTGCTCGCCGAGGTGATCCTCGGCGGCGCCGAGAAGCGGCTCCTGCGCTGGCGCCCGCCGTCCCAGGCGACCACCACCGCCGGCGTCTGACTCCCCCACCGCCTCCGAAGGAGCACGAGATCATGTCCCGTACTTTCCGCATGCCCCGCACTTCGAGAAGCGCTGCCGCTGCGGCCGCCGTCGCCGCCGTCGCGGTGTCTGTACTGACCGGCTGCCAGACCCTGCCGAGCTCGTCGTCCGGCGGGGCCGACCCCACCAGCGTCTCGATCATGGTCGGCGGCCTGGACAAGGTGATCTACCTGCCCGCCGAGCTCACCGAGCGGCTCGGGTACTTCACGGAGCAGGGCCTCACCGTCGACCTCCAGTCGCAGCCGTCCGGGGCCAACGCCGAGACCGCGCTGGTCGCCGGTCAGGTCGACGGGGTGGTCGGCTTCTACGACCACGCCATCGATTTGCAGACGAAGGGCAAGTGCATCCGCTCCGTCGTCCAGTTCGCCAACGTGCCCGGCGAGGTCGAGATCGTGGGCAACAACGCGGGGATCGGCAGCACCGCCGACCTCACGGGCAAAAAGCTCGGCATCACCAGCCCCGGGTCGTCGACCGACTTCCTCACCCAGTACCTCGCGGGCAAGGCCGGCGCCACCACCGACGCCTACACGACCGTCACGGCGGGAGCGGGGGCCACGTTCATCGCCGCCCTCGAGAACGGCGGCATCGACGCCGGCATGACGACCGACCCGACGGCCCAGCAGATCAAGGAGAAGGGCACCGGGAAGATCCTGCTCGACATGCGGACCGAGGACGGCACGCGGGCGGCGCTGGGCGGCCTCTACCCCGCGAGCTCGATGTACATGGACTGCAGCTACGTCGACGCCCACCCGGGCACCGTGCAGAAGCTGGCCAACGCCTTCGTCAAGACGCTCGGCTACATCAACTCCCACTCCGGAGCGGAGATCGCCGCGCAGATGCCCGCCGACTACGCCGCGGGCAGCGGGGGCGTGCCCAGCTACGCCGCCGCCATCGACGCCAGCAAGGGCATGTTCAACTCCACGGGCGTGATGGACGCCGATGGCGCGAAGAACGTGCTGCAGGTGCTCAGCCAGTTCAACCCGAACGTCAAGGGCAAGGCCGACAGCGTCGACCTGACGAAGACCTACACCACCGACTTCACCACGAAGGTGGCGCGCAGCTGACCTGAGTCCGACGGGGTCCGCCCGGTCACAGCAGATCGCTGCGGCTGAGCACCCCCGCCAGCCGGTCGCCGTCGACAACGGGCACCGTGCGCATACCCCGGTCGGCGACCAGCGCCCTCGCCTCACCGACGGTGGCGCCGACGTCGACGGTGATCGGCGCCCTCGTCATGACGGCGTTCACCGTGGTGTGCGCGGACCGGCCGGCCATCGGGTCGGCCAGGATGTCCGCCTCGCTGATGATGCCGACCAGCCGGTTCTCACCGTCGACCACCGGCAGCGCGGAGTGTCGGTGGTGCAGCATCACCTCCGCGGCCACCGCGACACGTTCCGCCGAGCGGACGGTGATCACCTCGCGCGTCATCACCTCCTGCACCGGCGTGGCGGCAACCGGCGGCGGTCCGGTGCGACGCCGCTGCTCCAGGGCGAACAGGGCGTCCTCCGGCTTGTCGCGGCCACCGAAGAGGCGGCGCTGGCCGGTGCGCAAGCTGCCCAGGTCGAGGTGTCGCAGCAGGTCGCCGCGGGTGACCACACCGACCAGCTTGCCGCCCTGCACGACCGGCATCACCCGCAGCTCGCCGTGGCTGCGCAGGCGCTGCGCCACCACCGACACGTTGGCGGTGGGCGACATCGCCAGCACGTCGGGGCTCATGATCTCCTCGACGCGCACCCGCCCGTCGGCCTCCGCCCCCTCGGCATCGTGCTCCTCGCGAAAGCGCAGGACGTCGAGCAGGCTCACCATGCCGACCAGCCGGAAGCCCGCGCTGACCACCGGCAACGCGCTGAAACCGAACCGCGTCATGCGTTCGACCACCGCCGACAGGGGTTCGTCGGAACGCACCGTGACGACGCGGGATGTCATGAGGTCTCGAACGAGCGGCGCCATTGATCAACGGTAGCGGCTCCGAACCCGCCGTAGCGCGACGAATCAGTGGCCTAGCTCCGCCGGGAGTCCTTGACGAACACGATCGCGTCGGTGCCGGCCACGTGGGCCGGATCGAGCGGGGCGTACCCGAACCAGGGCGACACCCGGGCAGCAGGCGTCACGTCGGCGAGGGCGAAGGCCAGCCGGCGGGCGTCGACGAGGTACCGCTCCTCCGGGAGCGCGTACAGCAGCCCCTCGATGGTGTCCGGAGGCGGCGCGTCCACCCCGTGGTGACGAATGGTGCCGAGGGCTGTGGCGAGGAAGGCGTATCCCTCGCCGAGGTGGGCGCTGACGATCGCGCCTGCACTCCACCATTCGACCGGCAGGCCGCCCAGCCGCATCGAGCTCTTCTCCCGCTGCAGATGCGCGTTGTGGGCGTACACCAGCGCAGGCCCCCGTCCGGTGATGGCGAGCAGGTTGGCGGCCATCATCGAGGCCCGCAGGCCCAGCAGCCTCGCCATGCGGCCCGGTGACGTGTCGGCCATCCAGAAGTGGTAGCTCAGCAGCCCGGTTGCGGTGCGGCCGTACAGGCGTGCCCGGTGCCAGTCCTCCCGTGAGGACGCCGCGATCAGGTGCGGCGTCTGCGCGTCGAGCAGGACAACCAGATCATCGGCGAGCAGGCGCAGCTGTTCGGCGTCGGTCGTCTGCCCCCCGGACCGGGACGGGTCCATCATCGCGGCGGGCTCGGTCCACCTGCCGTCGGCGCCGAGCAGGCGGTCGAGCGTTCCCGCGGTGCAGGGCAGCAGGTCGGCGTCGAGCCTGGTGGCGAGGTAGGCGTGGAGTGCGGTGAGGGCCTGCCGCGGGCTCGCGGCGCCGGTGATCTCCAGTGGGCCGTCGAAACCGGCGAAGCGCACGTGCTCCGACGCGGGCCGGCCGTCGTTGTACGCGCGCATCCAGCGCACCAGTTCGCGGTTGGCCGCTGACGCGCCGAACCCGTGGCTGAAGCCGCGCCCCATGACGTCGTCGAGGGTTCCGGTGCCCGAGGTGACGTAGTCGTCCACGACCAGGCCCATCATGCAGTCGCTCTCGATCGCGATCGTGCGGTAGCGCTCCTGCTCGACGAGTTGGCGGAAGAGATCGTTTCGCACGTCGAGCAGATCGTCCTCGCCGTGGGTGGGCTCGCCCAGCGCGAGCAGCCGCGGCCGGGCCGGGAGCAACCCCATCGCCGTAGCAGGGTCGACGGCATAGGCGGCGTCGGTGATACCAGCAGTCATACCGGTAAACGGTATCGTTGAACCACCGGTTGAAACTTCCCAACGATTCCCGCAGAGCGATGGCGCAGAACCTTCAAAGCAGCAGGCACCTCAGGCCGGTTGACCTGGCGCGAACGCACGGTCTGTCCACACAGGCGGTCCGGAACTACGAGGCGGCCGGCATCCTTCCGGCCGCCGAACGCACCTCGCACGGCTACCGCACCTACACGCCGCTGCACGCGCAGGCGCTGCGCGCGTTTCTCGCTCTCGTGCCCGGCCACGGCCACCAGACGGCTACGTCGATCATGGATGCGGTCAACCGGAACGCCACCGAGGACGCGTTCCGGCTCATCGACGAGAGTCACGCCCAGCTTCTCGACGACCGCCGGACCCTCCAGGCCGTCGAAGCCGCTGTCGGTGACCTCGAACCCCTCCCGCAGGAACGCGGCGAGATGTTCGTCGGTCCGCTGGCGAGAAGGCTCGGCATCCGCCCGGCCACCCTGCGCAAGTGGGAACGCGCCGGCGTGGTGGCGCCGCGCCGTGACCGGCAGACGGGCTATCGGGTCTACAGCGCCGCCGACGTGCGTGACGCCCTCCTGGCTCACCAGCTCAGGCGGGGTGGCTACCTGCTGGAGCAGATCGCCCCACTGATCGCCCAGGTCCGTTCCGCCGGCGGCGTCGCGCCGCTCGAGTCCATGCTGGGCGACTGGCATGCTCGCCTCTCGGCGAGGAGCCGCGCGATGCTCAGCGGCGCTGCCGCACTGGACGCCTACTTCGCCGCGACCGGGTCCGATGACTCTCGGTCGCGGTGAGAGGGGTAGGCCGGGTGGACCTGTACAGCGTCATGTGCGTGAGCGACCGGGCCACGGCACTGGAGTGGTGCGCCGTGTTCTTCGGCCGCCAGGCCCCGCCCAGTAGGTCGCGCAGGGGCGGAGTGCGGTGCGCATTCATGCGGCGAGGTGGAGGAGTGGTTGTCGGCGTGGTCTTCGCTGCGGGTCGATCCAGGCCGGTGGGATCAGCTCGGGGAGCCCGTCGCGGATGCGTACTTCCCACTCGGAGTGATGCTGCAGGCGGTGACACGCCCGGCAGAGCATCACGCAGTTGTGCAGGGCCGTGTCACCGCCGTCCTGCCAGGCCTTGATGTGGTGGACCTCGCACCACGACGGTGGCCGCCCGCAGCCGGCGCAGCCACGGTCGCGGGCGGCGATCGCCCGGCGCAGCCCGTCGGGAATGGTCCGGGTGACCCGCCCGACGTCGAGGGGCTGACCCGTCCCGTTGAGCACGACAGGGACGACGGCGGCATCACAGGCCAGCATCCGCAGCGACTCCGGCGACAGCGTGCCGCCGAAGTCGAGGCAGGCGGCGCGGGCCCGGTTTTCCAGGTCTTCGAGCCGGATCAGCACGCTCAGGTGTGGGCGGCGCCCGCCGCACTCGGGGACGTCGCCGTGGTCGAGCACGTACCCGCACATGTCGGCGAGTGCTTCGGCCTGGCGTTGAGCGGCGCTGCGCTGCTCGTCGGCGCTGACGGGTCGGGCGTGGGCGTCGATGACGGTGGCGATGGCGTCGAACATGGCCGCGTCGTCGAACCGGCCCTTGAGAGTGCCGCCGGGCTTGCCGCGGTGGCGGAACAGGTGCAGTTCGTTGACCGCGGCGGGTGGGCGGTCATCGGGTTCGGCGCCGTCCTCGTCGAGCGCCTTCACGAGCGCAGTACCCGAGGTCTGCAGCTCCGAGGGGGTGTAGACGGCCGCTTTCTCGGCGAGTTGGGCTTCGGCACCGGCCCACACCTGCGGTGGGAGCCGCGCCGCGGCCGGGGTGGCGAGCACCCGGGCGATCACCGCGACGTGCCGTAGGCCGGCGGCGCCGGCGGCGAAGACCTGCGCGGTGGCGGGCAGCTTCGCGGGCAGCACGGTGCCGTCGAGGCTCACCCGCGGACACACCTGCTCGGCGGCGACCACCCGGTGACGGGCCTCGAACCGCTCCCACCCGAGCAGATCCCCCAACGCGGCCGGAGTGGACTTGTAGCCCCGCTCCGCGAACGTCCCGCGGCGCTCCAGAGCCGACACGGTGGCCACGACGACCCGGTCCAGCCGCCTACTCGTGCCCTCGCACAGGGTGAGCACCGACAGCAGGTCGTCATCGGTAGCGCCAGCGTCTGTGGCCGCGGACAGCGCGTCGATCGCCTCGACCAGGAGGCGATGCGCGGTGGTGAGCGGGCTGTCCGACACCCCACCATCATACTCGAACAAATGTTCGAACAGATGCGCTTCGCCGCAGGTCAACGGCCGTTCGGCGACCTCATGGCTGCGTCGAACCGCAGCCGTGCCAGCGGCACGAGGTTCGGGTGCGGCGCCGGCGCCGGCGCCGTGCGGGGTCGTAGGCGGTTGCCGTTGAGCAGCATCGTCGACCTCGGACCACGACGGCAGACCCACCCGGCCGCGGTTCGCGATACCAGGCGGTCGGTGCGCTCAGGGTCGCCGAGCGGCGCCGGTCCCCGATCCGCGCCCGGTCCGTGAATGGCCGGCAGAGCGGAGGAGAACGGCGCCGGCTACTCCGCCTTCTTGAGGTAGCGGTCCAGCTCGTCGAGAGTCAGCCGCTGCCGACGGAGCGGCTCGGAGGCGTCCAGCGCCACCGCGTGGAGACCGCCGAGGAACAGCTCCAGTTGCTGGTTGATCATCAGCTCGTTCAGCTCGGCGCCGATGACGGGCAGTGGGCGGGACAGCTTGATGACGCCGAGCATGATGTCGATAGGGGTGACGCCCTGGCGGAGCTGCCCCTCCTGCTGGGCGGCGCGGACGAGCTGCTCCATCCGCTCGAAGAGCTGGTTGCGCCTCACCTTCAGCACTCCACCCTCGCCGCGCATGTCCTCCTCCAGACCGGAGGCCAGCACCGGCATGAAGACGCCGACCCGAAGATCCACCATGCGGCGTATGAGCTGCGCCAGCGCGCCCCAGGCGCCCGGTTGCTCGACGGTGGCGCGGTCCAGCTCTTCACCGACCAGTGCCATGTTCTCCAGGGCGACGTGCTGGACGAGCGTGTGACGTTCGGGAAACCGGCGGTAGAGAGTGGCGATGTTGACGCCGGCGCGGCGCGCGATCTCCTCCAGCGACGCCTGGATGCCCTGCTCGAGGAAGACCTCGCGGGCCGCGATGATGATCTGCTCGCGGTTGCGGCGGGCGTCCGCGCGCAGCCGGGTCGTGCTCTCGGCCAACCGGCACCCATCTCCTCAAGATGTGAAGGGGACCCCTTCGTTTGTGCTAGCTTACCCTCAGCAGTAAACGCAGGGTTGTCCTTCACTTACTAGGGAGAGGTTGATGTCCCGGACCACGACCCCTGACAGCCGGAGCTTTCCGCTCCGACGGCAATGCCCGTTCGCGCCGCCGCCCGAGTACGACCGGCTGCGCGCCGAGGAACCCGTTTCCAGGGTGCAACTGCTCACCGGCGGCACCGCCTGGCTGGTGACCCGGTACGACGACGTCCGGACCGTGCTGAGCAGCCCGGCGTTCAGCGCCGACGGCACCCGCCCCGGCTTCCCCGCGCCTCTCCCGGGGTTCGAGCAGATTCTTCAGCGCCCGCCGTTCATCCGGATGGACCCGCCGCAGCACAGCTTCTACCGGCGCATGCTCATCCAGGACTTCACCGTCAAACGCATCAAGACGATGCGGCCCGGCATCCAGGCCACCGTGGACCGGCTGTTGGACGACCTGCTCGCCCGGACCCCGCCGGTGGACCTGGTCGAGGCGTTCGCGCTGCCCGTGCCGTCGCTGGTGATCTGCCAGCTCCTCGGCGTGCCCTACGCCGACCACGAGTTCTTCCAGAGCAGGAGCCAGGTCGTCTTGTCAGGGGCGAGCGCGGAGCAGTCCGCGGCCGCGTTGGGTGGGCTACGCGCCTACATGGACGGGCTGATCACCCGCAAGCAGCAGGAGCCTGGGGACGACCTGCTGAGCAAGCTGACCACCGAACAGCTGGAGCCGGCCGGCGAGCTGCGCCGGGATGAGCTGCTGATGATGTGCCTGATGCTGCTCAGCGCGGGGCACGAGACCACGGCGAACATG
The DNA here is from genome assembly GCF_059359135.1 of Pseudonocardia sp. OZ21. Taxonomy (NCBI): domain Bacteria; kingdom Bacillati; phylum Actinomycetota; class Actinomycetes; order Pseudonocardiales; family Pseudonocardiaceae; genus Pseudonocardia; species Pseudonocardia sp. OZ21. The sequence continues at coordinate 30,460 of NZ_JCADBN010000005.1, forward strand.
ATCTCGCTCGGCGCCTTGGCGCTGCTGGAGCACCCCGACCAGCTCGCCGCGCTGCGGTCGGACCCCACGCTGCTTCCTGACACCGTCGAGGAGCTGCTGCGTCACCTCAGCATCGCCGACCTCATCACCACCCGGATCGCCGCCGAGGACACCGAGCTCAGCGGCACGGCGATCCGCGCGGGCGAGGGGGTGATCGCCCTGCTGGCCGCGGCCGACTGGGACCCCGGGGTGTTCCCCGAGCCCGAACGGCTCGACGTCCACCGCGGCAACCGGCACCACGTCGCCTTCGGCTACGGCGTGCACCAGTGCCTCGGGCAGCACCTCGCCCGGCTGGAGCTGGAGATCGTGTTCTCCACCCTGTTTGCGCGCATCCCCACCCTGCGGGTCGCCGTGCCGGTGGACGAGCTGCCCTACAAGCACGGGGGGTTGCTCTTCGGCCTGCACGAGCTGCCCGTCACCTGGTAGGTGGAGCACGGGGATCACCGCCGCGATCAAGGTCAGTGCCTCCGCCTCGCCGGGTGCCTCACCGATCACGGTCCGACCACCCGGGGTCTCCGCCATCCACAGGGCCACGCGTCCTCCTACGACAAACAGCGACACGCTGCGAATACGACAAACTACGACATACAGCGCCGATCGCGTCGCGGGCTGGGCATGTCTACCTAGCGTGAGGTGGTGCCCGACTATCCGGAGCTGGTGACGACCTCGGAGCTGGCCAAGGCTCTCGGGGTCTCTCTGCGGTCGGTGCAGCGGTACATCCGGGACGGGACGATCACCCCTGAGCATCGGACCCCGGGCGGCCACTACCGGTTCGACGTGGACAAGGTTCGCCGGGAGCTACGCAAGCGCTTCGAGTGACCTTCCACCCGCGCGTCGAGCCGAGCACGGCCCGCCCGTCACCGGGTGGCGGCGCCCCCGGCTACTCGCCGTGGCGGCGGGTCTCGCGGTAGATCGCGATCGCGTGCTGCTGCGAGTTGACCTCGAGCTTCACGAGGATCGACCGGATGTGCGTGCGCACCGTGCTCATCGCCAGTACGGCGTCGACGGCGATGTCGGCGGCCTTCTGCCCGCGCTCCAGCCGTCGGAGCACCTCGAACTCGCGGTCGGTCAGCAGGTCCAGCCGCCGCCTGCGCGTGTCGACCTCGGCCCGCGCCACCCGGTGCAGCTCCAGCCAGGCCAGGCGTTCCTTGGTCATCATCACCGCGCGCCCCGCCGACACCTGCAGCACGGTGTGGACCAGCACCTCCAGCGGGCAGCTGCCGGGGACGTAGGCCGCGGCCCCGGCGGCGACGGCGGCGGCCGTGCGCTCCCGGTCGGTCTGGCGGCCCACCACCAGAGTCGGCCAGCCCGACGTCACCGCCTCCGCGACCAACCCGACGCTCTCCGGGAAGTCCAGGTTCACCACGACGACCCCGCCACCCCGGGACGGCCGGGGGAAACCCGAGCCGCTCCCGTTGACCTCGCGCCTCTCCGCGGCGAGCCCGTTGGCCTGCAGCGCGCTGACGACGGAGGTGGTGACCAGGTCGGGTGGGCCGACAACGAGCACGGGAACAACGGTCGACATCGATCCGAGCCCCCCGAACGTTCGCAATGCCAATGTCGAGAGAAGGGTCGTCGGAGCGACGGAGATCGTTATCGCCCGTACATCACGTTTTGGTGATCAGGCGGCGACACCCAGCCACGGCTCCCATGCGGGGAGCGGCTCCACCGCGAGCACGAGGATCCCCCCGGCGGCCCGGTCGGGTGCCCGTGGCACGAACTCGAGGCTCCAGCCGAGCTCGACGAGCAGCCTGTCGGCCTTGCGGGAGTTGCAGAGGCGGCACGCCGCGACGCAGTTGTCCCAGGTGTGGGTGCCACCGCGGCTGCGGGGAACGACGTGGTCGATCGTGTCGGCGCGCTTGCCGCAGTAGCCGCAGCGGCGGCCGTCTCGACGCAGGACGCCCGCCCTCGTCATGGGGACGGCGCGACGGTAGGGCACGCGGACGTAGCGGGACAGGCGCATCACCACCGGAGCGGGCACGCTGAGGTTCTCGGAGTGGAAGACCCCGTCGAGGGCGGCCTCCACACACTCGGCCTTGCCGGTGAGCATCAGGACGACGGCACGTTTCGCAGTGACCACTGCGAGCGGCTCGAAAGTCGCGTTGAGAAGCAGGACCCGGGACCCCGTCGGGACCACGCTCGGGTGCGGCGTGATCCCCGGCACCTCCCCTGGATCGGGGTCGGCACCGTTGGGGTCGGGTTGTCGATGCTTCACGCGACCACCTCCGAGGCAGATCAGACCATAGCGGGAGGTGGTTTCGCACGTGTGATATGGGTCCCCATCCCGTTTGGATGAGTAGAAGTGTCAGCCTGTAACCGCGTCCAGCGCCCGGCGCACGTCTGCCACCAGATCGCGCTCGTCCTCGCACCCGGCGGAGAAGCGCACCAGCCCCGCGGCCACGTCATCGCCCCAGCGCTGCCGGCGGTCGGCGGTGCTGCGCAGCCCACCGAAGCTGGTGGCCGACGCCACGAGCTTCGACGCGGCCAGGAACTGCCCCACCGCGGCCTCGCCGGGCAATGTGAACCTCAGTACACCGTTCCAGCGCCGCATCTGCCGCACCGCCACGGCGTGGGCGGGATCGTGCGGCAGCCCCGGCCACCGGACGTCGGACACCAGCGGGTGCTCCGCGACCGCGGCGGCCACCGCGGCAGCGTTGGACGCCTGCCGGGCGAGCCGGAGGTCGAGGGTGCCCAGCCCGCGGTGGGCGAGCCACACCTCCATCGGCCCTGGCACGGCGCCACCGCGCGTGCGCGCCTCCCGCAGCCGCACCGCGAGCGTGGGATCCCGGACGCTCACGTGGCCCAGCAGGACGTCACCGTGCCCGGCGAGCCCCTTCGTGTCGCTCGCGATCGTGATGTCCGCACCGAGGGCGAGCGGCTGCTGCCCGAGCGGTGTCGCCGTGGTGTTGTCGACGGCGAGCAGCGCCCCGGCGGCGTGGGCGGCGGCTGCGGCTGCCGCGATGTCGGCCACGTCGAGACCCGGGTTGGAGGGCGTCTCCAGCAGCACGAGCGCGGCCCCGTCGAGCACTCCGGCAGGCCACTCGCCCACCGTCGGCACCTCGCGCACCTGCACCCCGAGCGGGCCGAGCTCCTCGTGGGCGAGCGAGCGCGCCAGGTAGTACCCGTCCGACGGCACGACCAGCGCGCCGTCGCGACCCGCCAGCCGCAGCACCGCCGCGATCGCGGCCATCCCCGACGCGAACAGCACGCACTCGCCGCCGTCGAGATCCCCGATGGCGGTCTCGAGCGACCGCCAGGTGGGGTTGCCCGCGCGGCCGTAGAAATCCCTGGGCAGTGGGTCGTCGGGCAGGCCGAGGTGGAACGTCGAGGCCAGTACCGGCCCGGGGTGCAGGGGCTCCCCCAGGCCGTGGTCGTGCACGCCACCGTGCACACAGCGCGTTCCGTCTCCGATAACGGTCATTCCGGACGTGGGGTTCTGCTGATCAGTTCCTTGCCCATCTCCGCGGCGGACAACCCTTCATGACAGACGCGCCGGACGGCGTCGGCGATCGGGACCTCCACCCCGTGCCGGCCGGCCAGCTCGCAGATCGACAGACACGACTTCACGCCCTCGGCCACCTGCCCGTGGTTGGCCGCCTCCGCCAGCGCGAGCGACTCGCCGCGCCCCAGGTGCTCGCCGAACGTCCGGTTCCGGGACAGCGGGGACGAGCACGTGGCGACGAGGTCTCCGAGCCCGGCCAGGCCGGCGAACGTCAGGGGGTCGGCACCCAGCGCGACGCCCAGCCGCGCGGTCTCCGCGAGACCGCGGGTGATCAGCGACGCCCTCGTGTTGTCGCCGAACCCCATCCCCGCCGCGATTCCACAGGCGAGTGCGATGACGTTCTTGCCCGCGCCGCCCAGCTCGCAACCGACGACGTCGGTGTTGGTGTAGGCGCGGAAGTAGCCGGTGGTGCACGCGTGCTGCAGTGCCACCGCGCGGTCGTGGTCGGAGCACGCGATCACGGTGGCGGTGGGTTCCTCCGCCGCGATCTCGCGCGCCAGGTTGGGCCCGGAGACGACGGCCACCCGGTGGGGCGGAACGCGCGCCATCTCGCAGATCACCTCGCTCATCCGCAGCAGCGTGCCGAGCTCCACACCCTTCGCGAGGCTCACCAGCGTGCTGGCCGGAGGCAGCAGGTCGCGCCACACCGCGAGGTTCGCGCGCAGCGTCTGCGACGGCACGGCGAAAACCACGGTGTCGGCGCCCTCGAGCGCCGCGCCGGGTTCGGTGGTGGCCGTGAGCAACGAGGGCAGCACGATCCCGGCGAGGTAGTCCGGATTGCTGTGCCGCTCGTTGACGGCGGCGGCCACCTCGTCGCGGCGCGCCCACAGCCGCACCTCGCGTCCGGCGTCGGCCATGACCTTCGCGAACGCCGTGCCCCACGAGCCCGCACCCAGGACGGCGACCCGGCGGACCTCACGGGCACCGCTCACGACCCGCCTCCGGGACGGAAGAACTGCGCCGGCGCCTTCTCCTGGCGCACCTCGGCCAGCAGCTCACTCACCCTTGTCATGATGAGATCGGTGACCTCGCGGAGGACCGTGGCGTCGAGCGGTTGCCCGCGGTACGCCGAGAGATCGACAGGTTCGCCGCACCGCACGGTGATCGGCTTGCGGGGAAGCGGCCGAAACTTCTTGTTGTAGCCGTCGAACACGTCGCGCGTGCCCCAGTGCACGAAGGGCACGACGGGGACGTCGGCCGAGAGCGCCAGCCTGGCAACCCCCGTGCGGGCGAGCATCGGCCAGCCTTCCGGGTCGCGGGTGATCGTTCCTTCCGGATATATCACCACGACCTTGCCCTCCTGCAACGCCCTGGTGCCCTCACGCAGGCTGTGCTGCGCGTCGGCCGACTCGCGGTACACCGGGATCTGGCCGCTGCCCTTCATGGCCCGCCCCAGCACCGGCGCGCTCCAGAGGCTGTTCTTCGCGAGGAACCGCGGCACCCGCCGCGCCCGGTGCACCACCAGCCCGCTGAATATCGGGTCGAGGTGCGAGATGTGGTTGGCCACCATGAGCGCGCCGCCGGCGGCCGGGATGTGGTCCTTGCCCTCGAAACGGGAACGGGCCACCAGCCAGCCGATCGGATAGAAGAACACCGCGCAGAACGCGATCCAGAAGCCGCCCTTCTCACGCCTCACGCACGAACCTCCGATCCTGGCTGACTGGCGAGAGTCTTCCTGGCCGGGCGCTCGGGGTCCACCTCCGGGTCCGGTGCACCATGGAGGGGTGGGCTCGATGATGTCGACCGTGGACCTGGTGGTACCGGTCAAGCACCTGGGCGCAGCCAAGTCCCGGCTGCGCGGCGCCGCCGACCGGGGAATCGGCGATGCCGGCGCCCATGCGCGGCTGGCGCTCGCGCTGGCGCACGACACGGTGGCAGCGGTGCGGGCTGCCACCCGCGTACGCCGGCTGCTCGTGATCAGCTCGGATCCGGTGGTGGCCGCCGAGTTCGGAGCCGTGGGCGTCGAGGTGGTCCCGGACGGCCCGATCTCCGGGCTCAACCCCGCCTACGAGCGCGGGGCGGCACTGCTGCGCGACGGCGACCCGGCTGCCGCGATCGGCGCACTGCAGGCCGACCTGCCGGCCCTGCGCCCCGCCGAGCTCGACGACGCGATCGCCGCGGCTCTCTCCCTGTTCGGTGGGGGCCGGATCGGCCGCGCCTTCTCCTCCGACGCCGAGGGCACCGGCACCACACTCCTGCTCGCCGCGGCGGGCGCCGCGCTCGATCCGCGGTTCGGCGAGGGCTCGGCGCGGCGGCACGAGGACTCGGGCGCCGGCCCGCTGCGCGGCGACTGGCCCGGCCTGCGCCGCGACGTCGACACCGCCGACGACCTGCGCGACGCCGCCGACCTCGGTCTCGGCGTCCACACGAGGTGCGTCCTCATGCCCAGCGCGGGCTGCTGACCTACTGCCTCCCGGCATCTGGCACGGAGGAGAAGGCGATGCCCAGCAGGGAGCGCTGCAGGCCGTCCAGGGTGCGGGGGTCCCAACCGGTGTGCTCCTTCCACCGGTCGAGCCGGTACTTCACGGTATTGGGGTGCACGTGGAGCGCCCTGGCGCTCGCGGTGACCGAGAACCCGTTGTCGGCATAGGCCCGGACGGCGTCACACAGGTGGGGTTGCTCGACCGCGGCCGTCGTGTCCGTCAACGGCCGGAGCCGGTCCATGTGCGGCAGCAGCGTGGCGGCCAGCCACTCGGAGCCGAAGTCGACGATGCCGCCGCCGTTGCGCTGGGCCACCGCGAGCGAGCGCTCGGCGTCGACAACGGCCGCCGCGGCGCCTGCGAGGCCGGGCCGCACCAGGCCGACCCCGGCCACCGGCGAGCTGTCGCAGCTCAGCAGGTCGAGGATCCGTTCCGCGGAGGTCCGCTGAAAGACGATCACCAGGACGGACCCGCGGATGATCGCGCTCGACGTGCCCGGCTCGGCCCGCAGCCGCCTGCGCAGCAGGTCGAGGTTCGACGTCGGCCAGGGCTCGGCCGAGCAGCAGACCACCTGGAAGTCTCCCTGCGGATCGAATCCGAGCGCGTGCGCCAGCAGTTCCGTGGACTCGGCGGTGATGCGGCCCGCGTAGAGGGCGTCCAGGAACTCGTGGCCCACGCCGATCCGGTTCTCCTCCCGGGCGCGGGTGGTCTCGGCGTGCCCGTCGGCCACCGCGATCGTGATCACGCGGAGCCACGCCCACACCAGGTTCACCAGCCCCAGCAGGCGGGCCGCCTGCTGCGGGTCCTCGGAGTGGGCACGGCACAGCAGCGTGTTCCACACGTCGCGGTACCCGAGGTGGTAGGCGGAGAGCACCTCCTCCACGGCGACGCCCTGCTGGGCGCGCCTGCGTCCCATCGCACGCCCGTGGTCGGCATCGGCCTCGGCAGGCAACCGCCGCGCGGCGAGCCCGGCGAGCAGTCTGCGGACGTGTTCGCGCACCATCGCCTCGTGATCCGGCCAGGGCACGACCGCATACGTGGGAAGATCCTCCCGGATATTTCTGACGACACCCCGCACGACCGCCGAAATATCCTTTTCGGCGCTCTCGCAGAGTGCTCTGACGAACTGCCAGTCGCCGTCCGAGATGTCGTTTTCGGAAGGATCTCTGCTCCCCACCCCAGCCACGGTACCTGTGGTTTCCACAGGATGATTCCCCGAGAATTGGTGATACGCGGGAAGCATCTCCGACTGTTCCTTGCCAAACTCGCCAACATCAGCGAAGGGGGACCGTCGTGAGCATGACCTGGGATATCGATGAATTCGTCAAGGCCGGCGCGGTGACCATCGACGAGCTGGCGGGCTACGTCGACGAGTCCCAGCGGGCGCTGGCGCCGGTTCTGCGCCGCACTCCGCCTGCTGAGCTGGCGGAACGGCTGGGGCTCCGCGACTGGATCCGCACGGGGGGCATGACGCCGGACAGCTACCGCGATTTCCTCTATGACTACCTCTCCGAGGGGACGCGGCTGCACCACCCGGCCTACCTGGCGCATCAGGTCGCTCCGCCCGACTTCCCCTCGGCACTGGCCGACTTCGTCCACGGGGCCACCAACAACGTGATGTCGATCTACGAGATGGGCGCTTCCGCGGCGACGGTCGAGTTCGAGGTGATCCGCTGGATGCTCGGCGAGGTGGGCTTCGGCGCGGGCGGCGGCGGGGTGCTCACGCACGGTGGGTCGCTGGCCAACCTCACCGCGCTGCTGGCGGCGCGGGCCCGGACGGCGCCGGAGGCGTGGACCGACGGGGTGCCGCCGGACCTCGTCCTGCTCGCCCCACCGTCGGCGCACTACTCCCTCACCCGCGCCGCCGGCATCCTCGGTCTGGGCGCGAGCAAGGTGGTCCCGCTCCCGGTCGACGGGCTCGGGCGGATCGACGTGGCACGGCTTCCCGAGGTCCTCGACCCGGGACGGCGTCCGATCGCGCTGGTGGCCGACGCTTGCGCCACGGGCACGGGGCTGTACGACGACCTGCGCGGGATCGGGGAGTTCTGCGCCGCGCACCGGATCTGGTTCCACGTCGACGGCACGCACGGGGCGTCGGCCCTGCTGTCGGAGGACCACCGGAGCCTGCTGGACGGGATCGAGCTGGCCGACTCGGTGGTCTGGGACGCGCACAAGATGCTGCGGACCTCCGGGGTCGTGGCCGCGGTGCTCACCCGGCACGAGGCCGACCTGGACGCGGCGTTCCAGCAGGAGGCGGCGTACCTCTTCTACGGCGACCAGGGCTTCGACCAGCTCAGCAGGACCGTCGAGGGCACCAAGGCCGAGCTGGGCCTCAAGGCGTTCCTCAACCTGGCCTGGCGTGGGGAACGCGGCATGGGCGACTACGTCGCCGCGCAGTACGCCACGGCCCACCGTTTCTGGGAGCTGGCCGTCGACCGTCCCGGGTTCGAGTGTCCCTACGAGCCGGAGAGCAACATCGTCTGCTTCCGGTACGGCACGGCGGATCAGGCCGCGCTCCGCGAGCAGCTGATGGCCGAGGGCAGCTTCCACCTCAGCTCCACCGAGATCGATGAGGTGCGCCATCTCAGGGTCACGGTCATGGCGCCCGCCACGGACGACCGGACGCTGAGGGCGCTTCTCGACCGGATCGCGGCGACCGGGCGAGCGGCGCCCGGGCACCGAACGGGCCGCAGCCGGGTGGCGGGGGGTCACCCGGCGCAGTCCCGTTCCTCCATGTGACCAGCTCGCTTACGACCGGCACATGGCGCTGAGCTGGGAAACTGTCCGGCCTGTCGCAGAGTTCACCCAGTCGACCGTCCGCGGGCAGGGCAGGCAGGCCTCAGGTGGGACAGAATCACCAGCGTGGGTGACGACGTGAGCAGTTCTGCAGTCCCGGAGCCCGGCCCCGAGGACCAGACGCCCGCGCGGGGCACGCGCGGGCGGCGGTCCCCGCGGCCGTCCACCCGGCGGGTACACGCCGCGAGCCGCCCGGTGAGCAGCGCCGCGGTACCGGTGCGCGACGAGGAGCCGACCACCGACCAGCGCAGCCACCGGGGACGGCAGCCCGGACCCACCGCCGCCCCCACCGGGGCCAACGCCGCAAACGCTGCAAACCCGCCCGCCCCGTCTATCTCGGCCGCAGCGGTGCCCGTCAGCCCGCCGGCACGCACGCTGGCTCCGGTCTCCGAGCTTCCCGACGACCGCTACCTCAACCGCGAGCTGTCGTGGCTGGACTTCAACGCCAGGGTGCTGGCGCTCGCCGAGGACCCCAGCCAGCCGTTGCTGGAACGCGCCAAGTTCCTGGCGATCTTCGCGTCCAACCTCGACGAGTTCTACATGGTGCGGGTGGCCGGGCTGAAGCGCCGCGACGAGACGGGGCTCGCCGTCCGCAGCGCCGACGGCCTGTCCCCCCGCGAACAGCTGGCGAGGATCGCGACGCGCACCCAGGCGATCTCCGAGGCCCACGCGCGGGTGTTCCTCGACCACGTACGCCCTGAGCTCGAGGCGGAGGGAATCTGCATCCTGCGCTGGGGCGACCTCTCCGACGACCAGCGGGCGCGGCTGTCGGCCTACTTCTCCGCCCAGGTGTTCCCGGTGCTCACCCCGCTGGCGGTGGACCCGGCCCACCCGTTCCCCTACATCTCCGGGCTCTCGCTGAACCTCGCCGTCACGGTGCGCGACCCCGAGGGCCGCACGGAACGGTTCGCGCGGGTCAAGGTGCCCAACAACGTGCCCCGGCTGGTGCGGGTCAACACCGACGACGACACGATCACGTTCCTGCCCATCGAGGACCTCATCTCCGCGCACCTCGGTGAGCTGTTCACCGGCATGGAGCTCGCGGAGGTGCACGCCTTCCGGGTCACCCGCAACGCCGACGTGGAGGTCGAGGAGGACCGCGACGAGGACCTGCTGCAGTCGCTGGAGCGCGAGCTGGCCCGCCGCCGGTTCGGCCCCCCGGTGCGCCTCGAGGTCACCGACACGATGAGCGAGCACGTGCTGGAACTGCTGCTGCGCGAGCTCGACGTCCACCCCGGCGACGTGGTCACCGTGCCGGGCCTGCTCGATCTCACCTCGCTGTGGGCCGTGCACGGCGTCGACCGGCCCGACCTGAAGGACGAGCCGTTCGTCCCGGCCACGCACCCGGCGTTCGCCGACCGGGAGACCCCCCGCAGCGTGTTCGCCACCCTGCGGGAGGGGGACGTGCTCGTGCACCACCCCTACGACTCGTTCTCCACCAGCGTGCAGCGGTTCATCGAGCAGGCCGCGTCCGACCCGAACGTGCTCGCCATCAAGCAGACGCTCTACCGCACGTCCGGCGACTCGCCCATCGTCGACGCCCTCATCGACGCCGCCGCGGCGGGCAAGCAGGTCGTGGCGCTGGTGGAGATCAAGGCGCGGTTCGACGAGCAGGCGAACATCCGCTGGGCCCGTGAGCTGGAGAAGGCGGGCGTGCACGTCGTGTACGGGCTGGTCGGCCTGAAGACGCACTGCAAGACGTCGCTCGTGGTGCGCCAGGAGGGCTCGACGATCCGGCGCTACTGCCACATCGGCACCGGCAACTACAACCCGAAGACCGCGCGCCTCTACGAGGACCTCGGGGTGCTCACCGCCGACCCGACGATCGGCGCCGACCTCACCGACCTGTTCAACTCCCTCACCGGCTACTCCCGCCAGACCTCCTACCGCAGCCTGCTCGTGGCGCCCTACGGCGTCCGCCGCGGCATCGTCCGGCGGATCGAGGACGAGATCGAGGCCCACCGCGCGGGAAACCCGGCCGCGCGCATCCGGTTCAAGGCCAACTCGCTGGTCGACGAACAGGTGATCGACGCGCTCTACCGCGCGTCACAGGCCGGCGTGCCGGTGGACGTGGTGGTGCGGGGCATCTGCGCGATCCGCCCCGGCCGGGCGGGGCTGTCGGAGAACATCCACGTCCGCTCGATCCTCGGCCGGTTCCTCGAGCACTCCCGGGTGTTCCACTTCGGCGCGGCCGACGAGTACTGGATCGGCAGCGCCGACATGATGCACCGCAACCTGGACCGGCGGGTCGAGGTGCTGTTGCGCGTGGCCGACCAGAGCCTCGCGGACAAGCTCGGCGAGATGCTCGACTCCTGCCTCGACCCCGCCACCCGGTGCTGGACGCTGCACGCCGACGGGTCGTGGGAGCCGTCGCCGCCGCCGGGGTCCGGCGTGTCCCCGGTGCGGGACCACCAGGCCGAGATGATGCTGCGGCACGCGGCAGGCGCCGTGGCCGTCGCCGACCACGAATGAGCGCGGCAGACCGCACCAGCACCACCGACAAGGCCAGGTTCGACGTGCTGGCCGCCGGTGCCGTGCTCTGGCGGCACGGCACCCACGGCGTCGAACTGGGGCTCGTGCACCGGCCGAGCTACGACGACTGGTCGTTCCCGAAGGGCAAGCTCGATCGGGACGAGACGCTGCCCTTCGCCGCGGCCCGCGAGGTCACCGAGGAGACCGGCCAGCGCGTCCGTCTCGGCCCGGTGCTCGGCGACGTGCACTACCGGGTGCCCGAGGGCGACAAGCTGGTGCGGTACTGGGCCGCCGAGGCGTGCGGCGGCGACTTCGTGACCAACGACGAGACCGACGAGCTGCGCTGGGTCGACGTGCCCCACGCCGCCGAGATGTTGTCCTACCGGCACGACATCGACGTCCTGCGACGGTTCGCCGCGGTCGGGACACCGGCGTCCACGGTGCTGCTCGTGCGGCACGCCAAGGCGGGCAACCGCAACCAGTGGGACGCCGACGACGCGCTGCGGCCGCTCTCGGGCACCGGCCACGAGCAGGCCCGGCGCCTGGCCCGCCTGCTGGCGCTCTTCGGCCCGGATCGCATCGCCAGCGCCTCTCCGGTGCGCTGCCGCGACACGGTGGCCCCGCTGGCCGAGGCGCTCGGCATCCCGATCCTCGACGTGCGGCTGCTCGGCGAGGACGACTACGAGAAGGAGCCCGAGGCAGGGCTCGCCCGGTTCCGGGAGCTGGCCGCCGAGCCGGGCGTCACCGTGGCGTGCAGCCAGGGCGGCGTGATCCCGCACCTCGTCGGCACGATCGCCACCGGCTCGGGCCTGCCAGGGGTGGCTCCCGACCAGGTGCAGGCGAACAAGGCGAGCACCTGGACGCTGACCTTCGGCACCGATGGCCGGCTCTGCACAGCGGACTACTATCCGCGCCCGAAGGGCTGAGCGGAGCTACTTCTTCTTGCCCTTCTTGGGCTTGTCGTCCTTCGCCTTCGCCGGCTTGGCCGTCGGCTTCGACCGGCCCGCCGACTTCGCGGCCTTCACCTTCGCCTGCTTGCGGGCGGGCTTCCCGGCGGCCTCCTCGACCTGTACGGGCGCCTCGGGCTCCGCGACGGCGGTGGCCGTGGCGGTCCGGGCGGAGACCGCCACCGCACGGGCAGGCGCCGCTACGGCGGCACCGCTGACCGCCGAACGGAACGCCAACCCCGGCCGGAACGTCGGCACCGTGGTGGCCGGGACGTCGATCGTCTCCCCCGTGCGGGGATTACGGGCCAGGCGGGCAGCGCGGGCTCGGGCCTCGAACACGCCGAAGCCGGGAAGTGACACGGAGTCGCCCGACCCGACGGTCTCCACGATGGTCTCCAGCAGGCCGTCCACCGCGGTGGCCGCGTTTCGCCGGTCGCCGAGCCGCGCCGCCAGCGCGTCCACGAGCTGCGTCTTGTTCATGGTCCAACCGTAGAACGCCCGGCCCGCCATACGCGCGTGACGTGGCCGGACCGACCCCCTACACGAAGGCCGTGGTGGGCAGCCGCGCCGGCCGGGCCGCCTCGAAAGCGGTGATGTCGTCGGCGTGGCGGAGCGTCAGACCGATGTCGTCGAGCCCTTCGAGCAGCCGCCAGCGGATGTAGTCGTCGATCTCGAACGGCACGACGAGCTCGGCCGCCCGAACCGTGTTGTCCGTCAGGTCGACCGTGACCTCGGTGCCAGGGGCGTTCTCCAGCAGCTTCCACAGCAGCTCGACGTCCGGCTGCGCCACCTGCGCGGCCACGAGACCCGCCTTGGCCGAGTTTCCGCGGAAGATGTCGCCGAACCGGGAGGAGATGACCACGCGGAAGCCGTAGTCCATGAGCGCCCAGACGGCGTGCTCCCGCGACGAACCGGTGCCGAAGTCCTGCCCGGCGACGAGCACGGTCCCGCGCGAGAACGGCTCGATGTTCAGGATGAAGTCCGGCTGCTGGCGCCACGCCTCGAACAGGCCGTTCTCGAACCCCGTGCGCTTGACGCTCTTGAGGTGCACCGCGGGGATGATCTGGTCGGTGTCGATGTTGGCCCGGCGCAGCGGGACGCCGATGCCCGTGTGGGTGCTGAACGGTTCCATCAGTCCAGGTCCTCCGGAGAGCTCAGGGTGCCGCGCACTGCGGTGGCCGCGGCCACGAGCGGGGACACCAGGTGGGTACGGCCGCCCTTGCCCTGGCGGCCCTCGAAGTTGCGGTTCGACGTGGACGCGCTGCGCTCACCCGGCGCGAGCTGGTCGGGGTTCATCCCGAGGCACATCGAGCAGCCCGCGGAGCGCCACTCGGCGCCCGCGGTGGTGAAGATCTCGTTGAGACCTTCGTCCTCGGCCTGGAACCGCACCCGCATCGACCCCGGCACGACCAGCATCCGGACGCCGTCGGCCACCTTCCGGCCCCGCATCACCGCCGCGGCGGCGCGCAGGTCCTCGATGCGGCCGTTGGTGCAGGACCCGACGAACACGGTGTCGACGGCCACCTCGCGTAGCGGGGTGCCTGCCTCCAGGCCCATGTACGTGAGCGCCTTCTCCGCGGAGATGCGCTCGTTCTCGTCCACGATGCGGGACGGGTCGGGCACGCTCTCGGACAGCGGCAACCCCTGGCCCGGGTTGGTCCCCCACGTGACGAAGGGCGTGAGCGCGTCGGCATCGATGTCCACCTCGGCGTCGAACGTGGCGTCGTCGTCGGTGCGCAGCTCGCGCCACGCCGCCACGGCCTCGTCCCACTGCTCACCCTGCGGGGCGCGGTCGCGACCCTCCAGGTAGGCGAACGTGGTCTCGTCCGGGGCGATCATGCCGGCCCGCGCGCCCGCCTCGATCGACATGTTGCAGATCGTCATCCGGGCCTCCATCGAGAGGTTCTCGATGACGTTGCCCCGGTACTCGAGCACGTAGCCCTGGCCGCCGCCGGTGCCGATCTGCGCGATCATCGCCAGCACCACGTCCTTGCTGGTGACGCCCTCGCCCAGCCGCCCGTCGGCCGAGTTGACGTTGATCGCCATGGTCCGGAACCGCTTGAGCGGCAGGGTCTGGGTGGCCAGGACGTGCTCCACCTCGGACGTGCCGATCCCGAAGGCCAGCGCCCCGAACGCGCCGTGGGTGGAGGTGTGGCTGTCGCCGCACACGACGGTGGTGCCCGGCTGGGTGAGGCCGAGCTGCGGGCCCACGACGTGCACGATGCCCTGCTCGGCATGGTTCATCGGGTAGAGCGGCACGCCGAACTCCGCGCAGTTCTTGCGGAGGGTCTCCACCTGGGTGCGCGACACCGGGTCGGCGATCGGCAGATCGACGCCGATGGTGGGCACGTTGTGGTCCTCGGTGGCCACGGTGAGGTCAGGACGCCGCACCCCGCGGCTGGCGAGCCGGAGACCGTCGAACGCCTGGGGGCTCGTGACCTCGTGCACCAGGTGCAGGTCGATGTAGAGCAGGTCGGGCTCGTTGCCCTCGCCGCGCCGAACCAGATGTTGGTCCCAGACCTTCTCCGCCAGCGTGCGTCCCATATCCATCCCAATCCTCGCTGGACGTCCCATATATCGGGACGCTAATATCGTCCCGTGAGACAGCTTAGCGGCGTCGGCGTTCTGGACAAGGCCGTGGGTGTACTTCGGGCCGCGGCGGCCGAGCCGTGTGGGCTGGCAGAACTCTGCGAACGGACCGGTCTGCCCCGCGCCACCGCCCACCGCCTCGCCGTCGGGCTCGAGGTGCACGGACTGCTGCACCGCGGTGCCGACGGGCGCTGGCGGCCCGGCCCCACGCTCGCCGAGCTCTCGGCGGGTGGGGTCGACCCGCTGCTCGAGGCGGCCGCCGCCATCCTGCCCCGGCTGCGCGACATCACCGGTGAGAGCGTGCAGCTCTACCGCCGCGACGGCACGCAGCGCGTCTGCGTGGCCACCGCGGAGCCGGCCAGCGGGCTGCGCGACACCGTCCCCGTCGGCACCAGGCTGCCGATGACCGCAGGCTCCGGGGCCAAGGTGCTCGCCGCATGGGCGGAGCCCACCGTGCAACGCGCGGTACTGGCCGACGCCACGTTCGGCGAGCGGGTGCTCGTCGACGTCCGCAGGCGGGGCTGGGCCCAGAGCGTGGCCGAGCGCGAGTCGGGAGTGGCGAGCGTCTCGGCCCCCGTCCGCGACGGCTCCGGCCAGGTTGTCGCGGCGGTCTCGGTATCCGGACCCGTCGACCGGATCGGGAGGCGCCCCGGCGTGCGCTGGGCGGCGGATCTGCTCGCGGCGGCCGAGGCGCTGCAACACCGCTTGTAGCAATCGGCGTGTAACGGCTGGATGTCGCATACGCGTCGATACCCGCCGGTCGGGTGTCGGACCGGGCCGCTAACGTGACCTGCACTCTGCTCGATGGACACACAGAGTCGTACGGACACGAAGACGGGTGACGATGAGTTATCTGCTCGGCATCGATGTGGGCACCACCCGCACCGCAGCCGCAATCGGCCGCTCGGGTGGCCGCCACGGTGATACCGAGATCGTCAACCTCGGCGACCGCTCCAGCGCCGTGCCCTCCGTCCTCTACATCGGCGACGACGGCACCGTCGTCGTCGGCGAGGCCGCCGAACGGCGGGCGGTCAGCCATCCCGACCACGTGGTGCGCGAGTTCAAGCGCCGCATCGGCGACCCCACCCCGATCCTCGTCGCGGGCAGGCCGTGGGCCCCGGAGGAGCTGTCGGCCCGGCTGGTGCGCTGGGTCGTCGACCGGGCGGCACAGCGCGAGGGCGGGCCGGCCGTTCGCGTCGCCGTCACCCACCCCGCGTCGTGGGGCGCCCACAAGAAGGATCGGCTGGGCGGCGCGCTCGCCGGCCAGGGCCTGCCCGTCACGTTCATCGCCGAGCCACAGGCCGCGGCCCTGCACTATGCGGCGGGCGAGCGGGTCGAACCCGGCTCCACCATCGCGGTGTACGACCTCGGCGGTGGCACGTTCGACGCCGCCGTCGTGCACAAGGACGGCCACGGCTTCACCCTCCTCGGGCGCCCGGAAGGCCTCGAGCGCCTCGGCGGCATCGACTTCGACGAGGTCGTCTTCGAGCACGTCCGCCAGGGGCTGCCCGAGGCGTTCGAGGGGCTCGACGACAACGACCCGGCGGTGCTGTCGGCCGTCGCGGCCGTCCGCCGGGAGTGCACCGAGGCCAAGGAAGCGCTCAGCAGCGACACCGAGGTCGCGATCCCGGTGATGACGCCGGCCGGGCAGGGCTCGGTGCGGCTGCACCGCAGCGAGTTCGAGGCCATGATCCGGCCCCGCGTCGAGGAGAGCGTCGACGCGCTGCGCCGCGCCGTGAGCTCGGCCGGGTTGGCGCCTGCCCAGCTCTCGGCCGTGCTGCTGGTCGGCGGGTCCTCCCGCATCCCGCTCGTGGGCCAGCTCGTGTCCGAGCAGCTCGGGCGCCCGGTCGCGGTCGACGCCGACCCGAAGAACGCCATCGCCATGGGCGCCGTGCTGTCGATGGTGCCCGCGTCGGGCACCGGAGCGATGTCGCAGGTGCCCGCGTCCCGCACCGGCTCGCACGCCCGGCAGCCCATCGGCTCCGCGGCAGCACCCCCCGCCGGCACCGGGGCCACCCCGCCCGTCGGGGGGCAGTACCCGCCTCGTCCCGGCTACGGCGCGGCCGCCGCGGCAGCGGGCACGGCAGCTGCGCCCACCCAGTGGATGTCCGGCTCCGGCAGTGGCCCGGTGGCTCCGCCGGCCGCGCACATGCCTGCCCCCTACCCGGAACGCCCACGGGTCGACCAGGACGACCCGCCCGAGTTCGAGTACGCCGAGCACAGCCGGGGGCCGAGCCCGGTACGCCTGGTGAGCATCGGCGGCGCCGTCGCCGCCGTCGCCGTGGTCGCGGCCATGTTCCTGTGGCCCACCGGGCAACCGGTTCCGGTCGACTCCAACTCCACGGGCGCCGTCCCGCCCGCCTCGGCGGTCACGGATCCCGGCCCCACCGCTGCGCCTGACACCGAGAGCCCGCCTGTCGAGGAGGAACCGACGCACGGGCGTCCCGTCCCGCCTCCCCCGCCGGGGAGACCCACTCAGCCGCCGCCGGTCACCTCGGAGGACCCGACCCGGTCCACTCGTCCCGAGCCCACCACGAACCCCACACCGACGCAGAATCCGCCCACCACGACCCCGCGGCCGACGACCAACCCCCCCACGACTGAGCCGCCGCCGACGACCCAGCCGCCTCCCTCAGGAGGGCCGCCGAATGCCAGCGGGACGGGAGTGCCGTCCGGGCAGTCGGCGCCTCGGGTCTGATCCAACGCCGCCGGCCGGGAACCGTTCGCCTCCGGGCGAGCCCGTTCCCGGCCGGCGGTGTTCGTTGTGCCCGGCGATCTCAGGCAAATACGAATAGGGCCCGTTCCGGATAACCGGAACGGGCCCTATTCGGTGTAGCCCCGACGGGATTTGAACCCGCGCTACCGCCTTGAGAGGGCGGCGTCCTAGGCCGCTAGACGACGGGGCCGTGGAAACGCTGTATGAGGTTATCAGACCGCTTCTGGTGCGTTTCCGCTGGGGTACCAGGACTCGAACCTAGACTAACTGAACCAGAATCAGTCGTGCTGCCAATTACACCATACCCCAAGGGTTCAGGATCATCCGGGGCTCCATGTGGTGGTGGAGCCCGGTGTCCCCTGCCCTGCGTCGAACACTCTAGCCGAGCCCTCCGGCGCGCTCCAAACCGGCCCTGAGTCGCGCGAGCGACCGTTCGCGACCCAGCAGCTCCATCGATTCGTACAGCGGCGGGGACACCGTACGGCCGCTCACGGCCACCCGCACGGGCGCGAACGCCTTGCGCGGCTTGAGCCCGAGCCCGTCGATCAGCGCCGCCTTGAGCGCGTTCTCGATGCGCTCCGTCGACCACTCCGGAAGCCCATCCAGGCCGGTCAGAGCGGCTTCCAGCACCGGGGCGGCGTCGGCGCCGAGATTCTTCTCGGCGGCGTCGGCCTCGGGAGCGAAGCCCTCCTCGGACACGAACAGGAAGCGCAGCATCCGCGCAGCATCCGACAGCACGACACTGCGCTCCTGCACGAGCGGAGCCGCCGCGGCCAGCAGCGCGCGCTGCTCCTCGGTGATCGAACCGCCGCCAGTGCCGGTGATCACACCTTCGGCCACGAGGTAGGGCTCGACCCGCCGCGCGAACTCCTCGACGGGCAGCGCACGCAGATGGGCGGCATTGATGGCCTCGGCCTTTTTCAGGTCGAACCGCGCCGCGTTGCGCGATACCCGGGATATGTCGAAGGCCGCGACCATCTCGTCCATCGTGAAGACGTCCCGGTCCTCGGCGATCGCCCAGCCGAGCAACGCCAGGTAATTGAGCAGGCCTTCCGGAAGGAAACCGCGCTCGCGGTACAGGAAGAGGTTGGACTCGGGATCGCGCTTGGAGAGCTTGCGGCTGCCCTCCCCGGTGACGAGCGGGAGATGCCCGTAGCGGAACGGCCCGGTGCCGATTCCCACCCGCGCGAGCGCCTCGAGCAGCGCGATCTGGCGCGGGGTGGAGGAGAGCAGATCCTCGCCGCGCAGTACGTCGGTGATGCCCATGAGCGCGTCGTCGACCGGGTTGGTGAGGGGGTAGAGCGGGGTGCCGTCGCCACGGGCGAGCACGAAGTCGGGCACGGTGCCGACCCGGAACGTCACCTCGCCCCGCACGAGGTCGGTGAAGGAGATGTCCCGGTCCGGCATCCGCAGCCGGTACACCGGCGCGCGACCCTCCGCCCGGAACGCGGCGCGCTGCTCCTCGGTGAGGTGGCGGTCGGCGTTGTCGTATCCGAGCTTCGGGTCACGGCCGGCGGCGCGGTGACGGGCCTCGATCTCGTCGGCCCGCGAGTACGACTCGTAGACCTCGTCCGCGTCGATCAGCCGCTGCAGCGCGTCGGCGTACACCGCCCCGCGCTCGCTCTGCCGGTACGGGCCGTTCGGGCCGCCGACCTCGGGGCCTTCGTCCCAGTCCAGGCCGAGCCAGCGCAGCGCATCGAGCAACGCGGCGTACGACTCGGCGGAGTCGCGGCTCGCGTCGGTGTCCTCGATCCGGAACACGAAGGTGCCGCCGTGGTGGCGGGCATGGGCCCAGTTGAACAGCGCGGTGCGGATGAGACCGACGTGGGGCGTGCCCGTCGGGGACGGGCAGAAGCGCACCCGGACGCCGGCCGTAGGCCGGGATTCGCTCGCAAGCTCGCTCATGATGCCGCCAGCCTATCGAGCCTGTGGGGTGGCCCTCCGTCCCCGAGGCGCCTAGAATTCAACATATGTTGATTAACGAGCGCACAACCTGCCTCGTCGTCGGCGGTGGCCCTGCCGGACTGGTACTCGGGCTGCTCATGGCCCGCGGCGGGGTCGATGTGACGGTGCTGGAGAAGCACCCTGACTTCCTGCGTGACTTCCGCGGCGACACCGTGCACGCATCCACCCTCACCCTGCTCGACGAGCTGGGGTTGGGCGAGCGGTTCGCCGCGCTGCCCCAGCGGCGGCTCGACCGCGCCCAGGTACAGCTGGACACCGGCACCTTCCAGATGGCCGACCTGCGCAGGCTCCCCGGCGCTCACCAGCACATCGCGATGGTCCCCCAGTGGGACTTCCTCGACCTCGTCGCCGACGCGGCCGAGGCCGAGCCCACCTTCACGCTGCGCCGCAGCGCCGAGGCCGTGGCCCTGCTGCACGACGGCGGCCGGGTGGCAGGCGTGCGCTACCGCGACCGCACCGACGGCACCGAGCACGAGCTGCGCGCCGGTCTCACCGTGGCCTGCGACGGGCGCGAGTCCGCGGTGCGCAAAGCGGCCGGACTGAAGACGCGCTCCTTCGGCGTGCCGATGGACGTGTGGTGGTTCCGCCTGCCCCGCCACGCGGGGGACCCCGTGGGCGGTGTGGGCCGCGTCGGCAGCGGCGGGTTCCTCGTGATGATCGACCGCGGGGACTACTGGCAGTGCGCCTACCTCATCAGCAAGGGCTCCGACGCGGAGATGCGTGCCGCGGGCATCACCCGGTTCCGCCAGCGGATCACCCGGCTGTTGCCCTGGCTGGGAGACCGGATGGACGCGCTGACGTCCTTCGACGACGTGAAGCTGCTCGACGTCCGGCTGGAACGGCTGCGCCGCTGGTACCGCGACGGCCTCCTGCTCATCGGCGACGCGGCGCACGCGATGTCACCGGTCGGCGGGGTCGGCATCAACCTCGCCGTGGCCGACGCCGTGGCCACCGCGCGGCTGCTCACCCCGGCGTTGCGGTCCGGTGGGATCGTGCCGCTCGGCCTGCTGCGCCGCGTCCAGCTGCGACGCTGGTGGCCCACCGCACTGATCCAGGGTGGACAGCGCCTCGCCCACCGCAGGATCCTCGGTGACAAGGCCGCCGACCCCGGCCCGGTGGACGTGCCCGCCGGGCCCCCGGACACGGCCGCGCCCGGCATGTTCGACACCCCGAGTGCCGACACGGCCGCCACCGGCACGGTGCCGTTCCCGTTGAGCTTGCTGTCAAGGTTCCCGGTTCTGCAGGGCATCCCGGCACGGCTCATCGCGATCGGTCCGCTGCCCGAGCACGCGCCGGAGTGGGCTCGGCGGGCGGAGCAGCCGGTGACCCGGGCCTGAGCGCCCGTCCCGACGCGGGCGGCGTACGTCATCGCCCGAGCCCGCTTCGGGCGGTCACGGGGACCACCGCCGCGAGTAGCCCGGCTGCGGCCACGGCGAGCCACCCGAAGCCGGCCACCTCGTAGAGGGGGCCTGCCAGCAGCCCGGCGACTGCCGCGCCGCCGTACGTCGCCGCGGTATTGAGGGCGAGCACCGCGCTACGGAGGTGTGCGTCGGCGCCGGCAAGCCTGCTCACCAGCAGCGTCAGCCCGATGTGGTTGATCAGCCCCCACGCCGCCGCCGCGGCGAGGAACGCCGGCAGCTCGCCGACCGTCACGGCCAGCGCCACGTAGACCACGGCGAGCAGCGCGAGCACCGGCGCGACGAGGCGGGCGGAGCCCCACCGGTCCAGCAGGCGGTCGGCGCACGCGGCGAGCCCGAAGCCGAGCCCGTGGCTCAGGGCGACGAGGCCGGCCGTCGTGGCGCCACCGCCGTGCAGGGCCCGGACCCGACGCCCGCGAACGCGAACACCCCGTAGAACGCCGCCATGGACGCGAGCACGCCGGCAAGCAGGGGCGCCACGCCGGGCGCGCGGAAGGCGGCGCCGAGGGCGGCCCGGCCCGTTCCGGCAGGTGGGACCGCAGGGAGCAGCGCATAGAGCGCCATCTGCAGCGCGCACAGCCCCGCCAGCGCGCCGAACGCCGCCCGCCAGCCCACTGTGTCGCCGAGCACGGTGGCCAGCGGCACCCCTGCCACGAGCGCGATCGACCAGCCCGTCAGCACGCGTCCCGTCGCCCGGGCGGCAGCGCCCGGGGGCGCGAGCTCCGCAGCCAGCGAGTAGGTCGCCGGCAGGAGCACACCGACTCCGGCCCCGCCGACGAGCTGCGCCAGCGCGAGCACAGTCCAGTGCGGAGCGACGGCGGACCCCGCCGCGGCGATGGCGAGGGCCCCCATACCGGCGAACAGGACGGTGCGGCGCGCCACGGCGTCGAGCCGGTGGCCGAGCAGTAGCGCCGACGCGACGACCCCGATGCCGTAGGCCGAGAGCGCGAGGCCGACCTCGGTCGTACCTGTGGCCAGTCCGGTCGCGATGTCGGACAGCAACGGGGCGAGGACGAAGGCCTGTGCCCCGATCACCACGATCCCAGCGGTGAGCACGGCGGGGACGAGTAGGCGGAAGCGATGCTGAATATCGGTCATGCACCGAAGATGTGTCAGCGAATCCGGCCGGTCCACCGTCGACCGTCAACTCCGTACCGCGTTCAGCCGGAGGAATGTCAGTATGGGTCCGTGGACGTCGTCGACCGGAAAATCATCGGCCTGCTCATCGAGGACGCGGGTCGCACCTACGCGCAGCTGGGTCGGGAGGTGTCCCTGTCCCCCGCCGCCGTCCACGAGCGGGTGCGGCGGCTGCGGGCGTCTGGGCACGTCCGTCGCACCACGGTGGAGGTCGACCCCGACGCGATCGGCCGGCCGGTACTGGCGTTCGTCCTCGTCGACACCGAGGGGTGGGTCAAGGACGAGCTCTTCACCGCAGCGCGGCAGGACCCGCGGATCGAGGAGGCGCACTCGGTGGCCGGGAACAGCAACTTCCTGCTCAAGGTGCGCGTCGGCGACCCCAACGAGCTGGAGGACGTCCTGCACGGCCTCTACCGGATCGAGGGCGTGCAGCGCAGCCGGACGATCATGGTGCTGCGGCGGGGCTTCGAGCGGGGCGTCGGTGTGGGCGCGCCACCTCCGGCCGGCTGACCGGTCAGTGGGCCTCGGCGATGCCGCACTCACCGACCCGGCGGAAGCCCACCCGCTCGTAGACGCGGGTGGCGGTGTCGTCGCCCGCGGCGAGGAACACCACCTCGGCGCCCGCGGCCCGGGCCGCCCCGGCCAGCAGCGCCGTCAGCGCCGCACCCAGCCCGCGCCCGCGCGCCGCGGCGGCCGTGCCGATCCCGACCAGCTCGACCACGTCACCCGAGCGCTGCGCCGACCCCGCCGCCACCGGCCCGTCCGGTCCCGTGACCAGCGCTCGCGCGATCGCGCCCGCCGCGAGGTCGGCCCGCAGCTCGGCGAGCGCCGCACCCACGGGCGGGCGGGGAGGCGGCGCGCCGAAAGCCCCGGCGGCCACGGACAACACCGAGTGCACCGCGGCCTGCAGATCCCCGTCGGCCGGCCCGAGCAGGCGCGCCGAGAAGCCGGGCGGGAACTCGATGGTCGCCGGCTCGCCGTCGAGCACGAGCAGCGGGCACACCTTGACCGGCAACCCCGTCGCGCCGACGGCGTCCGCCATCGACGGGCTCTCGCTCACGACCCACTCGAACGCCTCCGGCACCCCCAGCGCCCGCTGGCGGACCCGAACCCGCTCGACGTCCTGCGCGGTGACCGGCGGACCGTCCGGGATCGGGCGTGCGTAGAACGGATAGCCGGGCCGGTCGCGGACGAACAGCCGCAGCGGGCCGTCGTCCGTCGCGCTCGCCCACTGCCGCGGGACCGCGTCGCAGAACAGATCGATTTGCCGCAGCACGTCGTCCACGGGCGCAGATCCTGCCCTGCGTCAGCTCGCCGCCTGCACCGGGACGGGCGCACGCAGCGCCGCGAACGCCAGCGCGTCGACCAGTGCCAGCCAGGACGCCTCCACGACGTTGCTGTGCACGCCCACAGTGGTCCACGACCCCGAACTGCCGGTGGACTCCAGCAGCACCCGCGTGACGGCGTCCGTGCCGTAGGTCTGCGAGCGACCGGTGGTGAGGATGCGGACCTTGTAGTCCGACAGCTCCACGTCCGACAACCACGGGCACGACGGCGTCAGCGCCGCCCGCAACGCCGCGTCCAGCGCGTTGACCGGGCCGTTCCCCTCCGCCGTGGCGATCCGCCGCTCCCCGTCGCCGAGTACGACCCGGACGGTCGCTTCGGCGAGCACGTCCGCGTCGGCGCTGTGCTCGACGATCACGCGGTAGGACTCGAGGGCGAACGGCACCCGGTCCGCCTCACCCATGGCCGAGCGCATCAGCAGCTCCAGCGACGCGTCTGCCGCCTCGAACGACCAGCCCTCCGCCTCGCGCTCCTTCACCGTGGCGACCAGCGACGACACCGCGTCGGATTGGCCGGCCAGGTCCAGGCCGAGCTCCGTCCCCTTCAGCTCGACACTCGCCCGGCCGGCCATCTCGGTGACCAGCACCCGCTGCCCGTTGCCGACGACCACAGGGTCCATGTGGTTGTACAGCTCAGGGTCCACCTTGATCGCACTCGCGTGCAGGCCCGCCTTGTGGGCGAACGCTGACGTCCCGACATAAGCCTGGTGGGTGTCGGGAGCGATGTTGGCGATCTCCGCCAACGCGTGCGAGGTGCGGGTCAGCTCGCCGAACGCGCCGTCCGGTAGGACGGGCATGTCCAGCTTGGTCACCAGGTTCCCGACGACGGCGAACAGGTCGGCGTTGCCGGTCCGTTCGCCGTAGCCGTTCGCGGTGCACTGCACGTGCGTCGCGCCGGCCTGCACCGCGGTGACCGAGTTGGCCACCGCAGCGCCCGTGTCGTCCTGGCAGTGGATGCCGAGCCGGAAACCGGTACGCCCGGCCACCTCGGCCACCACCTCGGCGATGCCCAGCGGGAGCATGCCGCCGTTCGTGTCGCACAGCACCGCGACGTCCGCCCCCGCCGACACCGCGGCGTCCAGCACCCGCAGCGCCGTGTCCGGGTCGAACCGGTAGCCGTCGAAGAAGTGCTCGGCGTCGAGGAACACCCGCCGGCCCTCCCCCCGCAGGAACGCCACCGTGTCGGCCACCATCGCGCAGTTCTCCGCCACGTCGGTGCGCAGGGCCCGCTCGATGTGACGACGGTCGGACTTCGCGACGAGCGTGACCGCAGGCGCCCGGCTCTCCAGCAACGCCCGCACCTGCGGATCGGCCGCCGCCGTCGTCCCCGCCCGGCGGGTCGCCCCGAACGCCACCAGCACCGCGTGCCGCAACTCCAACTCCCCGCTCGCGGCACGGGCGAAGAACTCGGTGTCCTTCGGCATCGCCCCCGGCCACCCGCCCTCGATGAACCCGACCCCCAGCGCGTCCAGGTGCCGGGCCACAGCGAGCTTGTCGGCGACGGAGTAGCTGATGCCCTCGCGCTGCGCGCCGTCGCGCAGCGTCGTGTCGTAGACGTGGAACGCGTCTCCGAGCGGGGTTCCGGCCGGTTCTGTGCGGGACATCCGGGGGCTCCTGGAGGTGGGTCGGACGTGATCGGGGGTTCTCGGGCAACAAAAAAGACCCCCCGCGAATGCGAGAGGTCTGCGCGTCGGCTGTGGTGCTGGTTAGCCGACGCGCCTGTCGATAATGATCACGAAGAGGTGCTGCACGCGTCCGAGCATGCCACGCGCCACCCCGCCCCCGCCACCCACCCCCCGCAGGGCACCCCGGGGGATTGCAGCAAAGCCACTTTCATGCAACGTCGTTGCATGAAAGTGGCTTTGCTGCAACGGGTCCTCGCGAACGCCCACGGGATGGGGTTCTCTGCACCGACCATGAGTTCGTGAGCTCCGGATCCCCGTCCCTGCGCGACCTGCGGGCCGCGTTTCCCGAGGGCGTCGCAACAGCGAAGCAGCTGGTGGCGGCCGGAGTGCCCGTGCGGACGGTCTATCACCGCTGCCTGGAGGGCGGACCGTGGCAGAGCCCGCTGCCGGGGGTGGTGTTCCTCTTCACCGGCAGGCCCGACCGCCGCCAGTCGGTGCTCGCCGCCGTCCTGCTCGGCGGTCCGGACGCCCTGGTCACGGGGGTCGAAGCGTGCCGGCGTCATGGCATCCGCCGCGGTCCTGCCGGCCGGCCCGGGGAACGCGCCGCCCTCGAGGAGGTCCACCTGCTCGTGCCTGAGCGGCGCCAGGTGCGCTCCGTCGGGTACGTGCACGTGGAACGCACGGGACGCCTTCCCGCTCCGGTGCTACGGGACGGGGTGCCGCTCGCGCCCCCGACCCGGGCGGCCACCGACGCGGCACGCCGGCTGCGCACGGCCGGTGAGATCGCGGAGCTTCTCTCCGATGCCGTTCAGCGAAAGCTCTGCACACCTGCCGCGCTCTGCCACGAGCTCGATGCCGGCTCACGGCGCGGCACCGCCCTTCCACGCCGGGTGCTTCGTGAGGTGGCGGACGGTGTGCGCTCGGCGGCCGAACTCGCTGCGAAGAAGCTCTGGTCCGCCACCGGGCTGCCCGAACCGATGTGGAACGTGGAGGTACGCACCGAGCACGGCACGTTCCTGGGCATCGCCGACTGTTGGCTCGACGACGTCGCGATGGTCTGGGAGATCGAGTCGACGGAATGGCACCTCAGCCCGGAGGACCACGACCGCACCATCGAGAGGTCGGGCGAGTTCGTCGCAGCCGGGGCGGTCTACACGGCTTCCAAGCCGAAGAAGATCACGAACGATCGCGCCGGCGTGATCCGGATGCTCCGAGCCACGTACGCCCAGGCGGCTGCCCGACCGCGACCGAAGCTGCGGGCGGCACTCCCGTCCGACCTTGCAGCAAAGCCACGTTCACGCAACGAGATTGCATGAAAGTGGCTTTGCTGCAGCTGGGGTGGGGTTCCGCCCCGGGGGGCTCTTACGGGGCGGGGGTTGTGGCGTGCGCGCTCACCAGGGCGGCGAGGCGGTCGCCGATGCTCTGGGTGTGGCCCGTGGCGCTGTGGTCCCTCGTGGCGAGGTCGAACGCCACGGCGGCCTCGATGCGGCGGGCCGCGTCGCGGTTGCCGAGGTGGTCGAGCAGCAGGGCCACCGAGAGCACCGCGGCCGTGGGGTCGGCGATGCCCTGCCCCGCGATGTCGGGTGCGCTGCCGTGCACCGGCTCGAACATGCTCGGGTTGCGCCGGCTCACGTCGAGGTTGCCGCTGGCCGCGAGGCCGATGCCACCGGTGACGGCGGCGGCGAGATCGGTGAGGATGTCGCCGAAGAGGTTGTCGGTGACGATCACGTCGAACCGGCCGGGGTCGGTCACCAGGTGGATCGTGGTGGCGTCGATGTGCTGGTACGCCACGCTCACCTCGGGGTGCTCGAGCGACACCTCCTCCACGAGCCGCGACCACAGGCGCCCGGAGTAGCTCAGCACGTTGGTCTTGTGCACGAGCGTGAGGTGCTTGCGGGAACGGCGGGAGGCGCGGGTGAAGGCGTCACGGACGACGCGCTCCACACCGAAGGCGGTGTTGACGCTCACCTCGGTGGCGATCTCGTTCGGCGTGTCCTTGCGCAGCAGTCCACCGGTGCCGACGTACGGGCCCTCGGTGCCTTCCCGCACCACCAGCAGGTCGATCTCGTTGTTGCCGGCGAGCGGGCCGCGGACGCCGGGGTAGAGCCGGGCCGGGCGCAGGTTCACGTGGTGGTCGAGCTCGAAACGCAGGCGCAGCAGGAGCCCGCGCTCCAGGATGCCGCTCGGCACGGACGGGTCGCCCACGGCGCCGAGCAGGATCGCGTCATGCTCCTGCAGCTCCGTGAGGACCGACTCCGGCAGCAGCTCGCCGGTGGAGTGCCAGCGCGCCGCACCGAGGTCGTAGGTCGTCGTCGCCGTACCGGGCTCGACTTCGTTGAGGACCTTCAGCGCCTCGTCGATGACCTCCGGCCCGATGCCGTCTCCGGGAATGACCGCAAGGCGCATTACCGATGTCCTCTCTCCAGTTGACCCCGAAACAGCCGGGCGCACGTTACCCGCTGCAACGATGCCGCTAAGCTCTCCGCCATCCGATCGTGGTCACCCCATCGGATGGAACTGATGCGGAAGCGAGGCAGTCGGGACCTCCCCTGGTGCGACACGCCCCCATGCGGGCCATTCTGCCCCCGCCCATCTGCCGGGTTGCGCGCCACCCCCGCATGCCCTCACCCGGATGCCTGTGGCTGATGTCGCCTCGGACGTGTCCTCGCAGGTCAGAGCGTCACCCGTTCGCCGAGGCAACGCTGCTCACAGCCATCGGCACCGGTTGCCCGGCGCTTCCGCTGAAGCTCCCGTGATCGCTCATCGGGCGACGCGACGCGCCGCCTGGGCGGGCACGGCGCCACGGCGAGGAGGCGGCGTCGCTCGGGGTCGATTTCGGGCTCCATACGAGGTCAGCGCAGCAGTCGACGTGACGGACGACGCACCGCGCGCCCTCCCCACGCACGCGTGACGGCGTTGCGGGGAGGGGGTCGACGACCGCGACGGGTGACGCGGCCGGGCTCCGGATTCACCGGATCCGGCGGCGTCACCCGTACCACCGGACGGACGCGACACGGTGCGCAGTGGCTACCCGAACGGGTCAGTCCGTGTCGAAGGAGATCAACCGCGTGGTGCGGGCGCCCACCGAGGCACCGATCGGCTCCAGCACGCCCGGGTCGACGGGCCGGTCGACGCGCAGGAGCATGATCGCGTCGGTGCCGTCGGTGGTCTGGCTGATCTGCGCCGCCTCGATGTTGACCGCGGCCTCGCCCAGCAGCGAGCCCACGCGGCCCATGACGCCGGGCCGGTCGGAGTACTCGAGGAGCACCACGTCGCCCTCGGCGCGCAGGTCGAAGTGGCGCCCGTTGACCTCGACGAGCTTCTCCACCTGGGCGCGCCCGGTGAGCGTGCCGGAGACCGTGATGGACGTGCCGTCGGGCATGGCGGCACGCAGCTGCACGACGCTGCGGTGGTTCTCGCTCTCGGGCGCGGTGGTGACCTCGACCTCGACGCCACGCTCCGCCGCGATCCCCGGCACGTTGACGAACGTGACCTGGTCCTCGACGACGTGGGTGAAGACGCCCCGCAGCGCGGCCAGCGCCAGCACCGAGACGTCCTCGGCCGCGAGCTCACCGGCGACGTCCACGGTGACCGAGCTGGGCAGCCGGCCCGCGACGGCGTGGAGCACCGTGCCGAGCTTCTGGGTGAGCGGCAGCCAGGGCCGGACCTCCTCGCCCACCACGCCGGTGACCTGCACGTTGACCGCGTCCGGTACGAACTCGCCGGCGAGCGCCAGCTGCACCGAGCGGGCGACGTCGGTGCCTGCGCGGTCCTGGGCCTCGTCGGTGGAGGCGCCCAGGTGCGGAGTGACGACCACCTGCGGCAGCTCGAACAGCGGGCTCGACGTGGTGGGCTCGGTGACGTAGACGTCGATCCCGGCGCCGCCGACGTGGCCGCTGCGCACGGCCTCGGCCAGCGCGTCCTCGTCGACCAGGCCGCCGCGCGCCGCGTTGACGATGATCACACCAGGCTTGGTGAGCGCGAGCTGGTCCTTGCCGATGAGCCCGAGGGTCTCGGCCGTCTTGGGCAGGTGGATCGAGACCGCGTCGGCGCGCCGCAGCAGGTCGTCGAGGCTCACCAGCTCGATGCCGAGCTGGCCGGCCCGGGCCGGGGCGACGTAGGGGTCGTAGGCGATCAGCTCGACACCGAACGCGGCGAGGCGCTGGGCCACCAGCTGACCGATCTTGCCCAGTCCGACGATCCCGACGAGCTTGCCGTTGAGCTCGACACCGGTGAACGAGCTGCGCTTCCACTGCCCGGAGCGCAGGCTCGCGTCGGCCGCGGGGATGTGGCGCGCGGCCGACAGCAGCAGCGCGACGGCGTGCTCGGCGGCGGAGACGATGTTGGAGGTCGGGGCGTTCACGACCATGACGCCGCGGGCCGTGGCGGCCGGTACGTCGACGTTGTCCAGGCCGACGCCCGCGCGGGCGACGACCTTCAGACGCGTGGACGCGGCGAGTGCTTCGGCATCGACCTTGGTGGCCGAGCGGACGAGGACGGCATCGGCGTCGGCGATCGCGGCCAGGAGAGCTGGGCGGTCGGTGCCGTCCACGTGGCGGATCTCGACGTCGTCACCGAGCAGCGCCACCGCGGAGGGGGCGAGCTTCTCGGCGAGCAGTACGACAGGGCGGGCGGCGGCGATGCTCACGGCGGTTGCAGTGCTCCCCGGATCGGCGGCTGGGTACGTGCCCGATGGTAGTTGCGCTCCACGACCGGTGGGCCGGCGGCGTGGGCGGTGCAACACGCTGAACAGGACGAACGGTAGACGCTGCCCACCCTCGGGACGAACCATCGGCACGATCGCACTCGCACCGGGGCCGGGCTGCGTTACCAGGGCTCCGGCGCGCGAGTGGCGCTCCCGACCGGATCCACCGGTCGAGAGCGCCGCTCGCGCGAACGGCTCCTGCGGCTCAGGTGGCCTTCGAGCCGACCCAGCTCATGAGGCCGCGCAGCTTCTCGCCGACCTGCTCGATCGGGTGCTCGGCGCCCTCCTTCTGGAGGCGGGTGAAGTTCGGGCGGCCTGCCTCGTCCTCGGCCACCCACTCCTGCGCGAAGCGTCCGTCCTGGATCTCGGCGAGGATCTTCCGCATCTCGTCCTTGACGGCGGGCGTGATCACGCGCGGGCCGCGGGTGAGGTCGCCGTACTCGGCCGTGTCGGAGATCGAGAAGCGCTCGTTCGCGATGCCGCCCTCGTACATCAGGTCGACGATCAGCTTGAGCTCGTGCAGGCACTCGAAGTATGCGATCTCCGGCGCGTAGCCGGCCTCCGTGAGCACCTCGAACCCGGTCTGGACGAGCGCGGCGGCGCCACCGCAGAGCACGGCCTGCTCACCGAACAGGTCGGTCTCGGTCTCCTCCTTGAACGTGGTCTCGATGACGCCCGCGCGGGCGCCGCCGATGGCCGCGGCGTAGGAGAGGGCGAGGGCCTTCGCGTTGCCGCTGGGGTCCTGCTCGACCGCGATCAGGCAGGGCACGCCCTTGCCGTCGACGAACTGGCGGCGCACGAGGTGGCCGGGCCCCTTCGGGGCGACCATCGCCACGTCGACGTCGGCAGGGGGCTTGATCAGCTCGTAGCGGATGTTGAAGCCGTGCCCGAAGAAGATCGCGTCGCCCGCCTCGAGGTGGGGCGCGATGTCGTCGGCGTAGATGTGGCGCTGCTTGGTGTCGGGCGCCAGGATCATGATCAGGTCGGCCTCGGCGGACGCCTCGGCGGGCGTCACCACCCGCAGGCCCTCGTCCTCTGCCTTCGCGCGGCTCTTCGAGCCCTCGGGCAGCCCGATGCGGACGTCGACCCCCGAGTCGCGCAGCGAGAGAGCGTGCGCGTGGCCCTGGCTGCCGTAGCCGATCACCGCGACCTTGCGGCCCTGGATGATCGAGAGATCAGCGTCGTCGTCGTAGTAGATGTTCACAGCCATGACTGGTGAAGGGTCCTTTCGGGATTCTTAACGGATGGCAGCAGCGGCGGTGATCGAGCGGGGACCGCGGCCGACGGCCACCATCCCGGACTGCACCATCTCGCGGATGCCGAACGGCTCGAGGTTCTTGAGCAGGGCGCTGAGCTTGTCGGCGGTGCCGGTGGCCTCGATCGTGAGCGCCTCCGGCGTGACGTCCACCGCCTTGGCCCGGAACAGGTTGACGATCTCGAGTACCTGGCTGCGCACGCCGGGGTCGGCGCGCACCTTGACCAGCAGGAGCTCGCGCTGCACGGATGCGGCCGGCTCGAGCTCCACGATCTTGATCACGTGGATGAGCTTGTTGAGCTGCTTGGTGACCTGCTCGAGGGGGAAGTCGTCGACCGCCACGACGATGGTCATGCGCGAGATGTCTGGATGCTCGGTGGGCCCGACGGCGAGGGACTCGATGTTGAAGCCCCGCCGGGAGAACAGCCCCGAGATCCGGGCGAGCACACCCGGCTTGTCCTCGACGAGCACCGACAGCGTGTGCCGCTGGATCACGACTCCTCACCCTGCCTCATGGCCTCCGCCGCGACGGCGCCGGTGCCGGCGTCGTCGGCGACGATCTCGTCGGTGTCGAAGAGCGGCCGGATGTTGCGGGCCGCCATGATCTCGGAGTTGCCGGTGCCCGCGGCCACCATGGGCCACACCTGGGCGTCGGCGCCGACCACGAAGTCGATCACGACCGGGCGGTCGTTGATCTCCATCGCCTGCTGGATGACCTTGTCGACCTCGTCCTTGGACTCGGCGCGCAGGCCGACGCAGCCCATCGCCTCGGCGAGGAGCAGGAAGTCCGGGATGCGGTGCTTGTGCGTGCCGAGGTCGCTCTGCGAGTAGCGCTCCGAGTAGAAGAGCGTCTGCCACTGCCGGATCATGCCGAGGTTGCCGTTGTTGATGATGGCGACCTTGATCGGGATGCCCTCGAGCGCGCAGGTGGCGAGCTCCTGGTTGGTCATCTGGAAGCAGCCGTCGCCGTCGATGGCCCACACGACGCCCTCCGGAAGGCCCATCTTGGCGCCCATCGCGGCCGGCACCGCGTAGCCCATCGTGCCGAGACCGCCGGAGTTGAGCCACGTGCGCGGCTTCTCGTACCTGACGAACTGCGCTGCCCACATCTGGTGCTGCCCGACGCCCGCCACGTACACGGCCTCCGGGCCCGCGATCTGACCGATCCGCTCGATCACGTACTCGGGTGACAGCGAGCCGTCGGCCGGCCAGTCGTAGCCCAGCGGGTACGTGGAGTGCAGCCCGTCGAGCCTCGACCACCACGTGGTGAGGTCGGTGTGACCGCGCTCGGCCCGCTCGATGCGCAGCGCGTCGATGAGCTCGGCGATGACCTCCTTGGCGTCGCCCACGATCGGGACGTCCGCCCTGCGGTTCTTGGAGATCTCGGCCGGGTCGATGTCGGCGTGCACGACCGCCGCGTCGGGCGCGAAGCTGGCGAGATGGCCGGTGACCCGGTCGTCGAACCGTGCCCCGAGCGCGACGAGCAGGTCGGACTCCTGCATGGCGGCCACCGCGGTGACGGTGCCGTGCATGCCGGGCATCCCGACGTGCTGGCGGTGGCTGTCGGGGAAGACGCCGCGGGCCATCAGCGTGGTGACCACCGGGATACCGGTGAGCTCCGCCAGCTCCAGGAGCTCGGCCGAGGCCTCCGCCTTGAGCACGCCGCCACCGACGTAGAGCACCGGCCGCTGCGCCGAGCTGATCAGCTTGGCGGCCTCCCGGATCTGCTTGCCGTGCGGCCGCGTGGTGGGCCGGTAGCCGGGCAGCTGCAGCTCGGGCGGCCAGGAGAACGTGGTGCGCTCCTGCAGCACGTCCTTCGGGATGTCCACCAGCACCGGGCCGGGTCGGCCCGTGGACGCCAGGTGGAACGCCTCGGCGATGGCGCGCGGGATCTCCGCGGCGTCGGTCACGAGGGTGTTGTGCTTGGTCACCGGCATGGTGATGCCGGTGATGTCGGCTTCCTGGAACGCGTCGGTGCCGATCAGCGCACGCGTCTGCTGACCGGTGATCGCGACGATCGGGACGGAGTCCATGTAGGCGTCGGCGATCGGGGTGACGAGGTTGGTGGCACCCGGCCCCGACGTCGCCATGCAGACGCCCACCTTGCCGGTGGCCTGCGCGTACCCGGTGGCCGCGTGCCCCGCGCCCTGCTCGTGGCGGACCAGTACGTGCCGCACGCGCGTGGAGTCGAGTAGCGGGTCGTAGGCGGGGAGGATGGTGCCGCCCGGAATACCGAAGACGACCTCGCAGCCCACCTCCTCGAGCGAGCGGACGAGCGACTGGGCGCCGGTCATGGGCACCCGGTCGAAGCGCAGGCCGGGAACGGCCTGCACCGGCGCCTGCTGGGCAGGGCTCGAGCCGGGTTGGGAGCCCTGACGGCCGGGTGGCGGCGCCGGCTTCGGTCCCGACGGTCCGGGGACCGGGCCGGAACGGGGCGTTGCGGTGGTCATCTGCGGTCAGCTCCGGGAGTTGGGGCCAGACATGAAAAAACCCCCGACCGCCGGGAGGCGGAACGAGGGTGGCGCGTCGACGACCGAGGACTCGCTCAGGCGTGGACGCGCCTGCGAAGTACGAGCACCCGGACGGCTGACATGACCGGGACGCTAGACGCCCGCCGGTCGAGGCGTCAAATTTCCTGGGACCGAGGTACCAGATGGTGGGACGTCGGCGACATGCTGCAGCTGTTCCGGCCGCTCTGGGCCGGTTGTCCGGATGCCCGGTGTGGTCGGACTCCCGCGCCCACCCGCAGGTGGGGATCCGTCCCGGGTGAGACGATGGCCGGGTGAGCACCACCGGTGACGAGCCCGTCCCCCGCGCTGTCTTCCGCATCTCGCCGCTGACCATCCTCGCGGCGATCGGGATCGCCGTGTGCGCCACACCGTTCGCCGCCTCCGGGCCGTACCTGTGGCTGGTGTACCTCGTCCCGATCGGAATCATCGTGTGGACGGTGCGGGTGCGCACCGTCGCCGATCCCGACGCACTGACCATCCGCCGGATCATCGGCGGCCGGCGCGTACCGTGGCCTGAGATCAGCTCGCTGCGCCTCGGCCGCCGCTCACGACTGCGGGGTCGCGCCGGGGTCAGCGCGGTGCTGTCCGACGGTGCCGAGTTACCGCTCCCGGCCGTCGGAGTCCGAGACCTGCCCCAGCTCGCCGCCGTCAGCGGTGGCAGGCTGCCCGACCCGGCTGGAGAGTGAGCCCGATGCCGGCTCTGCGTTCCCGCGTCACCACCCACGGCCGCAACGCCGCCGGAGCACGTTCGCTCTGGCGCGCCACCGGCATGACCGACGACGACTTCGGCAGGCCGATCGTCGCCATCGCCAACTCCTACACCCAGTTCGTGCCCGGTCACGTGCACCTCAAGGACCTCGGCGACCTCGTCGCGGGAGCCATCCGCGAGGCGGGTGGCGTGGCGCGGGAGTTCCACACGATCGCCGTCGACGACGGCATCGCCATGGGCCACGGCGGCATGCTCTACTCGCTGCCCAGCCGCGAGGTGATCGCCGACGCCGTCGAGTACATGGTCAACGGCCACGCCGCCGACGCGCTGGTCTGCATCTCGAACTGCGACAAGATCACCCCGGGCATGCTGAACGCCGCGATGCGGCTGAACATCCCCACCGTGTTCGTCTCCGGCGGCCCGATGGAGGCCGGGAAGGCCGTCGTCGTCGACGGGGTGGCGCAGGCGCCCACCGACCTCATCACCGCGATCTCGGCGTCCGCCTCTCCGCAGGTGGACGACAGCGGCCTGGAGCTCGTCGAGCGTTCGGCGTGCCCGACCTGCGGCTCCTGCTCCGGGATGTTCACCGCCAACTCGATGAACTGCCTCACCGAGGCACTCGGGCTCGCCCTGCCCGGCAACGGCTCCACCCTGGCCACGCACGCCGCCCGTCGCGACCTGTTCCTCGAGGCGGGCCGCACGGTGATGGCGCTCGCGAAGCGCTGGTACGCCGACGACGACGCCTCCGTGCTGCCGCGGTCCATCGCCACCCGCGCGGCGTTCGAGAACGCGATGGCCCTCGACGTCGCCATGGGGGGCTCCACCAACACCGTGCTGCACATCCTCGCCGCCGCGCAGGAGGGCGAGATCGACTTCGACCTGGAGGCGATCGACGCGGTGTCGCGGCGGGTGCCGTGCCTGTCGAAGGTGTCGCCCAACTCGAACTACCACATGGAGGACGTCCACCGGGCCGGCGGCATCCCCGCCATCCTGGGTGAGCTGTGGCGGGCCGGGCTGCTCAACGAGGACGTGCACACGGTGCACTCCCCGTCGATGCAGGAGTGGCTCTCCGAGTGGGACGTCCGCGCCGAGTCTCCGTCGGAGAAGGCCGTCGAGCTGTACCACGCCGCTCCGGGCGGGGTGCGCACCACGGAGGCGTTCTCCACGGAGAACCGCTGGTCCTCGCTCGACACCGACGCGGCAGGCGGCTGCATCCGCGACGCCGAGCACGCCTACACCGCCGACGGCGGCCTCGCGGTGCTGCGCGGCAACATCGCGCCGGACGGTGCCGTCATCAAGACCGCAGGCATCCCCGAGGACATCTGGCGCTTCTCCGGCCCCGCCCGCGTGGTGGAGAGCCAGGAGGAGGCCGTGTCGGTGATCCTCACCAAGCAGATCCAGCCCGGCGACGTGCTCGTGGTGCGCTACGAGGGCCCCGCCGGCGGGCCGGGGATGCAGGAGATGCTGCACCCCACCGCGTTCCTCAAGGGGGCGGGCCTCGGCGCGAAGTGCGCCCTGATCACCGACGGCCGCTTCTCCGGCGGCTCGAGCGGCATCTCCGTGGGGCACATCTCCCCCGAGGCGGCCGCGGGTGGTGTCATCGGGCTGATCGAGGACGGCGACACGGTGCTCATCGACGTCCGGAGCCGGACGCTCGAGGTGCAGGTCGCCGACGAGGTCCTCGCCGAGCGCCGCGCCAAGATGGACGCCTCCGAGCAGCCGTGGCAGCCGAAGGACCGCGACCGGCAGGTGAGCAAGGCGCTGCGCGCCTACGCGGCACTGGCCACGAGCGCCCACACAGGAGCAGTCCGCCGGGTCCCGTA
Source organism: Pseudonocardia sp. OZ21 (assembly GCF_059359135.1). Classification (NCBI taxonomy): domain Bacteria; kingdom Bacillati; phylum Actinomycetota; class Actinomycetes; order Pseudonocardiales; family Pseudonocardiaceae; genus Pseudonocardia; species Pseudonocardia sp. OZ21. The sequence goes on from NZ_JCADBN010000005.1 coordinate 66,431, forward strand.
GCGGCTCCCGAAGTTCAGGAAAGCCACTTTCAGGCCCGCAGAGGGCAGGAAAGTGGCTTTCCTGAACTCGTCACACAGGGGTGCGCAGCAGGAGGTACACCAGCACGCTCGCCGCCACGCCCACGATCAGCGCCAGCACGCCCCACGGGGCGGGGCGGCGGTGCCAGGTGCGGCCGTTGTCCAGCGCGATCCGGCCCGGCCCGGTGAAGATGAGCGCGGCGGCCGCGAGCCCGAGGACGACGTCCAGTTCCACGGCGTCGGCGCCCGCGGCCGAGGCGATGAAGAACCCGCTCGCCATCTTCACCAGCACCGCGTTGATCTTGATGGCGAGCAGGGCGGCGGCCGCGAGCGGTGTGATCACCCCCAGCACGACGAACGCCCCGGCCAGCACCTCGACGATCCCGGTGACCCAGGACAGGGTGGTGGTCTGCTGGTAGCCGAACCGGTCGAGCATGCGGGCGAACCCCGCGACGCCCGGCCCGTCCCACATCCCGAACACCTTCTGCATGCCGTGGGCGAAGAACGTGCCCCCCACGGCGAACCGCAGGATCAGCAGCCCGACGTCGGTGCCGCCGTTCCACGTCAGTGGCCTGCGGGTGGGGCGGGTGTCGCCCGGCTCCGACCCACCGAAACCGCTGCGGCCCGAACCGGGGAGTATCGACGTCGGCTGGTCGGTCATGCCCCGGGAGATTAGCCCCCGATGGCACGTTCGCCCAGGTGGCGACGGCGGATTCGTGGATCAGTACCCGTTCTCGACGAGATTGGGCGGGCGCTCCCCCCGCCCGTACGCGGCGAGCTGCTCGGCCACCACCGCGTAGGCGCGCCGTCTCGTGTTCGGGACGCTGCCGCCGACGTGCGGTGTGATCAGCACGCCCGGGGCCGTCCACAGTGGATGATCGGCGGGCAGCGGCTCCGGATCCGTCACGTCGAGCGCGGCGCGCAGCCGCCCGGTGGCCAGCTCGGCGGTGAGCGCGTCGGTGTCGGCGACGGGGCCGCGCGCCCCGTTGACCAGCACCGCCCCGTCGGGCATCGCGGCGAGGAACTCTCCGTCGACGAGCCCGCGGGTGTCGTCGGTCAGGGGCACGATCACCACGCAGGCGTCGTGGTGGGGCAGCAGGCCGAGCACCTCGTCGATGCCGTGTACGCCCGGCCGGGCCGTGCGGCCCACCAGCGTGACGTCCACGTCGAACGGCGCGAGGCGGCGTGCCGTGTTCTCGGCGACGTCCCCCGCCCCCACCACGAGCACGCGCTTGCCGGCCAGCTCGTCGGTGGAGTGGTAGTCCCAGCGTCGCTCGTCCTGCGCGCGGACGAAGCGCGGGAGGTCGCGGTACACCGAGAGGAGGACCGCGACGACCCACTCCGCGGTGGCGCCCCCGTGGGCGCCCCGGCAGTCCGACAGCGCGACGCCGTCGGGAAGCCTGCCGACCCAGTTCTCCGCCCCCGCCGACAGGAGCTGGACGAGCTGCAGGTTCGGCAGCTTCGTGGTCATGCCCACGGCCTCCTGGGTCGCCAGGAAGTCGGGGACCAGGACCTGCGCGGTCTCGGCGGCCTCGGGAAGCTCGCCGTCGACGTCGTACCTCACCGGGGTGATGCCGGGGACGTCGGCGAGAGCGCCCATCCCCTCGTCGTGCGGAACCAGAACAACGATGTCGCTCATGTGCCGACCCTAGTGTTGCGCCGGACCGGTGGCAGGCACCGTTCACGGGCCGCTCACTCCGTGCCGCATAGCCTGGGCCGTGTGGGAGGACGGGTGCGGCGCGCGGCGGCAACGGCGTTGCTCGGCCTGCTGCTGGCCGGGTGTGCGACGTTTCCCGACCAGGGGCCGCGGGAGTGGCGGGAGCAGGTGGAGGGCGCGGGTGAGCTCGGCGGCCCGCCCGTGGTGCCCGAACCCTCCCAGCCGCCTGCTCCGCCACCGGGGGGTAGCGCGGGCCAGCCCGGCTCGCCCCAGCCGCCCGGGGGGTGTGTCGACCCCGACCCGCAGGTCGTGGCCACCTGCCTGGAGCCCGTCGGCGCGATCGCGGTGCTGCCCGACGGCCGGTCGGCGCTCGTGGCCGAGCGGGCCACCGGGCGCGTGCTGCGCGTGCAGCGGGGCTCCGACCCGGTGCTGGTCACCACCGTGCCGGTCGACGCGAGCGGCGGCGGTGGCCTCACCGGCCTCGTGCTCTCGCCGTCGTACAAGGAGGACCAGCTCGTCTACGCCTACGCCACCACGCGCGACGACAACCGCGTGGTGCGGATCGCGCCGGGGGAAGCGCCCAAACCCGTGCTCACCGGCATCCCCCGTGGCTCCCGCAACAACAGCGGAGCGCTCGGCGTGGACGTCGACGGGTCGCTGCTGGTGGCCACGGGCGACGCGGGGGGCGATTCGGCGGCACCGGGTTCGCTCGCGGGCAAGCTGCTGCGCATCGACACGCTGGGCCGGCCGGCCCCGGGCAACCCGGACCCCGGATCGCGCGTACTCAGCTCGGGGCTGCGGGCGCCCGCCGGGATCTGCACCGACCCCGTGACGACGATGGCCTGGGTGACCGACCGGACCGGCACCCAGGACGTGCTGCACCTGGTGATGCCGGGGCCGCTGCCCGCCCCGGCCTGGACCTGGCCCGACCGCCCCGGCGTCGCCGGGTGTGTGGCCCAGCCGGGGATGGTCGCGATCGCACTGACCGGAGCCGCCGCGCTGTTCGTGCTGCATCCCGGCGAGAACGCGGTGTTCACCGGCACTCCCGAGAAGATGCTCACCGGCACCTACGGCCGGCTCTCGGCGGCCGCGCTGGCCCCGGACGGTCTGCTCTGGCTGGGCACCGTCAACAAGGCGGGTGGCGCTCCCGTGCCCAGCGACGACCGGGTGATCCGCATCCAGCCGCCGTCAGGTGGCGGGGAGAGCCGCACCTGACGGCGCACCGGGGCGTCAGGCCGGCCGGGTGCCTCCCGCGCGGGGCATGGCGAGGGCGATGACCTGCGTGCGCTGGGTGGCGGCGAAGTTGTCGTCGCTGACCAGGACCAGGGTCCGCTCGCCGGTGCACACGTCCGGTCCCCACGTCATGCCCTCGATGTTCTCGAGGTGGTCCAGCCCCATGTCGGCGAGGTCGACGAGCAGTGTCTTGCGCGCAGGCGTGATCGGAGCCCCGGCCGGCGACGGCACCGCGAGCACGTCGGTGGCGCGCGAGACGTCGGCCTCGTAGACGCGGATCCTGTTGCCACTGCCGGCCACGAAAGCCCGCTCGAGGACGAGGAAACGGGTGGAGGTCCCCGGGTCGCAGGCGACGATCGACGCCACCCCGGTGTTGCCGTCGGCTGCCGTGCCGTCGGGTCCCGGGGGAAGGGGGTCCAGCTCGTAGGCGTACTGCGCCAGGAGCTCCCCCTCCGACGCCTGCACGGTCATCCTCGCCAGACCGCCCGCGAGCACCGTGGGGTCGGGGCCGTCGATCAGGAGCGGGTCCTCCAGGACCGAGACGACCAGGTCGCCGTGGCCGGCGTACGTGACGCTCTCGATGACGTGGTCCTGCCTCGGGCCCGGTCCACCCGAGTACAGCTCGGTGCGCGGCATCGGGAGGTCGCGGACGAAGCACCCGTCCGGCGTCGAGACGCGCAGCGCCGGGTCGACCACGATGTGCTCCCCCGCACCGGACTCGGCGAGGATCCCCTCCTGGCTCCACAGCATGTTGCCGGTGCGCGGGTCCACCCTGATCTCCTCGGGGTCCACGGTCCCGAAGACGGCACGGTCGGCCGGAGTGAAGCCGAACTGCTCAGGCCCCCATTCGTCGAGGGACGGATATGCCTTTCCGTCCGGCCGACGGAAGAATGTCACTCCCGTCAGGACGACGTCGTGCAGTCCGGCGGCGTCGAGTTCGATCTGCGCGGTGTAGAAGCGCGCCGGCGCGAGAACGGACCGGTCGTCACTCACGAGCAGGTATCGAGCGGTCCGGGTGTCGTAGTCGATGCCGGACAACCCGCCGACCGTCGTACCGCGAAACTGCAGGTGGTGCGGCAGGATACGGGCGCCGAGCAGACGAACCGGGCCATAACGGCACCTGGTCCGCTGCCACCCGGCGCGGCACTTCTCCTCCATCGGTACCCCCAGCATTCGTGGCTCGTGTGCAGCGCGGGTTTTCCGCGGTCACGCCAACTCCAACGGATGCGGGGGTGCCGTCGACACATGAACGTGGACGGAATCACATCCACGCGGGCCCGATATCGGGATATTCGAATTACCGCAATACCGACGGCCCCGGCACGTCACCGGTTCACAACGCGCGCTTCAACCTGCGCCGCACGTCGAGAATCGGTGCGGCGGCGGTGACCGTGCGCTCGCCCGTGTCGTAACCGAGGTGCGGGTTGCGGTGACGACTCCGGCCGGGGACCACGGCGGCAGCCCGCAGGTGCACCTCGGGCACGCCGGTGCGGTCCACGATCTCGACCACGTTCCCGCCCCGGACGGACCCACCCGCCATCACGGTGATGCGCCCCTCGGCGCGTCCCACGAGGTCGGCGAGCACGGCGGCACCGTCGAGCGCGGTGGCCCGGCCGCCGGAGGTGAGTACGCGGGCCAGGCCGAGCCCGCTCAGCACGTCGAGTGCGGCCGCCAGGTCCCGGGTCGCGTCGAACGCCCGGTGGAAGGTCACGGGCGCGTCACCGCACACCTCCAGCAACGTCCGCAGCACGGGGACGTCGACCTCGCCGTCCGGTGTCAGTGCGCCGAGGACGAACCCCACCGGCAGCGGTGATGCCGCCCGCAGCCGCGCCACCGCCCGGATGTCCGCACACATGACGCCGACCTCGTCCGGTGTGTGGACGAAGTCGCCGCCGCGCGGTCGCACCAGTACGTTGACGCCGATCCGGCGGACCGCGCCGAGCACCGCCTCCACCGTGCCGATGCTGGGCGTCGTGCCTCCCTCGGCCAGCCCGGCGCACAGTTCGAGGCGGTCCGCGCCGGCGTCCTCGGCGATCCGCGCACCGGCGACGTCGTCCAGGCACACCTCCACGACCGTCACGGCTCACCCGTCACGGGATCAGTTCCGGTTCGAGCGCGGGCGGGTCCATGAGCGGCTGGAACGGGTAGACCGGCCCGTCGAGGTCGCGGTGCCCCAGCCGCAGGAGGTCCTGGTCGACGCCGCCCGGGGTGAGCGCGAGCATCCAGCCTGCGGACATCTCGAACAGCTCCGGCTGCAGGTACCCGATCTTGACCACCACGATGTCCGCCCCGTGGCGGGGGTCGAGGCCGAGGCGCGTGTAGTCCACCTCGTCGTGGAACGGGCGCCGCCGCTCGGTGATGATCACCGAGACCGCCCCGACCGCGACGACCACGAGGACGCCGCCCCGCGGGTCGTCGGGAACCACGGCCGTGACCGTCCCCGTCACGTCGGCAGGCGGCGCGGACGCCGTGTCGATCTTGCCGCCCACGCTGAGCGAGACGGTGGCGCCCACCCCCGCCGCGGCGGCCGCCCTGGCCGAGTCGGCGTCGGCGATGCTCGCGTAGATCACCGCGGCGCCACTGGCCGTCAGGTCCTCGTCGGCCAGCAGTTCCCGCAGCGCGTAGGAAGCGTCCCCGGCCCCTCCCGCCGTCGGGTTGTCGCCGGAGTCGCTGATGTAGAACGGCCGTTGCGGGCTCGCGAGCGCGGCGCGGACGCACTCGGCCAGCGGGGCGGACGGGGCGGCGAGCCCGAAGTCGGCTCTGGCGTCCCAGTAGCTGCCGGCCAGCTCCCTGGCGCTCGCCAGCAGGGTGTCCTCGTCGTCGCCGGAGACCACCACGGCGGCGCGGTTGCGCGGCTCGTCGGCCCAGACGTAGCCGACCCAGACGGCGGCGTCGAGCACGCCGTCGAGCGCCTCGACCTGCGGAACCCTGGCGTAGATGCTCTTGGCCGGGTCCACGCGCGTGCTGGTGCGCTCACCGGGGAGCAGCACGGGCACCTGCACCCACGCCTTCTTCGGCCGGCCGCCTGCCCGCAGCCGGGACACGAGGTTGCGGGCGGCGCGGGCGCGCGACTCCCACGCGTCCTCGTGAGGGGCCATCCGGTAGCAGGTGATGAGGTCGACGGTGGCCGCGAGCTCCCGCGACACGTTGCCGTGCAGGTCCATGGACGCCGACAGCAGTACGTCCGGCCCGACGACGGAGCGCACCTCTCGGGTCAGCCGGGCCTCGGCGTCGCGCCTGCCCACCACCGTCATGGCGCCGTGGATGTCGAGGAAGACGCCGTCGAGCGGACCTGCTGCCGCGAGCCGTTCCAGCGTCTCGGCCTCGAGGGTGTCGTAGGCCTCGGGCACCACCGGGCCGCCCGGCATGGCGGCGGCGTGCACCAGCGGCACCCACTCCACGTCGCGCGCCCAGGCGTGCTCGGGGACATCGGGCCTGCGGAGGAAGTCGTAGCGGTCCAGCAGTTCCTTGTCGCGCACGACGTGGAACTCCTCGAGCGTGGTGCGGTGCAGGCAGAACGTGCTGCTCTCGATGGCGATGCCGGTGATCGCGATGCGGAGCCTGCGATCCGCCGGGGATGGGGACTGGTCGGTCACGACGGGAGCCCTTCCGTGCTGACGAGCCCGGCGCTGCCGGGTGTGGTCGGTTGTCGGATCGTGATCGGTCAGGCCGGGACCTCGGTGCCACAGCCCAGCCGGGCCAGCGCGGCCGCGCCGACCGCCACTGCGGCGGCACCGAGCGCGGTCAGCCGGATGTCGGGCAGCGGCCCGAAGAGCGGCGGGTGCGCGGCCACCACCTCGTGCACGACGGGCGCGAGCAGGTCCCACGCGCCCGTCACGCCGCCCCCGACCACCACCCTGTCCGCGGCGAGCAGCCGGGTGGCCTGCACGATCGTCATGCCCAGCGCGTGTGCCGCGTCGGTGAAGACCTCGACGGCCCGTCCGTCGCCCGCCCGGGCCGCCGCCGCGACGTCCGCCGCCGACGCCGCCGTCCCACCGCGCTCGAGGTAGCGGCGGAGCAGGGAACGCCCGGCGGCCAGGGTCTCCAGGTGACCCCGCCGCCCGCAGCTGCACGGCTCGTCGCCGTAGCCCGGCAGGTGCCCGAGCTCACCGGCACCGCCGTCGCGGCCGTGCAGGATGCGCCCACCCGACCACAGTGCCCCGCCGACGCCGGTGCCGAGCGTGATGCCCACCCCGTCCTCGACGCCGCGCAGCGCACCGGCCGCCACCTCGCCGATGAGGAAGCAGTTCACGTCGTTGTCGGCCACGACCGGCAGGTCGACCCGCTCACCGAGGCCGGCGGCGACAGGTGTGCCCTCCCAGCCGCGGAACGAGTCGCTGGCCCGCACGATCCGGCCCGACCGCGGGTCGAGCATGCCGGCGGCGGCCACCCCGACGCCGTGCACGGTGTCGACGGCCTGCCCACGCAGCCGCAGGACCAGCCGCGCGGCGCCGTCCAGCATCGCGGCGGCGCCGCTGCGCGCCGGGGTCGGAGCGCTCGCCTCCGCTCCCACCAGCAGCTCGTCGTCGCACAGGACGGCGTGCGTGGTGGTTCCCCCGATGTCCAACCCGATGAAGGACATGGGTCAGCCGGCCAGAGCGCGGGCGGACTCCCGCAGCACGGCGTCGGCCGCGGCCCGGCGGGCCGCCTGCTGGACCGGGTCAGGAACGGGGACGGAGCTGATCAGGAGCTTGGTGTAGTGCTCACGGGGCCGGTGCAGCACGTCCTGCGTCGCGCCTTCCTCGACGATCCGGCCGCCGAGCAGCACCACGACGCGGTGCGCGACGGCCTCCACGACCGCGAGGTCGTGGCTGATGAACAGGCACCCGAAGCCGTGCACGGCCTGCAGTTCGGTGAGCAGGCGCAGCACCGTCTCCTGCACCGAGACGTCCAGCGCGCTGGTGGGCTCGTCGGCGATCACCAGGTCCGGCCCCAGGGACAGCGCCCTGGCCAGCCCCACCCGCTGGCGCTGCCCACCCGACATCTCGTGGGGGTAGCGGTCCGCGGCGGACGCGGGGAGCCGGACGTCGTCGAGCAGTTGCCGCACCCGCTGCTGCCGTTCCGCGCGCGAACCGACCCGGTGGATCACCATCGGCTCCGCGATGCTGTCGCCGACCGTCATACGTGGGTCGAGGGCGGACGCCGGGTTCTGCAGGACGACGCCCACGCCCCGGCGCACCTTGCGGCCGCGGGAACCGCGCAGCCTGCGCTGGTCGACACCGAGCAGCGTGACGCGCCCCGCCGTCGCCGCGACCAGGCCCAGCGCGCAGCGACCGATGGTCGACTTGCCCGAGCCGGACTCCCCCACCAGCCCGACGACCTCGCCGCGGCGCACCGCGAGCGTGACGTCGTCGACCGCGCGCACCGCGGGCCGTCCGAGCGTGCGGTACTCGACGCGGACCTCCTCGAGGTCGAGCACCGTCGGCGGTTGATCCGGTCCCGGCTCGTCCGCCGCCGCGGCCCGGGAACCGCTGCCCAGGCGCGGCACCGCGGCGAGCAGCGCCGTCGTGTACTCGTGCTGCGGAGCCGAGAGCACCTGCTCGGCTGAGCCGACCTCGACCACGACCCCGTCGCGCATCACCGCGACCCGGTCGGCCAGGTCCGCGACCACACCCATGTTGTGGGTGATGAGCAGGATGGCCGTGCCGCGGGAGTCCCGCAGCTCGCGCAGCAGCCGCATGATCTGCGCCTGCACGGTCACGTCCAGTGCCGTGGTCGGCTCGTCGGCGATGATCACGGCCGGGTTGCAGGCCACCGCCATCGCGATGACCACGCGCTGGCACAGGCCGCCGGACAGCTGGTGCGGGTAGGCCCGCATCCGCTCGGCGGGCTCGGGGATCCCGACCGCTTCGAGCAGTTCCAGGGTGCGCTCACGCACCTGCGCCGACGTCAGGTTCTCGTGGTTGGTGAGGGCCTCACCGATCTGGTCGCCCACCGTGAGCACCGGGTTCAGCGCGGTCGTCGGTTCCTGGAACACCATGCCGATCTCGCGCCCACGCATGTCCCGCAGCTCGGCGGTACCGAGCCGGGTGACGTCCCTGTCCCCGACGAGCAGCCTGCCCGCCACCTGGGCGTTCGGGGGCAGCAGCCCCATCGCGGCCAGCGCGGTCACGCTCTTGCCGGAGCCGGACTCGCCGACCAGGGCGAGCACCTCACCCCGGCGTAGCTCCAGATCCACCCCGCGGACGGCGTCGATACGCGACTCCCCGCCGGGGAAGCTGACGCGCAGGTCGCGGACGGTGAGTACCGGACCGCTGGTGTCGGTGGCGCTGTCAGCGGCGGCCTCGGTCATCGGCTCCTCCGGATCTCGAAGGCGTCGCGGAGCCCGTCGCCGATGAGGTTGAACGCACAGACGACCAGGACGATGGCCAGCCCCGGCGGGAAGATGAGCCACCACGCGCCGGAGTAGATGTTGGTGACCCCGTCGCTCAGCATGCCGCCCCAGTCCGTGGCAGGCGGTGGGACACCGAGGCCGAGGAAGCTGACGTAGGCGATCAACAGGATGGCGTCGGCCACCTGGAAGGTGGCGTTCACGGTGATCGTCCCGACCGTGTTCGGCACGATGTGGCGCAGGATGATCCGCGTGCCGCTGCCGCCCACCGCCCGCACCGCGGCCACGTAGTCGCGGGTGCGCAGCGACAGCGCCTCGGCCCGCACCAGCCGGGCAGGCACCAGCCAGGAGACGAACCCGAGGATGAGCACCATGCTGGTGACGCTCGGCCGGATGATCGCTGCGGCCGTCAGGAGCAGGAAGAGCGCGGGGATCGCGATGCCCGCGTCGACCACGCGCATCATGACGGCGTCGACCCGGCCGCCGAAGTACCCGGACACGGCCCCGTAGACGGTGCCGATCACGGTGGCCAGCAACCCGGTGGCGATCCCGATGATCAACGAGGTACGGCCCCCGATCATCAGGCGGCCGAGCACGTCGTGACCGACGCCGTCGGTGCCGAGCAGGTGCCCGGGGCTGCCCGGCGGGAGGCTCGCCTCCTGCAGGTTGGTGACGCTCTGGTCGGCCGGGTAGACGAGCGGCCCCAGGAAGCTGAACACCACCAGCAGGCCGACGACCACGAGGCCGGCGGCGGCCAGCCGGTGGCGGACGAGCCTGCGCAGCACCGACGCCGCCCGCGGCGCCGGAACCGTGGCCGGCACCTCGGGTACCGGTGGGGGCTGAGCGACGGCGGTCATCGGTTGGCTCCTCGGACGCGGGGGTCGATCAGCGCCTGCAACAGGTCGGCGAGCAGGGAGCCGATGACGGTGGCGGTCGCGATGACCAGGACGACACCGAGCAGCACCGGGTAGTCCGAGACCTGCGCCGCGTTCCAGAAGGCGAGGCCCATGCCCGGGTAGTTGAAGATCGACTCGGTGACCAGCGCTCCGCCGAAGAGGACGGGGATGTGGTAGCCGAGCATCGTGATCACCGGCGTGAGGCTGTTGCGCCCCACGTGCCGCCAGATCACCCGGCGCTCGACCGTGCCCTTGGCCCGCGCGGTGCGCACGTAGTCCTCGGCGAGGTTGTCGAGTGTGGACGAGCGCATGTACCGGCTGAACGACGCGATGGCCGCGACGGCGCCCGTCGCCACCGGGAGCACCAGCGCGGCGGGTTCGGCGAGGATCCCGGCCAGCGTGTCGGCCTGCGGCGCCTGCGCCGGGAACAGCGGGATGGCCTGGGAGAACAGCAGGATCGCCAGGAAGGCGAGGAAGAACGCCGGCGTCGAGTAGGCCAGGAACGTCAGCGTGGTCACCACGTAGTCGCCCGCCCGGTTGCGCCGGACGGCCTGCCACACGCCCAGCGGGACCGCGACGGCCATCGCGACCAGCGTCGAGACCCCCGTCAGCAGCAATGTCTTGGGCAACCGCTGGGCGACGACGGCCGAGACGTCCTGGTTGAGCGCGAAGGACCGCCCCAGGTCGCCGTGCAGCAACCTGCCGAGGTACTGCAGGTACTGCACGACGAGTGGCTGGTCGAAGCCCTGCTGGTGGTTGAAGTCGGCCATCTGCTGCGGTGTGGCGTCGATGCCGAGGATCGCCCGGGCCGGACCCCCCGGCAGGGAGTGCAGCAGGGCGAACACGATCACCGTCACGATCAGCACCACGACCACGGCCTGCAGCAGGCGGCCGGCGACGTACCGCGTCACTTCGTGCGGTACCAGCGCTGCGGGTGGATGACGGCCTGCGGGTCCTGCGACACGCCCTGCAGGTCCTGCTTGATCGCCGATACCTGGTAGACCGGCTCCGGCAGCCACATCCCGGGCAGGTCGGTGGCCAGCTGCCGGCTGACGGCCTGCATCGCGCTGGGGTCGTTGCTCACCCGGGCGGCGAGCTCCAGCGAGTCGGTCTCCGGGTTGCTGTAGCTGCCGAAGTTGCCGGTGCCCGGCGTGCTGAACTGGCGGTCGGTGAGCGGGTAGGGGTTCAGGTACCAGGCACCGCGCGCACCGAAGAACGACGCCTGCCAGCCGCATGCAGCGCCCGGGGCGCAGGGCTTGGTGTCGGCGAGCACGGTGTTGAGCGGCGCGGTGCGGATCGTCATGGCGATCCCGGCCTTGGCCAGCGAGGACTGCAGTTCCTGCATCATGGCGTCGGTCTCGCTGGAGCCGCTCTGGCTGTACATCTCGAACTGCAGCCGGGTGCCCGCCGCGATCCCGTCGCCACACTGGTCGGCCCCCGTGCCGGGGCGGGCGCACACGACGATCCCGTCGGCGCCGGGCTGCCAGCCGCGGCCGGTGAGCTGCGCCTGGGCCGCCGCGGTGTCGAAGGGATACGGGTTCGTCTTCTGCGCGTCGGAGAGGAAGTCGCTGGCGGGCTGCTGGGGCACCGGCCCGTAGTCCGGCTGTGCCGTGCCCTTCCAGATGACCTTCGAGATCCCGTCCTGGTCGACCGAGCGCTGGATCGCCTGCCGGATGTAGTCCTGCCGGAAGAGCGGGCCCGCCGTGGCGTCGTTGAAGTTGTAAGGCGCGAAGTTGATCGCCCAGCCGTCCCAGTTCTGCACGCGGTACTTCAGCCCCTCCACGCGCGGCTTCTGCGCGAGCGAGGCGATGGGGAGGTAGCCGTAGTCGACGTCACCGGCCAGCACCGCGTTGAACGCGGCGTCCTCTGAGGTGAAGGGCAGCAGGTCGACGGTGTCGAGGTGCGCGGCGTCGGGGCCCGTGTAGGCGGGGTTCTTCCTCAGCGTGACGCGGCCGGTGGTGCTGAAGGCGTCCAGCGTGAACGGCCCGTCGACCACCTTCCACAGCGGGTTGGTGGCGTAGGTGTCCAGCGACGCCGCCTCGTCAGTGAGATAGGTCCAGACGCGCTGCGCGCCTGCCGGGTCGCGGTCGAGGTCACCGACGGCACCGGCGGCCGAGTCCTTGTCCCAGGCGTGCTGGGGGATCGCGTACATCAGGCTGAGCTGGTTGGCCTCGACCCACTGCTGGTTGTAGGCCTGGTCGAAGGTGAGGCTGAACGACTTGTCGTCGACCGTGGTGAACGCCGTGACGTTGTCGGGGAGGTTGCCCTTGACGTACGACGCCCACTTCGAGGTGTTGGCCTTGATCAGGTTGAACCAGAACTCGACATCGCGGGACGTGACGGGCTTGCCGTCACTCCAGCTCAGGCCGCCCAGCGTGATCGTGGCCGTGCGACCGTCGGCCGACCAGGCCGGGGCGGCGGTGGCGAGGCCGCCCTTGACGTCCAGACCGAGCTTGCCGCTCTCCGCGGTGTAGGACAGCAGCGGCGGCCACAGCGAGTTGCGGATCGACTGGTTGTACGTGGCGGTCTTGCCCGAGACCCCCAGCGGCAGGATCCAGTTCGGGGTGGAGCCGGCCGGCTGGGCGTAGCTGGCCGTGCCGCCCTCCACCGGCTCGCCGCCGCCGGTGCCGGCCTGCTGGCCCGCTCCACCGCCGCCGCACGCGGCGAGCACGAGGCCCGCGCAGAGCAGAGCGGCGGCCGCGGGGAGGCCTCGAAGTCGCGCGGAAGTCATGCAGCGCAAGGTAGGACGAGATGGATCTTTTCAAGTAGAGGTAGCGGAAGAAGTTAACCGAAGAGAAATCTTAAGTGGCCAATCTTGCTTCGCCATCGAAGCAAGTTTTATCTCGCGGCCATCGGTAGCGGCTGGGCGAGCACCCGGTCCAGGACGGACCGCCCGGCGCCGACGAGACCGGCGTCCGCCCCCGCGCCGGCCCTGGCGATGAGCAGCCGCTGCGTCACCAGCGGGTGGCAGCCCTCGTACAGCTGGCTGCGCACGGCGGCCACGAACGGCTCGACCGTGGACAGCCCGCCCCCCAGGAAGACCGCGCCGGGGTTGAAGAAGTTGACCACCGTGCAGAGCACCTCGCCGAGGTGGCGGCCCGCGGTGCGCACCAGCGTGGTGGCCTCGGGATCGCCCGAGCGGGCCAGCCGGATCACCTGCGCGGTGTCGGTGACGTCCCGGCCCGCCTCCTGCAGCACCCGCACGAGTGCCGCCCCGCTGGCGATCGTCTCCAGGCAGCCGGTGTTGCCGCAGGAGCACGGGATGTCGCCCCCCGCCGGCACCCTGGCGTGGGAGAAGTCGCCTGCCGCCCCGTCGGCGCCCCGGTACACCACGCCGTCCACCACGATCCCGCTGCCGATCGCCGAGCCGGCCTTGACCGTGACGCTGTGCCGCACGGGGTGCGAGCTGCTGACGTGCTCGCCGAGCGCCATCAGGTTGGCGTCGTTCTCCACCACCGTGACCACGCCGAACCGGTCCTCCAGCCACTGACCCACCGGGAAGCCGTCCCACCCGGGCATGCGGGACGGGCTGTCGGCACACCGCCGCTCGAGGTCGACCGGCCCCGGCAGTGCGATCCCGATCCCGCTGGCGCCCATGCCCCCCGTCTCCGCCTCGCCGCCCGAGCGCCTGCGCACCAGGTCGTCGAACACCCCGCAGAGCAGGTCGAGCGTCGCCTCCGGGCCGGCGCCGGAGGCCACCGGCACCGGGATCTCCTCGACGTCGGACAGCGCGCCGGTGAAGTCGACGACCCCGGCCCGCGCGTGGGTGCCCCCGACGTCGGCGACGAGCACGAAACCGCCACCGGAACACAGCTCCAGCAGACGTGGGCGCCTGCCGCCTCGGGACGGCCCGGCCCCGGTCTCCCGGATGACCCCGAGGTCGATCAGCTCCTGCACCCGCAGCGACACCGTGGAGGCGGCCAGTCCCAGCCCGCGCGCCAGCTCGGTGCGCGACGCGGCCGCCCCTGACGAGATCAGGGCCACGATGCGGGAGGTCAACGCCGGATCGCCGGGCCTGCCGTCGCCGCGCGACCGCCCGGGAGCGTCCACCATCGCCACTTCCTCCTCGCCTTGTACCAAGTGACGGTACAGGCCGCCCGGCCGACCAGACGGCGGGCGCGCGTGCACTTGGGAGCCGTAGTGCTGTGGGCGGCCGGTCTCAGCAGCAGTACGGCTCCATAGTGCGGGGCGGGGGCGGGGGTGGGGAGGGTGTGTCCGGGGCGCGGTAACCGATCGAGAGCACGCCGATCGGCTCGTACCCGTCCGGCACGCCGAACTCCACGGTGACAGGGGAGACGCGCGAGGGTGAGAGCCCGAAGAAGCACGCTCCCAGCCCCTCGTCCACGACCGTCTGGAGCATCAGCAGCGCCGCCATCCCGGTGTCGATGTACCAGTACGGCATGGGCCAGCGCGCTTCGTCCCGGTCGGTCCAGCCCTTGTCCGGTGCCGCGTACCGGGAGAGGTAGGCGTCCTTGTGCGCGAACGGGATGATCAGCAACGGGGCGTGCCGCAGGCCGTCCAGGACCCACGCGGACTTCTCCTCGGGCTCGTCCTCGGCGGCAGCCACCCAGAACCGCTCCCGGTCCTGCGGGGTCTCCAGTGTGAGGAACGCCCAGCCCTGGGTGAAGCCGCCGGACGGGGCCCGGAGGGCGTTGGCCAGGATGCGGTCCCGGCTCTCGGCCGGTACCGGCCGGTCGGGGTCGTAGTCGCGGACCATGCGCCGCCTGCGGACGACCTCACTGAACTCCATCCGGATGTCCTACCGCCCCACCCCCGGCCCGGGAAGCGATCGTGATCTTCTCGCCGCCGGCGAGGTGAGCGTGCGTAACACCGCCGCCATCGTTCGGAAATCCCGCGTTCCTACCGTCGACGGACGTGGATACGGATCGGTATACGAGAGCGTCGCCGGGCGGTGGCGCACGGGAGCGGAAGAGCAGCTCCCTGGGCGAGCAGGTGTACGCGGACCTGCAGCACCGGCTGATGACGGGCGAGTTCGGCGCACAGACCCGGCTGCGCGAGGAGCGGCTCGCCGCCGAACTCGGCGTCTCCCGCACGCCGGTCCGCGAGGCGTTGATCCGGCTGGCCGTCGACGGCCTGCTGGTCCGGATGGACGGCGGGTACTACCCGGTGCTCCCGGACCTGCCCGAGCTGCGTGACCTCTACGAGCTGCGGATCACCATCGAGCTGCGCGGCCTCTCCCGAGCGCTGGAGTCCGGGTCGATCGTGCACGACGCCGGGCTGCTCGAGCCGCTGCTGCAGGGCTGGCGGGACATGCTCGAGGACCCGCCGCCCGCCGATCCCCGGTTCGTCCTGCTCGACGAGGACTTCCACATCGTCCTGTGCCGTTCGTCGGGCAACCTCGCACTGGTGGCGGCGCTCGAGACGGTGAACACGCGGATCCGGCCCGTGCGGATGTACGACTTCCTCACCGCCGACCGGATCGAGTCCACGATCGCCGAGCACATCGAGATCGCCGAGCTGGTGCTGCGGGGCCGCCTGACCGACGCGCTCGCCGCGCTGCACCGCCACGTCGGCGAGTCCCTGGACGTGGTCGAGCAGCGCGTGGTGCGCGCGCTGACGCAGATGACGCTGCACCGGGGCAGGTCATGACGGGCAGGAAGGCCACGGACCGCGTGACGGCCGCCTACGCCCTCATCGACCGGCTCGACCGGCCCGAGGTGTGGATCCACCTGCGGGAGCCCGAGGCGGTGCTCGACGAGGCAGCGGCGCTCGACGCCCGGGCGGCCGACGGCGACGACCTCCCGCTGCACGGGGTGCTCGTGGCGGTCAAGGACAACATCGACGTCGCCGGTCTGCCCACCACGGCGGCCTGCCCGTCGTTCGTCCGTCTCCCGGAGGTGTCCGCGCCTGCGGTCGCCCGGCTCACCGAGCGGGGCGCGATCGTGCTCGGGAAGACCAACCTCGACCAGTTCGCCACCGGGCTGACCGGCTCCCGGAGCCCGTACGGCGCGGTGCGGTGCGCCGGTCTGCCCGACCGCGTCTCCGGCGGGTCGAGCTCGGGCTCCGCGGTCGCCGTGGCACTCGGCATCGTCGATCTGGCGGTCGGCACCGACACGGCGGGCTCCGGCCGGGTCCCCGCGGCGTTCCAGGGCATCGTGGGGTTCAAGCCGACCTTCGGGTTGATCCCCGCCAGCGGCGTCGTCCCCGCGGCCCGCTCCTACGACTGCGTGAGCGTCTTCGCCACCAGCGTGGGCGCAGCCGAGCACGCCCTCGCCACGATGTCCGGGCCCGCGCCGGACCGGCCGTGGCGGCCGATCCCCTCCGACGCCCCGCTCGCCGCACCGGCCCGCCCGACGGTGGCCGTGCCGCTGCCGGGCCAGTTGGGCAGCATGTCCGCGGAGCGGCTCGCGGCGTTCGACGCGGCGTGCCACCGGCTCGCCGCCCACGGCGTCACGATCGTCCCGACCGACATCGAACCGTTCCTGGCGGCCGGCCGGCTGCTCTACGACGGGGCGCTGGTGGCCGAGCGGTACGCCGCGGTCGGAAGAGCGGTCGAGTCCGGCGGCGACGAGATCGACCCGAGCGTGCGCACCATCATCGGCGCGGCACGCACGATCCCCGCCCACCGGCTGGTCGCCGACCTCGAACGGCTCGACCAGCTGAAGGTGGCGGCAGCCGAGCGGCTGGCCGGCGTGGACGCCCTGCTGCTGCCGACCGCGCCGGAGCACCCGAGCCTGGCCGAGGTCGCGCAGGACCCGATCGGGGTGAACACCCGGCTCGGCCGGTTCACCACCTTCGCCAACCTCCTGGACATGGCCGCGATCGCCGTGCCTGCCGGGACCGCGGACGGTGGCCCGTTCGGCGTCTCGGTGCTGGCCCCGGCCTTCGGCGACCGGGTCGTCGGGGACATCGCCCGGCTCGTCACCGGCGAGCCCGCTGACACCGCCCCGGCGCCGGCCGGGTTGCCCCTGTTCGTGGTCGGCGCGCACCTGTCCGGCCAGCCCCTCAACGGGCAGCTGTCCGGCGCGCGGCTGATCCGACCCGAGCGCACCTCGCCCGACTACCGGCTGTTCGACCTCGGCACCACCCCGGCCCGGCCAGGGCTCGTGCGCACCGGCCCGAGCGGTCGTCACATCGACGGCGAGCTGTGGTCACTACCGCCTGCGGTGCTGGGCGAACTCCTCGCGTCCCTGCCCGCCCCCCTCGTGCTCGGGCCGCTCACCCTCGCAGGCGGCGAGACGGTGACCGGCTTCCTCTGCGACCGCGGCGCCACCGAGCACGCCAGGGACATCTCCGAGCACGGCGGCTGGCGCGCCTACCGCGCCGCGAGTGCCGCCGACTGACCCACCCCACCGAGGCTGCCCCGGGCCACGGGCCCGGGGCCACCCGACCCCGCCCCCGCGAGTCGCCCGATCCCGGCCCGCGAGTCGCCCGATTCTGTCTCGCGAGTCGCCCGGTTAGGTCGCGCGAGTCGCCTGGTTTCCGCGGGGCGCTGCTACGCGCCGACGCGCTCGATGATCAGCTCCCGGACACGCTTGGCGTCGGCCTGGCCCTTCGTCGCCTTCATGACGGCCCCGACGATCGCACCGGCGGCCTGCACCTTGCCGCCGCGGATCTTCTCCGCGACGTCCGGCTGGGCTGCCAGCGCCTCGTCGACAGCCGTGACGAGAGCACCCTCGTCGGAGACGACCGCGAGCCCGCGGGCAGCGACGACGTCGTCAGGCGCCCCCTCACCGGCCAGCACCCCGTCGACGACCTGGCGGGCGAGCTTGTTGTTCAACGCCCCGGACGCGACGAGGTCGATCACGCGCGCCACCTGCTCCGGGGTGATCGGCAGCCCGGCGAGCTCGACGCCGCGCGAGTTGGCCTGCTGGGCGAGGTAGGCCACCCACCACGAGCGGGCCTCCCCCGCGGGAGCACCAGCGGCGACCGTGGCCTCGATGAGGTCGAGCGCCCCGGCGTTGACCAGGTCGCGCAGCTCCTCGTCGGTGAGCGACCACTCGGCCTGCAGCCGGCGGCGGCGCTCCCACGGCGGCTCCGGAAGCGTCCCCCGCAGCTCCTCCACCCACTCGGCGGGAGGGGCGATCGGCACCAGGTCGGGCTCCGGGAAGTACCGGTAGTCCTCCGCGGTCTCCTTGCGGCGCCCGGCCCGGGTGCTGCCGCCTGCCTCCTCGAAGTGCCGCGTCTCCTGGATGACCGGCTCGCCCGAGAGCAGCACGCCCGCCTGGCGCATCATCTCGTAGCGGACGGCGCGCTCCACCGAGCGGAGCGAGTTGACGTTCTTCGTCTCGGAGCGGGTGCCGAGGATCCCGGAGTCGCGCGGGGACAGCGACAGGTTCACGTCGCAGCGCATCGAACCCTGGTCCATCCGGACGTCGGAGACGCCGAGCGCGCGCAGCAGGTCGCGCAGCGCCGTGACGTAGGCGCGCGCCACCTCCGGCGCCCGCTCCCGCGTGCCCGGGATCATCTTCGTGACGATCTCGATCAGCGGCACGCCGGCCCGGTTGTAGTCGAGCAGCGAGTACTCGGCGCCGTGGATGCGGCCGGTGGCCCCGCCGACGTGCAGGGACTTGCCGGTGTCCTCCTCCATGTGGGCGCGCTCGATCTCGACGCGGACGGTGGTGCCGTCGTCGAGCAGCACGTCCAGGTACCCGTTGACGGCGATCGGCTCGTCGTACTGGGACGTCTGGAAGTTCTTCGGCATGTCGGGGTAGAAGTAGTTCTTGCGCGCGAACCGGCCCCACGGCGCGATCTCGCAGTTCAGCGCCAGCCCGATCCGGATCGCCGACTCCACCGCCGTGCGGTTCACCACCGGCAGGGACCCCGGCAGGCCCAGGCACGTGGGGCAGACCTGCGTGTTCGGCTCGGCGCCGAACGTGGTGGGGCAGCCGCAGAACATCTTCGTGTTCGTGTTGAGCTCGACGTGCACCTCGAGCCCGAGCATCGGGTCGAAACGCTCCACGACCTCGTCGAAGTCGACCAGGGCAGGGGCGCGCCGCGTCGATGATTCGCTCGCAAGCTCGCTCATGCCGCACCTCCCGGAAGCGATGGAACACGGTTGATCAGCGGGCCACCGTCCTCGGCCTGGCGGGCGGCCTCGTACGCCGCCGCCACCCGGTACATGACGGCCTCCCCGAGTGCGGGGGCCATCACCTGCAGCCCGACGGGCAGCCCGTCGGCGAGCCCGGACGGCACCGACAGCGCCGCGGTGCCCGCCAGGTTGGTGGGGATCGTGGCCAGATCGTTGAGGTACATGGCGAGTGGGTCGTCGACCTTGTCGCCGATGGGGAACGCCGTGGTGGGGGTGGCCGGTGAGACGAGCACGTCGGCCTGCCCGAACGCCGCGGCGAAGTCGCGCGAGATGAGCGTGCGCACCTTCTGTGCCTGCCCGTAGTAGGCGTCGTAGTAGCCCGACGAGAGCGCGTACGTGCCGAGCATGATCCGCCGCTTGACCTCGGGCCCGAAGCCCGCCTCGCGGGTGGCCGCCATGACCTCCTCCGCCGACGCGCCCTTGTCGACGCGCAGGCCGTAGCGCATGGCGTCGAACCGGGCGAGGTTCGAGGAGACCTCGCTCGGCAGGATCAGGTAGTAGGCCGCGAGCCCGTACTCGAAGTGCGGGCACGACACCTCCACGAGCTCGGCGCCGAGCTTCTCCAGCTGCCGCAGCGCCTCCTCGTAGGAGGCACGGACGCCGGCCTGGTAGCCCTCGCCACCGAGCTCGCGCACCACGCCGACGCGCAGCCCCGACAGGTCGCCCGACGCCCCGAGCCGCGCCGCCTCGACGACCGACGGGACGCGCTCGTCGATGGAGGTGGAGTCGAGCGGGTCGTAGCCGCCGATCACCTCGTGCAGCAGCGCCGCGTCGAGCACCGTGCGCGCGCACGGGCCGCCCTGGTCGAGCGACGAGGCGCAGGCGATGAGCCCGTAGCGCGAGACGCCGCCGTAGGTGGGCTTGACGCCGACCGTGCCGGTGAACGCCGCGGGCTGCCGGATCGAGCCACCGGTGTCGGTGCCGATCGCGAGCGGCGCCTGGAACGACGCCAGCGCCGCAGCCGAGCCACCGCCGGACCCGCCGGGGACACGGCTGGTGTCCCACGGGTTGCGGGTGACGCCGTAGGCCGAGTACTCGGTGGACGAGCCCATGGCGAACTCGTCCATGTTGGTCTTGCCGAGGATCGTGATCCCCGCGGCGCGCAGCCGCGACGTCACCGTGGCGTCGTAGGGCGGGCGCCATCCGTCGAGGATCTTCGACCCTGCCGTGGTGGGCATGTCGAGCGTGGTGAACACGTCCTTGAGCGCCAGCGGAACGCCCGCCAGCGGCGACGCGGGCGCGGTGCCAGCGGCCAGGCCCTCGTCGACCATCGCGGCCGAGGCCAGCGCCGCGTCGGTGGCAACGTGCAGGAACGCGTGCACCTCGCCGTCGACGGCAGCGACGCGATCCAGGTGGGCCTGCGCGACCTCGACGGCCGACACCTCGCGCGTGTGGATCTTCTCGGCGAGCTCTGCTGCCGTCAGGCGGGTCAGTTCCGCGCTCATGCCTCCTCCCCCAGGATCTGGGGCACCCGGAAGCGCCCGTCCTCGGCGGCGGGGGCACACGCGAGCGCCTGCTCCTGGGTGAGACCGGGGCGCAGCTCGTCGGGCCGGAACACGTTCTGCAGCGGGACCGCGTGCGACGTGGGCGGGATGTCGTCGGCGGCGACCTCGCCCACGCGGCGGACCGCGGAGAGGATCACCTCGAGCTGACCGGCGAAGACATCGAGTTCCGCATCGGTGACGGCGAGCCGGGACAGCCGGGCGAGGTGCGCGACCTCGTCCCGGGTGATCCCGGTGTCGCCACCCGGGGTCACGGGATCGGCGGACATGTCCCTCCAGGGCGTTGCATGCTGCTCAGGGTGCGTTTGCGGGGTGGTGTCGGCGTGCACTGCGGCCTGCTCCCCGCGCGCCGGGCAGGCGCAGCGGCACCGGCGCAGGCGTTCACCGTCCAGCTTAGTCGTCCGGCAACCGGGCTTCCGTCCGGATCCGCCGCCCGGCGACCGCCGGATCTGCGCTGATCCAGATGCCCCCGCCAGATGTTGCGCCGGAGGGGGCGCACCCTGACACAATCTCGCCCGGAGTGCCGCGGCGGCCCACCCGAGTGGCGCCGGTCCCGTGCGGCTCAAGGGGCTTTTCGCGAGAGGACGTGAAGTGTGTCGTTCCTGCTCCGGGTGGTGCTGCCGGACAAGCCGGGCAGTCTCGGAGCCGTCGCCACGGCACTGGGCAACGCGGGTGCCGACATCCTCGGTGTCGACGTCGTCGAGCGGGCGCACGGACATGCTGTCGACGACCTGGCCGTCGAGCTTCCTGCCGGTCGGCCGCCGGACGTCCTGATCACCGCGGCCGAGTCCGTGCCCGGCGTCGAGGTCGAGTCGGTGCGGCCCCATTCCGGCAAGCTCGAGACGCACCGGGAGCTCGAGCTGATCGAGGAGATCACCGTCGATCCGGCTCGCGGCCTGCAACTGCTCGCCGACGGCGTCCCGCGGATCTTCCGGGCCGGCTGGGCGCTCGTCGCCGAGCGCGACGGCACGCGGTCCTACCGGCTGGCCGAGAGCGCGGCGGCACCGGAGACGCGCGCGGGCGACCTCCCGTGGCTCCCGCTGCGCCGCGCGATCGTCGTCGATCCCGATGCGCACTGGGTGCCCGACCCGTGGAGTGCTCTCGACACGGAGCTCGCGGCGGCTCCGTTCGGACCTGGCCCGCGCGCGCTGGTGGTCGGCAGGCCGGGCGGCCCGGCGTTCCGGCCGTCGGAGCTGGCCCGGCTGACGCACCTCGCCGGGATCGTCACGACGGTGCTCGGCAGCCAGTGATGGGGAGCTGACCCGTGGACCGGCCGTGGTCCCGGGTACCCAGCTGGGTGGGCGCGGCACTGCGGCCGGAGCTCGCCGGCACGACCGACGAGATCATCGCCGCGGTGCGCGCGGAGGTGGCGGACTACGCCCGGCCACTGACCGGGCGGTTCGGCACGCGGATCACCGAGGGCGTCTCGGTGGCGCTCGGGCAGTTCATCGACCTGCTCGGCCGGGACGAGCCCCTCGGGGACACCAGGGTCTACCGGGCGCTCGGCCAGCTCGAACACCGCGAGGGCCGCACGCTGGCGGCGCTGCAGTCGGCCTACCAGGTCGGCACGCGGACGATGTGGCGCAGGCTCGGCTCCAGCACCACCGCCCGGCAGCTGCCTCCGGAGGTGATCTTCAGCCTGGCCGAGGCGCTGTTCGGCTACATCGAGCAGATCACCGCGGCGTCGGTGGCCGGCTGGGCCGACGAGGAGGCGAGCCGCGCGGGCTCGCTGCAGGCCCGCCGCCACGCACTCGTGGAACTGCTCGCCCGGCACCCCCCGGCGGCAGCCGCCGAGGTCGAACGCGTCGCCGCGGCCGCCGGCTGGGTGCTGCCCGCGCGGCTCGCGGCACTCATCGTCGACGACGCCGTGGCGGTGGCGGCCCGGCTGCCTGCGGCGATCGCCGCCGACCTCGACCCGGTGGGCCTCGTCATCGTCACCGTGGGAGTGGTCGGCGGAGGCGGGCGCACCGGCCAGACCGCGAACGCCAACGGGCTCCGCGCCGACCCGGCACCCGACGGGCCCGGCTGGCTCGACCGGGTACGCGCCGGCCTGGGCGGGCGGCGCGCTGTGCTCGGCCCGGTGGTCGACCCGGCCCACGCCCACCGCTCCGTCGCCCGCGCGCAGGCGGCGTGGCCGCTGCACGTCGCGGGCCTGCTCCACCCGGGGTCCGACGAGACGCTGGCCCGTGCCGACGAGCATCTGCTCGCGCTGCTCCTCGCGGCCGAACCCCAGATCGCCGCCGACATCTACGAACGGGCCGTCGCTCCCCTGCGCGCGCTCCCGGTCGGCGCCGCGGCCCGCGGTGAGGAGACGCTGCGGGCGTGGCTGGACGCGCACGGCGACATCACCGCCACCGCGGCGGCGCTGCACGTGCACCCGCAGACCGTGCGGTACCGGCTCGCCGGGCTGCGGGACACGTTCGGCGGAGCACTGGACGACCCGGCCGCCCGGCTGGAACTGGCGGTGGCCCTGCGCATGTCGACGGACTCCTGCGCCGGGGCCGAGCCGCCGTCCGAGACCTGACGCCTACGGGCGGGTCCGATGAGGGGCGACTCACCCACCCGAAACGGGCGACTCGCGGGAGCTTCCGCGACCGGCCGCCCCGCCGAGGGGCGACTCACCCACCAAAAGCGGGCGACTCGCGGGAGCCTCCGCCGCGGGGCGACTCGGCCACCAGAAACGGGCGACTCGCGGGGGTGGTCCGGCGTCAGGAGGCCAGGCGTACCGCGGCCGAGGGCTTGCGGCCGGCGGGGGCGGGCAGCCGGGCGGGCTGGGCCACGGGGTGCTTCGGGCCGCCACCGGGGAACGCCAGCCGGGTGATCTTGCGGAGCACCTTGCCGTACTGCCGCGGCAGCGACCCGGTGGTGTAGGGCAGGCCGTAGCGCTTGCAGATCTCCTGCACCTTCGGCGCGATCTCCGCGTACCGGTTGCTCGGGACGTCGGGGAACAGGTGGTGCTCGATCTGGTGGCTCAGGTTGCCCGTCATCAGGTGGAACAGCTTGCTGCCCGACAGGTTGGCCGACCCCAGCATCTGCCGGACGTACCACTGGCCCTTCGTCTCACCGTCGAGCCGCTCCTCCTCGAACGTCTCGACACCGTCGGGGAAGTGTCCGCAGAAGATCACGGCGTGCGACCACATGTTCCGCGCGACGTTGGCGGTGGCGTTCGCGGCCACCGTGCTGAGGAACCCGGGGCCGGACAGCAGCGGGAACAGCACGTAGTCCTTCGCGAGCTGCCGCCGGGCCTTTCGCCAGAGGCCCATCAGCTCGGACTTCGCCTCCGGCCACGGCTTGGTACCGTTCTTGACCTTCTCGAACTCGACGTCGTAGATCGCGATGCCCCACTCGAAGATCATCGAGAGGCCGAGGTTCACCAGCGGCTGGAACACGTCGGCCGGCTTCCACTCCTGCTCGGGAGTGATCCGCATGATCGAGTAGCCGAGGTCACGGTCCTTGCCGCGGATGTTGGTGAAGGTGTGGTGCTCGTAGTTGTGCGACTTCCTCCACGACGCCGCGGGCGAGGCGTGGTCCCACTCCCACGTGGTCGAGTGGATCTTCGGGTCACGCATCCAGTCCCACTGCCCGTGCAGGACGTTGTGGCCGATCTCCATGTTGTCGAGGATCTTGGCCACCGCCAGCGCGGCCGTGCCGGCAACCCAGGCCGGCGGGAACCGGGAGAAGATCAGTGCGGCGCGGCCGCCGACCTCGAGACCCCGCTGCACCGCGATGACGCGGTGGATGTAGCGGGCGTCGGCCTCGCCGAGGCTGCCGACCACCTCGGCGCGGATCGCGTCGAGCTCGGCACCGAGGGCCTCGACCTGCTCGTCGGTGAGGTGCGCGGCGGCGCTGGGGGTCAGGGAAGGACCGAAGGTCTGAGTGGCCATGGGGATGCTCCTAGAGTTCGATCTCGACGTCGCCCGCGGCACCGGAGACACAGGTGCGGACGGGTTCGCCGGGGGTGTCGTGCAGGTCGCCGGTGCGCAGGTCGCGGACGGCGCCGGAGCGCAGCCGGCCCACGCAGGTGTGGCAGATGCCCATGCGGCAGCCGTTGGGCAGCAGCGCCCCCGCCGCCTCGCCCGCCACCATGAGCGGCGTGCCGGGGGCGGCGTCGGCCTCGATCCCACTGGTGGTGAAGGAGACGCGGCCGCCGGTGGCATCGGTCGCGACGGGCACGGGGGGTGTGAACAGCTCGACGTGCAGCGCGGCGGGATCGCCCGCCCTGGCCCAGTGCTCGGTGAAGGCGTCGAGCATGGCGGCAGGCCCGCAGGCCCACGCCTGGCGGGCCGCCCAGTCGGGGACGTCGTCGGTGAGGTTGTCCGGGGTGAGCCGCCCCCGCACGGCGGTGTGCCGCTCCACCAGCGTCAAGCCGGTGGTGGCTGCCAGCTTCCGCAGCTCCGGGCCGAAGACGAGGTCGGACGGCGTGCGGTCGCAGTGCACGAGCACCGCCCCGCTCAGCGACTTCGGCCGGGTGGCCGCCAGGTCGCGCAGCATCCCCATGACGGGGGTGATCCCGCTCCCCGCGGTGAGGAACAGCAGTTTCTCCGGCACCGGCTCCGGCAGCACGAACTCACCGGCCGGCGGCCCGATCCGCAGCAGCGTCCCCACCGGGGTGCCGTGCGCGAGTGCGCCAGAGACGGTGCCGCCCGGCAGCGCCGTGACGGTGACGGCGAGCAGCGGGTCGCCGGGACAGGACGTCACCGAGTAGGTGCGCCAGTGCCAGACGCCGTCGAGCCTCGTACCCACACCGACGAACTGACCCGGGCGGTGCCGCGGACGACCCGGCCCGGTGCGTAGCAGCAGGGTGGTGGTGTCGGCGGTCTCCTGGCGCAGCCCCACGACGCGGGCGTGCGGCTCCCGGGAGGACCACAGTGGGTTCAGCGTGCCGAGCAGGTCATCGGGCAGCAGCGGCTGCGTGAACCACGTGGCCGCCACTCGCGCCCGCCGTCCGATTTCGCCCAGAACTCCCATGTACTCGACGGTATTGCGCGCTTCCCACAGTCGGCCACGTCCTCGACCACGTCTGATCGGCCCCTTCTGTTGCAGAAGCCAAACCGTGATCAGACGCGGATCTCCAGCGCGAGCTCGGCGAGGTGGTCGTTGCCCGTGGCCAGCCATCCCCTGGGGGTGACGAGGACGTCCTCGAAGCCGATGCGGGTGTCGATGCCCATCCGCATCGCGTACTCCAGCACGGGCCAGGCGCCGTCCTCCTCGCCGTGGAGCAGGATCGGCACCGGGAGCGTGCCCAGAGCGCGGAGGATGCGCACCGCCTCGGCCACGGCCGTCTCCGGGTCGGAGACGGTGGACTCCGCCAGCACGCGGGTGGTGCCCCGGGGCACGCCGGTGGTGCGCAGTGTGACGGCGTCGCCGCTGGTCCAGACGCCGAGTTCGACACCGATCCCCACCGAGGCCGCCGCGGCGCAGACGTCGACCCAGCCCTTCTCGTGCACGTTGACCGAGCAGACGTCGGGCTTGCCGACCCCGAGGTGCCCCCACGCGAGCACGGCCTCGATGCGCTTGAGGGGGTCGGGCTGGATCCAGCGGCCGGTGGTGACACCGATCTCCATGCCGGGCACCTGCGCCCGGATGGCCGCCACGGTGTCGCCGACGTAGATCGGGTCGAGCGTCTCCTGCTGGTCGGGCCCGCGGGGGTGCACGTGCACCGAGGTGATCCCCAACTGCGCCACGTCGCGGGCGTCGCGGGCGAGATGCCGGGCGAGAACCGGGAGTGCCGGATGCGCGTCCGCGGGCCGCGATCCGTTCAGAACGGCCTGCAGCACACTCCCACCCCCGAACCGAAAACCGAGTCGTACAACGATCGACAGCCGAGAGGCCCTACCTGAGGCCCTCGGCACATCGATCATACGGACTCACGGCTGACACGATCGGGGGCTCATCCCTCAACGGTCGCCGTTTCCCGCGCCGCATCCGGCCCGCGCTCCAGCAGCACCCGGAAGCCGGCCTCGTCGAGAACCGGCACGCCGATCTCCAGCGCCTTCTCGTACTTCGAGCCGGGGGCGTCGCCCGCCACCACGAACGCCGTCTTCTTGGAGACCGAGCCCGCCGCCCGGCCGCCGCGGGCCGTGATGGCCTCCTTGGCCTCGTCGCGGGAGTACCCCTCCATCGAGCCGGTGACAACGATGGACAGGCCGTCGAGCGTGCGCGGAACCGACGTGTCGACCGCGTCGACCATCCGGACGCCCGCAGCACGCCACTTCTCGACGACCTCCCGGTGCCAGTCGACGGTGAACCAGTCGCGGACCGCGGCGGCGATCGTGGGCCCGACGCCCTCGACACCGGCGATCGGCGCCAGCGCCGCCGTGAGGGCCTTCGACTGTGCCCGCGCCGCCACCCGGGCAGCCCGCTCCACCGCGGCGGCCCGCTCCTCGGCGGAGACCTCCGGCACGTCCTCCCCGCCCGCCGAGGCGGCCCCGTCCGCCCCCGCACCCTCGGCACCCGCACCGTCGACAGCCACCGGGTCGACAGCCACCTGGTCGACAGCCACCGGGTCCTCGCGGATGAGGGCAGACGTGGCCGCATCGTCGGGGTCGGCGACCGAGCCGTCGGAGGTGATCGGGATCCCCGCGGCGGCGGTGTCGCGGGCCGCGGCCTCCGCCGCCTCCTCGATCGCGTCCATCGAGCCGAACTCGCGGGCGAGGGCCTGTGCGGCCGTGGGCCCGACGTGCCGGATGGACAACCCGACCAGCACCCGCCACAACGGGCGGTCCTTCGCCTCCTGCAGGTTGGCCAGCAGCTTGTGGCCGTTGGCCGACAGCTCCCCCGCCTTCGTGTGGAACAGGTCGACGCGCAGCAGGTCGTCGGCGGTGAGGGTGAAGACGTCGCCCTCGTCCTGCATCACGCCGGAGGCGAGCAGGGCCGTGGCCGCCTCGTAGCCCAGCCCCTCGATGTCGAACGCGCCCCGCCCGGCCACGTGGAAGAGCCGCTCTCGCAGCTGCGCGGGGCAGGAGCGGGCGTTGGGGCAGCGCTGGTCGACGTCGCCCGCCTTCTGCCGGACCAGCCGGGTGCCGCACTCGGGGCAGTGGGTGGGCATGACGAACGCGCGCTCCGAGCCGTCGCGCAGATCGACCACCGGCCCCAGCACCTCGGGGATGACGTCGCCCGCCTTGCGGATGACGACGTGGTCGCCGATGAGCACGCCCTTGCGCCGCACCTCGTCGGCGTTGTGGAGCGTGGCCAGCGAGACGGTGGACCCGGCCACGACGACCGGCTCCATCTGCGCGAACGGGGTGACCCGCCCGGTGCGGCCCACGTTGACCTCGATGTTGAGGAGCTTCGTGGTGGCCTCCTCCGGCGGGTACTTGAACGCGATGGCCCAGCGAGGCGCCCGTGAGGTGGACCCGAGCCGCCGCTGCAGCGCCACCTCGTCGACCTTGACGACGACGCCGTCGATCTCGTGCTCGATGTCGTGGCGGTGCTCGCCCCAGTACTCGACGTTGGCGACCACCTCGGCGACGCCGTCGAGCACCACGGTGCGGTCCGACACCGGCAGCCCCCACGCCCGCAGCGCGTCGTAGCCCTGGGACTGGCGCTCCAGCGCGAACCCCTCGCGCTTGCCGAAGCCGTGGCAGATCAGCCGGAGATGGCGCGATGCGGTGACCTTCGGGTCCTTCTGCCGCAACGACCCGGCCGCGGTGTTGCGCGGGTTGGCGAACGGCGGCTTGCCCGCCTCCACCAGCGACGCGTTGAGCGCCTGGAAGTCCTCCAGCCGGAAGTAGACCTCGCCGCGTACCTCGATCACCGCCGGCACCGGGAACTCGGCGGTGCCGGTGAGCCGGACGGGCACCTCCTCGAGGGTGCGCATGTTGAGCGTGATGTCCTCACCGGTGCGGCCGTCGCCGCGGGTGAGCGCCCTGGTGAGCCTGCCGTTCTCGTAGAGCAGGTTGACGGCGAGCCCGTCGATCTTGAGCTCGCACAGGTAGTGGAGCTTCTCCGCACCCACCTCGCGGGCGACCCGCTCCGCCCAGCCGCGCATCTCGTCGGCGCTGAAGGCGTTGTCGAGGCTGAGCATGCGCTCGAGGTGGTCGTGTGCGGTGAAGTCGGTGGAGAACCGCTCGACCACCTTCTGCGTCGGCGACTCCGGCGTGGCCAGCTCGGGGTACTGCTCCTCCAGCGCCACCAGCTCGCGCCACAGCGTGTCGAACTGCCCGTCGGAGACCACGGGCGAGTCGAGCACGTAGTACCGGAACTGGTGGTCGGCGATCTCGGCCGCCAACCGGGAGTGCCGCTCACGGGCCTCTACCGGCGGGGCAGAGGGGGCAGGTTCTGGGCTCACGCCCGTGAGGCTACCGAGCCGAACCGACAGTCTCAGATACCGACGCCCCAGGTCAGGAAGTTCAGGAAAGCCACTTTCAGGCCCGCAGAGGGCAGCAAAGTGGCTTTCCTGAACTCATCCCCGGAGGGTCTAGACCTTCAGGAGCTCTCTTGTCGCGCCCAGCAGGGTCACCACGGAGCGTTCCGTGGCCGCGTGGCCCATCAGGCCGATCCGCCAGGCCCGGCCGGCGAACGCCCCGAGCCCGCCCCCGACCTCGATCCCGTACTCGGCCAGCAGGCGCGTGCGCGCCGGTCCGTCCTCCAGGCCCTCGGGCAGCACCGCGGTGGTGAGCTGCGGGAGCCGGGCACCGTCGGGCGCCACCAGCGAGAAGCCCAGCTCGGGAAGCTCGGACTGCAGCAGCGCACCGACCCGAGCGTGCCGGTCCCAGACCGACTCCACGCCCTCCTCCAGCAGCCGTCCCAGCCCAGCGTGCAGCGCGTACGCGAGCGTGGACGACGCCGTGTGGTGGTAGCGCGGCGGGCTCGCCAGGAAGTAGTCGTGGAGCAGGCCGAGATCCAGGTAGTAGGAGTGGATCGGGGTGGTGCGGTTCCGCATCTTCGCGACGGCGCGCGGGCCGAGCGTCACCGGAGCGAGCCCGGGCGGGGCACCGAGGCACTTCTGGGATGCGGAGTAGCAGGCGTCGATCTGCCAGGCGTCGACCTCGAGCGGGGTGCCGCCCAACGCGGTGACGGCGTCGACGAGCAGCAGGGTGTCGGTCTGCGCGAGCTCCGGTCCGAGCGGGGCGACGTCGTTGCGCACGCCGGTGGAGGTCTCCGCCGCCACGACCGCCACGACCGCGGCCTGCGGGTGGGCCCGGTGCGCCGCGAGGACGTCGGCCGGGTCGAGCGCGGTGCCCCACGGGGCCTCGACCCGCACCACCCGCGCGCCGCCGCGGTGCGCGACCTCGCAGAGCCGCTCGCCGAAGTAGCCGTTGACACCGACGATCACCGTCTCGCCCGGCTCCAGCAGCGAGGCGAGGCAGGCCTCCATGCCGGCGGAGCCCGTGCCGCTGACCGGGAGCGTCAACGGATTCTCCGTGCGGAAGACCTGGCGCAACCGGTCGCCGGTCTCGTGGATCAGCGCGAGGTACTCCGGATCCAGGTGGCCGAGCACCGGGCGGGCCAGCGCTTCGACAGCCTCCGGGTACGGGGTCGATGGTCCCGGGCCGAGCAGCAGACGGTCACCGTGCATGCCTGGCACGGTACGCGCGGCCGGAGGGACAAAAGACTCAGGACTCCTCGGGCGGATCGAGGAATGCGTCACCCAGCTCCCGGGACAGGGCCAGCGCGTGCCTGGCCCAGGTCGGGGTCGCGCCGGCGAGCCCGCAGGTCGTGGTGGGTACGGCGAGGGTCGCGAGCCGCGAGCGGTCGAAGCCCAGCCGGTCCGCGAGGTCGAAGGCGGGGCGGGCGAGCTGCCGCGACGTCACCGGCCGTCCGGGGTCGAGCGCCGGCACCAGTCCCAGCAGCAGCGGCGTGCCGCTGTCCCAGACCTCACCGAGCGTGTCGAGCGCCGCGGGCAGCGCGGTGCCGCCGGAGAAGACGGGCCGGGTGGCGTCGATCCCGATGCCTGCGGCGCCGATGTCGGCGAGCAGCCGCACGGGCGGGCGGTCCGCGCAGCAGTGCACCACCACCGGCACCCCGAGGCCTGCGACGAGGTCGCGCAGCGCGTCCTGCGCCTCGTTCCGCCCCACCGAGCGCACCGTCCCGTAGCCGGACGCGGTGGGCAGCGTGCCGGCCAGCACCGCGGGCAGGGTGGGCTCGTCCAGCTGCACCAGCACCTGGGCGCCGGTGCGGGCGGCCACCTCCGCGATGTGCACCCGCAGCCCGTCCAGCAGGCTCGCCGCGAACTCGCTGACCGCACCGTGGTCGGTGAGCACCCGGTGTCCCGAGTGCACCTCGACGGCCGCCGCGAGCGTCCACGGGCCGGCCACCTGCACCTTCACCCAGCCCGGCCGGGCGACCTCGCAGGCCTCGTCGAGCGCGTCGAGGTCGGTGCGCAGCAGGTCGACGGCGCGCCGGTGGTCGCCGCCCGGCCGGGCCGTGACCCGGTAGCCGCTGGGCACGACCTCCACGGCGATGTCCACGAGCAGCGCCGCCGTACGGCCGATCATGTCGGCGCCGACACCGCGGGCGGGTAG
Organism: Pseudonocardia sp. OZ21; assembly: GCF_059359135.1. Lineage (NCBI taxonomy): Bacteria > Bacillati > Actinomycetota > Actinomycetes > Pseudonocardiales > Pseudonocardiaceae > Pseudonocardia > Pseudonocardia sp. OZ21. Next base: position 97,586 of record NZ_JCADBN010000005.1, read on the forward strand.
CTCCGGCAGGAAGGGCAACAGGGGCAGCTCACCCACGACCGCGGCGGCGGCTTCACGCGGGTCGGTGCCGGGCAGCGAGCCGACCCCCGTGGCGGCGCCGTCGGGCCACCGCGGCAGCGGCGCGGCGTCCTGGGTCTCGTCGACCGGGTCCGGCACGACCATCGCGCCGCCGCCCGCCGTCTGTCCCGGGGTGGCCCCGGCCAGGCCGGCCGCTGCGATCGCGGCCTCGAGGGCGTCATCGGTACTCACGGCCGGTGTCTACCACCCGCCGTGCGCGGTCATGCCTTCCGGTACCGGGCGTCGAAGAAGCAGTAGACCCCGAACGCGACCAGTCCGAGAGCCAGGACCATCAGGACCACCGGCCCGTACGGCTGGTCGGCCACGACCTGCAGCCCGGCGTCGAGGCCGGTCGGCTGTGCCGGGTCGAACCGCACCGCGGCCACGAGGAGCAGCACGCCGGGGATCCCGTAGACCAGCCCGAGCGCGGTCCAGCCGAGCTGCCCGATGCGGGTGACCAGCAGCGACCGGTTGAGCCCCGCGCCCCGCAGGTCGAGCTCGCGCAGGAACGCGTGGATGACGCCACGGTGCACCGCGTAGCCGCCCCCGACGACGAGCCCGACGCCGGCGAGCCCCACGAGCAGCGGGCCCCCGGGCAGGCCGAAGACGACCGTGGCGAATGACGGCTTCTGCGACGGTGCGCCTCCGCTCGCGGCGACCGATCCGGCCGACCAGGCCAGAACGCCGAACAGCGCCGCCTCCGCGAGGTTGACGGCGGTCCGCAGCACGCGGTTCCCGACCGGTTCTCCGCGGTGCCCCCACACGGCCTCGGCGAGCTGCCAGACCACGAGCGCGACCAGCCCGACCGTGATCACCCACAGCAGTGCCACGCCTGCCCCCTGCTCGGCGATCGCCTGGAGCGCGCCCTTCTTGTCGACCCGTTCCCGATCACCGAGCGCGACCTGCACGGCGAGCGCGGCGACCAGCAGATGCACCACCCCGTACGCGACCAGACCGACGCGGCCGAGCACGACCACGGGTGCACTGCGGACCACGTCCCGCGCCGCCGCTCCGGTGGTGTCGGACACCATGCGCACCTCCTCGTGCGCGCGAAGCGTCCCGCGGGCCGGGCGGCACCGCCACTCGGCGGGAGAACTGCGAACGGATGGCGCGAGCTCAGTGCGCCCCGGTGATCGTGGCGCTGCCCAGCACCACGTCGCCCGCGGCGTCCGGACGGTACAGGGCGACCGCCTGGCCAGGGGCGACGCCGCGCAGCGGCTCGTCGAGCTCCACGCGCAGCCCGTCGGCCGCCGGAACGGCCACCGCAGCGGCCAGCCCGCCGTGGGCCCGGACCTGGGCCACGCACGGGAACCGGTCGCCCGGGGCGCTTCCCGCGCTCCACACCGGACGCGCGGCGTCGATCGTGCGGACGTCGAGCGCGGACGCCGGCCCGACCCGGACGGTGCCGCTGACCGGCTCGATCCCCAGCACGTAGCGGGGGCGGCCGTCGCCTGCCGGCGCGTCGATGCCGAGGCCCTTGCGCTGCCCGACCGTGAACCCGTGTACGCCGTCGTGGCGGGCCAGCTCCTCGCCGGTGGCGTGGTCGACCACCGCGCCCGGCCGGGCGCCGACGCGGGCCCCGAGGAACGCGCGGGTATCGCCGGAGGGGATGAAGCAGATGTCGTGGCTGTCGGGCTTGTCGGCCACCCGCAGGCCCCGGGCGGCGGCCTCGGCGCGCACGGCGGGCTTCTCGGTGTCGCCGATGGGGAACATCGCGTGTGCCAACTGGTGCCGCGTGAGCACGGCGAGCACGTAGGACTGGTCCTTGCCGTCGTCGACGGCGCGGCGCAGCTCACCGGCGGTGAGACGCGCGTAGTGCCCGGTGCAGACCGCGTCGAAGCCGAGCCCGAGCGCCCGCTCCAGCAGGGCCGAGAACTTGATCTTCTCGTTGCACCGCAGGCACGGGTTGGGGGTCTGCCCCGCCGCGTACGCCGCGACGAAGTCGTCCACCACGTCGGCGGTGAAGCGCGCGGCGAAGTCCCAGACGTAGAACGGGATGTCGAGGACGTCGGCGGCCCGCCGGGCGTCGGACGCGTCCTCCCGTGAGCAGCACCCCCGGGACCCGCCACGCAGCGCCGCCGGGGTCTCCGACAGCGCCAGGTGCACCCCGACGACGTCGTGCCCGGCCTCGACGGCGCGGGCCGCCGCCACGGCGGAGTCGACCCCGCCGCTCATCGCGGCCAGAACCCTCATCGGACGGCCGCTGGCTGCCCTGCGCGACGCGCCCGCTCGACCACGGCACCGATCACCGCGACCACGGCGTCGACGTCGGAGGGGGTGGAGGTGTGGCCGAGGGAGAACCGCAGCGAGCCGCGCGCGGTGGCCTCGTCGGCACCCATCGCGAGCAGCACGTGGCTGGGCTGCGACACCCCCGCGGTGCACGCCGAGCCGGTGGAGCACTCGATGCCGTGGGCGTCGAGCAGCATGAGCAGGCTGTCGCCCTCGCAGCCGGGGAAGGACAGGTGGGCGTTGCCCGGCAGCCGCGACGGGCCACCCTCGACGACGCCGGCGCCCGGGTCGCCGTTGAGCGTGGCGTCCGGGACGGCGGCGAGGATCTTGCCGACGAGGTCGTCGCGCAGCCCGGCGATCGTGGCCGCCCGTCGGGCCGAGCCGGTGGCCGCGACCTCGACGGCGGTGGCCAGGCTCACGACGGCCGGGGTGTCCAGGGTGCCGGACCGCACGTCCCGCTCCTGGCCGCCACCGTGCAGGAGCGGGGTGAGCGCCACCTCCCGCCCGAGCAGCAGCACGCCGACTCCGATCGGGCCACCGAGCTTGTGGCCGGTGAGGGTGAGTGCGTCGGCCCCGCAGGCCGCGAAGTCCACCGGCAGGACGCCGACGGCCTGCACGGCGTCGCTGTGCATCGGCACGCCGAACTCGTGGGCGATGGCGGCGAGCTCGCGGACCGGGTTGACGGTGCCGACCTCGTTGTTGGCCCACATCACCGAGACCAGCGCCACCCGCTCGGGGTCGCGGGCGATCGCGGCCCGCAGCGTCTCGGGGCGGACCCTGCCGACCTCGTCGACCTCCAGCAGCTCCACCTCGGCGCCCTCGTGGTGGGCGAGCCACTCCGCGGAGTCGAGCACCGCGTGGTGCTCGATCGCCGAGACCAGCACGCGGGTGCGGCGCGGATCGGCGGCCCGGCGCGTCCAGTACAGGCCCTTGACCGCCAGGTTGTCGCTCTCGGTGCCACCGGTGGTGAACACGACCTCCGACGGGCGCGCGCCCACCGCGGCCGCGATCCGTTCGCGGGACTCCTCGACAGCGCGCCGGGCCCGCCGACCCGCGGTGTGGAGCGAGGAGGCGTTGCCGGTGCGACGCATCGCATCGGTCATCGCCGCCACCGCCTCGTCGAGCATCGGGGTGGTGGCGGCGTGGTCGAGATAGATCGCTGGAGGTGTCACTGAGCTCTACGCTGCCATTCAGGTCGGCTACCCGTCCCGGTCATTGAACGCGCCCCCAGAGTAGTCGCCGCGCAGTGGGCCACCCCCGGGCTATGCGGCCACCGGGGCGGCGGCGCAGGACGGGTGGTACCGCGCATGCGAATGCGTCACGCCGGTGTGCGCCCCGACCGCCTCCGCGGCGAGGCGGGCCAGCTCCCGCCGGTCGGCCGCCGCGCCGGGCGGGATCACCGGGAGCACGGTCAGCTCGCAGACCAGGGCGGGCAGCCGCAGGACCCGGGAGAGCGAGTCCCAGAGCGTCTGGTCCCCGACGAACGCCGACGACCGGTCCTGGCTCCCGTCCGGGCGCCGCAGCTCGATCGCCACCGGTCGCACCGGAGCCCCCGCGTCGACGGCCGCCTGGAACGCCGCCCGCCGGAACGTCCCCGCCGCGGCGCCACACCACGTGGTGCCCTCCGGGAAGACGCCGACGACGGCCCCGGAGCGCAGCGCCTGCGTCGTGGCGGCGACGGTGGCGGGGAGCGAGCGGAGCCCGGCGCGGTCCACGAACAGGGCGCCGGTGCGCGCGGCCAGCCCTCCGATGACCGGCCAGTCCCGCAGCTCCTGCTTGGCGAGCATCCGCACGGGCTGCACGGCGCCCATGGCGAGCACGTCGATCCAGGACAGGTGGTTGGCGACGACGAGCACGCCCGACCGGTCGGTGGAGAAACCGTCGTTGACGCGCAGCCGCACCCCCACCGCACGCAGGGCGGCCCGGCAGCCCGCGCGCAGCGCGTGACCCCGCACGGGGCCGCGCAGCAGCGGCACGGCCAGCACGGCGCCCACCAGCACGGCGACGAGCAGCAGCCCGACCAGCCGGACCAGTCGCGCGGCCATGCGCAGCCCGGAGGCGGGGTCCCCGTCGTCGTCCTGCAGGCAGCCCGGTCCGCACGGCGACGAGGGTGCCCAGCCCGCCGTCGGCTGCGCCGGGTGCGGCAGCGCCACGGGGACACTCATTCCGCGTCACCCAGGAAGAACCGGACGTACCGCTCGTCCATGTGGTCCAGGCCGAGCAGCACCATGAAGTCGGCGCAGTCGAAGTCCGGGTCGTGCGCGGGCTCACCGGCCACCCACGCCCCGAGACGCAGGTAGCCGCGCAGCAGCGGGGGCAGCTGGACCCGCCGCGGCGCCGCGGCCCCGGTCGGGTCCCACGGCCGCAGCGGCTGCACGCGGTACGGCTGCGGCGAGAGGTGCCGTGCGCGCACCCGGTCCCGGACGCCGGCGGCGAGGCCGCCCCCGTCGCCCAGCGGGACGCTGGCGCAGCCGCCGAGCCACCGGTTCCCGGTCAGCAGCATGTACCGGGCGATCCCGGCCCAGACGAGCCCGACGACCGCCCCGTCGCGGTGGTCGGGATGCACGCAGGACCGTCCGGTCTCCACGAGCGACGACCGCAGCGGCGCCAGCTCGTCGATCACGAACTCGGACTCCATGTAGAGCCCGCCCGCCGCGCGCGCCCGGTCGGGCGGCAGCATCCGGTAGGTACCGACGATCTCGCCGGTGACGTCGTCGCGGACCACGAGGTGGTCGCAGAACTCGTCGAAGTGGTCGATGTCGAGGCCGGGCTCCGGGGTGTGCAGCACGGCGCCGAGCTCTCCGGCGAAGACGCGGTGACGCAGCCGTTGGGCCTCGCGTACCTCGTCAGGGTCAGTGGTGATCAACAGCGAGTAGCGTGAGGTTGCGGCCTGCGGAGTACGCGCCAGAACCTGCGATGAGGTCACGCCGGTGTTGGTACGGGACGTGGGCGAACGCCGAACCCCGCGGGAGTCGACCGGTGGTGGCAACCCGATGAACAGCGCCGATCGTGCCCCGGACGGCGCTCACCGTCCGGGGCACTGACCGCGCGGGAAGATCAGCCCTTGCGCTTGGCGATCTCGTCCTTGAGCTGCGGGGCCACCTTGAACAGGTCACCCACGACGCCGAAGTCGGCGATCTCGAAGATCGGCGCGTCCGCGTCCTTGTTCACCGCGATGATCGTCTTGGACGTCTGCATCCCGGCCCGGTGCTGGATCGCCCCCGAGATGCCCAGTGCGATGTACAGCTGCGGCGACACCGTCTTGCCGGTCTGCCCCACCTGGAACTGGTGGGGGTAGTACCCGGAGTCGACCGCGGCGCGGGACGCCCCGACCGCGGCGCCGAGCGAGTCGGCCAGCGCCTCGACGACCTGGAAGTCGTCGGCCGAGCCCACGCCGCGGCCACCGGACACCACGACCGACGCCTCGGTGAGCTCCGGACGGTCCCCGCCCACGATCGGTTCCCGGCTCGCGACGGTGGCGGCCCTGCCCTGGCTCGCCGGCACCGGGACGCTCTCCTCCACGCCCGCGCCCGCGGCGGGCTCGATCTCCACCGACCCCGGGCGCAGCGTGATCACGGGGTGCGCGGTGGTGGCCTTGGCCTCTGCGATGTAGGCGCCACCGAACACCGAGTGCGTGACGCCGTCGGCGGACACGGCGACGACGTCACCGAGCAGCCCGCTGTTGGTGCGCACCGCGAGCCGCCCGGCGATCTCCTTGCCGTCGGCCGACACCGCGATCAGCACGGCCGCCGGGTCCTTCGACTCGACCAGCGACGCCAGCACCCCCACCTCGGGGGTGAGGAAGTCGGCGGAGTCGGTCTCCGCGACGTAGATCTTCTCGGCGCCGTGCTCCTTCAGCACGTCGGCCAGCTTGGCGGCCGTGCCCGCGGCACCGACCACCACCGCCGACGGCTCGCCCAGCGCGCGGGCGGCGGTCAACAGTTCGAACGTGCTCTTCTTGATCTCACCCTCGAGGTGGTCGACGAGGACCAGCACCTCGGCCATGAGCTTCTCCTCTTCCCGTCGAACGCTTCTCAGATGAGCTTCTGGGCGACCAGGAACGCGGCCACCTTCGCGCCGCCGTCACCCTCGTCCTCGATCTTCTCCCCGCCGCTCTTCGGCGGCTTGGGCTGGGACGAGGCCACGGTGGTGAGCGCGGTGGCCAGCCCCACCTCGGAGGGGTCGATCCCCGCATCCGCCAGCGAGAGTGTGGCCACCGGCTTCTTCTTGGCCGCCATGATCCCCTTGAACGACGGGTAGCGCGGCTCGTTGATCTTCTCTCCCACGCTCACCACCGCGGGAAGCTCCGCGCTGAGGTGGGTGACGCCGTCGTCGGTCTCGCGCCTGACGGTCACCGTGGACCCGTCGACGGTGACCTCACGGGCGTGCGTCAGCGCCGGCAGGCCGAGCACGTCGGCCACCATCGCGGGCACCGCGGCGCTCCGGCCGTCGGACGCCTCGTTGCCGGCCACCACCAGGTCGAACCCGCCCTCGACGGTGCCCAGCACCTTCGCCAGCGCCCGCGCGGTCTGCACCGCGCACGAGCCGTGCAGGGCCTCGTCCGACAGGTGCACCGCCTTGTCCGCGCCCATCGACAGCGCCTTGCGGATCGCGTCGGTGGCGCGGCCTGGCCCCATCGTCAGGACGGTGACCTCGCCGTCGTGGGCCTCCTTCAACTGCAGGGCCGCCTCCACCGCGCGCTCGTTGATCTCGTCGAGCACCGCGTCGGTGGCGTCCCGGTCCAGGGTGCCGTCGGACGAGTTGAGCTTGCGCTCCGAGTAGGTATCCGGCACCTGCTTGACCAGCACGACGATGTTCATCGGACCTCTTCGACCTCCTGCCGGTGCGGACGAGCCGCGGTGGGTCTCACGGGGGACGCTCGCGTTCGGCGTCCATCTGCCCGACTCTGCCACGCCCGCGGATCCGCGCCGTGGCCAGCCGGATCGCGCAATTGTTACTGGCGAGTAGCCAGCCCGCAAACGGACCCTCGGGTGAAACTCCTCACCCGAGCGAGCATCGGTGCCGGTTCGTCGTGTGGCGATCCACTCGACCGGGTATCCGACAAAATGCCCATCATGGATCGCATCAAGAGCTTCCTCGCCAGCCCGCAGGGCCGGCGCGTCACCGACCAGGGACGCCGCATGGCGTCCGACCCCCGCAACCGGGACCGTGCCCGCGGCCTGTTGGCGCGTCTGCGCCGCCGCTGACCGGCGGCCCCCACGCTTCAGCCGCCCGGAGCCGCTGAAGCCCGGATAGGGTCGGGCACCCGTCGACACGCGGAGCTGCCATGTCCGTCCTGGTCCGAGCCCACCCGAGCCGGAGATCCGACACGATCCGGACATGGGGGGCGGCGATGACGCTGGCCGTCGTCGCGGCCGCATGTGGCAACCCGGGCAACGGCGAGGTCGAGCTCGAACCGCACACAGCACCGGGTCAGCCGCCGGGAACGTTCCTGCTGGCGGCGGGCACCGACTTCGCCGGCACCGTCCAGCGGGTGCAGGGCGCGATCACCGATGGTGGTGGCGCGGTGGCCACGGTGGTCGACCACACCGCCGCGGCCCGGCAGGCCGGGGTGACGATCCCGGCAGCCACGCTGGTCATCGGAGGATCCCCGGCCGGACAGTGGCCGCTGCTGCGCATCGACCAGCGCGCCGGCGCCGAACTCCCGCAGCGCTACCTGGTGCGCCAGGCCGCCGACGGCTCGGTGAGCGTCACGGTCGACAGCGCCGACTACGTCGCCGCGGTGTCGGGCATCGGCGACCTCGTCGCGCGCGATGCGCTGCGGGACTCCACCACCGCCGTCCTCACCGATGCGGTGCCGGGCGCCCGCATCCCGGTGGGGTCCCCGCTGGTCGGCGTCACACCGTCCGGGCACCTCGTCACCGTCTTCGGCAGCGTCGACGTCCCCGCCACCGTCGAGCGGCTGCGCCGCGAGGCCGACCGCACCCCCGCCCGCTCGCTCGCCGTGGTCGACCTGGCCGCCGGATCGGCCGCCTCGGGTCCGCCGATCCGGCCCACCTCCGTGGTCTTCGTCAGCAACCCGGCGGCCGAGGCTCCGCTGCTCGCTGCCGCACCGTCCATCGGACTCGACCTGCCCCTGCGCTTCGTCGTGTGGCTCGACGAGCAGAACCTCACCCAGATCGGCTATCCCGACGTGGCCCGGCTCGCCGCCCGGCACGGCGTGGCGGCCGACGACCCGAATGTCGTGCGGATGGCCGCCGATTCCGACCGGCTCGCGCGACTCGCGGCCGGCCTCATCGAATGAAGTACGGAGCGACACGGTGATCGTGACCGGGTACGACGACCGGCAGGGCTGCGGCTATGTCCTCAGCACCGGGCCAGACGCAGCCGAGGGCCTGCCCGGCGGCAAGCCGGTCAGCCACAACGGGGTGTCGGTGCTGGCCACCCCCGAGCTGGCCGCGCTGCTGAATGATGCGCTGGCCCACCGGCCGACGGCGCTGTTGAGCTGGTCGGGCCCACGGGTACCCCTCACCCTGGACGACACCACGCTGCTCGCCTGGCTCAGGTACGACGTGGGGGGCGTGCTCACCGTCCGGGGCGCGCCCGCCCCGCACCCGAGGGCGTCGGGCTGACGCTCCCGAGGGCGGCGCCGCAACATCAGCGACGCGGCGGTCGCGTCGAGTGGTGCCGGGCCGCCGTGAGACCGTCCCCGGCGTGAGGACCCATGCACGATCGGCCGGAGCAGGCGAGCGGCCACCCCTCCGCGAGCATCAGGTCCCGGTCGCCGGCCTGCCCCTGACGGGCGAGCGGACCGTACCCGGCATACCGCAGGAGAACTACTGGTTCCGCCGCCACGAGGTGGTCTACCGGGAGCTGCTCCCGCGCTGCTCGGGCGCCGTCGTGCTGGAGGCGGGATGCGGGGAGGGCTACGGCGCCGACCTGCTGGCCGACGGTGCGGCCGCCGTGCTGGCGCTGGACTACGACGCGGCAACGGCCGCGCACGTGGCCCGACGCTATCCGCGTGTGGGGTCCGCGCGGGCCAACCTCGTGGCGCTCCCGGTGCGCGACGGGAGCTGCGGCGCGGTGGTGTCGTTGCAGGTGATCGAGCACCTCTGGGAGCAGGAACGGTTCCTGCGCGAGTGCCACCGCGTGCTGCGGCCCGGAGGTGCGCTGTTCGTCTCCACCCCCAACCGGATCACCTTCTCCCCCGGGCGTGACACGCCGCTCAACCCCTTCCACACCCGTGAGCTCTCGGGGGCGGAGCTGGCCGGGCTGGTTCGCGACGCGGGGTTCGCCGACGTCGAGGTACTCGGGCTGCACCACGGTCCGCGGCTGCGCGAGCTCGACACCCGCCACGGCGGTTCGATCGTCGGCGCGCAGGTCGCGGTGGCAGTCGGTGCCACGGACTGGCCCCCGGCCCTGCTCGGCGACGTCACCTCGGTGACGTGCGCCGACTTCGAGCTCACCGCGGACGATCTCGACGCGAGCCTGGACCTCGTCGCCGTCGCGGTGCGTCTGCCATGAGTGAGCCAGCGAGCGAATCATTGTCACAGCGCGAGCCGGTGGGGACGTTCTGCCTCGTCCTGCACAGCCACCTGCCGTGGCTGGCCCACCACGGGCGCTGGCCGGTCGGGGAGGAGTGGCTCTACCAGGCGTGGGCGCACGCCTACCTCCCGGTGCTCGACGTCGTGGAGCGGCTCGCCGCCGAGGGCTTCCGCGACCAGCTGACGCTCGGGGTCACGCCCGTGCTCGCCGCGCAGCTGGACGACCCGCACTGCCTGCGCGGCATGCACGACTGGCTCGGCGGCTGGCTGCTGCGCGCCCACGGGGCCGCCCCGCGGCTCCCGGAGCTGGTCACCCACGAACACCGCGCCGCCACCGCGGCTCTCGCGCTGTTCGAGTCGCGCTGGCTCCACGGCGCGTCGCCGGTGCTGCGCCGCCTCGCCGACGCCGGGGCGCTGGAGCTGCTCGGCGGGCCCGCGACGCATCCGTTCGGCCCGCTGCTGCTGCCCGAGGTCCGCGCGTTCGCGCTCGAGACCGGGCTCGCCGACACCGCCATCCGGCTCGGCTCGCGGCCCGCAGGCATCTGGGCACCCGAGTGCGGCTACGCGCCGGGCATGGAACAGGGGTACGCCGCAGCCGGTGTGCGGCGCTTCCTCGTCGACGGGCCCGCGCTGCACGGCGACACCGCGCTCGCGCGCCCGGCCGGAGGCTCGGACGTGCTCGCCTTCGGCCGGGATCTGGACGTGACCTACCGGGTGTGGTCGCCCCGCTCGGGATATCCCGGTGACCGCGACTACCGCGACTTCCACACGTTCGACCACCCGTCAGGACTCAAGCCCGCCCGCGTCACGGGGCGGAAGGTGGCTCCCGAGGACAAGCAGCCCTACGACCCCGCGCGTGCCGCCGCTGCCGTGGCCCGCGACGCCGCCGACTTCGTGTCGGTCGTCCGGGAACGCCTCCTGGGCCTGCGGGAACGGCTGGGACGCCCCGCGCTCACCGTCGCCGCCTTCGACACCGAGCTGTTCGGGCACTGGTGGCACGAGGGGCCTGCCTGGCTGGAGGCGGTGCTGCGGGCTCTGCCCGAAGCGGGCGTGCGGGTGACCACGCTGCGCGGTGCCGCCGACGCCGGGCTCGTCGGCGAGCCGGTCGAGCTGCCGCCGTCGTCATGGGGGTCGGGCAAGGACTGGCGTGTGTGGGCGGGCGACCAGGTGGCCGACCTCGTGGGGCTGAACGAACAGGTGCAGAAGACGCTGCTGAGCAGCGTCGCACCGGGCCTGGCGCGCGACCCGGTGCGCGACGTGCTCGCGCAGGAGGCGCTCCTCGCGCTGTCGAGCGACTGGGCCTTCATGGTCAGCAAGGACTCGGCGGCCGACTACGCACGGTCGCGCGCGTACGGGCACGCCGGCCGGGTGGAGGAGCTGGCCGGCCTCCTCACGGACGGAAGCCGGACGGCGGCCACCCGCCGCATCGCGTCCTGGCCCGGCCGCCCCTTCGGCCACGTGGACGCCCGCGCGCTCTAGGCTAGGGGGCCGTCAGCACAGGCTCCGGAAGAACGCGCGGACGTCGTTCGCGAACAGGTCGGGCACCTCCAGCGCGGCGAAGTGACCGCCGCGGTCGAACTCGGTCCAGCGGGTGATCCGGTAGAGCCGCTCGGCGAGCACCCGTACGGGCAGGGTGACGTCGTGCGCGAAGACGGCCACGCCCACCGGCACCGGGCAGGGCAGCGGTCCGGCCGTGCTCTCGCGGTGCATGCGCGGCGCCGACCCGGCCGTGCCGGTGAGCCAGTAGAGCATCACGTTCGTGAGCAGGCGGTCGATATCGATCGTGCAGCCCGGATCGCCCCACTCCGCGAACGTGTCGGCCAGCCAGGCCAGCTGTCCGACCGGCGAGTCGGACAGCCCGTACGCCGGCACCTGCGGACGGGTTCCGTTGAGCACCCGGACCCCCGGCTGGTGGGCGAGGTAGAGCCGGGTCCGTGCCAGCCGCGCGAGATCGGACTCGGACAGGCGGGCGTCCTCCTCCCCCGCCGCAGGCGGCGGGGTGGGCAGGTAGTTCAGGTGGACGCCCACGACGTGCTCGGGAGCGACGGCGCCCAGCGTGCGCGAGATCGCGGACCCCCAGTCGCCGCCCTGGGCGCCGTAGCGGTCGTAGCCCAGCCTGCGCATCAGCTCGGCCCAGGCCCTGGCGACGCGGGGCACGTCCCAGCCGCGCTCCCGGGTGGGACCGGAGAAGCCGAAACCGGGGATCGACGGGATCACGAGATGGAAGTCCTCCGACAGCGGGGCGATGACGTCGAGGAACTCCACGATCGACCCCGGCCAGCCGTGCGTGAGGACGAGCGGCAGCGCGTCCGGGTCGGTGGACCGCACGTGCAGGGCGTGGACGCGCTGGCCGTCGATCTCCGTGACGAGCTGCGGGTACCGGTTCAGCTCGGCCTCGGGGCGGCGCCAGTCGTACGCCGTGCGCCAGTGGTCGGTCAGTTCCCGCACCCGGTCCACCGGAATGCCGTGGTCCCAGCCGACGCCGGGAAGGGCGTCGGGCCAGCGGGTACGAGCCAGCCGCTCGGCCAGGTCGTCGAGATCCGCCTGAGGGACGTCGATGCGGAACGGCGTGATCACGGGCGCCTCCTGAGTGATTGTTGGCTGGGCCAACGTTGGTCAGGACCACGATAGACCTAATCGTGGGTAGGGCCAACAGTTGTAACCTCGCCGCGTGGAGACCCCAGGCGACCGCCGCACTCCAGCCCGGCTGCGCTCCACGCCGAGCTGGCTCATCTCACAGCTGGGCACACACACCGGGCGGCTGCTGGGGGAGGCGTTCGACGCCGGACACTGGCGCCGCTACCACTACGCCCTGCTCGCCGCGCTGGAGGAGTTCGGGCCCGCGAGCCAAGCGGCACTGGGACGGCGCTGCCGGATCGACCGCAGCTACGTCGTGGAGGCGATCAGCGAGCTCGCCGAGCAGGAACTGGTGGTCCGCGCCCCGGATCCCGCCGACCGCAGGCGCAACGTCATCACGATCACCGAGGCCGGGCTGCACCACCTCGAGCGGCTCAGCACCACACTCGACGGAGTGCAGGAGGCGCTGCTCGCTCCGCTCTCACCAGCCGAGCGCAGCGAGCTGACCGAGCTCCTGAGCCGCGTCCTCGATCACCACACCGGCTCGCCGCCGGCCGGAGCGGCATGGGAGCCCGGAATTACCGCCGGGTAGTTTCCGGGGGATGCGGGTGCTGATGGTGTCCTGGGAGTACCCACCGGTGGTGGTCGGGGGCCTGGGCCGGCACGTCCACGCCCTCGCGACGGAGCTGGCGGCGGCCGGGCACGAGGTCGTCGTCCTGTCGCGGCAGCCCGCCGGCACCGACGCCGTCACGCATCCGACGCTCGACGAGGTCGTCGACGGGGTGCGCGTGCTGCGCGTCGCCGAGGACCCGGCGCATCTCGAGTTCGAACGCGACATGGTGGCCTGGACCCTGGCCATGGGACACGCGCTCCTGCGTGCCGCGCTCACCCGGCTCGCCGGGTGGCGCCCCGACGTCGTGCACGCCCACGACTGGCTCGTGGCGCATCCGGCGATCGCGCTGGCCGACGTACTGGGAGTGCCGCTCGTCGCCACGATCCACGCCACCGAGGCGGGGCGGTACGCGGGCTGGCTGTCCGCGCCCCTGAGCCGTCAGGTGCACTCCACGGAGTGGTGGCTGGCGAACCGCGCCGACCGGGTGATCACCTGCTCGGCCGCGATGCGCGACGAGGTGGCCGAACTGTTCGAGCTGGATCCCGCGCGGGTCGCGGTGCTGCACAACGGGATCGCCCCCCGGCGCTGGCGCGCGGACCGGGCCAGGGTCGCCGCAGCGGGGAAACGGTACGCCCCGGCCGGGGAGCCTCTTCTGCTCTACTTCGGGCGGCTGGAGTACGAGAAGGGGGTGCAGGACCTGATCGCGGCGCTCCCGCGGATCCGCAGGGCACACCCGGGGACGAAGGTGCTGGTCGCCGGCACGGGAACCGCGGCGGACCTGCTGGTGCAGTCGGCACGGACGCACCGGGTACGGCGGAGCGTCGAGTTCCTCGGCCACCTGCCCGACGAGGATCTGGTCGCGCTGCTCGCCGCGGTCGACGCCGTGGTTCTGCCCAGTCGCTACGAGCCGTTCGGGATCGTGGCGCTGGAGGCCGCCGCGGCAGGCGCGCCACTCGTGGCGTCGACTGCGGGCGGGCTCGGAGAGGTGGTGGTCGACGGGGCCACCGGGGTGTCGTTCCCACCCGGCGATGTCGCGGCGCTCGCGCGGGCCGTCGGCGCCGTGCTCGGCGACCCGACGGCGGCAGCGCGGCGGGCCGGTACGGCACGCGCACGGCTCGCTGTCGACTTCGACTGGGCCCGCATCGCCGCGGAGACTGCTGCGGTGTACGCGGCAGCACCGGCGGGCGTGCCGGTCCAGCTCGGCCGGCCGAAGATCCCGACCGGCAACGTGTTCGGGCGCTCGGCGCCCGGGGTGAGGATCAGGCCGCCTCGTTGCTCATGATCTCCAGCGCGGCGTCGGGGTACTCCTCGACGAGCTGGTGGATGAGGTCATCGCGGTCCTCGGCGACGGCAGCGTTGACGGCTGCCGTGTACTCCTCGTCGAGCGCGTTGAGGCGGCGCACGGTGTCGTCCTTCATGGGGGCACCACTTCCTGGCTGGCGGTTTGTATCCGACGCCCTATCCAACGCGAGAAGGGCCGCCTTTGTTACCCAGGTTGCGGCAGGTCACATCGATTCAGATCCTGTTAACTTTTCTTGGGGGACGCACTACCGGAAGTTTGCTCCACTCGCTCTCGGACGGCCGCTTCCGTCTTACGGGCGATATCGGTGAGTGCCGCCCTGCGCTCGGCCGCCGCCTCGTAGTCGGCCACCCGGTTCCGCACCACCCTGGCCGGGGCGCCGACAGCGACGGAGTACTCCGGGATGTCCCCCCGCACCACCGCGTGCGCCCCCAGCACCGAGCCGCGCCCGACCCGGGTGCCGCGCAGCACCGACACCTTCACCCCGATCCAGCAGTCGGGCCCGATGCGCACCGGTGTCTTGACGATGCCTTGGTCCTTGATGGGGACGTGCACGTCCTCGGTGCGGTGGTCGAAGTCGGTGATGTACACCCAGTCCGCGACGATCGTGGCCGCCCCGACCTCGACGTCGAGGTAGCAGTTGATCGTGTTGTCCTTTCCGAACACGACCTTGTCGCCGATGCGCAGCGACCCTTCGTGGCAGCGCAGCGAGTTGCCGTCGCCGATGTGCACCCACCGGCCGATCTCCAGGCGGCCGTAGCCGGGGCGGGCGTGCAGTTCGACGCGCCTGCCGAGGAACACCATGCCGCGCAGGATCACGTGCGGGTTGGCCAGCCGGAAACGCAGCAGGCGCCAGTACCGGACCAGGTACCAGGGCGTGTAGGCGCGGTTGCGGATCACCCAGCGCAGCGACGCGATCGTCAGGAACCGGGCCTGCCGTGGGTCGCGACGCGGGGCGCGCCCCCAGCGGTCACGCAGGGGTGCGCCCCACATGCTGGTCATGACCCGACGATAGGGCTGCCGCGTTTCGCCTGCGCCGCCGCCCGGGTAGTCGCGCGGGTGACCAGTGACAGCTCCAACACGATCGGCGCCGAGGCGCCCGCCGGCACCGGGGAGGACCGGGTCGTCTCCCGCCGGGTCGACAACCCGACGGGGGCAGGCCCGGACGACGAGCACGCCTACGAGGCCGCCGATGCCGGGTCGGACCCGTCCGGGCCCGACCGGTCGAGCGGGGGTGAGGGAAGCACCGCCGAGCGCGCCGACCACGACCTCGACGCCGACGACGAGAGCGAGCCGACCCGTTCCGAGTGAGGTGCGGTTGCGCCGGCCCGCGTGATCGGACATCGTCCGCGAGGTGTCCCGGATCGCGGTCGTCGGCAGCGTCAACCTCGACCTCGTGGCCCGGGTCCCCCGGTTGCCCGCTCCCGGCGAGACGCTCGCCGCAGGCGACCTGCAGCGGGTGCCCGGCGGCAAGGGCGCCAACCAGGCGCTCGCGGCGCGGCGCCTCGGCGCTGAGGTGACCCTGGTGGCCGCGGTCGGTGCCGACCCCGCCGCCGAGGAGGCCCTCGCCCTGCTGCACAGCGACGGCGTGCGGCTCGACAGGCTGCGCCGGGAGCCCGCGCACCCCACCGGACACGCGCTGATCACGGTGGACGACTCCGGTGAGACCACGATCGTCGTCGCTGCAGGCGCCAACGCGGCCCTGCAGGTCACGCCGGACGACGTCCGCGGCGCCGACGCCGTCCTCACCGTGCTGGAGATCCCTGACGCCGCGGTGACGGCCACCGTGGAGCAGGCCGACGGGCTCGTGGTGCTCAACGCCGCGCCCGCCAGGGCGCTCCCGCCCGCACTGCTCCGCAAGGTCGACCTGGTGGTCGTCAACACCTCGGAGTACGCCGCGATCGACGGGCTCGACGCCGCGGGCGCCGTGGCCGTCACGTCGGGCGCCGCCGGCGCCGTGCTGCGCCGGGGCGGCCGGGAGGTGGCCCGTGCTCAGCCCCCACCGGTCACGGTCGTCGACGGTACCGCGGCAGGCGACACCTTCACCGCCGCGCTCGTGGTGGCCCTGCTCGACGGCGCGTCCGATGCCGACGCGCTGCGCCGGGCGTGCGCGG
This sequence comes from Pseudonocardia sp. OZ21, assembly GCF_059359135.1. Classification (NCBI taxonomy): domain Bacteria; kingdom Bacillati; phylum Actinomycetota; class Actinomycetes; order Pseudonocardiales; family Pseudonocardiaceae; genus Pseudonocardia; species Pseudonocardia sp. OZ21. Next base: position 113,981 of record NZ_JCADBN010000005.1, read on the forward strand.
CCGGGGCGCTGACCGTGACGCGGCCCGGGGCCCAGCCGTCCCTGCCCACCGCCGCCGAACTGGCGGCCGTCCTGTGACTCCGCTGATCATCGACACCGACCCGGGTGTGGACGACGCCGTGGCCATCATGCTGGCGCTCGCCTCGCCGGAGGTCGATCTGCGGGCCGTGACCACCGTGTTCGGCAACGTGCCGCTGCGGAGGACCACGGAGAACGCCGGGCGGCTCCTCGCCCTCTGCGACCGGTCCGACGTTCCGCTCGGTGTCGGCGCCGACCGCCCTCTCGTGCACCCGCAGCGCCAGCGCGCCGAGGCGTGGCACGGCGGCGACGGGATCGGCGGCCGCGCCGACGCGCTACCCGCCCCTGCCGCAGAACCGGACCCGCGAGGTGCCGTCGGGCTGATGGCGTCGGTGCTGGCCGCGGCCACCGAACCGGTGACGATCGTGCCGATCGGGCCACTGACCAACATCGCGCTGCTGCTCGCGGTGCATCCGGAGCTGGCACCGCGGATCGGGCGGATCGTCGCGATGGGTGGCTCGCTGGGCGCGGGCAACACCGGAGGTGTCGCCGAGTTCAACGTCCACTGCGACCCGGAGGCCGCGCACCGGGTGTTCACCCAGACCGACGTGCCCGTGACGATGGTGCCGCTCGACCTCACGCAACGGTGTACCGCCACCGCCGACTGGCTCGGCGCGCTCGCGGCCGGAGGTCCCCGGTGCGCCGAGCTCGCGGAGGTGGTCGGCCACTACCACGCGGCCTACCGCACCCGGTACGGCGTGGACGCCGTCGCGCTCCACGACGCACTCGCCGTGCTGGAGGCGGCGGTGCCGGGCACGCTGGTGACCACCGCGCTCCCGATCCACGTGGCCTGCGACCTCGGACCGGCCAGAGGAGCCACCGTCGCCGTGCCGGACGCCGCCGGGGAGCCGGTGCGCGTCGCTCTCGACGCCGATCCGCAGGCCGTGCTGGCCGAGATACTGGCCCGCCTACTGCGCCTGGGCTGACGTGCACTCCTAGGAGCGCGCTGAACAACTCGGCCCTACTGCGCGGTGCTGTTCAGCACCCTCCTAGGCCAGCCCGTTCTCGATGGCGTAGCGCACCAGGGCGGCGCGGCTGCGCAGGCGCAGCTTGCGCAGCACGTTCTGCACGTGGTTCTCCACCGTGCGCGGCGACAGGACCAGCCGGGTGGCGATCTGGCGGGCGGTGAGCCCGTCGACCACGAGGCGCAGCACGTCCGCCTCCCGTTCGGTGAGCCGCCGGGCCCCTTCCTGCGGATCAACGGGCCTGCCGACCTCGTCCAGCACCACGTCGGCGAGCCCGGGGCTGAACACGGCGTGCCCGGCCGCGGTGCGGCGCACGGCGTCGGCCAGGTCCTCCGCCGTGACGGGCGCGACGAGATGGCTGGTGGAACCGGCCTGTACGGCGGAGAGCACGGCAGCGTGGTCGGGGGTGGCGGTCAGGGTGAGGATCGCGGCCTGCGGGACCGCCGCGGTGACGGACCCGATCACCGCGAGCGCGGCCCGGCCCTCGGCGAGATCCACGACGACCACCTGCGGGCGTAGCCCGAACACCAGCTGCACGGCGTCGCGGGGCGCGACCGTGCCGAGCAGGTCGACGCCCCGGCTGGCGAGCACCGGAGCCGGGTACGCGCCTCCCGCGAACGCACCGACGAGCACGGCGGTGGCCGGACGACCGGCCTCCTCCTCGCTGCCCGCCCGCCCGTCCGCGGCGCCCACGATCATGAGGCGGATCCTCCCAAGGAGTTACGCCGGGAGGAAACCGTTCGCAGAGGACCACCCGTTCGCCGCGTGAAGATCACGTCGAGTGATCAACCGTCGGCCAGACCCCGCTCAATGGCGTAACGCACGAGCTGCGCCCGGTTGTGCAGCTGCAGCTTCCGGAGTGTGTTCTGCACGTGGCTCTCCACCGTGCGGTGCGACAGCACCAGGCGCTCGCCGATCTGGCGGGCCGTGAGGCCCTTGGCCACCAGCCGCAGCACCTCGGTCTCCCGTTCCGTGAGCACCGGCGCCTCGCCGCCGGTGGCGCCCGGCTCGCCGGCCAGCCGCCGGTACTCCCCCAGTACCAGCCCCGCCAGGCCGGGCGTGAACACCGGAAAGCCCTCGGCGGTGCGCCGGACCGCGGCGAGCAGCTCGTCGGCCCCCGCCGACTTCAGCAGGTAGCCGTTGGCCCCGGCCTTCACCGCCTCCAGCACGTCGCTGTGCTCGGCGCTCGCCGACAACACGAGGATCCGGGTCTCGGGGAGCTTCCCGAGGATCCCCTCGATCGCCCGCACCCCCGACGACGCGCCGAGGTTGAGATCCATCAGCACCACGCGCGGCCTGGTGGCGAACGCGATCCGCACCGCCGCGTCCGCGTCCGCGGCGGTCGCGATCACCGTCAGCCCGCGTTCGGTCAGGTCGCGCGCCACGCCCTCCCGCCAGATCGGATGGTCGTCCACGACCATCACCGTGATCGCGTCGCTCTCCTCCGTCATGCCGGCACCTTCCGCTGCGGGAGCCTGATCGTCCAGTCCGTGCCCCGGTCCGGCCCGGTGTCGCAGGAGATCGTGCCTCCGAGGTCGAGCACCCGGCCCCGCATCGAGCGGGCCACGCCCAACCGCCCTTCGGCCTCCGCCGCGTCCAGCCTGCCGTCGGGGATGCCGGGGCCCTCGTCGCGCACGCTGATCTGCACGCCGTCACCGGTGTCCTCGAGCAACACCCAGGCCGGCGCCTGCGGGCCGACGTGGACCTCGACGTTCGCGAGCGCGGCACCGGCCACCGCCACCAGCTCGTCGACGACGTGCGCGGGCAGCTCGACCCGGTGCGCCGGCGTCGACACGCTGACGTACTCGCAGGCGAGCACCCGCAGGGCCGCGGCGAGGTCACGCCTGCCGTTGACGTCGACGGGCGCCGCCCCGGTGGTCAGCAGCGTCCGCAGCGTGAACTCCTGCTTCCCGGCCAGCTCACCCAGCTCCCCCGCGGGGCCGCCCAGCTCGGCGCCCCGCCGCCGCACGTACCCGAGCACCTGCAGGACGCCGTCGTGGACCGCGCGCGTCAACCGCTCCCGTTCGGCCATCGCCGCCTCGGCGGCGACGGCGAGCCGCAGCCGCTCGGCGGCACGCCGCAGCACCGCGGACGCGAAACCGATCGTCACCGCGACGAGAAAGAGCAGCTGGATGTCGTGCAGCTCGTCCCGCCAGTGGGCCTGGAACGCCACCAGCGCGAGCGACATGGTCGCGGCGCCCGCGAGCCCACCGCGCACCCCGTAGACGAGCGCGCAGGCCAACACCGCGCCCGGCGTCCAGATCGAACCCATCACCGGCGCGTCCGCGGCGAACTGGGCCGGGGTCTGCACGAAGGGGGTGGTCGCCATCACCGCGACGGTGACCGCGACGTCGACCACCGCGATCAGGCCGCACCGGTCCCGCAACCCCGGCAGCGCACCGAGGTAGCCGGCGCCGCTGACCGCCGTCCAGACCGCCATCACCACGAGCACCGCCACCGCGGTCGCCGGCCGGGCGTAGCTGTCCAGCGAGAACAGGACGCCGCCCGAGGTGGTCAGCAGCGCCAGCACCCGGTAGACCAGCAGGCCGCGCCACAGCGGTGCGAGCGGCTGTTCGGTGTCGGCGGCTGTCGGCGTCGTCACGGTCCCATCCTGGCCGACGCGGCGCGATCGGTGATCGCGAACTACCGGGATCTCGTCCCCGTGACGAGCGCATTGTAGAACCACGCCCTCGGCACGACCCGGGTGAGCACGCGCTGGTCCAGCCACGACAGCCGCTGCCAGGAGCGGTAGGCGAACATCGCCCAGCCCATGCCGAGCTTCCCCGGCGGCACCGCGGCCTCGAACGTCCGTACCGGCCAGCCCAGCATCGCCGCGGTGAACTCCTCGGTGACCACGCGGGCGTCCGCCGCCCCGGCCCGGCGGGCGATGTCCTCGAGCGCGGCCGGGTCGAACGTGTGGATGTCGACCACGGCCTCCAGCGCGGCGGCCCGGGACGACTCGTCCAGCTCCGCCTGCGGGCGCCGCCACCCCCGCAGGGCGGGCAACCGGGTGATCGTCGTGGCCGCCTTCCAGGTGAGCGCGCCGAGGCGGCGAGCGTAGGCGTCACCGATCGTGGTGGGCTCCCCGGCGAACACGAACCGGCCGCCCGGCTTCAGCACCCGCAGCACCTCGCGCAGCGCAAGCTCGACGTCCGGGATGTGGTGCAGCACGGCGTGCCCGACCACCAGGTCGAACGTCTCGTCCTCGTACGGGATGCGCTCGGCGTCGGCCACCCGGCCGTCGACGTCGAGCCCGAGGCCGCCGGCGTTGCGCAGGGCGGCCTGCACCATGCCCGGCGAGAGGTCCGTGACCGACCCGCGCTTCGCGACGCCCGCCTGCATGAGGTTGAGCAGGAAGAAGCCGGTGCCGCAGCCCAGTTCCAGCGCGCGCTCGTAGGGCCGGTCCCCCTCGCCGGCCACCAGCCGGAACCGGTCGGCGGCGTAGGTGATGCAGCGCTCGTCGTAGGAGATCGACCACTTGTCGTCGTACGAGCCCGCCTCCCAGTCGTGATAGAGGACGTTGGCCAGCTTCCGATCGTGCTGGGCAGCCGCCACCTGTTCAGCGGTGGCGTGCGGGTTCGGGGCCGGGTCCGTACTCATGGGTAGGGAGCATATGGGGCGCGCTTCAGCGTCCGCTGAACGTCGCCTTTCCCGGACCCTTCTCCACGAACGACGTCATACCGGCCGTCCGGTCCTCGGTGGCGAAGAGCGCCGCGAAGAGCTCCGCCTCCAGGTCCAGGCCGCTGCGCAGGTCGACGTCGAGGCCTCCGTCGATCGCCTTCTTGGCCGCCGCCAGCGCCACGGCCGGACCGGTGGCGAACTGCTCGGCCCAGGCCCGGGCCGCTGCGTAGACCTCGTCGGCCGGCACGACCTGGTCGACGAGACCGATCGCCAGCGCCTCCTCCGCCCCGACCATCCGGCCGGTGAAGATCAGGTCCTTCGCCCGCGACGGCCCGATCAGCCGGGCCATCCGCTGGGTGCCGCCGCCACCGGGGATGATCCCCAGCAGGATCTCCGGCTGGCCGAGCTTCGCGTTGTCGCCGCACACCCGCCGGTCACAGCCGAGTGCCACCTCCATCCCGCCGCCGAGCGCGTAGCCGGTGATCGCCGCGACCGTCGGCTTGGGGATCTCCGAGATCGCCCCGAAGCAGGCGGAGAGCCTGCGCGCGACCGGGGCGACGTCGGAGTACGACATGGCCGTCATCTCCTTGATGTCGGCGCCCGCCGCGAACACCTTCTCCCCGCCGTACACGACCACGGCACGGACGTCCGCCCGCCGCGTGGCCTCCTCGGCAGCGGCTTTCAGCTCCTCCTGTACCTGCCGGCTGAACGCGTTCATCGGGGGCCGATCCAGCCGGATCGTCCCCACACCGCCGTCGACCTCGAGGCTCACGAATTCGCTCACGGGCCGACCCTAGATCAGGGGGTGTGCAGCCCGTGGGTTCCGGGGAGGCCCTACCGCAGCCAGGCCGTGTAGCGGCCGCGGCGGCGCTGCACCTTCAGCGGGATGCCGAAGGTGGCGGTCAGGTTCTCGTCGGTCAGGACGTCGTCGAGCAGCCCGGCGGCCACCACCCCGCCCTCACGCAGCAGGAGGCCGTGGCTGTAGCCGACCGGGATCTCCTCCACGTGGTGGGTGACCAGCACCGACGCCGGCGCGTCCGGGTCGGCGGCCAGGGTCGCGAGCCGCCCGACGAGGTCCTCACGGCCGCCGAGGTCGAGCCCGGCGGCGGGTTCGTCGAGCAGCAGCAGCTCGGGGTCGGTCATCAGCGCCCTGGCGATCAGGGTGCGCTTGCGCTCGCCCTCCGACAGCGTCCCGAAGGTCCGCTCGGCCAGGCCGCGCACCCCCAGCGCGTCCAGGAGCTGCTCCGCCCGCTCGGTGTCGGTCGTGTCGTACTGCTCCCGCCAGCGGCCCAGCACCCCGTACCCGGCGCTGACCACGACGTCCTGCACCGTCTCGTCGCCCGGGACGCGCATCCCGAGCGCGGCCGAGCTGAGGCCGATCCGGGTGCGCAGCTCGAACACGTTGACCCGGCCCAGCCGTTCGCCCAGCACGTGCACCGTGCCCGCCGTCGGGTGCAGCTCCGCAGCGGCGAGCCGCAGCAGGGTGGTCTTGCCCGCCCCGTTGGGCCCGAGCACCACCCAGCGCTCGTCGAGCTCCACGGCCCAGTCGACGTCGTGCAGCAAGGTCGACTTGCCCCTCCGGACGACGACGCCCTCCATCCCGATGACGAGGTCGGTGCCGTCGAGGTCGGTGTCGGTCCGCGCCCCGTCTCCAACGACGCTGCGTGGGCTGACGCTCCGTGGGTTGTTGCCTGCGGTGAGGAAGGACTCAGATTGCGATCCCGGCGCTGCCACGGGCCCTATCCTCGCCGATCGTGCCGGTCTTCCCACTGGGTGCCCATGCCGACGACGGCGGGGTCCGCTTCGCGGTGGCCTCCACCAGCGCGGACGCCGTAGAAGTGTGTCTCGTGGACGGTCCGGACGACGGGCTGACCGAGAAGCGGGTCGCGCTCACGGAACGCACGTTCGGCGTCTGGCACGGGTACCTCGCCGGGGTGACACCCGGGCAGCGCTACGGGTACCGCGTGCACGGCCCGTACCGGCCGTGGGACGGGCTGCGGGCCAACCCCGCGAAGATCCTCGCCGACCCCTACGCGCGGCGGATCACCGGCCGCGTCACCGATCTGTACGCCGCCCGCGGCTGGGTGGACGACCCGATGACGGGCCTGCTGAGCACCGTCGACTCGCTCGGGCACGTGCCGCTCTCGGTGGTGAGCGAGCCCGACGTCCTCGCGGGCGGCCCCCGGCCGGACGTGCCGTGGTCGGAGACCGTGATCACCGAACTGCACGTCCGCGGCTACACGAAGCTGCACCCCGAGGTGCCGCCCGAGCACCGCGGCACCTACCTCGGGCTCGCGCATCCGGCCGTGGTCGAGCACCTGAGCAGGCTCGGTGTCACGGCCGTCGAGCTGTTGCCGGTGGCGTCCATCGCCGAGGAGCCACCGCTGCTGCAGGGCGGCCGCACCAACTACTGGGGCTACGCCACGCTCGGCTTCCTCGCCCCGCACGCCGGGTACGCGAGCAGGCCGGGTGCGGAGGTCGAGGAGTTCCGCACCATGGTGGCCGCGCTGCACGCCGCGGGCATCGAGGTGATCCTCGACTTCGTCCCGAACCACACCGCGGAGGGTGGGGTCGGGGGCACCACGCTGTCCTACCGCGGCCTCGACGCGCCCGCGTACTACTCGCTGGGCGGCAACGGCCACGACGCCGACATCACCGGCACCGGCAACACCCTCGACGCCGGCTCGCCCACCGTGATCCGGCTGGTGTGCGACGCGATGCGGCACTGGGTCACCGTCTTCGGCGTCGACGGCTTCCGCATCGACCTCGCCAGCGTGCTCGGCAGGCCGCGGTCGGGGGCGTTCGACCCGCACTCGGCCCTGCTGACCGCGATCGCGGTCGACCCGGTGCTGTCCCGGGTGAAGCTCATCGCCGAGCCGTGGGACGCCACCGGCGAGGGTTACCGGGTCGGCGGGTTCGGCGTGGCCTGGTCGGAGTGGAACGGCCGCTACCGCGACGCGGTGCGCGACTTCTGGCGCGGCCACGGCGGCATCGGCGAGGTCGCGTCCCGGCTGACCGGCAGCTCGGACCTGTACCGGCTGTCCGGCCGCCGCCCGTGGGCGTCGGTCAACTTCGTCACAGCGCACGACGGGTTCACCCTGCGTGACCTGGTGTCCTACGAGCGCAAGCACAACGAGGCCAACGGCGAGCACAACCGCGACGGCACCGACGACAACCGCTCCCAGAACTTCGGCGTCGAGGGCGAGACGTCCTCTCCGGTGCTCGTCTCCCGCCGGCTGGCCACGGCCCGCGCGATGCTCGCCACGCTGCTGCTGTCGACGGGCACCCCGATGCTGCTCGGCGGCGACGAGCTGTGGCGCACCCAGCGGGGCAACAACAACGCCTACTGCCTGGACGACGAGACGTCGTGGGTGGACTGGACGGGCGGGGCGGGGGCGGACTCGCTCTCCGCGTTCACCGCACGGGTGGCGGAGATCCGGCGCAGCTCACCCGCGCTGCACCGGGACCGCTTCTACCGGGACGGCGAGGTGCTCTGGTGGCATCCGTCGGGGCGCCGGATGGGTGGGCACGACTGGCACGACGGCCGCCTGCACAGCCTCGGCCTGCTGCGTGGGGAGTGGCTGCTGTTCCTGCACGCGGGCGACCCGGCACTGGCCGCGACGCTGCCCAAGGGAGGCCCGTACACGCCCGTGCTGGACAGCACCCGGCCGGACGGGGTCCCGGTGAGCCGGCGCCCGCTCCCCAGCAGCACGACCATCACCCTCCCGCCCCGGTCGCTGCTGCTCCTGCGCGCCTGACGGCGGGAGGGTCTCCGCTCAGCCGAAGAAGGCCATCAGCTCGCGGGCGAGGTCCTCGGGCCGTTCCTCGGACAGGTAGTGGCCCGCACCCGGGAACTCGACGAAGCGGGTGTCCGACGCCCGTCCTTCGGTGAGCGCCTTGACGAAGGGGAAGTAGATGCCCCCCATTCCCAGCACCGGCATCCGGAGCACCGGGTACTTCTTCGCGTCCTCGATGTCGTCGTAGAACGTCTGGTACCAGCGGTTGCTCGCCCGGACGGCGCCCGGCTGGTCGTAGGCCTCGGCGTAGATGGCCCGGCTGCGCTCGTCGATCGCCTCCGGCGGGGTGCCCATGTAGTCGATCAACCAGTCCACGACCAGGCGGAACCGACCGGCGAGCAGCTTCTCGGGCAGGTCCTCGACCTGGTTGAAGGCGAACCACCACAGGTTGGGTCCGTCCGCGGTGGGCAGCAGCGGGAACGAGCGGAACGACTCGTCCGGATGCCCGGGTTCCCAGAGGGCCAGCTTCGTGGTGGCCTCGGGGTGGTTCGCCGCGAAGCTGAACGCCACCATCGAGCCGATGTCCTCACCGGCGATGCCGACCCGGTCATAGCCCAGCGAGCGCACGAGCCCGTGGATGTCCGAGGCCATCGTCTTCTTGTCGTAGCCGCCGTCGGGCTTGTCCGACTCGCCCATGCCCCGCATGTCGACGGCGATCACGCGGTGCCGCTTCGCCAGGATCGGCATGACCTTGCGGAACTGCCACCACGTCCTCGGCCACCCGGGCAGCAGCACCAGTGGCGTTCCCTCCCCGCCGCTGACGTAGTGCAGCCGGATCCCGTTGACCTCGGCGTAACCGTCCTCGAACCCGTCGAGCATGCCGCTCCCCCATAGTTGAACAGTGATTCACATTCCTAGCACGTTCGTGAACGCCCGCTCAAGATGAACTAGGCTGCGCGCGTGCCACGCCGACGCAGCTTCGACGAGACCGAGGTCGTCGAACGCGCCATGGAGATCTTCTGGACCCAGGGGTACGAGGCCACCTCGTACACCGACCTGACGACGCACGTCGGTCTCCACCCGGGCAGCCTCTACCGGGCCTTCGGTGACAAGCAGGCGATCTTCCTGCGTGCCCTCGAGCACTACCGCGACTCGCAGGCCCGAACCCTCGCCCCCTTCCTGCTGGCAGGCGGTCCCGTCCTGCCGCGGATCCGGGCGGTACTCGTGGGCTATCTCGATCTGGCGGCCCAGCAACGGCCGTCCCCGCGCGGCTGCCTGATCGCCAACACGGCAGGCGAGCGGCTTCCCGGTGACGCGGCCGTGTCCGCGCATCTCGCGGAGATCCTCGCGCTCGTCGAGGACGGGTTCCTGCAGGGCCTGCGCAAGGCCGCCCAGGAGGGCGAGGTGGGGCCCGACGTGGACCTGCCGGCCTCGGCCGCCATGTTGACCATGCTGCTCGAGGGCCTCCAGGTCCTGGTCAAGTCCGATCCGGACCCACAGCGCCTCACTCGTGCCGTGGACAGGGCGCTTGCCGCGCTCGCCGCGCACACAGACGTGAGCGCGCCCGAAGAGGTGGCCTCGACCGCCTGACCCGGCCCGTCGCAGTGGTTACGCTGCCCGCGTGCCCCGCTACGACTTCCGCTGCCGCGGCTGTGGTTCGACCTTCGAGGTCAGCCGTCCGATGAGCGCGGCGAGCGACCCCGCCCGCTGCCCCGCCGGCCACGACGACACGGTCAAGCTGCTCACCACCGTGGCCGTCGGCGGACTGAGCTCCGGCTCGCAGGCCGCGCCCGCCCGCGTCGGTGGAGGCGGCGGCGGGTGCTGCGGGGGCGGCTGCTGCGGCGGCTGAGCCCGCCCACCCGTCGGACGACCCGCGCGGGAGTTCTGGTGGTTGTCCGGCTCCGTTCACCTCGACTCGGGCACGAAGCCGGTATCGATCACTAACTTCTCCAGCCGCGGCCCCGGCGGCCGCGGCACGGCGATGGCAGCGGGAGAGGTAGGCGTTCATGGGTCGGCGTTCGCGTCTGGTCGGACGGGGGGCCGCTGCCGCGGTACTCGCGGTCCTGGCACTTCTCCCGGGTGCCGGCGGCGCCATCGCGGCGCCGAGTCCGGGCCCGGGCGCCACGAGCTCCGACGGCGATCTGGCGGCGGACCTCGCGGCCGTGGACCGGTCGACGGCGTGGACGCAGCTGTCGACGGTGAAGCTGAACTTCCCGACCTACCACCCGGAAGGTCTCGTCGTCACGGCCGACCGGTTCTACCTCAGCTCGACACAGATCATCGAACCCACCCAGACCTACCCCGCGCCCGTCGACGGGTTCGACCGCACACCTGGGAAGGGCATCGGCCACCTGTTCGTCATCGACCGGACCGGGAAGCTCCTCAAGGACGTCGTGCTCGGCCACGGCGACGTCTACCACCCGGGCGGCATCGACCTGCACGGCAACGACCTGTGGGTGCCCGTGGCGCAGTACCGGCCGGGCAGCACGGCCGAGATCGACCGCGTGGACGTGCGGACCCTCGAGGTCACCCGGGAGTTCACGGTCGACGACCACATCGGTGGCGTCGTCTACGACGCCTCCACCGGTCATCTCGTCGGCAACAACTGGGGCTCGCGCACGTTCTACGAGTGGACGCCGAGCGGCAAGCCCGTCACCACCTGGAAGAACCCGGAGAACCTGGTGGACTTCCAGGACTGCCAGTACGTCCCGAAGGGGAAGATGGCCTGCGGAGGCATCACGAACCTCCCTCAGACGCCGAGCGCAGGCGGTGCGAAAGCCACCTACGAGCTCGGGGGAATCGCGCTGCTCGACCTGCGGACGCACTCCGTCGTCAACGAGTTCCCGTTCCAGCAGTGGTCCGCGGCAGGCCACGTCATGACCCGCAACCCGCTGAAGCTCAGCGCCGACGGGGACGGCATCACGATGTGGGCGGCCCCGGACAACGGCGAGGAGAGCGCAGGCACCCAGATCTACACCTGGCAGGCAACGGTCCCGAAGCGGAGCTGACCACCGCCCGGTTCAGGCCGGAAGCGGCGTCGCGGAGAAGACCCCGTCCGGGTCGAACTCCCGCTTCAGCCGCTGCAGGCGGGGCAGGTTGGCGCCGTAGGCCTCCGCGATCTGGTCGGTGGCCTCAGGCCCGAGCACGTTGGGATAGCCGCCGGGCAGCGAGTACGGGGCCAGCGCGCGGCTCAGCCCGTCGGCCCACGTCTCGTGGGGAGTCGCGTCCTCCGACGGTTCCCACGTGGCGATGATCTGCAGCATGAAGTGGTCGCTGCGCTGTGCGAACGCGGTGGCGGCCACCGGCACGCGCGCCGCGGCGCCGCGCAGGTACTGCCAGGAGATCACGGAGAACTCCGACGACCGCGCGTCGACCGCCGCGACGATGGCCGCGACCGCCTCGGGCCGCAGCGCGGCCAGCGAGCGCGTGCGGAACACGATGTGGCGGCCGTTCACGACCCGCGAGTCGGCCGGGCCGAAGGTGTCCAGGAACGGCATGGGCCGCACCTGGTGCACCACCGGGTCACCCAGTTCCGCGAACCGGGCCAGCACGTGCTCGCCCTCCGCCGGGTCGCCGGACCAGACCGGCGCGAGAAGGAGCGCCGGGGCGCCCCCCGGCCCCGAGGAGATGGCTCCCACCACGCCCAGCTCGTCGGGTGCCGATGCCGCCAGTTCGGCGTGGCCGCGCAGCACCGCCTCCGCCTGCGACCACGGGAACACGATCGGCCCGGAGAGCACGGTGCGGACCGGGTGGAGCCGGATCCGCATCGCGGTGACCACTCCGACGTTGCCCCCGCCACCGCGCAGCGCCCAGAACAGGTCGGTGTTGTGGGACTCGTCGGCGGTGGCCACGGCGCCGTCGGCGAGCACGACCTCCACCCCGACCAGGTTGTCGAGCGCGAGGCCGTAGCGGGGGCTCAGCGGGCTGTAGCCGCCGGCGAGGGTGAACCCGGCGACGCCGACCATGCTGACCGTGCCGAGAACCGCGGCGAGCCCGTGGGCTGCGGCAGCGCCGGCGAGGTCGGCGGACGTCGCGCCCCCCGCCACGACGGCGACCCGGGCGCCTGCATCGATCTCGACGGCGTTCATCCTGGTCAGGTCGATCACGAGACCCTCGTGCCGCAGGGCTCTGCCCGCCCAGTCGTGGCCGCCGACGCGCACCGAGAGCGGCAGGCCGCAGGAGCGGGCCGTACGCACGGCCGCCTGCACGTCCTCGGTGTTCTCGCACATCACGAACAACGCGGGCCGATGCTCCACACCGCCGTTCCAGATCTCGCGGGCGTGGGCGTACCCGCTGTCGGCGGGCAGGAGAACGTGACCTTTGAGCTGGGGACCCAACTCCTCGGCCGCCCGTAATGCCCGCGCAGTGAAATCATCCGGCATTGAACCGACGCTACCCCGCGCCCCACCGGTTCATGGGCCGATTCATTTCACGGGGAATTCCACAGAAATGTCGCCGTTCCACGATTTGCACGCTTACGGCATTCGGCGCCGAGCCACCCGGTCAGTCGCTGGGCAGCTGTTCGCGCAGCACCGTGCCCACGGCGGTGGGTTCGCGGCCGAGCAAGCCGGCCAGTGTCGGGTCGACAGCGGCGAATTCGGCGGCGCGGCTGGCGACGAAGACGCCGAGCAACTGGTCGGCCGTCTCGGCGGGCACGCCGCGGCCCACCAGGTGGTTGCGGAACTGGTCGTCGGACGCGGTGGTCCTGGTGATGGTGCGGCCCGTGATGTCGGTGGCGATGCGGGCGATGCCGTCGAAGGTGAGCGCCTGTGCCGCGGTGAGCGACGGCGTGGGGCCCTCGAAGCGGCCTTCGTCCGCCAGGATGGCGGCGGCTGCTGCGGCGAGGTCGGCGTGCGCGGTCCAGCTGACCGGCCCGTCCGCGGGGAGGACGACCTCGCCGGATTGCATGGCGTGGCCCAGGAACTGCACCGCGCTGGCGGCGTAGAAGCCGTTACGCAGCGAGGTGAACGGCACGCCGCAGGCGCGCAGTGCTTCCTCGGTGGCGGCGTGGTCGCGGCAGGGCTGGAAGTGCGACGAGGCGCTGGCGCCCATGTGGCTGGTGTAGAGGATGCGGCGGGCTCCCGCCGCGACGGCCCCGTCGATCGCGGCACGGTGCTGCCGCACAGCCTCGTCGCCCATCTTGTCGACGGAGACGATCAGCACCTGGGTGGCGCCCTCGAAGGCGTGAGCCAGGCTGCCGGCGTCGGTGAAGCTGCCCTGGCGCACCCGTACGCCATGGTCGGCGATCGCTTGCGCCTTCTTCGGGTCGCGGACGCTGAGGCCGACCTGGTCCGCCGGCACGCGGGTCAACAGCTGTTCGACGATCTGGCGTCCGAGCAGTCCGGTGGCTCCGGTCACGATGATCATTACGCGCTCCAGCGATCTAGTTCCAGTGGAATCAGAACTAGCGTATCATCGATACTAACGATGCCAGCACCCGTGCGGTATCGTTGATACCATGCCCCCCGTCGACTCCGACACCACAGCCATGGGCCGCGAGCAGGCCCGGCAGCGCATCATCGAGGCCGCCGCCGAACTGCTGGCGCGCGATGGCCGCGACGCGGTCACCACCCGCGCGGTCGCGGCCGCGGCAGGCGTGCAGGCGCCGGCCATCTACCGCCTGTTCGGCGACAAGGACGGGCTGCTCGAAGCCCTTGCCGAGCACGGCTTCGCCGCGTTCCTCGCGACCAAGCACGTCGACCCCCACCCGCAGGACCCCATCGAGGACCTGAGGGCCGGCTGGGACCTGGCGGTCGAGTTCGGCCTTGCCAATCCCGCCCTGTACACGCTGATGTACAGCGAGCCCGCCGGAGTCACATCGACCGCCTTCCAGGCCGGCATGGAGATCCTGAGGGGCCGTATCCGGCACCTCGCCGCCGGCGGCTGGCTCCGCGTCGACGAGGAACTTGCGGCCACGCTCATCCACGCCACCGGACGCGGCGCGGTCCTCACCTGGCTGTCCCTGCCCGAAGACCGGCGCAACCGTGCCCTGCTGACCATTCTTCGCGAGTCCATGGTTGCCGCCGTGACCACCCAGGAGCCGGCCGTCGAGGACGCGGGCGCGGCCGGCGCCGCCCGCGCCCTGCGCGCCGCACTGCCCGAACAGACGACCCTCAGCGCCGCGGAGGAGCAGCTACTGAGGGAATGGCTGGACCGCCTCACCTCCGGCAGCTGAGCCCGGATCCACCGGGTGCGGGCTCAGTGGGCCAGCACGACCTTGCCCAGCTCCGCCGCCGTGGCGAGCAGCGGGTGGGCGGGCAGGACCCGCACCGTGTAACCGGTGAGCCCGGCGTGCGGGAGCTTCACCACGGCCTCGAACCGGTCCCCGGCCCCGTCGGCCTCGCCGACGTGCTGCATGGCCACCGTCACCGCATCGGCCAGGTCGTCGGTGTGGCCGACGCGCCCCACGACGGCCTCCACGGTGACGTCCTCCGGGCGCAGGCCCGCGAGCTGCACGGCGGCGCGCACGGTCATGGGCGCCCCGACCTCGGGGGTGTCCGGCAGGCCGGAGGCGTCCACCCCGGTGACCTCCACGTGGGTCCACGCCGCGTTGAGCCGGGCGCGGTAGTCGGCCAGCTCACGCGCCGGGCCGAAGTCGTCGGCGACGATCCGCGCGGCCGCGCGGGCGGCGGGCGCGTACCAGTCCTCGACGTACTCGCGCACCATGCGGGTGGCCTGTACCTGCGGGCGCAGCGTGGTGAACGTGTGGCGCACCAGCTCGGTCCAGCGCAGCGGCACGCCGTCGGTGCGCTCGTAGAACGCCGGCGCCACCTGGGTGGCCAGCAGCTCGTAGAGCGCGTTGGCCTCGAGGTCGTCGCGCTTGACCGGGTCGTCGATCCCGTCGGCGGTGGGGATGGCCCAGCCGTTGGCGCCGTCGTAGAGCTCGTCCCACCAGCCGTCGCGGATCGACAGGTTGAGCCCGCCGTTGAGCGCCGACTTCATCCCGGACGTGCCACAGGCCTCCAGGGGGCGCAGCGGGTTGTTCAGCCACACGTCGCAGCCCCAGTAGAGGTAGCGGGCCATCGACATGTCGTAGTCCGGCAGGAAGACGATGCGGTGGCGCACGGCGGGGTCGTCGGCGAAGCGGACGATCTCCTGGATGAGCGCCTTGCCACCGTCGTCGGCGGGGTGGCTCTTGCCTGCGACGACGAGCTGGACGGGCCGGTGCGGATCGAGCAGCAGGTCACGCAGCCTGCCCTTGTCGCGCAGCATGAGCGTGAGGCGCTTGTAGGTGGGGACGCGGCGGGCGAACCCGACGGTCAGCACCTCCGGGTCGAACACCTGGTCGGTCCAGCCCAGCTCGGGGGTGGACGCCCCGCGCTGCAGCCACGCCTCGCGCACCCGGCGCCGGACCTCCGTGACCAGCCGGGCGCGCAGCGCGCGGCGCAGCTCCCAGAGCGTCTCGTCGGACGCCGGCTCCTGTGAGGGCTGGGTGGCGCCCGGCCCGGGGTCGCCGAGCAGCGCCGTGACCTCCCTGGCCTCCCAGGTGTGGCCGTGCACGCCGTTGGTGACGGAACCGATCGGCACCTCGTCGGCGTCGAAGCCCTCCCAGAGCCCGCCGAACATGCTGCGCGACACCGCCCCGTGCAGGCGGGAGACACCGTTGGCGCGCTGGGCGAGCCGCAGCCCCATGTGCGCCATGTTGAACATGTTGGGGTTCTCCTCGGCGCCCAGCGCCAGAATCCGGTCCATCGGCACGCCGGGGAGCACGGTGTCGGAGAAGTAGTGGCGCACCATGTCGACGGGGAAGCGGTCGATACCGGCCGGCACCGGGGTGTGGGTGGTGAACACGGTGCCTGCGCGCACCGCGGCCACGGCTTCGTCGAAGCTGAGCGGCGTCGACCCGTCCGGCGAGCGGTTCAGCAGCTCGCGGATGCGCTCGAGGCCGAGGTAGCCGGCGTGGCCCTCGTTGGTGTGGAACACCTCGGGCTCGGGGTGCCCGGTGGCGGCGCAGAACGCCCGCACCGCGCGCACCCCGCCGATGCCGACGAGGATCTCCTGCCGGATGCGGTGGTCCTGGTCTCCGCCGTAGAGCCGGTCGGTGACGCCGCGGTAGTCGGGCTCGTTCTCCTCGATGTCGGAGTCGAGCAGCAGCAGCGGTACGCGCCCGACCGCCGCCTGCCACACCCGCGCACGCAGCGTGCGCCCGGCCGGCATGGCCACGTCGACGAGCACGGGCTCGCCCGCGGTGTCGGTGAGCAGCTGCAGCGGGAGTCCCTGCGGGTCGAGCACCGGGTAGTGCTCGAGCTGCCACCCGTCCAGCGACAGCGACTGCCGGAAGTACCCCGAGCGGTAGAGCAGCCCCACCCCGATCAGCGGCACACCCAGGTCGGAGGCGGCCTTGAGGTGGTCGCCCGCCAGCACGCCGAGGCCGCCGGAGTAGTTGGGCAGTACCTCGCTGACGCCGAACTCCATGGAGAAGTAGCCGATGGCCGCGGGCAGGCTCTGGTCGTCCTCGCGCTCCATCTGGTACCAGCGCGGCTCGTCGAGGTAGCTCGCCAGGTCGTCGGCGAGCTCCCGGACCGTGACGACCGTGTCGGCGTCCTTGGCCAGCTCACCGAACCGGGCCGAGGAGATCTCCCCCAGCAGCCGGACGGGGTCGTGGCCTGCCCGCTCCCACGCCTCGGGGTCGAGTGCGGCGAACAGATCCTGGGTGGGAGCGTGCCAGCTCCACCGGAGGTTGGTCGCCAGTGTCTGCAGCGGTGCCAGCGGCGTGGGCAGCTGGGCACGAACGGTGAACCGCCGGAGAGCTCTCACGGCGGGAACCATAGATGAATGGATCCCGTGATCGGTCAAGCGCGGGGCTGCCTCCGCGCAGCCGCGCTCGCGGGCTCTCTCCACGACCGGAGTACGCCGGCCTGCGTCCGTACGGAGGACATCAGGTCACGATCACGTGAACGGCAACTACCCGTTCTGATCAGGCGTAGAGCGGGTAGATAGGTTTGTGACTTCCGCGACGGGCATGCAGCTGGGGGTGAGCCGATGACCGGTCGGCTGGGTATCGATGACGTCAGCCCCTCGGTAAGTGGCGGCCGCCATCCCAGCAAGGCCGTCGTCGGCGAGGTGGTTCCGATCGGTGCCACGGTGTGGCGCGAGGGCCACGATGCCGTCGCGGCCAACGTGGTCTGGAAGAAGGTGGGCAGCCGCGGTCCGGCCCACCATGTCCGGATGACGCCGACGGGTGCCGGCACCGACCGCTTCGCGGCGATCGTGGTCGCCGACGAGCCCGGCCTGTGGACGTTCCGCGTCGACGCGTGGAGCGACCCGTGGTCCACGTGGCGGCACGCCGTCACGGTCAAGGTCGAGGCCGGGCAGAGTGCGGAGGAGCTGGCCAACGACCTCGAGGTCGGCGCCCGGCTGCTGCAGCGGGTCGGCCGCCGCCCCGGTGAGCGGGGCCACCGCGACCTGCTCTTCGGCGCCGCCAACGCCCTGCGCGACACCGCGATGCCGTTGCACGCCCGGGTCGCGCCCGCGCTGTTCCCGGCCGTCCAGACGATCATGACCGAGCGCCCCGTCCGGGAGCTGATCACCCGCGGCCACGCGCAGCAGATCTACGTCGACCGCGAGCGGGCCCTCTACGGGTCCTGGTACGAGTTCTTCCCCCGGTCCACCGGTGGCCGGGACGAGACCGGCCGGGCCGTCCACGGCACGTTCGTCACCGCCGGCAAGGAGCTCGACCGGGTCGCGGCGATGGGCTTCGACGTCGTCTACCTCCCGCCGATCCACCCGGTCGGCACCGTGCACCGCAAGGGCCGCAACAACTCGGTGAACGCGGGCCCCGGCGACGTCGGCTCACCGTGGGCCATCGGCTCCGCCGAGGGCGGGCACGACGCGATCGACCCCGAGCTGGGCACCATCGACGACTTCGACGCCTTCGTCGCGCGCACCCACGACCTCGGGATGGAGGTCGCGCTCGACTTCGCGCTGCAGTGCGCCCCCGACCACCCGTGGGTGGCCGAGCACCCGGAGTGGTTCACCGTCCGTCCCGACGGCACCATCGCCTACGCGGAGAACCCGCCGAAGAAGTACCAGGACATCTACCCGATCAACTTCGACAACGACCCCGCCGGGATCTACGCCGAGTCGCTCCGCGTGGTGCTGCACTGGGTCGAGCACGGAGTGCGCATCTTCCGGGTGGACAACCCGCACACCAAGCCGCCGAACTTCTGGCACTGGCTGATCTGGCAGGTCAAGGCCCGCTACCCGGACGTGCTGTTCCTGGCCGAGGCCTTCACGCGCCCCGCGCGCCTGTTCGGGCTGGCCCGGCTCGGGTTCACCCAGTCCTACAGCTACTTCACGTGGCGCACCACGAAGGCCGAGCTCACCGAGTTCGCGCTCATGCACGCTGAGCGGGCCGACGAGGCGAGGCCCAACCTGTTCGTCAACACCCCGGACATCCTCCACGAGTCGCTGCAGACCGGCGGCCCCGGAATGTTCGCCATCCGCGCCACGCTCGCGGCCACGATGGCCCCCACCTGGGGTGTCTACTCCGGCTTCGAGCTCTACGAGGGAGAGCCGGCCAAGCCGGGCAGCGAGGAGTACCTCAACTCCGAGAAGTACGAGCTGCGCCCGCGCGACTTCGAGGGCGCAGCGGCGATCGGCAACTCGCTGGAGCCCTACATCACCCGGCTCAACGAGATCCGGCGTGCCCACCCCGCGCTGCAGCAGCTGCGCGACATCCACTTCCACCACGTCGACAACGACGCGATCATCGCCTACTCGAAGACCGAGCCGGCCACGGGCGACACCGTCCTCGTGGTGTGCACCCTCGACCCGCGCGTGGCCCAGTCGGGCAACACGGCCCTCGACATGCCGGCGCTCGGCGTGGACTGGGACGACACCATCACGGTGCACGACGAGGTCAGCGGCGAGGTCTACCAGTGGAGCCAGTTCAACTACGTCCGGCTGGAGCCCTGGACCCACGTGGCCCACATCTTCCGCGTGGAGCGGCCCACCGCCTGAGCGGGCCCGTCCCGGCGCGGGCCCACTCCCGTCAGAGCGGCGAGTGCAACCAGGGCTCATGCAGGTCGAGGTAGCGGAGGTCACGCATGAGGTCCATCTCCTCCTCCAGCACCTCCGCCGTCTCGGCGGGAGGTTGCTGCGCCTCCGCCGCGCGCGCCTCCTGCTCCGAGGTGAAGTAGGCGGCCTGCGTGAACGCCCCGTCCTGCCCGTCGTGGACGGCCACGAGGTAGCCGATGAGGTCGGGCCGGATGTGCGGGAACCGTTCCTCGAACACGGTCATCGTCGCGCGCATGCGGGCCAGGTCGGTGGTCCGGCCCTGGATCACCTGCACGAACCCGGCGCGGTCGGATCCACCGCCGCGGCCGGCGTGCACCTCGCTGCAGTCGTGGAAGCTCACCTCGCCGGTGAAGACCTTCGACATCCCGGACCACCACTCGCCCTGCAGTGTGCGGCCGCTGTTGTGCCGTGCCGCCGCCGCGGAGGCGAACCGGGCGATGCCGACGAACGTCCCGTCGTCGGTGACGCCCGACGTGCTGCCGAGCCAGCCCTCCGCACCGGGCGCGAGGCGCTCGACCCATTCGTCGAGCCCGTGGCGCGCTTCCCGGCGGTCGGACACGGGCCCCTGGAAAACCTGGATGAACATGTCGTCTCCTTCCTCCTCCGGAGTTCGAGGGGGCGCCCAGGGTCCTCCCGGGCACACAGCTCGGCCAGAGCCGGATCGGTACGCGATCGACGACTGTCCGTTGTCAGATCTTCACGATCTGCCGCGCACCCAAAGGTGAGCGCGGTCGTTGCTGCGACGGGTGCAGCAGATACCCTCATCTCAGCCACCGAGCCACGTCCTGCGCCCGGGCACCACGCCCGGTAAGACTGGCCGGGTGCTCCTTCCGCCATCCGTCCCCGCCCGGTAGGAACGCGATACCCCTATGTCAATCGACACCTCGGCCGCCGACGCCCAGCTCAACGCCGACGACCAGCTGGTTGAGAGCTCCTCCGACGAGTACGGCCATGCGCGGACACTCGATGTCGACCGCGACTGGTTCAAGCGGGCAGTCTTCTACGAAGTGCTGGTCAGGGCGTTCTCCGATTCCAACCGGGACGGTACGGGCGACCTGCGTGGCCTCACGGAGAAGCTCGACTACCTGCAATGGCTGGGCGTCGACTGCCTCTGGCTCCCGCCCTTCTACGACTCCCCCCTGCGCGACGGTGGCTACGACATCCGCGACTTCCGTGCCGTGCTCCCCGAGTTCGGCACCGTCGAGGACTTCGTCGTGCTGCTCGACGAGGCCCACAAGCGCGGGATCCGGGTGATCACCGACCTCGTCATGAACCACACGTCCGACACGCACCCGTGGTTCGAGGAGTCCCGCCGCAACCCCGAAGGTCCCTACGGCGACTACTACGTCTGGTCCGACGACGACTCCCGCTACGCCGACGCCCGGATCATCTTCGTCGACACCGAGACGTCGAACTGGACCTACGACCCGGTGCGTGGCCAGTTCTACTGGCACCGCTTCTTCTCCCACCAGCCCGACCTGAACTACGACAACCCCGCGGTCCAGGAAGCGATGCTCGAGGTGCTGCGCTTCTGGCTCGACCTCGGGATCGACGGCTTCCGGCTGGACGCTGTGCCGTACCTGTTCGAGCGGGAGGGCACCAACTGCGAGAACCTCGCGGAGTCGCACTCCTTCCTCAGGCGGTGCCGGAAGGTGATGGACGACGAGTACCCGGGCCGGGTGCTGCTGGCGGAGGCCAACCAGTGGCCGTCGGACGTCGTCGAGTACTTCGGCGACGCCGAGGTGGGTGGCGACGAGTGCCACATGGCCTTCCACTTCCCGCTGATGCCGCGCATCTTCATGGCGGTGCGCCGCGAGAACCGCTTCCCGATCTCGGAGATCCTGGCCCAGACGCCGGCGATCCCGTCGGGCGCGCAGTGGGGCATCTTCCTGCGCAACCACGACGAGCTCACGCTCGAGATGGTCACCGACGAAGAGCGCGACTACATGTACGCGGAGTACGCCAAGGACCCGCGGATGAAGGCCAACATCGGCATCCGCAGGCGGCTCGCCCCGCTGCTGGAGAACGACCGCAACCAGCTCGAACTGTTCACGGCGCTGCTCCTGTCCCTGCCAGGTTCACCCGTTCTGTATTACGGTGACGAGATCGGCATGGGAGACAACATCTGGCTCGGCGACCGCGACTCGGTGCGCAGCCCCATGCAGTGGACCCCCGACCGCAACGCCGGCTTCTCCACGTGCGACCCGGGACGCATGTACCTCCCGATCATCATGGACCCGCTCTACGGCTACCAGGCCGTCAACGTCGAGGCACAGAGCAACTCCACGACGTCGCTGCTGCACTGGAACCGCCACATGATCGAGATCCGCAAGCGCCACCACGCGTTCGGGCTCGGCGAGTACCACGAGCTCGGGGGCACCAACCCGTCGGTGCTGGCGTACGTGCGCAGCCATGGCGACGACGTCGTGCTGTGCGTCAACAACATGTCGAGGTTCCCGCAGCCCGTGGAGCTGGACCTGTCGCCGTGGCAGGGGTGCGCACCGCACGAACTCACTGGAGGCGTGCCGTTCCCGCGGATCGGTGAGCTGCCCTATCTTCTGACGCTCCCGGGCCACGGCTTCTACTGGTTCTCGATCACCCCTGCGGAGGAGTCTGCGTGAGTCTTGCCGAGGAGCTTCCGACCCTGCTGCCCGAGTGGCTGCCTCAGCAGCGCTGGTTCGCCGCGAAGGGCCGACCGGTTCGGCAGGTGGCGGTGGCCGCCGTGACCTCGCTGGTGACCGAGGGTGAACCGCTCCTCGACCTGGTACTGGTCGCCGTGACGTTCGACGACGACTCCCCGGTGCAGCACTACCAGCTCCTCGTCGCCCGGAGGGAACACCTGCGCGGCGACCTGGAGCACGTGTGCATCGGGCAGATCGGCAACTGCCTGGCCTACGACGGGCTGTGGGACCCGGCGGTCACCGAGTGGCTGCTCGAGTCGGTGCGCAACGGGCGCACGATCGGCGACGTGCGGTTCGTGCCCGAGCCCGGGGCGAAGATCGCCGAGGGGGCCATCGGGCGGGTGCTCGGGGTCGAGCAGTCCAACACCTCGGTGTCGTGGGGCGACCAGTCGATCCTGAAGATGTTCCGGCGGGTGGCCCCCGGGCTGAACCCCGACCTGGAGCTCCACCGGGCCCTGCGGTCGGTGAACAGCAACGAGGTCGCCGCCCTGCAGGGCGCCATCGAAGGTGAGCTCGACGGCCGGCCGGTCACCCTCGGCATGCTGCAGGACTTCGCGGCCAACTCGGCCGACGGCTGGTCCATGGCGCTCGCGAGTGTCCGCGACCTGCTGGCCGAGGCCGACCTGCGCGCCGACGAGGTGGGCGGCGACTTCGCGGGGGAGGCGTCGCGGCTCGGTGAGACGGTTGCGGTGGTCCATGCCGAGCTGCGCCAGGCGCTCGGCGCGGACGAGGGCGACCCACGGGCACTGGCCGCCACCTGGCACGACCGGCTCACCACCGTCGCCACACAGGTGCCCGCGCTGGCCGAGTACGTGCAGCCGATCCGCGACGTCTACGACGCGGTCGCCGCGCTGGAGGGCTCCATCGCCACCCAGCGCGTACACGGTGACCTGCATCTCGGGCAGACGCTGCGCACGCCGTTCGGCTGGCTCGTGATCGACTTCGAGGGAGAGCCCGCGGCGCCGCTCGCGGAACGGGTGAAGCCCGACTCGGCGCTGCGCGACATCGCCGGGATGCTTCGCTCGTTCGACTACGCGGCGTTCCACCAGCTGTCCAAGTGGGAGCCGGCCGGCGACTGGGCCGACCCGTACCACGACTCGCAGATGGCGTGGCGGGCGCGCGAGTGGGCGGAGCGCAACCGCTCGGCGTTCTGCGACGGCTACACCATCCGCGCCGGTGCCGACCCCCGCGAGCAGGCCACCCTGCTGCGGGCGTTCGAGCTCGACAAGGCGGTGTACGAGGTGCTGTACGAGACCCGCAGCCGCCCCACGTGGGCGCAGATCCCGCTGGCCTCGATCCGGCGGCTCACGATGGAGTCCAACCCCGCCGGCTGATCACCGCAACGCACACCCAATCGTTGTGCCCACGCTCGGCGACAGAGCCGCGATGGCAATAGGGTGCGCGAGTGGATCGCGAGGAGAACCCGACCCAGACGATCGACCCTGCGACGGAGCCGTTCCCACCGGACGCGCAGACGATCGACCGCCTACTCGGTGGAGCGCACCACGACCCGCACTCGGTGTTGGGTGCCCACCCGCACCCGGACGGCACGGTCGTCCGGGTCCTGCGCCCGCACGCCGACGAGGTGCACGTCGTCCGCGAGGGCGGCGAGGGCCACCCGCTCGTCAAGGTGCACGAGGCCGGGCTGTTCTCGGGCGTCGTGCCCGGGCCGCCCGCCGACTACCGCCTTGCGGTGCGCTACGGCGAGCGCGTCGACATCGTCGACGACCCGTACCGCTGGCTGCCCACCCTCGGTGAGATCGACCTGCACCTGATCGGCGAGGGCCGCCACGAGCGGCTGTGGGACGTGCTCGGCGCCCACGTGCGCCACTACGAGACCCCCGCGGGACCGGTCACCGGCACGAGCTTCGCCGTATGGGCCCCCACCGCGCAGGGCGTCCGCGTCACCGGCGACTTCGACGGCTGGACGGGCTGGGCGCACCCCATGCGCGTGCTGGGCAGCTCCGGGGTGTGGGAGCTGTTCGTCCCGGGCATCACCGCGGGCGTCCGCTACAAGTTCCGCATCCTCGGCAAGGACGGCCGGTGGCGCGACAAGGCCGACCCGATGGCGTTCCGCACCGAGATCCCGCCCGCCACGGCGTCGGTCGTCGACGTGTCGGAGTACGAGTGGGGCGACGAGGAGTGGATGGCGGCCCGCGGGCTGCGCCAGGCGCACGTCGAGCCGATGAGCGTCTACGAGGTGCACCTCGGCTCGTGGCGCCAGGGCCTCACCTACCGGGAGATGGCCCGCGAGCTCGTCGAGTACCTCGGCGAGACCGGCTTCACCCACGTCGAACTGCTGCCGGTGGCCGAGCACCCCTTCGGCGGGTCGTGGGGCTACCAGGTCACGTCGTACTACGCGCCGACAGCACGGTTCGGCGGCCCCGACGACTTCCGGTACTTCGTCGACCACCTGCACCGCCACGGCTACGGCGTGATCGTCGACTGGGTGCCCGCCCACTTCCCGCGTGACGAGTGGGCGCTGGCGAAGTTCGACGGCACACCGCTCTACGAGCACGCCGACCCCCGCCGCGGGGAGCAACCCGACTGGGGCACGCTCGTGTTCGACTTCGGGCGCACGGAGGTGCGCAACTTCCTCGTCGCCAACGCGCTGTACTGGCTCGAGGAGTTCCACGTCGACGGCCTCCGGGTCGACGCCGTGGCGAGCATGCTCTACCTCGACTACTCCCGCCCCGAGGGTCAGTGGCTGCCCAACGTGCACGGCGGCCGGGAGAACCTGGACGCCGTCGCGTTCCTGCAGGAGATGAACGCGACCGTCTACCGCAACCACCCCGGCGTCATCACGATCGCCGAGGAGTCCACGGCGTGGCCGGGCGTCACGCGACCCACCCACCTCGGGGGCCTCGGCTTCGGCTTCAAGTGGAACATGGGGTGGATGCACGACACGCTCGACTACGTCGGGCGCGACCCGATCTACCGGGGCTACCACCACAACCAGATGACGTTCTCGCTCATGTACGCGTTCAGCGAGAACTTCGTGCTGCCGCTGTCGCACGACGAGGTGGTGCACGGCAAGGGCTCGCTGTGGACCAGGATGCCGGGCGACGAGTGGAACAAGGCCGCGGGCCTGCGCGCGATGCTGGCCTACATGTGGGCCCACCCGGGCAAGCAACTGCTGTTCCAGGGCGGCGAGTTCGGGCAGGAGAGGGAGTGGTCCGAGCAGCGGTCGCTGGACTGGCACCTGCTGGAGGACCCCCTCCACCACGGCATCAAGACGCTCGTCGGTGACCTGAACCGCACCTACCGGGCCACCCCCGCCCTGTGGACGAAGGACGCCACCCCCGAGGGCTTCTCCTGGATCGACGCCAACGACGCGTCGGGCAACGTCCTGAGCTTCCTGCGCCACGGCGTCGACACCGACGGCAAGCCCACCGTGCTCGCCTGCGTGGCGAACTTCTCGGGCACTCCGAAGCCGGACTACCGGGTCGGGCTGCCCTTCGCCGGTCGCTGGCGGGAGGTGCTCAACACCGACGCGCAGATCTACGGCGGCTCGGGTGTGGGCAACCTCGGGGCGGTGGAGGCCGAGTCGGCGATGTGGCACGGCAGGCCGGCGTCCGCCGTGCTGCAACTTCCGCCGTCAGGTGTGTTGTGGCTGGTGCCCGAGCCCTTCGAGGGTGCGGTGCGCAGGCGCGGTATCGCTGCGGCCGACGCTCCGGCGGTGGAGGTCATCGCCTCTGCTGCGCCGGCCGCCGCCGCCGCGGCCGGCGAGGACGACGCGGTCGACCAGGCTCCGGCGGCGCCCGTCACCGACGAGCTTCCCGAGGTGGCGCCGCCCGTCCCCGACATCTCCGTCGAGGACGTCCTGGCCGCCGAGCGAGTGACTCAGGCGCCGGAGGACGGCACCGAGGGTGCGGAGATCGGCGTGCTGGTCGTCGAGCCGTCGGAGATCGCCGTGCCGTCCGCCACGTCCGAGCCGTCGGGCGCCACCGGGTCCGCCGAGGGCGGGCGCAACAACACAGCGCGCAACAACACCGTCCAGTAGCCGAGCAGGATCGCGCAGTAGAGGGACCGCCCGACGTCCGGCCAGAAGCCGGCGGGCGGCCACTCCGCGTTCCACGACACCGGGATCACGATCACCGACAGCGCGACGGCCGCGATCGCACCCTGCCGGAGCGCGATCAGCACGAGCACGCCCGGCCAGAGCAGCATCAGGTAGTTGTGCCAGGAGATCGGGGAGACGAGCAGCCCCGCGGCGACCACGGCCCACGGCACCGTTCCCGCCGGGTCGATCCGCTCGCGGTGCCGCCCGACCCAGGCGAGGGTGCCGATGAGGACGACGGCACCGAGCAGGGTGCCCAGCACCGACGGCACGCCGAACCGGACGGCGAGCCCGGGCAGCGAGGCGTTGTCCACGGTGTCGGGCACCGGCTCCGAGACCGCGATGCGCAGCCATTCCAGGCCGCTCGACGGCCCGGCCACGAGCACTCCCAGCAGGGTGGCGGCCGCCGCTGCGATCAGCCCGGCCCGCATCGGCACCCACCGCCGCTGCACCGCGGGGAGCAGCAGCAACGGGGCCAGCGACGGTTTCAGCGCCACGGTGATCCCGAAGATCACGGCGGCGAGCACCGGCCGTCCCCGTCGTTCGGCGATCCAGCCCGCCACCAGCCCGACGAGCAGCAACGGATAGATCTGGCCGAGCACGAGCGTGCCGTGCAGCGGCGACGACGCCAGCACCGCCAGCACGGCCAGCGCGGTGACCCCCCGGCGCAGGCGCAGCTCACGGGCCACGGCCAGCACCGCGGCCACGACGAGCACGAGGGTGAACGTCGCGAAGATCCGGTACGCGGTGAGGGAGGAGAACCCGGTCAGCGGCGTGAGCAGCAGTGTGAGCAGCGGCGGGTTGAGGTTGGTGAGCTTGGCCGGGGTCTTGTAGATGTCGGCGCCGTGGGTCAGCGCGACGGCCGAGTGCCAGAAGGTGTCGAAGTCGACGTGCAGCTCGCGCATGTCGGGAGAGGGCAGCAGGGTGACCAGGGCATCGGGATGCCGCACGGTCAGCACGACCGCCGTGACGATCGACGCCAGCACGAGCAGACCGGCGATCCCCCACCGCACGACCCCCGCCCGGTGGACGTGGATCCCCCTCATCAACGACACGGTGCCTGACGCTATCCCGCCCGGTCGTGTCGGGCCGAACCGCTCCCCCGGAGCGCGCCGTCGCGCGATGATGTTCGCCGTGCGCGCCCAGTCACGGCCCCGACCGTCTGCCACCGCAGTGTTCGCCGTCGCCATGGGCGTACTCGTCACGGGATGCACGCAGGCCATCCCGGGGCGGCCCGATGCCGCCCAGCCGCCGGTCACCGTCTCCGCCGCTCCCTCGCCGTCGCCGGAGGCCCCGGTTCCGCTGTCACCGGACGGGGTGGCGACGGCGGCCACGGGCGCCATCCAGGACGTCTGGCGCGGCGCCTTCCCTGCGGCGTTCGGGCGCCCGTGGACCGACATCCGAACGTTCGCGCCGGTCCGGACCGCCCACCCCGGCACATCGAGGCCGCCGTGCGTCGAACGGGTCGCCGACCTCGTCGGCCAGGCGTTCTACTGCCCCACCGCGGACGCGGTGGTGTGGGACTCCGACACCCTGCTGTCCGACCTGCACCGCCGGTTCGGGAGCGCCGGGGTCATGGTCGCGCTGGCCCACGAGGTGGGCCACGCCGTGCAGTCCCGGCTCGGGATCGACGCGGCACAGGCCCGCGACCCCGGGCGGTACCCGACGGTCCTGCTGGAGACCATGGCCGACTGCTACGCCGGAGTCGCCTTCGCGCGGCTGGCCGAACGGCCCGTCGCCGGGCTGGCCGCCGATCCGAAGGCCCGCGACGCCGCGCTGCTGGCGCTCGTCGGGTTCCGTGACCCCCTCGGCGTCCTGCCCGGCAACGACAGCGCACACGGCAACGCGTTCGACCGGGTCTCGGCGTTCCAGGACGGATTCCGGGACGGCGCCGGTCGATGCTCCGGGATGACCGTCGAGAACCGCGCGTTCACGCAGCGCCGGTTCGGATCGACGGCCGACCGGGACCGCGGCGGTGACCTCCCGCTGCCGGTGCTGCTCGAGGCCGTGCAGCAGGACGCCGACCAGTGGTTCGGCGCGCTGTCCCCCGGCTGGCGGGTCCCCCCGATCGGGGGTGCGAGCTGCCCGGCGCACGAGCCGGTGACCCAGGGGCCGGTGCGGTTCTGCGCGGCCGACGGAGTGCTGTCCGTCGACCAGGACGCCCTCGCCACCCTGCATCGCGAGGTGGGCGACTACGCGGGCGCCACACTGCTGGCGAGCCGGTACGGCATCGCCCTGCTGGGGGCGCTCGGCGCCGAGACCGAGGGTCCGGCCGCGGGGGCGGCCGCGGTGTGTATGGCCGGCGCGTACACGGGCGCGCTGGTCGAGCCCGACGGCGGGTTCACCCTCTCGCCCGGCGACCTCGACGAGTCCGTGCAGGTGCTGCTGACCCACGACTGGGCCGCCCGCGACTCCGCCGGCGGTGTCGACACCAGCGAGAGCGGCTTCGACCGCGTCAGCCGGTTCCGCGACGGCCTGCTCAGCGGCCCGGACGGCTGCCTGCCGAACCACTGACGGGCGCGAGCGGGCACGCTTGACGCCCCCGCGTGCGGAGGGGAAGGTTGCTGGGTGGATCTCCGCAGAGCGGCGCTGCTCCGGCACCCCCTCTACGGCGAGTGCTACGACCGGGGCGACACCGACTGGTGATTCGGGCCGTGCGCGCCCGTCCCCGTACCCGTCGTTCCCGGAAGGTCGTCCTGCCATGTCCACGTCCACCGTGGCGGATTTCGTCGCCGCGCTGCCCAAGGTCGAGCTGCACCTGCACCTCGTCGGATCCGCCTCGCTCGACACCGTGCTGACCCTCGCGCGACGCCACCCCGACGGCGGCGTCCCCACTGAGCTCGACGCCCTGCGTCGCTTCTACACGTTCACCGACTTCCCGCACTTCCTCGACGTCTACCGCCAGGTGAACCTGCTGGTCACAGCGGCGGACGTCGTGACGCTGGTGACCGAGCTGGCGGCGGACCTCGCCGCCCGCACCGTGCGCTACGCCGAGGTGCAGGTCACCCCGGTCCGGCACCGGATGGGCGGGGTGGACTACGACGAGCTCGCGCAGGCCCTGGTCGACGGCCGGACCCTCGCGCGGGAAAGACACGGCGTGGAGCTGGGCTGGGTCTTCGACGCCGACGCCATCCTCGGCCCGGCGGGCGCCGAGGAGACCGTCGACTTCGCCGTCGGCCACCGTCCGGAGGGCACCGTCGGCATCGGGCTGGGCGGCTCGGAGCTGGGGGTCAGCCGGGCCGACTTCGCGCCGGCGTTCCGCCGGGCCGTGGCCGCCGGGCTGCACAGCGTGCCCCACGCAGGCGAGACCGTGGGGCCGAGCGAGATCTGGGCCGCCCTCACCGAGCTGGGTGCCGAGCGGATCGGCCACGGCATCGCCGCTGCGGAGGACCCGCGGCTGCTCGAGCACCTTGCCGCTCACCACATCCCGCTGGAGGTGTGCCCGACGTCCAACCTCCTGACGGGCGCGGCGCCCTCGCTCGCCGCCCACCCGCTGCCCGCGCTGGTGGCCGCGGGCGTACCGGTCACGCTCGCGACCGACGACCCCGGGATGTTCCAGACCGACCTCGACACCGAGTACCGGCTGTGCCACGACGTGTTCGGCATGGGCATCCCGGAGCTGGCCGAGATCGCCAGGACCGGCGCGCGTGCCGCGTTCTGCTCGGACGAGCTGCGCACGCGGATCCTCGCCGAGATCGACGCCGTCGTGGCCGCCGCGGCCTAGCGGGCCACGACCTCTCCGGCATCGCGCAGGACCGGGTAGCGGGGCAGCTCGATCGCGTCCGCCGGCGGGGCGATGAGCCGGCCGGCGATGCCGCCGAACCGCCGGGCCGGCGGGCTGCCGGCCAGCCGGACCGCGGTCCGCAGGGCGGCGATCCCCGCGCGGGATCGCGGGTAGGCGATCGCGGGGACCCCTGGAGCGAGCTTCTGGGCCCGGTCGACGTAGGGCCGCATGAGCGTGTCGAACCGCGCGAAGGCCCGAAGCGGATCGGCGGCGCTCGCCAGCTCCCCCGCGAGCAGGTAGGCGCCGACCATGGACAGGCTGGTTCCCATCCCGCTCAGCGGCGACGGGCAGTAGGCGGCGTCGCCGACCAGCCCGACCCGCCCGCGGCTCCAGCGGGGAGTCCGCATCTGGCCGACCGCGTCGAAGTAGAACTCGCCGCGGTCGAGTGCTGCCAGCACCCGCTCGGTCTCCCAGCCCGCACCCCGGAACGTCCGGCGGAGGACGCTCGCCTGGTCGGCGGGGGCGAGGTCCTCCAGCCCGCGGACCGGTGAGGCGACCGAGAGGGTGGCCCGGATCGTCCCGTGGTTGTCGGGACGCAGCGTCACCTGGCGCCCGCCCGGGGCGAAGTACCAGCGCCACCAGTCGTCGTCGGCGGCGGTGCGCTCGATGGTCAGGTAGGCGATGTAGAGGCCGAGCTCGGTGACCTCGGCGTCGGGGAGCACCAGCGATCGCGTGCGCGAGGTCAGGCCCTCGGCCACCACGACGGCGTCGAAGGTGCGCGCCCCTCCGTTCCGGAACGACGCCGTCACCGCGTCGCCGGTGTCGTCGAGGGCGGTGATCTGGTCGCCGAAGACGTACTCGACGTCGCCGGCGGTGCGCTCGTGGAGAATGTGCGAGAGGTCGCCGCGCAGAATCTCCATCTCGGCGGTCAGGCCGTCGCCGTCGGAGGTGCCTGCCGCGAAGGACGCGACCGACCGGCCGTGCCCGTCGACGAGCATGCTGCCCCGCTCGCCGGTGCGCGCGGCCAGGATCTGCTCCTCGAGGCCCATGCGGCGGACGACCTCGCGGCCGGCCCCGCGGATGTCGATGTTCTGGCCGGCCTCGCGCAGGCCGGCGAACCGCTCCACGACCGTCACCGCCCAGCCGGCCCGATGCAGCCAGTAGGCCAGGGCGGGCCCTGCGATGCTGGCACCCGAGACCAGGATGCGGCGAGAGGACATGAGGCACCTTCGGTTCGGCTCGTGGCCGGTTCGGACGAAAAGTTCGACCATCTAGTATGTAGATTGTCTAACCATGTTTCGACCGGGCGCTCGGCGGACGGGAGCGGGATGGGCGGGACCTCGGGCGGCGGAGATCTGGACGAGCTGACCGTCGCCGTGCGGCGGCTGGGCGACGCATCGCGGGAGCTGAACGCGCGCAAGGCCCGCGAGCTCGGGATGAACACCACCGACATGACCGCGCTCTACCTGCTCGAGCAGCACGGGCCGATGGGGGTCGTGGACCTCGCGCGACGGCTGGGCATCCGGGCGGCGTCAGGAAGCGCGATGCTCGACCGGCTCGAGCGGGCCGGCCACGTCCGCCGCGCCCACGACGCGCACGACCGGCGTCGCGTCACCGTCGCGATCACCGACGACGCCCGGTGCACGAGTGCCGAGGCCTGGCACCCCGTCATCTCCGCGATCGACGAGGTGTCCGACTCCCTGCACCCCGCCGAGCGCACCGTCGTGCTGGACTACCTGCGTCGCGTCGTGGCCGCGATGGCAGACCGGTAGCTCGGCCCGAGCGCACCGGCGCGACGGGCGCCGGGCGCCGGGCCCGGTCCTCACAGGGTCCGTGGACGGTGCGAGGACGGGGCCGAGCGCGCGTGACAGGTGGCTGCGGCTCAGAAGAGAGCGCGCGCGAGGGATCGCCGGCTCGCGGTGACCCGGGGGTCGTCGGCCGGGAACAGCTCGAACAGCCCCACGAGGTGCTCGCGGACCCGGTCGCGGTCGTCGCCTGCGGTGCGCGCGACCGTGGCCACGAGCCGCGAGAAGGCCGCCTCGACGCTGTCGGTGGCCACCTCTGCGTCCGCCGCGGCGATCTGGGCGTCGACATCGTCGGGAGCGGCGTCCGCGCGGGCGATGGCCGACGGGTCGGCGCTCTCCGCACGGGCCAGGAAGCGCACCTGCGACAGGGCAGCAGCGGCCTGCTCGTTGGCCGGCTCGACGGCCAGGATCTGCTGGTAGGCATCCTCCGCGGCCACGTAGTCGCCGCGTTCGAGCGCGTCCTCCGCTGCCGTGAAGCGCGGGTCCTCCGGCTCCTCCGCCGGCTCGTCCACCGCCCCGGCGCCTGCCTCCGCCTCGGCGATGGCGGGCATCCGGTCACGCAGGGCGTCGAGCAGCGCGGCGATCCACTGGCGGACCTGGGGTTCGGGCAACGCCCCGTTGAACGCGTCCACCGGCTGGCCCCCGACGACGGCCACCACCATGGGGATCGACTGGACCCCGAAGGCCTGCGAGATCCGCGGGTTGGCGTCGACGTCGACCTTCGCCAGGATCCACGCGCCGTTGCCGGCCTCGGCGAGGCGCTCCAGCACCGGCGAGAGCTGCTTGCACGGGCCACACCAGGTGGCCCACAGGTCGATGACGACGGGGACCTGCATCGACCGCTCGAGAACGTCGGTCTGGAAGGTCTGCTCGGTGACGTCGATGACGAACGCGCTACTGCCAGCGCTTTCCGCTCCCCCGGACGCCTGCTGCGGCCGGGCCGCGGCCTCCGAGCGGGCCTTCAGGGCGGACAGGTCGACCGCACCGGCCATGGCGGACGACAGTGCGGCCGTTCTGGCCGCCTGACGAGGATCGGGTCGGGACACGTGTTCATCCTGCCACCGGCCGCATCCGCCGTGTGCCCCGACCGGCACCCCTCTGCCCGACTCCCGGTCGTAGCGCGCGGTGGCCGGTGGTGAGCGGTTCGCGCTCACGTCACCGGCACGAGCGGACGCAGCCCCATCGGGTTGGCGGCGAGGAATCCACCGGCTCCGACGATGGCGGTGACCACGGGCGCGACCAGATCCACCAGCCGCTCGGCCGCCGCGGCCCCGATCGCGGCCACCGGTGGGTCGGCGAGCGCGTCGGTGCTTGCCTCCACCTCGGCCCGCACGGCGCGTCCGGCCGGCGTCAGCGCCCCCTCCTCGAGCAGGCCGCGTTCGGAGAGCCGGTGTGCCGCATCCGCCCACTCCACCTCCGACCAGCCACGGCGCCTGCGCAACCACTCCGCGTCCATCGCGTGGTCGGCCGCGAAGAGGACGAGCGCCTCGACGGGATCCAGCCCGGCCATGAGCAGGGCGGCGACGTGCCCGTCGCCCCGTTGCTCCCGCAGGACGGTCTGGGCGTGCCAGAGCACGAGGTGCGGCGCCTGCGGCCACTCCAGGGCGAGGTTCGCGGCGGCGAGGGCGCGGCCTGCCGTGGGTGCGGCCAGCGCCGCGTCACGCGCGATCGCGGCCGCCGCTGCCACCTCGGGGGAGCCGAGCACCTCGGCACCGAGCAGCCGCCGCAGTGCCGCGTCGACCGCCTCGAGGCGGAGGTCGAGATAGCGCTCGGGACCCGCCAGTTCCCACACGGCAGGCACCGCCCTCGCGACGAGCCCCGGATGGAAGTTGTAGAAGAGAGCCGCGACGAGCTCGGCAGGCGCCGCTCCGAGCGGCGCGGCCCGTAGCGCGAAGTAGCTCATCCAGTAGCCCTCGGTGCCCAGTGCCTCACACGCCGCCTGGCACTCCGGTGCGAAGTACACGACCGCGTGCACGGGCTCCAGTGCCCGCCACAGCCGGCGGGACCGGTGATCGTCGGGGGCGCCCGAATTCTCGTTCATCGCACTCCTCGCAGCTGGTTGATCGACATTCCCGCCCGGCGTCAGGACGGGGAGGAACTCGCGCGGAGATTCACCGGTCCGGTCGTTCTGGTGACTCTGTGCAGTCGAAATTCCCGACCCCGTCATCCCTGGGAGCCACCTGGTCACCGGACTGGCAGAACACCGGGGACGCCGGGGCAATCGTTGAGAAGGGTACGAGTGATCAATGGTCGCTCTGCGTCGAATCCAATGCCGCGGGTACGCGGCCTCCCCCTCCAAGGAACCCGCATGAGCACGGAGAACACCGTTGCCGACCGCCTCCTCCAGGACGCCCGCAGGAGGACAGCCAAGAGTGAGAGCCCGAAGCTCGGAAAGGCGGCCCTGATCGTGGGCGTGGTCGCCGTGATCGTCAGTCCGGTGCCACTCCTCGCCTGGATCATCGGCGCCACGGCACTGGGCCTCGGTAGTGCCGCCTCTCGCCGCCCCGTGTCGGCGAAGCGGGCCAAGATCGCGATGCTTCTCGGTACGGCCGCCATTCTTCTCGGCGTCTTCTTCTTCACCCTGGTCATCTCCCGGGGCTGAGTAGTTCCTCGTAGTTCCTCCGGTTCTGGGCCGAACGGGCCGGCGCTGCGGCGCCTGCCCGTTCGGCCCGGACTCGGTTCAGCCCTTGTCGAGCGCCGCCTCGACCCGCTCCACCTTGGCCGTCAACTGGCCGGAGTGACCCGGCCGGATGTCGGCCTTCAGCACCAGGCTCACCCGGGGGGCGTGAGCCTGGACCGCCTCGACGGCCCGCTTCACCACCTCCATGCCTTCGTCCCACGTCTCGGATTCGATCGTGGTGAACATCGAGGTGGTCTCGTTGGGCAGTCCGGACTCGCGGACGACGCGGACGGCCGCCGCGACCGCCTCGCTCACGCTGTCGGTGCCGGAGTTGCCTCCGGCCGGGGCGATACTGAATGCGAAGAGCATGGTCGCCAGCCTGCCGCAGCAAAGGCGACGACCGCGACCCCGACCGCGCACCTCACTGCTAGCGTCGCCGGTCATGGCCAGCCACGACCCGCTTCCGTTCGACCCGATCCTGCGGGCGGCGGCGATCTGGGACGAGCGGATCGGACCTGCGCGCACGATGGCCG
Source organism: Pseudonocardia sp. OZ21 (assembly GCF_059359135.1). Taxonomy (NCBI): domain Bacteria; kingdom Bacillati; phylum Actinomycetota; class Actinomycetes; order Pseudonocardiales; family Pseudonocardiaceae; genus Pseudonocardia; species Pseudonocardia sp. OZ21. The sequence continues at coordinate 148,823 of NZ_JCADBN010000005.1, forward strand.
CGGTGACCAGCGTGATGCGGGTGCAGCAGATCCTCCTCTCCGCGGTGGACGGGGCACTGCGCCCGCACGGTCTGACCTTCGCCCGCTACGAGGCTCTGGTGCTGCTCAGCTTCTCCCGTACCGGCCGGTTGCCGATGCGGGTGATGGGGGAACGCCTCCAACTGCACCCCACGAGCGTGACCAACATCGTGGATCGACTGCAGGCCGACGGACTCGTGCGGCGCATCCCACATCCGACCGACCGGCGCGCGACGCTGGTGGAGATCACCGACGCCGGCACCGCCATCCTGGAGGACGCCACGAAGTCGGTGACAGCGATCGAGTTCGGCCTCAGCGGCCTCGCTCCGGAGCAGGAGACCGAACTGACCGACCTGCTGGCCAAGGTGCGCAGGGCAGCGGGCGACTTCGACTGAGGCGGGCCGCCACCGCGGAGCCCCTCACGGCGACGGCGGCCCCACGGCGCCTCCGGCGCCCCGACCGGCCCCCGGCCGCCGCCGGTGGCGCCGACGACCGCCGGGCCACGACCGCATGGTGCGACTGCGCGTGGACCGGGTGGCCGTGCGGCGGCCTGCCCGGCGCCGCCCTCCCGCGTAGTAGCCGCTGACCGCTCCCCCGGCCGACCCCGCGAGCACGCAGACCGAGTACGTCGTCAGATCCATCGTCCATCCCTCCTCAGCGCTGTTGTCGCCTGTTGCGGCAACAGCGTTGACAGTAGGTGGCGACCCCGACAGTCTGAGCGACGACGGGGAGATCGACAGCGAGGAGCTGACGTGCGAGGCCGGATCCTCCTGGGGGCCAGTGTGGTCGCGGCCCTCGTCGTCACCGTGTGCACCACGGTGGTGCTGCTGCTGGTCGAGCCCACCGCGTCCAAGGCCGAGGCGATCAAGACCGGCGGCCTGAGCGGTGGCGCCGTCGTCGCCCTGTACGCGCTCTGGCTCAACGACCGCAGGCGACGCACCGAGGAGGCGCGCCACGAGCTCGAGAACGAGAAGGTGGCGGACGAGCGCTTCGCGCGGTCGGTCGAGCTCCTGGGCAACGAGGCCGACCAGGTGCGTGTCGGCGCACTGCACGCGCTGGCGTGGCTCGCCGAGTCCACTCCCCGCTACAAGCAGACGGTGCTCGACGTGCTGTGCGCGTACCTGCGCAGGCCCTTCTCGCATCCCAGCTACGCGCTGCGGGCTGACGACCCCGACCGGGCACCCGCCACCGGGGACGCCCCGGACGCCGACCTGGAACGACAGGTACGGCTCACCGCCCAACGGCTGATCACCGACCTGCTGCCGTGGGGCACGAACCACGACCCACGCGCCTACCATCTCGATCTCACGGGCGCGAGCCTCGAGTACTTCCGGCTGGAGGGCAGGAGGATCGGGCGGCTCACGGCGCGGCGCACGCGGTTCTACGGCATCACCCGGCTCGGCGGCGTCGAGGCGAGCAAACCCGCGCTGTTCTCCGGCGCCTCCTTCCTGGGCAAGGTGGACATGCACGACTCCCGGTTCGGCGGAGGAGTGTCCTTCCGGGACACCACCTTCGGCGGCGAGACGGTCCTCCACGGCGCCACCGCGGCCGCCTTCGTCGACGTCGACGCCACGCCACCGGAACGGCACTCCGGTGTCCTCACCGTCGCCGACGGCACCAGGGTGGCCGGCGACCGGTCGAGCTGGCCGCTCGACCCCACACCGGCATGACCAGCGGCGTGGGGTCCACGAGCCTGCGGGCCGCCAGGGCGGCGCGCGGCTGGTCCCAGGCCGACGCGGCCAGGCAGCTGGCGGCGCTCGGCCGCACCACGGGCACCCCCGTCGCGGCCGCGGCGAGCCTGAAGACACTCCTCTCCCGCTGGGAGAACGGCCACGCCCTGCCCGAGCCGCACTACCGGTCGCTCCTCGCCGAGCTGTACGGCCGCTCCCCGTCCGACCTGGGAATCGCGGGGCCGCCCACGGCCGACGCCACGTCCACGGCTCCCGCCCGGCTCCGGGCGGCGGTCGCCGCGGCCGCGGCCGTCGGCGACACCGGCCTCGAGCTGTGGTGGGAGCAGCTCGCGGTCGCCGGGCGGCTCGACGACGAGCTGGGTGCCGCTGGTGCGGGTGAGCTGGTGCGCGCGCTGGTGGAGCAGCTCGACGAGACGCTCGTCCACACCCTGGTGGGCGCCCGGCGGGCGGAGGTGGCGGCCGTGCTGGCGGGTGCCGCGGCGCTGGCCGGGGCCCAGGAGCTCGACAGCGGCCGCCCCGACGACGCCTGGCGCCGCTACGACCGCGCCCGCACCGCGGCGCGGGAGGCCGGCCTGCCGGAGGCCGTCGCCGTGGCCGGGCAGGCCGCCGTGCTGGTCGAGGTCGGTGAGCCAGGAGCCGCCGTCGGGCTGCTCGACCGGGCAGTGCCTGACACCTCCGAACCCGCCCAGGTGCGCCTGGAGGCCGCCCGCGCCGTCGCCCGCGCCGCAGCGGGTGACGACGCCGCCGCCCGCCGGGCCATCGCGGCGGCCGAGCGGCGGCTGCGGCGCACACCGGTCGACGTCATCGCTCCCCGCGGCGTCCCGGTCGTCGAGCTGGCCGACCTGCACCGCTGGCACGGCCGCACCCTGGTCGAGCTCGGCGACGCCACGGCGGTCGGGCCGCTGGAACGGGCACTCGCCGCCGCTCGGTCGGTCCGCCATCGGGCCGCCGTCCACGCCGACCTCGCGCTCGCGCTCGGGCCCGTCCGGCCGCTCGACGCGGCCGACCACGCGCGCCGGGCCAGGGAGATCGCGCGCCGCATCGGATCGGAGCAGACCACTGCCCGCCTGGCCACGCGCGTCAGGTCGGGGTGACCTCGGTCGTCAGTTCGTCGGCTGCGCGGTAGGGGTCCAGCTCGCCGGCGAGCACCCGCTGCGCCAGCTCGCGGAGCCCGCGCGCCCCCCGGAGGTCGCCGATCCGCGCGCGCACCTGCTCGAGGGTGATGGCCTCGATCTCCGCCTCGGCGCGCCGGAGCCGCCGCCGCTCCCGCTCGCCCACCGCGTCGAGCCAGTCGCGGTGGGCGTCGAGCGCAGCCACCAGGTCGTCGACGCCGTCCCCGCGCGCGGCGACGGTGCGCACCACCGGCCGCGTCCAGCCACGGTCGGCCGGGGGTTCCCCGAGCGAGAGCATGTGCTGGAGGTCGCGGATCGCCTGGTCGGCGCCGTCGCGGTCGGCCTTGTTCACCACGAACACGTCGGCCACCTCGAGGATCCCCGCCTTGGCCGCCTGGATGCCGTCACCCGTGCCGGGGGCGAGCAGGACCACCGTGGTGTCGGCGAGCGACACCACCTCCGCCTCGGACTGCCCCACCCCGACGGTCTCGATCAGCACCACGTCGCAGCCCGCCGCGTCGAGTACCCGGAGGGCCTGCGGGGTGGACCACGCCAGGCCGCCCAGGTGCCCCCGGGCGGCCATCGAGCGGATGAACACCCCGTCGTCGGTGGCGTGCTCCCCCATCCGCACCCGGTCGCCGAGCAGCGCGCCGCCGGAGAAGGGTGAGGACGGGTCGACGGCCAGCACCCCGACCCGCCTGCCCTGGGCGCGCAGTGCGCGTACCAGCACCGATGTCGAGGTCGACTTGCCGACACCCGGTGGCCCGGTCAACCCCACGACGTGGGCTCGCCCGGTGTACGGGGACAGCGCGGCGGCCACCGCACGCAGCCTGCCGACGTCACCGCCGTCCTCCACCAGGGAGATCAGCCGCGCGACGGCGAGTTGCTCACCACGCCGGGCCCGGCCGACCAGGTCGGCCACCGCCACCCGGCGCGCCATGGCAGTGGAGGTCGGCTCGCGGGGTCAGCTCGCCGCCGGCACGCGGATGACCAGGGCGTCGCCCTGCCCGCCGCCGCCGCAGAGCGCCGCCACGCCGACACCGCCGCCGCGGCGCCCGAGCTCCAGCGCCAGGTGCAGCGCGAGGCGGGCGCCGGACATCCCGATCGGGTGGCCCAATGCGATCGCGCCCCCGTTGACGTTGACCTTCTCGGGGTCGACGCCCAGCTTCTTCGTGGACACCACGCCCACCGCCGCGAACGCCTCGTTGATCTCGATGAGGTCGAGGTCGGAGACGTCGATGCCCTCCTTGGCGCACGCGGCCCTGATGGCCTGGGCAGGCTGCTCGTGCAGGCTCGCGTCGGGGCCTGCGACCACGCCGTGCGCCCCGATCTCCGCGATCCAGGTCAGCCCGAGCTCCTCGGCCTTCGCCCGGCTCATGACCACCACCGCGGCGGCGCCGTCGGAGATCGGCGAGGACGAGCCTGCGGTGATCGTGCCGTCGGAGGAGAAGGCGGGGCGCAGCTTCCCGAGGCCCTCGGCCGTGGTGGTGCCGCGGATGCCCTCGTCGGTGTCGACGACGATGGGATCGCCCTTACGCTGGGGCACGGTGACGGGAGTGATCTCCTCGGCGAACGTCCCGTCCACCGAGGCCTTGGCCGCGAGCTGGTGCGAACGGGCGGCGAACTCGTCCTGCTCCTCGCGCGTGACGTCGTAGCGGGAGTTGTACTTCTCCGTGGACGCGCCCATCGCCACCTGGTCGAAGGCGCAGAAGAGCCCGTCGTGGGCCATGTGGTCGATCATCGTGACGTCGCCGTACTTGAACCCGGCACGGGACTTGGGCAGCAGGTGGGGAGCCTGCGTCATCGACTCCTGGCCGCCCGCCACCACGATGTCGAACTCACCCGCCCGGATGAGCTGGTCGGCCAGCGCTATGGCGTCGAGCCCCGACAGGCACACCTTGTTGATCGTGAGCGCGGGAACGTCCATCGGGATGCCCGCACCGACGGCCGCCTGCCGGGCCGGGATCTGGCCGGCACCCGCTGTGAGCACCTGGCCCATGATCACGTACTGGACCTGTTCCGGGGCGACACCCGCCCGCTCCAGCGCCGCCTTGATGGCGAACGACCCGAGCTGGGCACCACTGAAGTCCTTCAGCCCGCCCAAGAGCTTTCCCATCGGGGTGCGGGCACCTGCCACGATCACGGATCCGGACACGATCGACCTCCAGCGGCTGCGACGGCGCGGGCAACAGACGATACCCGGACCCACACCGATGATTCCGGTTCGCGACACCGCAGGAGTGGTGACGCCCCGCACAACCGCACGTCAAGGCCGCGCCGCGTTACATTCCCGCCATGGGAGAGCACACCGTCCTCGCGGTCGACCACGTCGGGATCGCCGTTGCCGACCTGGACGAGGCCATCGCCTGGTACGCCGACACGTTCGGACTGGTCGCGACGCACGAGGAGACGAACGAGGAGCAGGGGGTGCGCGAGGCGATGCTGTCCGCGCCCGGCGACGCCGGGGCCGCGGTGCAACTGCTCGCCCCGCTGCGCGACGACTCCGCGATCGGCAAGTTCCTCGACCGCAGCGGCCCGGGGATCCAGCAGATGGCCTACCGCGTGGCGGACATCGAGGCCACCTGCGCGGCGCTGCGGGACAAGGGCATGCGCCTGTTGTACGACGAGCCCCGCCGGGGCACCGCGGGCTCCCGCATCAACTTCGTCCACCCGAAGGACGCGGGAGGCGTGCTCGTCGAGCTCGTGGAGCAGGCGGCGGCCGACAGCCACTGACGGAGTGGCGCTGGTCACTCCTGCCGAACGGGACCGCCGGGTACCATACCGCGCAGTAACCTTTGGGATACCACGCACTCGCGACCAACGGAGGCCAGCCGTGCAGGAGATCCTCGACGCGATACTCGCCGACCAGGACGCCGCCATCGGCGGGCTCGACGTCCCGGAGCACTACCGCGGCATCACCGTGCACGCCGACGAGACGGAGATGTTCGCGGGCATCCCGGCACGCGAGAAGGACCCCCGCAAGAGCCTCCACCTCGACGACGTGCCGACCCCACAACCGGGACCCGGCGAGGCGCTGGTGGCCGTGATGGCCAGCGCCATCAACTACAACACGGTCTGGACCTCGATCTTCGAGCCGATGCCGACCTTCGGCTTCCTGCGCCGCTACGGCAGGCTCTCGCCGCTCACCAAGCGGCACGACCTGCCCTATCACGTGGTCGGCTCCGACCTGGCCGGTGTCGTGCTGCGCGTGGGCCCCGGCGTCAACCTCTGGAAGCCCGGCGACCGGGTGGTGGCCCACTGCCTGTCGGTGGAGCTGGAGAGCTCCGACGGGCACAACGACACGATGATGGACCCCCAGCAACGTATCTGGGGGTTCGAGACGAACTTCGGCGGCCTGGCCGAGCTGTCACTGGTCAAGTCCAACCAGCTCCTGCGCAAGCCCCGGCACCTGACGTGGGAGGAGGCGGCGAGCCCCGGGCTCGTCAACTCCACGGCCTACCGACAGCTCGTCTCCCGCAACGGCGCCGGCATGAAGCAGGGCGACACGGTGCTCGTGTGGGGGGCGTCCGGCGGGCTCGGCTCGTACGCCACGCAGTTCGCGCTGAACGGCGGCGGCACCCCGGTCTGTGTCGTCTCCTCGCCGGAGAAGGGCGAGATCTGCCGCGCGATGGGCGCCGAGCTGATCATCGACCGCAGTGCGGAGGGTTACCGGTTCTGGAAGGACGAGCACAACCAGGACCCGACGGAGTGGAAGCGGCTCGGGGCCAGGATCCGTGAGCTGACCGGTGGCGACGACCCGGACATCGTCTTCGAGCACCCGGGCCGGGAGACGTTCGGCGCCAGCGTCTACGTCGCCCGCCGGGGCGGCACGATCGTCACCTGCGCGTCCACGACCGGCTACGAGCACACCTTCGACAACCGGTACCTCTGGATGAACCTCAAGCGGATCATCGGCTCGCACTTCGCCAACTACCGGGAGTCGTTCGAGGCGAACCGGCTGGTCGAGAAGGGCCTCATCCACCCGACGCTGTCCAAGGTGTACCCGCTCGCGGAGACCGGCCAGGCCGCGATGGACGTCCACACCAACAGCCACCAGGGCAAGGTCGGGGTGCTGGCGCTCGCCCCCTCCGAAGGACTCGGCGTGACCGACCCGGAGAAGCGAGCGAAGCACCTCCACGCGATCAACCGCTTCCGCGGCGTCTGATTGCAACGTCCGTCGCACGAGCGGGTGAGGGCATTCACCATCGTGGTTGCACCTGGGGACGCTCCCAGGTGTGCCCGGTACGGTGACCTCCATGCCCGCAGACCCCGTTCCGCCCTCGACCGACACCGGCTTCGAGGTCGTGCGAAGGGGTTATGACCAGGGTCAGGTCGACACTCACCTGCGCACTCTGGACGCGCACGTCAGCATCCTCGTCACCGACCGGAACGCAGCGCTCGAGCAGGCGGGCCAGCTCGCCAGGGAGCTCGACGAGGCGCGGGTCCGGGCGGAGAAACTGCGCGCGCAGGTCCGCACGCTGGTGAGCCCGGGGCACAACGTGCAGGGCATGAGCGAGCGGATGCGCACGATGCTGCGGCTGGCCCAGGACGAGGTCGCCGAGATGCTCGGCCGGGCCGAGACCGAGGTCAGCAGGCGCATCTCGGAGGCCGAGGCGCAGAAGACACAGATCATCGCCGCGGCGCAGGCCGAGGCGGAGACGATCGAGGCGCAGCGAACGCAGGCCCTCGCCGAGGCGCAGGCCGAGGCGGAAGCGATCACGGCGCAGCGGTCGGAGATCATCGGCGCCGCCCAGGCCGAGGCGGAGGAGATCACGGCGGAGCGGACGCAGATCCTCTCCGACGCCCGGACCGAGGCGGAGGCGATCGTCGCCGCGGCGAAGGCCGAGGCCGAGGTGCTCACCCAGGATCTCGCGCAGGCCCGCACCGAGTTCGAGCTCGAGCGCAGGATGACCCAGGAGCAGCTCGCCGCGGAGCGACGCGATGCGCAGCAGACGCTCGCCGACGAGGTCGCGAGGGCAGAGCAGGACAGGGCCCGCGCCTGGACCGAGTCGGAGGCACGGCGCGCCGTGGCCGAAGAGGACTTCGTGATCGCCCTGGACCAGCGCCGCACCGAGGCCCTGGCCGCGATCGCCGCGGAACGGAAGGAAGCCCACCGCCAGGCGGAGGAGCTGCGCGCAGCGGCCGCAGAGCGCTACCGCGAGGAAGAGGCGAAGGCGAAGGCGATCGGCCGCGCTGTCGTCGGCGACGCGGAGAACCGGCTCGGCGAGCTCATCGAGCTGCGCAAGCGGATCAGTGAGCAGTTGGGCGACGCGCGCGTGGTCCTCGACCGCGCGCTCGTCACCCTGACCGCCCCGCGGGAACAGCCTGCCGTGGATCCGGGCAGGTCCGACAACGGTGTGGTGCCTGCGCCTCGGGATCCCGCGGCCGCTGCCGCTACCGCCGAGAACGGCTCGGACCCGGGCCCTGCCGGCGACGCCGGCAGCGACGCCGGCAGCGACACCAACAGGGACACCAACAGGGACACCGGCAGCGACACCAACAGCGACGACGCCAACGGTGCGCGCTCTGGTCGCCGCACCCGGGCGGCTGCCGGCCGCCGCTGAGCGTGTCAGCGGCCCAGCCGCTGACCTCCCGGCCGGTTCGTCGGGCAGTCCGCGCACCTGGGCTGGTCTGCCGAGTTCCGAAGATCCTGTTCGTCGAGCCACACCTGGTGGCGGGCGGCGGCGATTCTCCTCCACGCCCCGTGCCGCGCCACGGTGTCCATTCGCCCGATGATCAGGGCAATTCCTACCAGTGCGGCGATTCCAACGACCGCCATCATGGTCAACATGGTACGTGCCCCCTTCGTCGAGGGGCGACCCCGCTGCCCGCCCCGGGTCCGGGTCGGGAGCCGCAGATCCAGGTTGCGCTTCGGAATCCTCCAGTTGCAAGGCAATACTGGGAATCCCACACCGTTCCACCTGTACGCCGCACCCGTACGTCACCCTCCGATGGGATTCCAAAACGCAAGTACCTGATCGGCGCTGTCATCATTGGACCGCCAGAGTGGACACTCCGCATCCGGACATGATCGGAGGCGGGAAATGGCGCCGGACGAGGGTCCCCTGCTGCCCCGCCGACGACTCGGTGCGGAGCTTCGCCGTATCCGGGGCCACCGCACTCTCGACGAGGTCGCCGACGCCACCCTCATTTCCACGTCCAAGCTCAGCAGGCTGGAGAACGGGCAGGGAGCCCCTCAGCTCCGCGACATCCGCGACCTCATCGTGTTCTACGGCGTCGACACCGCCACCGCCGACCGGCTGCGGCAGTGGACGGGGGCAGGCCGGAGGCAGGCCTGGTGGAAGCAGTACTCCGACGTCGTGTCGCCGCCGCTCAACGCCTATCTCGACTTCGAGTCGGGAGCGTCGACGATCAGGGCGTTCGCTCTCTCGCTGATTCCCGGCCTGCTTCAGACGCCGGAGCACGCCGGCCACCTTCTCGGGAAACTGCCGCCGCCGAGAACTGTCGAGCAGATCCAGCGGCTGATCGAGATCCGCGGGCGGCGACAGGAACTGCTGCTGGCCTCACGGAACCGCACCCGGCTCATCACCGTGATCGACGAAGGCGCGCTGCACCGTGAGGTCGGATCCCCCGAGGAGATGCGCGCGCAGCTCGATCAGCTACATCGCCTTTCCCTGCACCGCAACATCACCATCCGAATCCTGCCCTTCGACGCCGGGGTGCACGCGGGCCTGTTCGGCATGTTCACCGTCTTCCAGTTCGCCGACGACATCGACCGCGACATCGTCGCGATCGAGACCCATTCCGGGCAGCGTTACCTGAAGGAACAAGCGAGCGTCCAGGAGTATCTGCGGATGTTCGACGGGTTGTGCCACCTGGCGCACGGCCCCGACGAGTCGCGGGACCTGCTCGAGAAGATCATGTCCGCTCTCCCCTCCCCGAAGGGGCCTCGCTGATCTCGAGCGACGGCCGGCGTCAGCGCCATCGCCGCCGGCCCGGGCCGCGCCGGTCCCGGGCCTGCCAGCAGGGGGCGTGCCAGTGCCTGCGCTCCTCCACCGACCCGAACTCGGCGGCGGGCCACGCCACGACGTGCGGGGCGCCTGCCGGGATCAGATGGTCGCAGCCGGGGCAGCGGTAGGTCTTCGCCGACGACGAACCCGGGACGCTGCGCACCATCCACTCGCCGTCGGCTGCGCTCTCGATCCTCGTGAGGGACGCCGACCGCAGCGGGACGTGTTCGGTGCGCCCCGGCGTCGGACGTCGCGGACGGTTGGATCTGGGCACGGCGACGCAACAGCCTCAGCGCGCCGCGTAGTCCCGGAAGCCGTGCCCGGTCTTGCGGCCCAGCCTTCCCGCGGTGACCAGGTGCTCCAGCAGCGGGGCCGGGGCGAGACCGGAGAGCCGGAACTCCTGGTAGAGCGAACGCTGGATGGCCAGCGAGACGTCCAGCCCCACCACGTCGAGCAGCTCGAACGGCCCCATCGGCAGCGCACAGCCGGTCTTCATGGCGGCGTCGATGTCGTCGGCGGTGGCGTAGTGGGCCTGGAGCATCTTCACCGCGTCGTTGAGGTAGGGAAACAGCAGCGCGTTGACGATGAACCCGGCCTGGTCACCGCACGACACCGGCACCTTCCCCAGCCGCTCGCACAGAGCGCGCGCCGAGGTCGCCACCTCGGGGGCGGTGGTGATCGTCGAGACCACCTCGACGAGCTTCATCTGCGGCGCGGGGTTGAAGAAGTGCAGCCCGACGACGTCCTGCGGGCGGGACGTGGCGGCGGCGCACTCCACCACCGGAAGCGACGACGTGGTGGTGGCGAGGATCGCGCCCGGCTTGCACACCTCGTCGAGCGCCCCGAACACCGCCCGCTTGACGTCGAGTTCCTCGGCGATCGCCTCCACCACCAGGTCGACGTCGGCGAGGCCCTCCAGGTGCGTGGTGCCGGTGATCCGGGCCAGCGCGGCGTCGCGGTCGGCCTCGGTGGCCCGGCCGCGCACCACCGCCTTGTCCAGCGACTTGCGGACCGTGGCCACACAGTTGTCGATCTTCGACTTCGAGCGCCCCCGCACGATCACGTCGAACCCGGCCCTGGCGAAGACCTCGACGATCCCCGTGGCCATGGTGCCGGTGCCGACCACGCCGACACGCTGCACGTCGCGGCCGGCCACGTCGGGCGCAGCGGCACCGGACGGGGTGAGGGCGTCGGGCACGACCTCGGAGCTGTGCGGCTTGGCGTAGGAGTAGAAGCCACGGCCGGTCTTGCGACCGAGCAGGCCGGCGGTGCTCATCTGCCGGAGCACCGGGGCGGGCGCGTGCATCAGGTTGCGCGACTCCCGGTACATCGTGTCGAGGATCTCGTAGCTCGTGTCGATCCCGATCAGGTCGAGCAGGGCCAGCGGGCCCATCGGGTAGCCGCAGCCGTACCGCATGGCGGCGTCGAGGTCCTCGCGGCTCGCGTAGTGCGCCTCGTACATCTGCGCGGCGTGGTTGAGGTACCCGAACAGCAGCGCGTTGGCGATGAACCCGGCACGGTCACCGATGACGACCGGCACCTTGTCGAGCGTGGCGGCGAACGCCCTGGCGTCGTCCACGACGTCCTGCTCCGTGACGACGGTGCGCACCAGCTCCACGAGCTTCTGCACGGGTGCCGGGTTGAAGAAGTGCATCCCGATGACCTTGCCGGGGCGCCCGGTACGCACCGCCAGCTCGGTGATCGAGAGCGACGAGGTGTTGGACGCGAGGATCGCGTCGGGGCGACACACCGCGTCCAGCTCCGCGAACAGCGTGGCCTTGAGGTCGAGGTGCTCCGGCACCGCCTCGACCACGAGGTCGACGTCGGACAGGTCGGCCAGTGACGTGGTGGTGGCGATCCGGGCGAGCAGCTCGTCGGCGTCCTGCTGCGTCAGCTTGCCGCGGCCGACAGCGCGCGCGGTGGACGTCTCCAGGTGCGTGCGGCCCCGCTGGACCGCCTCGTCGTCCACCTCCGCGGCGACCACGTGGAGCCCGCTGCGAGCGAACACCTCGACGATGCCCGCACCCATCGTGCCCAGACCGACCACGCCGACCGTCCGGAACTCCCGTGCCACCGTCCACCTCCCGTTCACCGAGGACAATCCCCGGGATCCTCGCATTACAGGGGCGCGCACGGGCGGCCGTGTGACTGCCCCGACCCGGGCGCACCGGTTGCCGCCTACCGGCCGTGTCGCAGCCGCACGATCCCGAGCAGTGCCTTCATCCCGCGCGAGGTGCGCCGGAAGCTGGTGACGCGGATGGGCAGCGCGAACCGCTGGCGCGCCACGGCCTGGGGGCGCGTGAACTCGCGCAGCCCGTCGGCACCGTGGATGCGTCCGAAACCGGAGTCGCCGACACCCCCGAAGGGCAGGCTGGGGATGCCCGCGAACGAGATCACCCCGTTGATCGACACCATCCCGCAGCGCAGCCGCGCCGCGATCTCCTCGCCGTGGCTCTTCGAGAACACCGTGGCGCCGAGGCCGTACCCGGTGGCGTTGGCCCGGCGCACGGCCTCGTCGACGTCGGGCACCCGGTTGACGACGAGCAGCGGCCCGAACGTCTCCTCGGTGATCGCGGAGCTGTCCTCGGGCACGTCGACGATCACCACCGGCTCCACGAACGGCCGCTGGACGGACTCCGCCCCACCCACCACCGCACGTCCGCCGCGGGCGAGCGCGTCATCCACGTGGCGGCGCACCACGTCCACCTGGGACGGCATCGTCATCGGCCCGAAGTCCCCGGTCGACCCGGAACGCAGGCCGCGCGCCGCGGCCACCACCTTCTCGGTGAACGCGTCGGCGACCGCGTCGAGCACGTACGCGCGCTCCACACCCACGCAGGTCTGGCCGGCGTTGGACATGGCGCCCCAGACCGCGGCGTCGGCAGCCGCCCCCAGGTCGGCGTCGGCGTCGACGATCAGCGCGTCCTTGCCGCCGCACTCGATGACCACCGGGGTGAGCGTCTCGGCGCAGGTGGCCATCACGCGCTTGCCCGTGGCGGTGGAGCCCGTGAACGCGATCTTGCCGACCCCCGGGGCCCGGCAGAGCGCGGCACCCGTCTCGCCGAAGCCCGTGACCACCTGCAGCAGGGGCTGACCGTCCACGATCTCGGCGAGGGTGTCGGCCAGCGCCACGCCCACGCCGGGCGTCAGCTCGCTGGGCTTGAAGACCACCGCGTTCCCGGCCGCCAGCGCGTAGGCGATGGAACCCATCGGGGTGAACACGGGGTAGTTCCACGGGCCGATCGCGCCGACCACCCCGATCGGCACGTACGTGATGCTGGCGGCCTGGTTGCTCATCAACAGCCCGGCCGACACCGTGCGGCGGCGCAGCACCTTCTCGGCGTGCTTCGCCGCCCAGTCCAGGTGGTCGATCGCCAGCACGAGTTCGAGGCGCGCGTCGTCGAGCGGCTTCCCCGTCTCGTCGGACACGACCTGGGCCAGGTCGTCGATGCGGCGCACCAGCGCCTTGCGCCACTCACCCAGCCTGCGACGGCGCTCGGCGAAGCCCAGCTCGGCCCACCACTGCGCGGCGCCGGCGGCCCGCGCCACGGCGGCCTCGACGGCGGCGGCGTCGTGCACCGGGTGCGTGCCGACCACGTCGCCCGTCCGCGGGTCGAGCGACTCGAACGTGGCCGAGGCCCCGCTGACGCCGGGAGCGGGCGTGTCGGTGGCGGTCATTACTCAAGAGTAGGGGCAGCAGCACCAAGCCTGCAGGACCCTCACGCCCCCGGGGTCCGGGGCCCAGCAAGTTGCAGCAAAGCCACTTTGCGGCAACGAGATTGCATGAAAGTGGCTTTGCTGCAACGGGCGGGCGGGCGGGGGCGGGGCGGCTCAGAAGAGGCGCAGGTCCTTGCTCTCGGTTCCGCGCAGCGCGTCGTAGTCGACGGCGACGCACCGGATGCCGCGGTCCTCGGCCAGCGTGCGGGCCTGCGGCTTGATCTGCTGTGCGGCGAACACCCCGGCCACCGGCGCGAGCAGCGGGTCCCGGTTCATGAGCTCCAGGTACCGGGTGAGCTGCTCGACGCCGTCGATCTCGCCGCGGCGTTTGATCTCCACCGCGACGCTGCGCCCGTCGGCGTCCCGGCAGAGCAGGTCGACCGGGCCGATCGCGGTCATGTACTCCCGCCGCACGAGCGTGTAGCCCTCGCCCAGCACGCCGGGGTGGGCGGCCAGCAGCTCCTGCAGGTGCGCCTCCACACCGTCCTTCACCAGGCCCGGATCGACGCCCAGCTCGTGCTTCGAGTCGTGCAGCACCTCGTCGATGGTGATCACGAGCGACTCGTCGGCCTTGTTGCGCACCGTCCACACGCCGGGCTGCTCCTCCAGCCAGCACGGAGGGCTCATCCAGTTGAGCGGCTTGTAGGCGCGGTCGTCGGCGTGGATGCTCACCGATCCGTCGGCCTTGACCAGGAGCAGGCGCGGGGCCATCGGAAGATGTGCGGTGAGCCTGCCGACGTAGTCCACCTGGCAGCGGGCGATGACGAGACGCACCAGGGCGACCCTAGTGCCCCGAAATCGGGGGACGGCGCCCGGGCAGTACGCCGGTCCTCGCAGAGCCCCCCGGCCTCTGCGAGGACCCCGCGCCGGTGCGACGCCGGCCGTCAGGACATCCCGACGGCCTCGCGCACCCGTCCTCCCGCCTCGGCGAGCCGGTCGAGCGCCGCCACGCGCGAACAGCAGGCCAGCAGCATCACGACCGCGACCTTGGGCTGGCCGCCCGCGGCCTCGAGCGCGGCCGCGGCGGTGGCGGCGTCGGTGCCCGCGGCGGCGGCCACGATCCGCCGCGCCCGGTCGACGAGCTTGGCGTTGGTCGGCCGGACGTCCACCATGAGGTTCCCGAACACCTTGCCGTCGCGCACCATCGCGGCGGTCGAGAGCATGTTGCACACGAGCTTCTGCGCCGTACCCGCCTTGAGGCGGGTGGACCCGGTGAGCACCTCGGGGCCGGTGTCGAGCTCGATCGCGACGTCGGCGTGAGCGCTGACCACGGCACCGACGTTGCAGGCCACCGACACCGTCGCCGCACCGACCGAACGCGCGTGGTCGAGCCCGCCGACCACGTACGGGGTGCGCCCGCTCGCCGTCAGGCCGACCACGGCGTCGTCGGGCCCGAGCCCGATACCGCGCAGGTCCTCGGCGGCGAGCGCGGGATCGTCCTCGGCGCCCTCGACGGCTTCCGTGAACGCCCGGCGCCCGCCCGCGATCAGCCCGACCACCTCGGCGGGGTCGACGTCGAACGTCGGGGGGCACTCCACGGCGTCGAGCAGACCGAGCCGGCCGCTGGTGCCTGCGCCCAGATAGACCAGCCTGCCGCCCCGCGCCCGCGCCGCGACGATCAGCTCGACGGCCTCGGCCACCTGCGGCAGTGCCGCGGCGACGGCTTCGGGGGCGCGCCGGTCCTCGGCGTTCATCAGCGCGAGCAGGTCGGCCACGGGCATCCGGTCGAGGTCTGTGGTGGCCGGGTTCGGGGCCTCGGTGGTGAGCGTCGTCAGGTCCATGGTTGTCCATCCACATCGGATCGATCCGGGCCGGGTCCGGCGCCGTCGGGCGGCTCGACACGCTCCCGCGCCGGACCCCCCTTGCCACCCGAGACCGCCCGGTGCGTGCGTTCCAGCGCGGCGAGCGCCCCCGGCGTGCGGTAGGCGACGCCGACGAACACGGTGTCGACCACCAACAGCTGGCTCGTGCGGCTGCCCATCGCCGCGGAGCGGAACCCGAACTCGCGGCCCGCGGTGAGCAGCGTGTGGTCCGCGGCCCTGGCCAGCCCGGAGCGCGACGCCCCGGTGACCGCCACCGTGACCGCACCCGCCGACCGCGCGGCCTGCAGGGGCCGCACGACCCCCGCCGTCTCCCCGGAGTGCGAGATGCCGATCGCGACATCGCCGGGGCGGAGCAGGGCCGCGCTCACCACGGCGGCGTCGTGCTCGGGACGGGCCAGGCACAGCACGCCGATCCGGCCGAGCTTGGCCGCGAGGTCCTGTGCCACCAGGCCGGAGGCTCCGATCCCGTAGACGTCGATCCGCCCGCTCCTGGCGATGGCCGCCACCACCGCCTCCAGCGCGTCGCCGTCGACGAGCTCGGCGGTGCCGGCGAGCTGCTCGCCCTCGAACGCCGCGAGCTTGCGCAGCACCGTGGGCATCGGGTCGTCGTCGGCGACACCCGAGTCCAGCGGCAGCCCGGCACCCTGGCCGCTGTCCAGCGCGGCCAGCGCGGCCAGCGCCAGCCGCAACGCGGGGTAGCCCGGGTAACCGAGCCGCCGTGCGACCCTGGCGACCGTCGCCGTGCTCGTCGCGGTCTCCCGGGCCAGCTCGGTGATCGTGAGCTGGGCAGCGGCAACCGGATCGGCGCCCAGGCGCGTGGCGACCGTGGCCTCGGCCGGTGAAAGCTCCGGAAGCACGGCCCGCATCCGGGCGGCGAGGTCGGTCACGACGCCAGCTCCAGCATCCGGGGCAGCCGCTCGGGCCGCTGCCGCCAGGGGAACCCGTCCCGGCCGGGCAGCATCGCGCCGAGGACGCTCGGGTGCCGCGCCCCGGTGCAGCTCGCCACGGTGGCAGGGATGTCGTGCACCGTGCAGAAGCCCAGCAACGCGAACGCGTAGGCCTCCTTCCACAGCGCGGGGAGGCCGAGCTCGTCCGAGGTGCGCACCGCAACGCCGGGCAGTTCCCCGGCGAGCATGCGCATCAGCGTGGGGTTGCGGGTGCCGCCGCCCGCGGCGATCACCTCGGTGCCCCCGACGGTACGAACGGCGTCCCCGACCGTGCGGGCGGTCAGCGCGGTCAGGGTGGCCGCCAGGTCGTCGTCGGCGACGGGTGGGCGGCCCGCCAACGCGGCGTCCAGGTACCCGCGGTGGAAGAGCTCCTTGCCGGTGGTCTTCGGCGCTTCGCGCGCGTAGTAGGGCTCGTCGAGCAGGCGCCCCAGCAGGGCGGCGTCCACCCGGCCACGCGCGGCCATCGCCCCGTCGACGTCGCAGGTCAGTCTGCCGCCGGTGCGGTCGGACACCGCCAGGTCGAGCAGCGCGTTGGCCGGACCGGTGTCGAACGCGATCGGGTCCGCACCGGGCGGGGCGACCGTCACGTTGGCGATGCCGCCGAGGTTGAGCGCCACCGGCACGCCGGGCCGTCCGCGCAGCCACAACACATCGACCATGCTCACCAGCGGGGCGCCCTGGCCGCCTGCCGCGACGTCGCGGCTGCGCAGGTCGGCCACCACCGCGCAGCCGGTGCGCTCGGCGATCCAGGCGGGCTGACCGATCTGCAGCGTGCCGCGGACGGTGCCGCCGTCGACCCAGTGAAAGACGGTCTGACCGTGTGCGACGACGAGGTCCGCACGCCCGCCACACAGCTGCGCGTTCGCCTCGGCGGCGGCCCCGGCGAAGGCCTGCCCGATGCCGGCGTCCAGGCGGCAGACCTCCTCCATAGTCGTGGCGGCCGGGGGCAGCGCCGCGGCGATCCGGGCGCGCAGGTCGTCCGGGTAGGGCGTGCTGACCCCGCCGAGCAGGCGCAGCACGATCCGGTCGCCGTCGAACTCGAGGTCGGCCGCCGCAGCGTCGATCCCGTCGAAGGACGTCCCGGACATCATCCCGATCACCCGCACGCGCTCACTCCCCCAGCGGCCTGCGGTGGCTGTCCCGGCGCAGCGTGGCCAGTGCGACGGCGCTGACCACGCAGGTGGCCATCACGTAGTAGGCAGGGATGTCCACATCGGACGTCTGGGCGATCAGCGCCGTGATGATCAGCCCGGCGGAGCCGGAGAAGACCGCGTTGGACAACGAGTAGGCCAGGCCGAGCCCGGTGTAGCGGACGCCGGTCGGGAACATCTCCGACAGCATCGCCGGTCCCGGTCCGGCGATGAGGCCGACGACCGCGCCCGCCACCAGCACGGCGAGGCCTTGCAGGAACGTGCCGCTGCCGCGGTCCTGCAGGATGTTCAGCAACGGCAGGGCCAGCACGACGATCAGCACGGTGCCGGTGAGCATCACCGGGCGCCGCCCGATCCGGTCGCTGAGCACACCCGCCGGCAGGATCGTCAGCGCGAACCCGGCGTTCGCCAGCACCGTGGCCACCAGCGCCTGCTGGAACGAGGCACCCAGCGACGACTGCAGGTAGGCGGGCATCACCACGAGGAACGTGTAGCCCGCCGCCGACCAGCCCATCAACCGGGCGGCCCCCACCCCGATGGCACGCGCGGTGGCAGCGGCACCGGGCACCGCGACGGGCTCGCCCCCCACCGCTGCTTCCGGGGCCGCGGCCGCCCGCCGGAACGACGGCGTCTCCTCCAGCCGCAGCCGCAGCCAGAGCGCCACCAGGCCCAGTGGCAGGGCGAGCAGGAACGGCACCCGCCACCCCCACAGCGCGAGTTGGTCCGCGGTGAGCACCGCGCCCATGATCGCCGCGAGCCCGGCGCCGGCGAGCAGCCCGAGCGCCACGGTGAACGACTGCCACGAGCCGTAGAGCCCGCGTTTCCCGGCGGGCGCGAACTCCGTCATCACCGAGACCGCGCCGCCGAACTCGCCGCCCGCGGAGAGGCCCTGCAGCACCCGGACCAGCGTGAGCAGCCACGGGGCCGCGGCACCGACGGTGGCGTAGGTGGGCAGCACGCCGATCAGGAAGGTGGCCGCGGTCATCAGCAGCAGGACGAGCACGAGAGTGGGCTTGCGGCCGATCCGGTCGCCGACCCGGCCGAAGAGCGCGGCCCCGATCGGCCGGAAGAAGAAGGCGAGCGCGAACGACGCGTAGGTCTTGATCAGGCTCTCCAGGCCGCCTGCCCCGTCGGGGCTGAAGAAGTTGGCGGCGATGATCGTGGCGAAGAAACCGTAGACGCCGAACTCGTACCACTCGATGAAGTTGCCGACCGTGCCCGCGACGACCGCCCGCCGGGAACTCCCGGTGCCGGTCTCGCCGGCGCTGCGCGTGGTGGTCATCCGGACCTCGCCTCCCTCGATGGCAATAATGCTCACAATCGGACCGCATGGATGTCAACGATTGACACGCGCGTCACATCGGCGCGTTGCGGGCCGCGAGCGCGGCACCCGCGGCCGCCAGCGCAACCCGCAGTTCGGGCGGCTCCAGCGCCTCCACCTCCCCGCCGAGCCCCGTGAGCTGGCCCGCCGCGACCGGGACGTCCTCCACGTCGAGCTCCACCTCGCGCCAGCCCTCGGCGTCCGGCGGGCCGGCGTGCGCCACGGCACGGACCGCCGCGTCGGGGTCGGCGACGTGCGACAACCACTTCAGCCCCCGCGGCCCGAGCCGCAACCGCACCGTCTCGCGCAGCATCCGGCTCTCGAACCGGCTCGCCGCCCCCGCCCACCACTCCGCGAGGTCGAACCCGTCCGGCCGGGCGAAACCCTCGCCCGTCGGCTCCGCCGCGGCGATCCGGTCGACCCGGTAGGTGAGCACGGCCTCCGCGCTCCGCGAGGCGAGGTACCACGTCCCCGCCTTCAGCACGAGCCCGAGCGGGTCGACCGTCCGCTCCACGACGTCGGAGCGCCGGCGGTAGGAGATGCGCAGCCGCCGCTGCTCCCACACCGCCTCGGCGACAGCGGCGAGCTGCGTCACCTGCTGCGGGGTGTGAAACCAGCCGGGCGCGTCGAGGTGGAACCGTTCCGCGACGATCCGGGCGTGCTCCCGCAGCTCCGCGGGCAGGGTGGCGAGCAGCTTGGCCTGCGCCCCGGCCAGCGCGGCGCTCATACCCAGCTCGGCGAGCACCTGCGGGGCGCCCACCGCGAAGAGCGCAGCCGCCTCCTGTGCCGTGAGCCCGTCCAGCCGGGTCCGCCAGCCCTCGACGAGCCGGATGCCGCCGCCGCGGCCGGGCTCGGCGAACAGCGGCACCCCCGCTGCGGAAAGTGCAGCGACGTCCCGGTAGATCGTCCGCTCGGAGACCTCCAGCTCGCGCGCCAGCTCGGCCGCCGTCGCCCCGCGCAGGCGCTGCAGCGTGAACAGCAGGGTGACCAACCGGGACGCGCGCACCCCCGGATCGTGCCCGATCCCCGCAAACCGGCACGGTGGTCAGGTGGAGACGCTCAGCACCCGCCAGGTCTACGCCAACAACTGGATGTCCGTTCGTGAGGACGCCGTGCGCCGCCCCGACGGCTCGAACGGCATCTACGGCGTGATCGACAAGCCGACCTTCGCACTGGTGATCCCGCGTGACGGCGACCGGCTCCAGATGGTCGAACAGTTCCGCTACCCGGTGGGCCGACGCCGCTGGGAGTTCCCGGCAGGCACGGCCCCCGGCCGGACGGAGGTCGACACCGCCGACCTGGCGGTGCAGGAGCTGCGCGAGGAGACCGGCCTCGTGGCCGGCCGGATGGAGCTGATCGGCAGGCTCGAGGTGGCGCCCGGGATGTCGAGCCAGACCGGCACCGTCTGGCTGGCCACCGAGCTCAACGAGGGACCCACGCAACGCGAGCACACCGAACAGGACATGCGCGCCGCCTGGTTCACCACGGCGGAGTTCGAGGCGATGGCCCGGTCCGGCGAGATGACGGACTCCCAGAGCCTCGCCGCCTACCTGCTCCTGCAGCTGCACGATCGGGCCTGAGCTCGGCGACGGGGCATGATCTGCCCCAACGCGACCGACCGGACCGGAAAGGGACCACCGCATGGACCTGCGCGAGACCGACGAGCAACGGCTGCTGCGGTCCTCCGTCGCCGCGATGGCGGCGAAGTACGGCCACGACTACCTCATGGACAAGGCGCGTACCGGCGCGAAGACCACCGAGCTGTGGGCCGACGCCGCCGCGGCCGGCTACCTCGGCGTGGCGGTACCCGCCGAGTACGGAGGCGGCGGCGCTGGGATGGTCGAGCTCACGATCGTCGCCGAGGAGATCGCCGCGGCGGGCTGCCCGTTGCTGTTGATCGTGGTCTCGCCCGCGATCGCCGCCTCGGTGATCGCGAAGTCCGGCACCGCCGACCAGAAGGAGCGCTGGCTCCCCCGCTTCGCCGACGGCTCCGTCCGGATGTCGTTCGCGATCACCGAGCCGGACGCGGGATCGAACTCGCACCGGATCACCACCACCGCCCGCCGCGACCCCGACGGCGGCGGGTGGCGCCTGAGCGGCACCAAGTACTACATCTCCGGCGTGGACGAGACGGACGCGACGCTCGTGGTCGCCCGCCTCGAGGACGCGGCAGCCGGCACCCTCCGCCCCGCGATGTTCATCGTGCCCACCGACACACCGGGCATGACCTACCAGCCGATCGAGATGGCCATCCACAGCCCCGAGAAGCAGTTCACGATCTACTTCGACGACGCGTTCGTGCCCGACGACGCGCTGGTCGGCGGGGAGGAGGCCGGCCTGGCAGCGCTGTTCGCCGGCCTCAACCCGGAGCGGATCACCGTGGCCGCCTACGTCAACGGCCTCGCCCGCTACGCCCTGCGCAAGGGCGCCGCCTACGCCAAGGACCGCACCGTGTGGCAGGCGCCGATCGGCAGCCACCAGGCGATCGCCCACCCGCTCGCCAAGGCCCACGTCGAGGTCGAGCTCGCCCGCCTCGCCACCACCCGCGCCGCCTGGCTCTACGACGAGGGCGACCAGGCCGCCGCGGGCGAGGCGGCGAACATGGCCAAGTACGCCGCCGCCGAGGCCGCGATCAACGCCGTCGACGCCGCGGTGCAGGCGCACGGCGGCAACGGGATGTCGGTCGAGTACGGGGTGGGCACGCTGGTCGGCGCCGTCCGCGCCACCCGGATCGCCCCGGTGAGCCGGGAGATGATCCTGAACTACATCGCCCAGCACTCCCTCGGCCTCCCCCGGTCGTACTAGACGGGGGCGGGGCGCGGCGCGGTTGATCGTTCCGAGATCCACGGGTCCGCCCCCCGCGGGGCCAACAGCCGCATCTCACAGCGATCACCCCCCGCTGTGCCCGCGAGTCGCCCGGTTCCAGCGCGCGAGTCGCCCGGATCGCGGGCGCGAGTCGCCCGTTTCCCACGCACCCACGCACCCACGCGCCCACGCGCCCACGCAGGAGTCGCGCCACGGGTCGCGCCACAACGAGAACCCGGCAACTCGCGCCCCCAAACCGGGCGACTCGCGGGACCAGGCGCGTCCTCGCAAACCGCGCGTGCTCCTCGCAGACCCCACAGCACCTGCGAGGAACCCACCCCCTCTGCGAGGACCATCAGGGGCGGGGCGCGCGGTGCGCTTGATCGTTCCGAGATGCAGGTGTTCGCTCTCCGCGGGGCCAACAGCCGCATCTCATAGCGATCACCCCGCGCGGGCGTAATTCGGGCGACTCGCAGGGGGTGGGGTCTCCGCTGCCAGCCGGCTCTCCCGGACGCTCGTCCTGGTCGTCCCGTGCGACCAGGCGGCCTTCCGGGAGGCGTTCGACCGGCTGCGGTCACCGGCTGCCGCGCCCGGCCCGGCGCCGGTCTAAAACCCGTGAGCACTGTCATATCAGCGCTGTTACATTAGCGCTGTGACATCCCCTGATCAGCCCCAGCCGGCCCGGGGCGCCGACCCGACCCTCGAGAGCGCGATCCGGCCCCTGCGGGTTCTGCTCTCGGCGATGGATGACGACATCGGCAGGCTGTACGCGCAGCGCGGCGTGCCCGTCCGCACCCGGTTCAGCATGGCGCTGATCCGCCTGCACCACCTCGGCCCGATGAGTGTCAAGGAGCTGGCCGAACAGGTCGACGTGACGCACTCGGCCATGAGCCAGACCGTCACCGCCATGCGCGGGGACGGGCTCGTCGAGAGCTCACCCGGCTCCGACGCCCGCACCCGCACCGTCTCGCTGACCGATCGCGGCCGTGAGCTCGTGCCGTTTCTCGAAGACGAGTGGCGCGCGACGGAACGCGCGTTGGCGGAGCTGGAGGAGGAGCTGCCCTACCCCCTCACCCGCGTCGTCGACGACATCACAGCGGCTCTGCAGCGTCGTTCCTTCCTCGACCGCATCACGCAGCAGCTCGAGGGTCACGGACCGGGGCACGGGGCGTGAGCGTGCTGGACGGCATCGTCGACACCCGCCCGCTGCGGTCGCACCCGGCGTTCCGCCGCCTCTGGGTCGGCACGACGGCGTCGAGCTTCAGCGGCCAGGTCGCCGTGGTCGCGGTGCTCTACCAGGTCTGGGAGCTCACGCACAGCCCGGTGTGGGTCGGCGCCATCGGAGTCGCCACGGCCGTGCCGACGATCGTGTTCGGACTGCTCGGTGGCGCGCTGGCCGACGCCGTCGACCGACGCACGCTCGTCATGATCTCCGGTGCGGGTGCGGTGACCGCGGCCGCGCTGCTCGCCGTCCAGGCCGCCGTCGGTATGCAGTCACTGCCACTCGTGCTGCTTCTGGTGGCTGCGCAGACGTCGTGCGGAGCGCTCGGGTCGTCAGCCCGCCGCACCTTCGTGGCCCGGCTGCTCCCGCGCGACCAGGTTCCGGCCGGCATCGCCCTGAACCACGTCAGCTTCCAGGCCGCGATGCTGGTCGGGCCGGCCGTCGCCGGTCTGGTTCTGGCCCGCTGGGGCCTCACCTGGGCCTACGTCCT
Source organism: Pseudonocardia sp. OZ21 (assembly GCF_059359135.1). Classification (NCBI taxonomy): domain Bacteria; kingdom Bacillati; phylum Actinomycetota; class Actinomycetes; order Pseudonocardiales; family Pseudonocardiaceae; genus Pseudonocardia; species Pseudonocardia sp. OZ21. Next base: position 172,091 of record NZ_JCADBN010000005.1, read on the forward strand.
CGACGCCGCGGCCATCACGGTCTCTCTGTACGGGGTGGCCCGGCTGCCGAGCATGCGGCCCGCGGACGGCGCGGCGCGGTTCGGCCTGCGCTCGACCTGGGACGGCTGGCGGTTCCTCGTGCGGCGCCCGGCGTTGCGTGGCGCCATGGCCACCGACCTCGCCGCCACCGTGCTCGCGATGCCCATCGCGCTCTTCCCGATGATCAACCAGGAACGGTTCGGGGGGAACCCGGAGACCCTCGGCCTGTTCCTGTCGGCGATCGCGGTGGGCGGGATCGCCGGCAGCCTCACCTCCGGTCTCATGGTCCGCGTCGGCAGACCGGGGATGGTCTCCCTGGTCGCCGCGGCCACCTGGGGTCTGGCGCTCGCCGGTTTCGGCCTCTCCGACACGCTGCTGCCGACCTTCGCGTGCCTCGCCGTGGCCGGGGCCGCCGACACCATCTCCGTCATCTCCCGCGGCACCCTGGTCCAGCTGGCCACCCCGGACACCTACCTCGGCCGCGTCAGCTCCGTCGAGAACGTCGTGGGCGTCGGCGGCCCGGGTATCGGCAACGCCAGGGCCGGGGCCGTGGCCGCTCTCACCTCGGCGTCGACGGCCGCGGTGACGGGCGGCCTCGCCTGCGCCCTCGTGGTGGTCGCACTGGCCGTCACCAACCCCGCGCTGCGGCGCTGGAGCCCACGGGAGACGTCGGCGGCGCCCCGAGCTTGATCACCATTCTCGGCCCGGTCGATATCGTTCTCCAGATTCGTCGGCATTTGGCGGACAGGCGATCCGCCGTCAGGATCTGTATTGAAATGACGGACGGCGGGTTTAAGGTTCCTCCCCAGGGAGAAGCCATGACACCACCGCAACGACGCGAGATCGATGTGGCGGCCCGCAAGGTGCACAGGATTGTGGTCGACACGTCCTTCGCCGAGTTCCGGGCCCGGTTCGAGCAGGCCGTGCCGCGGTTCGACACACCAGGGTTCACGCAGTTCACGAGAGCGGAAGCGAACTGGGACGCCCTTGTCCGCGCGGTGGCGGACAAGGCTCCCCACGGCTTCGTCACTCACTGGAGCCGCGACATCAGCTCGATGCTGTGCCCCGAGAGCAACTGCCGCCGGTGCCGGGCGTACCTGCTGGACAGCCCGGCAGTTCTGTTCCGCGCGCCATTGCGCGCGGCTATCCACGAGGACGTGGCGGGGCAGGTGCGATTCGTGACCGACCGGCCCAGCGCGCGGTTGGCGAGCCTCGGTGACCCCCGGATCGTGCGTTACGGCGAGGATCTCGACCACAGGCTCGACGCGCTCCTGGAGTTCCTCGGCGTCACCACGCCGTGACGCGTCAGGCGAGCCGCACCGGCAGCCGCGTGAGCCTGCGCGACCCCGGCAACCGCGCCCACTCCTGCTCCTCGTTGACCAGTGCCAGGTCGGGGAACCGCTCGAACAGAGCGCGGAACGCCACCTCCCCCTCCTGACGGGCGAGCGCCGCACCGAGGCAGTAGTGGAATCCGTGCCCGAACCCCACGTGCCCCTCCCCGCGCCCGACCGGCCGCCTGGTCACGTCGAACCGCTCGGGGTCGGTGTACTCCCGGGGATCGAAGTTGGCCGACACCAGCACGGCCTGGACGGCTTCACCCGTTCGGATCCGCACCCCGCCGAGATCGACGTCCTCCGCGGCGTAGCGCAGTCTCGTGATGTGCACCGGCCCGCAGAACCGCATCAGCTCGTGCACGGCGCCGGGCCACAGGCTCGGGTCGTGACGGAGCAGGTCGAGCTGGTCGGGGTGGGTGAGCAGGGCGACGATGCCGTTCCCGATCAGGTGGGCGGTCGTCTCGTGGCCCGCGAGCACCAGCGTGAGCACCATCGTGACCAACTCGTCGTCGCTGAGCTGGTCGCCGTCCGCCTCCTGCGCCTGGATGAGGGCGGTCAGGAGGTCGTCGGCCGGCTCTGCCCGGCGGCGCCCGATGAGGTCCTGCACGTGGGCGACCATCTCGCGGATCACCACCGGGAAGATCTTCGGGTCCATCGACACCAGGCCGACGCCCCACTCCCGCCAGGCGGGCCGGTCGGCCTCGGGCACACCGACCAGCTCGCAGATCACCGTGATCGGCAGCGGATAGGCGAACTGCTCGATCAGTTCGGCGGGGGACGCGAGGCCGTCGAGCAGAGTCGCGGTGATCGCCTCGACCCGGGGGCGCAGGTCGTTGACCCGCCGAACCGTGAACGCCCGCGACACCAGCTTGCGCAGCCGGGTGTGGTCGGCTCCGTCCCTGTCGAGGATCGAGGTGATGACGTAGCGGGAGAGCTCCGGCGGGAGGCCCAGCGCCTCCTCGAGCATCTTCTCGCGGACGTTGTTCACCTCCACATCCGGCACCGACGCCGGGTCGTTCACGAAACGCGGATCACCCAGCACCACGCGCACGTCCGCCTGACGCGTGACGTACCAGGCGCTTCCGCCGTCCATCGTGCGTCCGCGCAGCACCGGGCCCTGCTCGCGCAGGCGTCCGTAGCCCCCGTACGGATCGGCGATGAGGGCAGGGTCCATCAGGTTCGGTTCGACGGACGACGGTGTCGTGGTCATTCCTGGCTCCTTCTCTCCGGTGCCGTCCGTCCGGGTTCACCGGACGCGGCGGCGCCACTCGTTGTCGATGTGCTCGATGAGTGATCGGTAGAGCTCGGCGATGACGGGCGCCAGGCGCTCGAGCTCGGCGGACGGCGGGTCCGGCACCTGCACGGCGGAGGCGATGGCCCGTTCGAGGAGACCGGCGCGGGTGTCCACGTCGAGGTCGGGACGGCTCCCCGGCGCACCGCCCACGAAGAAGAACCCGGCCCCGATCGCCCCGAACATGTAGAGCAGCGCGTCGATGTCGAGGTCGGTGCGCACACATCCCGCGTCGCGCAGCAGCCGCAGGTGTTCGGTCAGCGTCTCCGCACGGGCGGCGGCCAGCCCCCCGAGGGTCTCCCCTGCTTCGTGTGCGAGCCGGCCGAGCACCTCGGCGTCGGCCAGGTACAGCGCGCGGGACATCGGGTCGGCCGCGAGCTCCAGGTAGAGCGAGCTCAGCTGCCGGGAGGGCAGGACGTGCGCGGGCTCGGCCTCCATCCGGTCGGCCATGGCCGTGACGATCCGGCGGTTGGCACGCAGCAGCACGGTGAGGAAGAGCGCTTCCTTCGTGCGGAAGTGCAGGTAGACCGTGCCCTTGCCGATTCCGGCGTGCCGCGCGACCTCGTCGATGGTGACCCGTTGGTAGCCCCATCGCACGAGCAGCTCGGCTGCGGTGTCGAGGACCCGCTCCATGCGGCTGCTCGCGAACTCCGGCGCGGCCACGCCGACCTCCTCGTCGTGACGCCCTGACCATCTGACGTTGTGACCAGATCTCCCGATCCGGTCACGAGGTCACCGTACGCGGGGTGGCAGCGTCCGACAAGCCCGGTTCGTCGGACTCACCCGAGTGCCACGACCCCCGTCCCGGACTACCGTTGCGGCATGGCCGACTACGAACATCTGCTGGTCAAGCACGAGGGCGACACCGTCCGGATCACGATGAACCGGCCGGACCGGCGCAACGCACTGTCGGAAGGCCACCTGCGCGAGCTGCTCGACGCGTTCGAGACGGCAGGGCGCAGCAGCGCCACGGGCATCGTGCTCGGCGCCGAGGGCAAGGCGTTCTCGGCGGGCCACGACTTCTCCGACGTGGCGGCCCGGGACCTCGGCGGGGTGCGCGACCTGCTGAAGCTCTGCACCCGCGTCATGCAGACCGTCCAGGAGGTGCCGCAGGTCGTGATCGCGCGGGTGCAGGCCATCGCGACCGCGGCGGGCTGCCAGCTCGTGGCGTCCTGCGACCTGGCGGTGGCGGCGGAGTCGGCCGCGTTCGCGCTGCCCGGGGGCAAGGGCGGCTGGTTCTGCCACACGCCTGCCGTCCCGGTGGCCCGCACCATCGGACGCAAGCGGCTGATGGAGATGGCCCTCACCGGCGACGCGGTCGACGCGGCCACCGCCGCCGAGTGGGGGCTGGTCAACTACGCGGTGCCGGACGCCGAGCTGGACGCCCGGGTCGACGACCTGCTGGCGCGGGCCACCCGCGGCAGCCGCTTCGGCAAGGGCGTGGGCAAGCAGACCCTCTACGCCCAGCTGGACCGGCCGGAGGCCGACGCGTACGCGATCGCCGTGGAGGTGATGGCGTCGCTGTCACAGAGCCCCGGCGCGCGGGAGGGGATGGCGTCGTTCCTGGAGAAGCGCGCGCCCGTCTGGCCGGACTGACCGAACGCGCAGTGGTTCATGATCGCGGGTGAACCAGTGCGCGTTGATCATGCGTTCAGCGCTTGGAGACGAGCCGGCGCAGCAGCGCATCCATCGGACCGGGACGCCCGGTGCGGTCCATCCAGGCCGCCACGGCCAGCGCGACGAGCCAGACGGCGAGGGCGACGGCCAGCGCGCCGAGGCTGTCCACCCGCTCCCCGAGACCCAGCAGGCCGCGGTGCAGCACCACGGCGACGAGCACCGAGTTGAGCAGGTAGAAGGTCAGCGACCGCTGTCCCACCGCGGCCACGGCACGGGTGATCGGGCCGCGCCGCTCGTCCAGGCGCAGGGCGAGCAGGCCGAACGCCGCCGCGTAGCCGGCGCCGCCGAGCACGCCCGTCAGCACCTGCAGGGCGAGCAGAGCGCCGGTGGACACGACGCCGGGCCGTAGGGCGTCGACCGCGATCAGCGCCGCGGGCAACGCGCCGAGCAACGACGTGGCGATCCCGCCGACCGCGATGCGGACCAGGAGCAGGCGGTGGCGGGCCGGCTCGTCGAGCAGCCCGATGCGCCCGGCCCGGAAACCCAGCACGACGAGCAGGAACAGCGGGAAGGCCAGGGCGACGAAAATCGGGTTGAACGGCACGGCGACCGCGCGCGCCAGCCAGTCCGCCGCGGTGGTGTACCCGGGCATCGCGACCGCGGCGACGTCGGGCGCAGCCGCGAGGGAGACCATCGCCAGCGTCACGGTGACGGCGTAGCAGGGCACGAGCACCGCGATCGTGCGCGTGACGGCGCGGTCGGAACGGAACAGCAGACCGCCGAGCACGAGCCCGGCCAGCCCGTAGGAGGCGAGGATCTCGCCGGGGAACACCAGGAACGCGTGCACGGCGCCGAAGGCGAGGAGCCACAGGCTGCGCCGGCGCAGCAGGCCACGGGTCTCGGCGTCCGGCACGCCCGCCCGGCGCCTGCGGGCCACCATCCAGGCCAGCCCGTAGCCGTAGAGCATCGCGAACATCGGGAACGCGCGGTTGTCGAGCACGAGCATCACCACGAACCGCGCCACGGTGTCGGCCGCGGAGGTCCCGTCCGGGAGCCGGCCACCGAACGCGACCCCCGCGTACACCCCGGCGTAGGCCATCGCGATCAGCAGGAGCATCACCCCGCGGGCCAGGTCGGGGGCGAGCTTGCGCTCCGAGGGCGGAGTGGCGCCGTAGCCGGCACTTGCGAGGGGGCCGGTCGCGGTCATCCGACGGTCTCCTTCGTCCGTTCGGCGGGCTTCTCGCCCTTGGCTGCCGCCGCGGCGGCGAGCGCGGCACTCTCGGCGTGGCCGGACAGGTAGTCGAGGAACCCGCCGCCGCGGCCCTTCGCCATCGTCGTGCCCGGGTAGCGCAGCCGGGCGAAGGTCTCGGGCAGGTGGGACTCCAGGCGACGGACCGCCACGGCACCACCCGCCCAGCCGGCGGCCACGGCGTTCCCGAGCGCCACCGCGAGAGTCACCACCGCGAGCCACAGCGGCGGGTGGGCACCGAACGCCAGCGGCACCGCCACCGCCACCGTCGGCGCGATCAAGAGCAGCACCGCCCAGAGCGCCACCTGGATGGCGAAGCCGTTCTCCCCGGCGTCGGTGGCGTTGACCCGGCGGTGCGGGTCGACCCCCGGAGTCACGCCGACCACGGACATCACGACGGCCACGGCGCTGCCGACCCCGAGCGTGGCCAGGATGGCCGCGTAGATCGGCACCGCGAACTCGAACACCCTGGTCAGCGCCATCATCAGCGTCGACAGGCCGAAGGCGGGCACACCCAGCGCCACGACCAGCCCGATCTGACGGCCCCGGATGTCGGCCCGCACGGCACGGGGGCTCTGCCCGACCATGAGCAGCCACAGTGCGGTGCCGTCCTGGCCGAACAGGTTCGCCCCGCTGAGGCCGACCATCAGCGCGACGGCGATGCCGGCCAGACCGGCGAGCTGCGGGATCCCGGCGATCACACCGTAGATCGCGACGAAGATCCCGAACCAGATGGACGAGCGGACCTCCAGGCTCCGCCACGGGTCCCGCCACCAGGTGCGCAGCTCCTTGCCCACCACGGCACCGAGCGGCGTGCCGGGCAGCAGCCGTCCCCGGGTCAGCACCCGGCTCCCCCACGGGCGGGTGCGGCGGCGGACGGTGCGGTTGCCCACGTAGGGCGTCAGGAGTGCGACGGCGGCCAGCACCGCCAGCGCCGTGACCAGCGCCAGCGCGCCGATCAGCCCCACGGCCGACGCAAGGTCGCCCGCGGCCACGGCGTCGACGGCCAGCAGGGGCCAACTGCTGGGGAACAGGGCCAGCACCCCCGAGACCCCCGACGCGCCGAACCCGTCGCGCAGGAACACGGGCAGGGCGCTCACCACAGGCGAGACGATCACCCACCCGACGAACATCGACGCGAGCAGCAGCCCGTACTGGATCGCCGCGATCTCGACGCCCATCCGGGTGCGCATGGCCGCGCCGAGCAGGGCGTACGCCACCCGCGAGAGCGCCACGGTGAACACGAGCAGCAGCGCCGCCCCGACCACCGCGATACCGACGGCGGCCGCCACGGACGCGACGTCCGGTACGGCCGTCACGACCGCGTAGCCGACCAGCGCGAGCACGGCCGCCGCGGTCACGGCGGCACCGACGCCGACGAACACCGACGCGAGCAGCCCGACCCCCAGCCGCCGCGGGGACAGCGGCAGCAGCGTGAAGTACTCCGGCCGCAGCACGGCCGCGCCCGAGGTCAGTATCGGCCCGACCAGCCAGCCGACCAGCCAGGCGGCGAGCATGAACAGCAGCACGTCGGACCGGGCCGACGGGGCCGCGACCAGCACGGCCACCCACGTGGCGAGCGCGCCCACCACGCCCAGCACGAGACCGAGCACCCGCTTCCAGCTGAGCGTGTGCCGCTGGATCGCGAACTTGAGCCGGATCAGCTCGCCAACCACGCCAGCTCCTCCTCCCCGATCTCGCGCTCCCCGACGAGCCGGACGAAGGTGTCCTCGAGCGTCGAGTCGCCGCGGACGTCGGCCAGGGTTCCTGCGGTCAGCACCCGCCCGGCCGCGATGATGGCCACCCGGTCACAGAGGTCCTCGACCAGCGACATCACGTGCGACGAGATCACCACCGACCCCCCGGCAGCGACGAAACGGCACAGGATGCCGCGCAGCACGCGGGCCGAGACCGGGTCGACCGCCTCGAACGGCTCGTCGAGCACCAGCACCTTCGGTGCGTGCAGCAGTGCGGTGGCCAGCCCGATCTTCTTTCGCATGCCCGTCGAGTACTCGATGACCTGCAACCCCCGGTCCTCGGCCTCGTCGAGCTCGAGGATGCGCATCAGCTCGACGGCCCTGGCGCGCACCACGTCAGCGGGCATGTCGCGCAGCAATCCCCAGTACGTGAGCAGCTCACCGCCGGTGAGCCGCTCCGGGAGCGCGAGACCGTCGGGCAGCACGCCGAGCAGCGCCTTCGCGCGGGTGGGATCCGTCCAGACGTCGACGCCGTGGACCGCGGCGGTACCGGCGTCCGGGCGCAGCAGGCCGACGGTCATCGCGAGCGAGGTGGTCTTGCCGGCGCCGTTGGGCCCGACGAGCCCGGTCAGCGAGCCAACCGGAACCGTCAGGCTCACCTGGTCGGCAGCCGGCTTCCCGGAGAAGACCTTCGTGAGCCCGTCCAGGTGCAGGGCCACCGGGGTGTCGATCGACATGGCCGCAACGCTGCCCGGCCGGCACGCCCCGTACTGCGGCCGACCGGACAGTCCCCCTGGCCGATCGGCCCGCGTCCGGCCGGAAAATCAAGCCACTCGGGTATACGTCCCTTCCGTACAGTTCGTCCCATGGTCGACACCGCCCGGCCGGACGCGCCCCCGGTGGACCGCTGGATGCTTCCCGGGGAGCTGGCCCGCGCCGTCGACCCGGACGGCCGCACCACCACGGGTTCGGCCAGGCGCACGCCCCGCGACTGGGCCGTCGACCTCGCGATGTTCCTGGTGGCCGTACTCGCCGGGGCGTCCGAGCAGACGCTCGTGCTGCTGCCCGACCTGTTCGGCCTGCCCACCTGGCTCCGGATCGTCGATCCGCTCCTCGGCGCAGCGGCGTGCCTAGCGCTGTGGTGGCGCAGGCGGTTCCCGGTGGCCACCGGGATACTGGCCGCCGTCGCCGCGTCCATGTCCAACACGGCGACCGGCGCCGTGTTCCTGCTGCTGTTCTCGCTCGCCCTGCACCGGGGCTGGACGTACGCGGTGCCGGTCAGCTTCGGCATGGTGCTGCTCGGCGTGCCGTACATGGCCACGTACTTCCCGCCCGTGTTCGGCCCGCCCGTTCCGTGGGTCCTCGTGCTCCTGCTGCTGGGGGCGCTGGTGGTCACCGCAGGGCTCGGCGTCCGCGCCCGCCGCCGGCTCGTGCTCGCGCTGGGGATGCGTGCCGACGCCGAACGGCGCGAGCACACGAGACAGCTGGAGGAGAGCCGCCACACCGAGCGGCAGCGGATCGCCAGGGAGATGCACGACGTGCTCGCGCACCGGATCTCCCTGCTGTCGGTGCACGCGGGCGCCCTCGAGTACCGCACCGCCATGGCGGAGAGCGGGACCGCGCCGCCACCGACCGCGGCGGAGGTGCACAGCGCGGTGAGCGTGGTGCGGTCCAACGCGAACCAGGCCCTCGACGAGCTCCGCGAGGTGCTCCACCTGCTGCGCGACCCGGCCGCGACGGCCGACGTCGACCGGGAGGAGATCAGGGCCGCGCCGCAGCCCACCGCGGAACGGCTCCCCGCGCTCGTCGACGAGGCGCGCCGCAGCGGCCAGGAGGTGCACACGGATCTCGCCGGCGACCTCGCCGCCCTGCGTCCGCAGTTGCAGCGCACCGTCTACCGCATCGTGCAGGAGGGCCTCACCAACGCCCGCAAGCACGCTCCCGCCGCCGCCGTCCACGTCACCGTGCGGGGCGGGCCGGGCGGGGACGTCGTGGTGCAGGTGGACAACCCCGTGCCGCTCGGGGTGACCACGAGCGAGATCCCGGGAGCCGGGTCGGGGTTGACGGGGCTCGCCGAGCGCGTCGCCCTGCACGGAGGCACGCTCACCCACGAGATCACCGACGGTCGGTTCCGGTTGCGCGCGAGAATGCCGTGGACGCAGTGACCGTGATCCGGGTACTCGTCGTCGACGACGATCCCCTCGTCCGCAGCGGGCTCACGATGATGCTGGGCGGCGCGGGGGACATCGAGGTCGTGGGCGAGGCCGCCGACGGCGCCGACGTGGTCGACGCGGTGGCCCGGTCCGCCCCGCACGTCGTGCTGATGGACGTCCGGATGCCGGTGCTCGACGGCGTCGCCGCCACGGCCGCTCTCCACCGCCGCCGCGACGACCACGCCCCCCGCCCCGCCGTCGTGATGCTGACGACGTTCGACACGGACGAGACGGTGCTCGCCGCACTACGAGCGGGCGCCGCGGGCTTCCTGCTCAAGCACACCGCGCCCGCCCAGATCGTCGACGCCGTACGTCGCGCAGCCGCGGGTGACCCCGTGCTCTCCCCGAGCGTCGCCCGCAGCGTGATCGCCATGGCCGCCCGCCTGCCGGGCCACGGCGCATCGAGCCACTCGGACGCCGTCGCCCGGATGAGCCTGCTGACCGCCCGCGAGCGCCAGGTCGCGCTGGCGGTGGCGGAGGGGCTGAGCAACGCCGAGATCGCCGAACGCCTGCACCTGTCAGCGTCGAGCATCAAGGCGACGCTCTCCAGCGCCCTGACCAGGCTGGACCTGACCAACCGCATCCAGCTCGCGATCCTGGCCCACGAATCCGGACGCTGAGCCGGCGCACGGCACCGCGAGATGGACACCAGAGTTGTTCCACGCGCGACGGACAACTCTGGCGTCGATCTCGCGGACCGGGTCGCTATCCCCGCTCCAGCACCGCCTTCAGGAACTCCTTCGTGCGCGGGTGCTCCGGCTCGCTGAACAGCCGCTGCGGCGGGGCGTCCTCGATCACCTGCCCGCCGTCGAACATCATCACCCGGTGGGAGAAGTCGCGCGCGAACCCCATCTCGTGCGTGACGCAGAGGATGGTGATGTCGGTGGTCTCGCCGATGTCCCGCAGCAGGGCGAGCACCCCGGCGACGAGTTCGGGGTCCAGCGCCGAGGTCACCTCGTCGAGCAGCAGGACGTCCGGGCGCATCGCGAGCGCCCGCGCGATGGCCACCCGCTGCTGCTGCCCACCGGAGAGCCGTGACGGGTGCTCGTCGATCTTCTCCTGCAGCCCGACCAGGTCGAGCAGCTCCTCGGCCCTGGTGTTCGCCTCGTCCTTCGACAGGCCGAGCACCCGGGTGGGTGCCTCGATCAGGTTGCCCCGCACCGTCATGTTCGGGAACAGGTTGAACTGCTGGAACACCATCCCGATGTGCTTGCGCACCTCCCGGTTGTGCTTCTCGTCGGCGGGGACGAGCTTGCCGCCCTTCTCCATGTGCGAGAGGTAGCGCCCGGCGACGGTGATGGTGCCTGCGTTCACCGCCTCCAGGCTCATGAGCAGCCGCAGGATCGTGGTCTTGCCCGATCCCGACGGACCGATCAGCGTGACGTGCTCACCGGGGGCGACGGTGAAGTCGAGGTCGGAGAGCACGACGTTGTCGCCGAACCGCTTCTCCACCCCGTCGAAGACGATCATCGGATCAGATGGTTCCGACACGGCGCTCCAATCTCCGCAAGAGCAGCGAGGCGGGGTAGCTCAGCAGCAGGAAGAGCAGCCCCGCGATGGTGTACGGCTCGACGTAGCGGAAGTAGGTGTCGCCCGCCTCCTGGGCGCGGCCGACCACGTCGAGCAGCCCGATCGCGGTGAGCAACGGCACCTCCTTGAACATCGAGATGACGTAGTTGCCGAGCGCGGGGACGACCCGCGGAACCGCCTGCGGCAACACCACGCCGGTCCAGACCCGCGAGCGCGGGAGGCTCAGGGCCGTGGCCGCCTCCCACTGCCCGCGCGGAACGGCCTCGATACCGGCACGGTAGACCTCCGACGTGTAGCACGCGTAGTGCACGCCGAGTGCGATCACGCCGACCGTCAGCGCGCTCAGCACGATGCCGAACTGCGGCAGCACGAAGTACAGGAAGAAGATCTGCACGAGCAGCGGCGTGCTGCGCACGAACTCGACGAAGCCGCCCACCGCGATCGCGAGCAGCCGCGGGCCGCGCCGCAGCACCGCGAGCACCAGGCCCAGGATCATCGCGACGATCGAGCCGAGCACCGTCGCCACCAGGGTGAGGCCCAGCCCTTCGAGCAGCGCGGGCAGGATCGAGAAGGCGTAGTTCCAGTCCCAGATCTGCTGTGGCATCAGACGGCTCCCGTGACGGCGCTGCGCCGGGCGCGCACGGACGCGACCCGGCCGAGCCGGGCCGCGGCCTTCCGTTCCAGGAACCGCATCACCGCGGTGATGACCAGCGACAGCACGAGGTAGAAGAGCAGCAGGAGCAGGAAGATCTGCAGCACCTGCGGGTTGAACCGCGGGACGAGGATCTGCGTCGCCTGCCGGGTGATCTCGCTGATGAAGACGAACGACAGGATCGAGGTGCTCTTCAGCAACTGGATGAATAGGTTGTTGAACGGCGGGATCATCTCGACCACCGCCTGCGGGAGGATCACCCGGAACATCCGCTGCGCCGGGGAGAGGCTGAGCGCCAGCGCACCTTCGTACTGCGCCCGCGGCACCGACTGGATCGCACCGCGGACGATCTCGGCTCCGTACGCGCCATGGTTGAGGCCCAGCACGAGAATGCCGCCCCAGATCGGCACGATCTCGAACCCGACGAGCACCGGCAACGCGAAGAAGATCCAGAACAGCTGCACGACCTCCGACGTGCCGCGCAGGCCCTCCACGTAGATCCGGCTGATCACGCGCACCGTCCGCGACGACGACAGCAGCGCGAGCCCGGCCGCGAACGAGAGCACGATCGTCAGTGCGATACCGCCGACGGTGGCGCCCAGGGTCTCGGGGAGGCCCTGGGCGAGGACGGACAGGAATGTTGTGAGGTTGTCCACCGCCGCCTCAGGCCGCGCAGAGCTGCTCGGTGGTCAGCCCGGCGGCGGGCAGGTTGGCGTCGGAGAACCCGAACGGGCTCGCGATCTGCACCCAGCGCCCGTTCCCGTGGAGGTTCTGCAACTCGGTGTCGAACGCCTGCCGCAGGTCGTTGTCGCCCTGCCGGAACACGAAGCCGCCCGCCGAGACGACGGGGCGCCCGTCCTGGGTGGGGGTGAACCCGGGGGTGACCTCGACACCCGCCTCCGGGTTCTTGCCTGCCAGCCACTTCAGCGAGATGTCGGTGAGCGCCGCGGCGTAGACCCGGCCCGCGGTGACGGCCTGCAGCAGCGCGTTCTGGTCGTCGAAGGGGCTGATGTTGCCTGCCGGGACGCCGCCCGCCTCGGCGTAACCCTGCTCGACGGCCGCGCCGAGCACGGCGAGCTTCAGGTTCTTCGCCGCGATGTCCGAGAACGTGGTGACGCCTTCCGGGTTGCCCCTCGGCACGAGGAACGCGGTGAGGGCGGTGTAGTCCGGGACGGAGAACGCCGCCTGCTGGCACCGCTGTGGCGTGATGTTCATGCCGGCGCAGACCATGTCGAAACGGTTGGCGTTGAGCGCAGGGATGAGCGAGCCGAAGTCGACCTGCTCTGCCTGCACGTCACGGATGCCGATGCCCTGCAGGACCGCACGGGCCACCTCGGGCGCCTCGCCGGTGACCCTCCCGTCTGTGCCGGTGAAGCCGTAGGGCTCCTCGCCCGCAATCCCGATGCGAATGGTGCCGCTGCTCCGCGCGCTCTCCAGCACGCTGCCGCCGCCCGCGTTCGTGCTGGTACAAGCCGCGAGCGCCGTTGTTCCTCCCAATGCCACCGCGCCTGCGGCGGCGGTGCGGCGGAGGAAGTCACGCCTGCTCCATGATCGCTGCTTCATGGTGGTTCCCTTCCGGATCGAACCGTCGGGACCTTCGTCGGTCACCGACGTCGCCAGTCGAACGTAGGTCAACCCCTCCTGACGGATCGGTGTCTGCAGGGGGCGGAGGCCACTCGTTATCCGAACGCAATCAGCCTCGGTGTCCGGTACGCCGGTCCCCCGAGCCGACCGGCGGCCCATGCGCGAGGATCGGCCGCATGTTGCGCATCGCCGGGCTCCCCGTGCTGGTCGGCCCTTCCGACGTCGTCGCCGGGGCCAGAGCGGTGATGGGCTGGACGGAGGAGGCCGTCGAGGTCGCGGCGTCGCTGCCCGCGCGGGCGTCCGCGTTGCTCGACGACGTCGAGGCCCTCGTCGCGAGGATCTCCGCGGTCGCCGACCGAGTGGAGGTCATCGCGGACCGGGCCGACGTCATCGTCGGTTCGGTCGACGAGGTGCTCGTCGGTGTGCGCACCGCGGTCGCCAGGGTCGACACGGTGCTGGCCGACGCCGACGGTCTCGTCCGGCGGATCGACCCGCTGCTCGCCGAGGTGCGCACCGCAGCGGGCGGCGCCGCCGAGCTCGTCACGCACGCCCGCGTGGTGGCCGACGACGCGGCCGGACTCGTCGGACGCGCGGGAGAGGTCGCCGAGGGAGCCGCGGAGCTCGTGGCCGGAGCGGGCAGCGTCGCCGACCGCGCGGGCGGCGTGATCGAGAAGGCCACCGCGGTCGCCGAGCGGGCCACCACCGTGGTCGACCAGGCGGCGGGCGCCGCCGACGGCGCCTCGGAGCTGCTCGCCGTCTACCAGCCGATCGCCCGTCAGGCCGCGCCGCTGGCCCGGCGCTTCGTCGAGGAGTTCTCCGAGGAGGAGGTGCAGGCGGCGATCCGGCTCATCGACCAGCTCCCCCAGCTCACCGAGCACATGGAGACCGACATCATGCCGATCCTCGCCACGCTCGACCGCGTCGGCCCGGACGTCCACGAGCTGCTCGAGCAGCTCAAGGAGATGCGCCAGGCCATCCAGGGCATCCCCGGCCTCGGGTACTTCCGCAGGCGCGGGGAGCGCGAGGACGCCGAGAACGGCGGCTGACTCCTGGGCTACGCGGGGACGTTCTCCGGGAAGTGGCAGGCCACCCGCTGCCCGGGCGCCAGCTCCACCAGCGGTGGCTCCTGGGTGCCGCAGATGTCCTTCGCCTTCCAGCAGCGGGTGTGGAACCGGCAGGCGGGCGGCGGGTTCAGCGGGCTGGGGACATCCCCGGTGAGCAGGATGCGCTCCCGCTTGGTCCGCCGCTGCGTGTCCGGCACGGGCACCGCCGAGAGCAGCGCGACCGTGTAGGGGTGCATCGGGCGGGTGTAGACGGCGTCGCTCTCGCCGAGCTCCACGATCTTGCCCAGGTACATCACCGCGACGCGGTCGGACACGTGCCGCACCACCGAGAGGTCGTGCGCGATCAGCACGTAGGTCAGCCCGAGCTCGTCCTGCAGGTCCTCGAGCAGGTTCACCACCTGCGCCTGGATCGACACGTCGAGCGCCGACACCGGCTCGTCCGCGACGATCAGCCGGGGCCGCAGCGCCAGCGTCCTGGCGATGCCGATGCGCTGGCGCTGGCCGCCGGAGAACTCGTGGGGGTAGCGGTTGTAGTGCTCGGGGCTCAGCCCCACCAGCTGCAGCAGCTCCTGCACGGCCTTGCGGACCCCGCCGGGCGGCTCGATCCCCTGGATGCGGAACGGAGCCCCGACGATCGTCCCCACGGTGTGCCGCGGGTTGAGCGACGAGTACGGGTCCTGGAAGATCATCTGGATCTCCCGGCGCAACGGTCGCATCGCCCGCTGCGGCAGGTGGCTGATGTCGCGCCCGTCGAAGACGATCGAGCCGCCGGTGGGCTCGATGAGCCGGGTGAGCAGGCGCCCGGTGGTGGTCTTGCCGCAGCCGGACTCGCCCACCAGCGACAGCGTCTCGCCGCGGAACACCTCGAAGTCGAGGCCGCTC
The DNA here is from genome assembly GCF_059359135.1 of Pseudonocardia sp. OZ21. Taxonomy (NCBI): domain Bacteria; kingdom Bacillati; phylum Actinomycetota; class Actinomycetes; order Pseudonocardiales; family Pseudonocardiaceae; genus Pseudonocardia; species Pseudonocardia sp. OZ21. The sequence goes on from NZ_JCADBN010000005.1 coordinate 187,223, forward strand.
ACGGCCTGCACCGCACCCACCTGGCGTTGCAGCAGGCCACGACGCACCGGGAAGTGCTTCTGCAGCCCGGACGCGCTGAGCAGCACCTCGCGCTCGGTCGGGGCCGGCTCCGCCGACTCCGGGTCGGGCGTCGACCCCGTGATGGTCGATCCGGTCGTCATCGGTTCGGTACCCGTTCGGTCGGTGCTCATCGGTCGGCTCACAGCTTCGGCCTGATCTCGTCGTCGAAGATCTGCCGCCGCCGTTCGTCGGACAGGTGGCAGGCGACCCGGTGCCCGTTCGTCCCGACCGCCCGCAGCTCGGGGCGCACGGTGGTGGCCAGGCCGTCGGTGAGCTCGTCGTAGGCACATCGAGGGTGGAAGGCGCAGCCCGACGGCACGTTGATCAGGCTGGGGGGGCTGCCGGGAATGGGCATCAGCCGGTCGGAGCGTTCGCGGTCCCAGCGGGGCAGCGAACCCAGCAGGCCCCACGTGTAGGGGTGCTGGGGCGTCTCGAAGACGCTCGCAGCCGAGCCGGTCTCGATCGCGCGGCCGCCGTACATGACCAGGATGTCGTCGGCCAGCTCGGCCACCACGCCCAGGTCGTGCGTAATGATGATCACCGCGGAGTTGAACTCGGCCTGCAGGTCGCGGATCAGGTCGAGGATCTGTGCCTGCACCGTGACGTCCAGCGCCGTCGTCGGCTCGTCGGCGATGAGCAGTTCCGGGTTGCACGACAGCGCCATCGCGATCATCGCGCGCTGGCGCATCCCGCCGGAGAAGTGGTGCGGGTAGTCGTCGAAGCGCGACGCCGCCTGCGGGATCCCCACGCGGTCGAGCAGCTGGACCGCCCTGGTCCGGGCGTCGCGCTTGCTCACGTCGTGATGCAGCCGGTACGCCTCGACGATCTGCTGGCCCACCGAGTAGTACGGGTGCATCGCCGACAGCGGATCCTGGAAGATCATCGCCATGGTCCGGCCCCGCAGCTTGCGGACCTGCTCGGGGCCGGCCGAGACCAGCTCCTGGCCGCCCAGCCAGATCTCGCCCGAGATCTTCGCAGCGCCTGCCTTGTGCAGACCCATGATCGACAGGCTGGTCACGCTCTTGCCCGAGCCGGACTCGCCCACGATGCCCAGCCGCTTGCCCCGCTCGAGGCTGAACGACAGCCCGTCGACGGCCTTGACCACACCGTCGTCGGTCGGGAAGTGCACCCGCAGGTCACGCACGTCCAGGAAGGCGGGCGGGGGCGCGTCGGTCATGATGTCGCCTCCGCGGGGAAGAGCACGTCGGCGGTCATGATGTCGCCTCCGCGGGGAAGAGCACGTCGGCGGTCATGATGTCGCCTCCGCGGGGAAGAGCACGTCGGCGGTCATGATGTCGCCTCCGCGGGGAAGAGCACGTCGGCGGTCATGATGTCGCCTCCGCGGGGAAGAGCACGTCGGCGGTGGATGTCATGAGTACCTCACCCGTGGGTCGACGACGGCGTAGCACAGGTCCACGAGCAGGTTGGCGAGAATGATGAAGATGCTCCCGATCATGACGACGCCGAGCACTTTCGGCAGGTCGTTGTTGACCACGGCGTCCACCGAGTACTTGCCGATACCGGGCAGTGAATAGGTGCTCTCGGTGAGGATCGCGCCGCCCAGCAGCAGCCCGAGGTCCAGTCCGAAGATCGTCAGGATCGGAGTGAGGGCCGAGCGCAGGCCGTGCTTGACCACGACCGTCCGCTCCGGGAGGCCCTTGGCGCGGGCGGTGCGGATGAAGTCCTCGCCCATCGTGTCGAGCATTCCCGCCCTGGTCAGCCGGGCGTAGCCCGCGGCGTACAGGAACGCGAGCGTGATCCACGGCAGGATCAGGTCGTACGCCCAGAGGAAGGGGTTGTCCTCGATCGGCGTGTAGCTGCCGCCGGGCGCGGTGATGCCGAGTGCGTAGCTGAAGACCGCCAGTGACAGCAGGCCGGTGAAGAAGATCGGCAGCGACACCCCGGCGAGCGCAACGCCCATGGCGGCGCGGTCGAAGATGCTGCCGGGACGCAGCGCCGACACCACACCGGTGGCGACGCCGACGACCACCCAGATCAGGGCGGCCCCCGCGGCCAGCGAGAGGGTCACCGGGAGCCGGTCGAGCAGGTCGGGCAGCACGGGGTTCTGGGTGAGGAACGAGTACCCGAAGCACGGCGCCGGACAGTGCACGGTCGTCGGACCGGTGCTGTAGTCGGCGCCGGCCACCAGCCCCTTGAGGAACCGGCCGTACTGCACCCAGATCGGGTCGGTGAAGCCGAGCTTCACCGCGATCACGTGGATCTGCTCGGCGTCCGCGGTCTTGCCGACGTAGCGCGACGCGAGATCCTCGGGGGTGGCCCCGGCGAGCCGGGGCACCAGGAAGAAGATCGCGAACACGGCGGCCGTGACGATCAGCAGCAGGATCACTGCCGCGACCAGCCGCCGCACGATGTAGATGGCCATCACTTACGGCTCGGTGGCCGGTGGGCCGCACCGGTCGGGTGCGGCCCACCGGCCCACCACGTGCCTTCACCTACCTCCAGGTCGGTCCGCGGGGAACACCTACTTGCGGGTGGTGCCCAGCGCCAGGTAGTCGTACATCTGGAAACCGTCGGTGATGAACACGTTCGTCAGGTTCGGCGGTCGGTACAGCAGGCCCTTGGCCCAGACGCCCGGAAGGATGTAGGCGTCGTCCATGACCTTCTTGTCGATGTCGACCCAGAGCTGCTCCCGGGCCGTGGTGTCGGTCGTGACCAGCGCCTTGTCGAGCATCGCGTCGACCTCGGGGTCCTTGACGCCGAAGTTCGTGTTGCCCCCGGAGGCGCGGATCACGCGGCTGTCGACCATCTGGGCGAGGAACCCGTACCCGTCGGGCCAGTCGGCGGCCCAGCCGAAGACGTTCAGCCCGAGCGAGTTGGCCTTCGCGAAGTCCGGCTTGCCGGCGTAGAGCTTCGCGTAGTCACCGAGCGGGTAGGGCTTGACCTCCAGGTTGATGCCGACCTTGGCCAGCGACTGCTGCAGGGCCTCGGCCGTGGCCTTCTCCTTCGGCCGCTCGGCGCGGTAGGAGATGCCCGTGGTGAAGCCGTTCGGCTGCCCGCACTGGGCGAGCTCGTCCTTGGCCTTCGTCGCGTCACCGGCGTTGCCGGGGGTCGCGTAGGTGTCGAACTTCTCGGTACCGGGGATCACCGGGGGCAGCAGGTTGGTCGCGATCTCGCCGCCGGTCGCCCCGCCGTAGGCGCGCTGGTAGCCGGTCTTGTCGGCCGCGTACTCCACCGCCTTGCGGCAGTGGATGTTGTCCAGGGGTGCGACGTCAGAGTTGATCGACGTGTACCAGAGCCGCGCACTGATGGCCGAGTCGGTGTTCGCCTTGAGCGTCTGGTCGGCCAGTACCTTGCCCTGGGCGGCCGGGCCGACGCCCGTGCCCTCGATCGCGACGTCGAGGTCACCGGACTGCAGCCGGTTGTCGATGTCGTCGGAGTTCACATTGAGCGCTACCTCGATGCGGTCGGGCAGCGGCTTGCGGTTCGGGTCGGTCGCCTGGTCCCAGTTCGGGTTGCGCTTCATCGTGAAGCTCTTGCCGAGGTCGTTGGTGTCGAACATGTACGGGCCCGTGGAGACCACGTGCTCCTTGTACTTCGACCCGGTGTCCTTGGCGACGGGCACCGGCGCGGTGCTCGGCATCTGCGCGAAGTAGTCGAACCCGCTGAACGGCTGCTTCAGGTGGAACACGATCGTCCGGTCGTCCGGGGTGTCGATCGCCTTGAGGCCCAGCTTGTTCGGGTCCGAGTCCGCGTACGGGCTCGTGTAGCCCTGCAGGTCGAGGAAGTCGTTGAAGTAGGTCGGCCCGTTGGGGAACGTGGTCTTGTCCAGCGACCGCTCGACGGCGTACTTGACGTCCTTGCTGGTGACCGGCGTGCCGTCCTCGAACTTCACGCCCTGGCGCAGCGTGTAGGTCCACGTCTTGGCGTCGTCGCTGGGCTTGCCGAGCGACTCGGCCAGGTCGGGCACGAGGGTGGCGCCCTCCTTGCCCGGGGCCGACTTGAACATCACCAGTGCACGGGCGTAGAGCCGGGCGAAGTCCCAGGAGTACGCGTAGTACGTGTCGCCCGGGTCCAGCGAGTCCCAGTCACCCGAGTTGGCGTACCGGATCGTGCCGCCCGTGACGTCCGAGACGTTGTGGACGCCGCCCGCGTCGCTCCCGCCGCCACTCGACGAGCTCCCGCCCGAGCTACCGCCTCCACAGGCCGCCAGGGCCAGCGCCGCGACCGCGATGACCGCGGCCGCCGCCACTTTCCTACTTCTCACGCTTTCCGCCTACTTCTCATCGGGGAGCTCCCGGTCGTACCGGGAAAATGGGACCAATTACCGCGAACGCGGATCGAGCGCGTCGCGGAGGCCGTCGCCGAACAGGTTGAAGGCGAGGACCGTTACGAAGATCGCGAGCCCGGGGAAGAGCATGAAGTTCGGGGCGATCTGGAACCAGTGCGTGGCATCCGACAGCATTCCGCCCCAGCTCGGGGTAGGGGGCCGGATACCGACCCCGAGGAACGACAGCGCGGCTTCGAACAGGATGTTCGTCGGGATCAGCAGCGTGGCGTACACCAGGATCGGTGCCACCAGGTTGGGCATCATCTCGGTGAACAGGATCCGGGGGCTGCGGGCGCCGAGGCTGCGGGCGGCGTCGACGAACTCCCGCTCGCGCAGTGACAGCGTCTGGCCCCGGATGATGCGGCCGATGTAGGGCCAGCTGGAGAAGCCGATGATCACCACGATGAGCGCGATGCGCAGCGCGTCGCCCTCCAGGCCGAAGGCCTTGTCCGGGATGATGCCGGCCAGCGCCAGGGCGAACAGCAGGATCGGGAACGCCAGGAAGACGTCCATCGTGCGGCTGATCAGGGTGTCGACCCAGCCGCCGAAGTACCCCGCCACCACGCCCAGCACGGCCCCGATCAGCACCGCGAGCAGGGTGGCGAGGAACGCGATGAGCAGCGAGATCCGGGAGCCGTAGACGACCCGGCTGAAGATGTCACGGCCGTTCACCGGCTCGACCCCGAAGAGGAAGTCGTGGCTGATCCCGCCGGAGGGGCCGTTGGCCACCTGCAGGTCGGGGTCGATCTTCTCGTAGTGGAAGTCGAGCGGGGGGTGCCCCAGCAACGCCACGATGAGCGGCGCGAAGATCGCCACGAGTACCAGCAGCACGATCACGGCCGCCCCGCCGAGCGCGACCTTGTCGCGACGCAGACGGCGCCACGCGATCGCGCCGAGCGACCGTCCCTGGATCGTCGTTCCCATGCCCACCGTGACGGCCTCGGGCTCGGCGTGCACCGCCGAGCCGGGTACGTCGCTGGGGGCCGTCATTGCCGCACCGGCATGCGTCCACCTTCACGTCGTTATCCAGATCGCTGCCGATTCGGGGCCGGGCGACCTGGGTTCGCGAACACTATCGGGTGGACTACCGATGGGTACGCCTACGAACGGTAACGATTTCGTAAGCCAGTGCACATAAACCGGACATAGCTGGCGTAATTGCCTTGTTCAGATCATGAGAAGCGCTCAATCGCCGAGTTGATGCACCTTCCGGATCAGCGTCACGATCTCGTCCATCATGGCCGTGAGCCGATAGTCCTTCGGCGTGAACACCGCGGCCACACCCTTCTCCCGCAGCGTCGCAGCGTCGTCGGGCGGGATGATGCCGCCCACCACGACCGGCACGTCGTCGGCTCCGGCGGCCCGCAGGCCCTCCACCACGGCAGGCACCACCTGCAGGTGCGAGCCCGACAGCACCGACAACCCGACGACGTGCACGTCCTCCTGGACGGCCGCAGCCACGATCTGCGCAGGCGTGAGCCGGATGCCCTGGTAGACCACCTCGAAGCCGACGTCGCGCGCACGCACGGCCACCTGCTCCGCGCCGTTGGAGTGGCCGTCGAGCCCGGGCTTGCCCACGAGCATGCGCAGGCGGGAGCCCAGCTCCTCCCCCGTGGCCCGGACGCGCTCGCGCACCACCCCGAGCTCGCCTGCCGCGTCGCCGGACGCGAGCGCTGCGGACACGCCGGTCGGCGCCCGGAACTCGCCGAAGGTCTCCCGCAGCACCCCGGCCCACTCCCCGGTGGTGACGCCCGCCTTGGCGCAGGTGATCGAGACGTCCATGAGGTTGGTGTCGGTCTTGGCCGCGTCGCGCAGCGCGGCGAGCGCGCTCTCGACGGCCGGGGCGTCACGCGACGCGCGCCAGGCCCGGATCGCCTCGACCGCCGCGGCCTCGGTCGCGGGGTCGACCGTCTCGATCGCTGCCGCGCCCTCCGCCTGCAGTGGGCTGGGCTCGGTGGTGTCGAACCTGTTCACACCGACGACGACGTCCTCGCCCGACTCCATCCGACGCCTGCGCTCGGCCAGCGAGCCCACCAGCCTGCCCTTCATGTAGCCGGACTCGACGGCGGCGACGGCGCCACCCATCTCCCGCACCCGCTCGATCTCCGCGCGCGCGTCGGCCACGAGTTCGGCGACCTTCGCCTCGACCACATGGCTGCCCGCGAACAGGTCCTCGTACTCCAGCAGGTCGGTCTCGTACGCGAGCACCTGCTGCATGCGCAGCGCCCACTGCTGGTCCCACGGCCGGGGCAGGCCCAGTGCCTCGTTCCACGCCGGAAGCTGGACCGCGCGGGCCCTGGCGTCGCGGGAGAGCGTCACCGCGAGCATCTCCAGCACGATCCGCTGGACGTTGTTCTCCGGCTGCGCCTCGGTGAGCCCGAGCGAGTTGACCTGCACGCCGTAGCGCAGGCGCCGCTGCTTGGGGTCCTGCACGCCGTAGCGCTCCTGGGTGATCCCGTCCCAGAGCTGCCCCAGAGCCCGCATCTTGCACATCTCCTCGACGAACCGCAGGCCAGCGTTGACGAAGAAGGAGATGCGCGCGACCACGTCGCCGAACCGGTCCGGCGGCACCTGGCCGGAGTCGCGCACCGCGTCCAGCACGGCCATCGCCGTGGACAGCGCGTAGGCGAGCTCCTGCGGCGGCGTGGCCCCCGCCTCCTGCAGGTGGTAGCTGCAGATGTTGATCGGGTTCCACTTCGGGATGTTGGCCACCGACCAGGCGATCATGTCGGTGATCAGGCGCATGCTCGGCGCAGGCGGGAACACGTACGTCCCGCGCGAGAGGTACTCCTTCACGATGTCGTTCTGCGTGGTCCCGGCCAGCGTCGCCCGCGGGGCGTCGTGCTCGTCGGCCACCGCCACGTACAGCGCGAGCAGCCACATGGCGGGCGCGTTGATCGTCATCGAGGTGTTGGCCTCGGCCACGGGGATGTCGTGGAACAGCGCGCGCATGTCGCCGATGTGGCTCACCGGCACCCCGACCTTGCCGACCTCACCCGCCGCCAGTTCGTCGTCGGGGTCGTAGCCGGTCTGGGTCGGCAGGTCGAACGCCACCGACAGGCCGGTCTGCCCTTTGGCGAGGTTGCGCCGGAAGAGCTCGTTGGACCGCTCCGCCGAGGAGTGGCCGGCGTAGGTCCTGATCACCCAGGGACGGTCGCGCTGACGGTCGGTCGGGTAGGGCACCGGACACCTCCGCGTCGTGGATCCGGCGGGCGGACCGGCCCAGCCTACTGGCGCGTAGCTTTCCCGAGAGGACGAACGGCGCGGCGTCACACCGGACAGCGACGAGGGATCGATCCAGAGTCGCTGGGGGCGCGGTTGGGACGTCCGTGGCGCACAATGTCCGACATGCTCGAGGGGACACCGGCCGTCGCCCTCATCGGCGCGCTGTTGATGAGTGCAGTCCTTTTCCTGGCGCTGCGCTGGACGTTCGGCACGGGCCGCAACCAGCCCGCGCCGCTCCTCCCGGACCCCGACGACCCCACCGGCGACGGCCTGCTCGAGGAGGTCGCCCGGGTGCCGACCGAGGCGGCCGCCCTGGTGCTCCGGTCCCGCCTCGGCAGCGCGGGCATCCGCGCGACGGTCGGCCGCGCCGACGGCGTCTACCGCCTGCTCGTCTTCCATTCGGACGCCGTCAACGCCCGGGTGGTGCTGAGCAGAGGCGCCCTCGACTGATCAGGCGGCCGTGAGCCGGGCGACTCGCGCACCCGAACCGGGCGACTCGCGGGGCCGCGCGACCACTGCCCCGCGAGTCGCCCGGTTTCCGCCCGCGAGTCGCCCGATCCGTACCCGCGAGTCGCCCCGTTTCGGTGGGCGAGTCGCCCGCACAGCGTCAGACGCGGTGGTAGCGCGCGTCGAAGAAGGAGAACACGCCGTAGGCGGCCAGCCCGATGGCGACGATGATCAGCAGGTAGGGCCCGAACGGCTGGGCGGCGAGCGTCTTGAGCGCCACATCGAGCCCGGACGCCTCGTCCGGCCGGAACCGGATGGCCGCGATCACGACGAGCACCCCGATGAGCCCGATGGTGACGCCCTTCGCGACGGAGCCGAACTGCCCGGTGCGCTCGAGGGTCTGCCGCGCGTGGCGGTCCGACGGAGCGCTCATGTCCTCGAGGAACTTCTTCTGGTAGCCCTCAACGATCTTGACGATGCCCGCCACCAGGATCCCGATCCCGACCGCCCCGACGATGAACTGGCCGCCGGGTAGTCCCAGCACCCCGGCGGTGGCGCTCTGCTGGCCGCCCCCGCCGCCTCCGCCGCCCGCCGCCGTTGTCCCGGCCAGCACGGCCAGCGCCACGAAGACCACCGCGTTGCCCCCGCTGGTCACCCGCTTGCGGATCTTCTTCTTGCTGTCGGACTCGTAGCCGAAGCCCCAGAGCGCCTGCGAGAGCCGCCACAGTGCCACGGCGACGAACCCGACGACGAGCACCCACAGCAGCACCTGGCCGAACGGCTGCTGCGCGAGGTCCTGGAACGCGCCGGTCTGGTCGGCGCGCTCACCGCTGTTGCCGAACGCGACCTGCAGGGCCAGCACCGCGATCAGGAGGTGGGTGACCCCATAGGCCCCGATCCCCACCCTCACACCGATCTTGAACGGCTGGCTGTCGGCGGCCTGCTTCGCGGACCGGTTGGCCGACTCGGCGGCACTCGTCATGGTTGATCCTCTCCGTACGTGCGGGCGCACCGTCGCACGGAAGTCCCCGCGCCGCAGCCGCTGTTGCTCTGTCCCCCGATCGGGCGGCGGCGAACCGTCGTCTGCCCCTAGCGGCGGGGCCCCACCGGGCGCCCGCCCGGCTCCACCCCGTCGAGCACGGTCGTCTCGGCCGTCCGGGCAGCCTGCTCCGCACGCCGCCGCCGGACGGCCCGAACGACCAGGACGACGACCACCGCGGCCACCGCGACGCCGGTGACGGTGGGGCCGACGAGGTGGGCGGCCTGCCGCAGTGCCGCCGACGCCGCGCTCCCGAGCCCCACGTAGACCAGGCCCCAGAGCACGGCGCCCATCGCCGTGTAGCGGGCGAACCGGCGCACGGGCATCCGCAGCGTCCCGGCCAGCACGGGCACCAGCGAGTGCGCCACGGCGAGGAACCGGGAGCCCGCGATCGCCCGGCCGGTGCCGCCTTGCAGCACCGCCTCCGCACGGGCCCAGTTCGGTTCGCCGATCCACCGGCCCGCCCGGCTCACCCGCAGGCGCGGTCCGAAGCGCCGCCCGATCAGGTAGCCACCGGTCTGCCCGACGAGGCTCGCGCCGGCGGCGACGCCGGCCAGCGCCGCGTACTCACCGGCGCTGCCCACCGTGGTGGCCGCCGCGAGCAGGACGACCTCCCCGGGCGTCACGAGACCGATCAGCACGGTGGTCTCCAGCACCAGCAGCACGCCGACCACGGCGTAGAGCTGCCAGGCGGGCAGAGCATCGAGCATCGCGAAGAAGGAACCGAGCCAGTCGCTGATCACCGGTCCAGAGTGGTCCGGCGGGCGCTCCACGCCCATCCGGACAACCCCTGAACCCGGGTGGGGATGCCCCCCGGGTCACCCTGGGTCGGGCTCAGCGGTCGGGCTCGCGTTCGACGCGCTGGATCTCGGCGCCGAGGTCGCGCAGGTTCTCCACGAAACGCGGGTAGCCGCGGTCGATGTGCTCGATGTCCCACACCTCGGTCTGCCCGTCGGCGCACAGCGCGGCGAGCACGAGCCCCGCCCCTGCCCTGATGTCGCTGGCCCAGACCGGCGCGCTGGACAGCCGCTCGACACCCCGCACGACCGCGTGGTGCCCGTCGGTGCGCGCGTCGGCACCGAGCCGGACCATCTCGTCGACGAACCGGAACCGCGCCTCGAACACGTTCTCCGTGATCATCGACGTGCCGTCGGCAACGGCGGACAGTGCGATCGCCATGGGCTGCAGGTCGGTGGCGAAACCGGGAAAGGGCAGCGTCACGAAGTCCACGGCCCGCGGGCGCCCGTCCATCCGGACGGTGAACTCGTCGGGGCCGATCGTGGTGTCGGCGCCGGCCGTACGCAGCTTGTCGAGCACCAGGTCGATGTGGTGCGGGTCGACACCGCGCACGGTCACCTCCCCGCGAGTCATCGCGGCGGCGAACGCCCAGGTGGCGCCGACGATGCGGTCGCCGATCACGCGGTGCTCGGTGGGCTGCAGCCCGGTGACGCCGTGCACGGTGAGCGTGGAGGTGCCGACGCCGTCGATCTTGGCGCCCATCTGCTGCAGCATCGTGCAGAGGTCGACGATCTCCGGCTCGCGGGCGGCGTTGTCGATCACCGTGGTGCCGTCGGCGAGCACGGCGGCCATCAGGATGTTCTCCGTGGCGCCGACGCTGGGGAAGTCGAGCCAGATCTGCGCCCCGCGCAGTTCCTCGGCGTGGGCGACCACCCGGCCGTGCTCGATCTCGGTGGTGGCACCGAGCTTGCGCAGCCCGGCCTGGTGCATGTCGAGCGGGCGGGAGCCGATGGCGTCACCGCCCGGCAGCGGCACGATCGCACGCCGGCACCGGGCCACCAGCGGGCCGAGCACGCAGACCGATGCCCGTAGCTTCGACACCGACCGGTAGTCGGCCTGCGCACCGGGCTCCGCCGGGACGTCGATCGTGACGGTGTCGTGGTCGATGCTGACGGTGCAGCCGAGACTGCGCAGCACGTCCGCCATGAGCGGGACGTCGAGGATCTCCGGACAGTTCCGGATCCTCGTCGTCCCCTCGGCCAGCAACGCTGCTGCCATCAGCTTCAGGACGCTGTTCTTCGCCCCCACCACATCGACGGCGCCGAGGAGCCGGGCGCCACCGTTGACCGCGAAATGCTCTGCCACGAGCACCGACGCTATCCCCTGGGGCCGGGGACTACTCGGTGGGCCGCGCCAGCCGATCGAGCGCCATCATTGCCTGGTCCACCACGGCGGACAGGTCCTGGCGGGTCGCGCCGTCGCGGGCCTGCAGGGACATCCCGAACTGCACGGAGCTCACAAACGCTGCCAACGCGCCGATGTCGGCGCCAGGCGGCACGTCCCCGTCGGCCTGTCCCCTGACCAACCGGTCGCGCACCTCCGCGGTGGCGGCGCGCCGTTGCTCGGCGAGGAAGTCGCGGATCCCGGCGGTGCTGGGCGTGTACGTGGTGGCGGCCAGCACGATCATGCAGCCGCTCGGCTTCGTCGGGTCGGTGTAGGCCACCACGTTGGCGCGCAGCAACGCCTCGATGCCCCCCACCGCGGTGGGCGCGTCGCACATGGCGCGCAGCGTCGGCTCGCCCTCACGCTCCTCGTAGAGCGCCACGGCCTCCCGGAACAGGGTCTCCTTGCTGCCGAACGCGGCGTACAGGCTGGGCGGACGGATGCCCATCACGGCGGTCAGGTCGCCGATGGACGTGCCCTCGTAGCCGTGCTCCCAGAACGTCTCCATCGCCCGGCGGAGTGCCTCGGCGCGGTCGAAACCGCGCGGCCGTCCTCGCTCAGTCATCGCCGCCCTTTCTGTAGCGTTCCCTAAATATACCTCTTGACCGACGCGCGAGCCGTCCTCCAGACTTCTTGAGCGACTACTACAGAATGGACTCATCGATGAGTGATCTCACCGGCCGGGTGGCCCTCGTGACCGGCGGCAGCCGCGGTATCGGGGCGGCGATCGCACTGCGGCTCGCCCGCGACGGCGCCGACGTCGCCCTCACCTACCTCGCCGCGGAGGACCGCGCGGCCGCCGTGGTGCGGGAGATCGAGGCACTCGGCAGGCGCGGTCTCGCGGTGCGGGCCGACAGCGCGGACTCCGCCGCCGTCACGGCCGCGGTCGACACCACCGTCGAACGGCTCGGGCGTCTCGACATCCTCGTGAACAACGCGGGCATCTTCCCGTTCGGCCCGTTCGAACAGGTCGGCGCGGACGAGCTCGACCGCGCCCTCGCCGTGCACGTCCGGTCCGCGTTCGTCGCCGCACAGGCCGCGTCGCCCCACCTCGGACCGGGCGGACGCATCATCAGCATCGGCAGCAACCTCGCCGAGCTCGTGGGACGCCCGGGCGTCACCCTCTACGCGATGACGAAGTCGGCCCTCACCGGTCTCACGCGCGGGCTGGCCCGCGAGCTCGGCCCGCGCGGTATCACCGTCAACGTGGTGCACCCGGGTTCCACCGACACCGACATGAACCCGGCAGGCGCCCCCGGAGCCGACCACCAGCGCGCGATCACCGCGCTGGGCCGGTTCCAGTCCGCCGACGACGTCGCCGCCACCGTGGCCCACCTGGCGGGCGACGACGGGCGCACGATCACCGGCGCCGCGCTGCTCGTCGACTCCGGGGCGAACGCCTGACGGCCCCCGGAGCGGGGAGGGTGCCACTCCCTGGACGGCCGCGGCAGGGTGTCGCTCGGATCGGGCGAGTGCTGAACAGCCGATAGCATCGGCCGGTGCGGACGCCGTCGTGGTCGCAGCTCCGGCAGGCGGCGGTGCTCTGGGGTGGCCTGCTGATCCCGCTCGTCATGGACACATCGTCGGGGCACGGCCCACGCGTTGCCGAGCTGGTCGGTGGCGCCGCGCTGCTCGCCACCCTGGTTGCGCTGAGTGGCCGCGCCCCGCTGGCCGTGCTCTGCGCAACCGTGGCAACGGCCGTGGCGGTCGAGGTCGTGCTCGCGCCCACGACGTTCAGCCCCGTTCGCATCTGGCCCTTCGCCGCGATCGCGGTGTTCGCCTGCGTCGCGGGCCGCAGGATCCCCGATGCGCAGCCGGTACCTGCAGCGCTCGCCGGGGTAGCCGTCGCCGGATTGCCGGTCGCTCTGGTCGCCGGCCTCGTCGTCGATGGGGGGAGCCGCGGCGGCTTCGGTCTGCTGTCCGCCGTCTACGACTGGTCCGCGCTGGTGCTCGTCCTGCTGCTGGCGGTCGCGCTTCCCTGGCTACTGGGCCGCTACCGGCGGCAGCGGGCAGCGCTCGTCGCGGCCGGGTGGGAACGCGCCGCGCTGCTGGAGCGCCAGCACAGGCTCGAGGCCGACCAGGCGCGCCTGGCGGAACGCGCTCGCATCGCTCGGGACATGCACGACTCGCTCGGCCACGAGTGGACGTTGATCGCCCTGCGGGCCGCCGCGCTGGAGGTGTCCCCGCAGCTCGACGACGACACCCGCGCCGCGGCGCGGGACCTGCGCTCCGGCGTCGCCGTCGCCACGGAGCGGCTCCGCGACGTCATCGGGGTGCTGCGGCCGGACGCCGAGGCCGACCCCGGCGAGGGTCACACCCTCGCCGCGCTGGTCGAACGCGCCACCACCGCCGGTATGAGGGTCCAGTGGGACGCCGAACCCGAGCCCGTGGCCCTGCCCGTGCTGGTGCAGCGCGCCGTCCACGGCGTCGTCCAGGAGGCGCTGACCAACGCGGCGAAGCACGCTCCGGGCGCCGAGGTCACCGTCGGGGTCGAGCACGGGCAGGGGGCTACGACCGTCACCGTCACGAACGGGGTTGCCTGCACCGTCCCACCGGCAGCCCCGCGCGGTGCTCGAAGCGGACTCGTCGGCCTGCGCGAGCGCGTGCGGCTGCTCGGCGGCACGCTGCATGCAGCTCCGGCCGGGACGGGTTTCACCGTCGTCGCCGTCCTGCCGCACGACGGCAGGCCGGCCGACCCCACGCCGGACGAGCCCCGCAGCGAGTCGGCGCGAGACCTCGCGCGCGCCCGTGGGGAGGTGCGGCGCAGCGTCGTCGTCGCCGTGCGGGTTCCCGTACTCGCCGGCACCGCCGTCACCGTGCTGGCGCTCGCGCTCTTCCTCCTGGTCGGCACAGCCAACCGGCTCGACCCGGGGACGTTCGAACGGTTGCCGACCGGGGCGGCCCGCGCGGCCGTCGAGGCGGAGCTGCCCCCGTTCCAGGTTCTGGGCGAACCGGGCCGCGCTCTCGCCCCGCCGCCGCGCAACGGCTGGTGCCGGTACTACTGGTCGAGCGAACCGACAGACCACCGGCTGGTCTTCCGGCTGTGCTTCGAGGGCGAACGGCTGGTGGCCAAGGAGGCGGTGGAGCGCGCCGCGCTCTCCGGCTCGCCACCCGAGGAGGACGTGCCGTGATCCGGGTCGTACTGGCCGACGACGAGCCGCTCACCCGGGCCGGTATTCGGGCCGTGTTGAGCGCCGATCCAGGGATCGTGGTGGTCGCCGAGGCGTCGGACGGGCGCGAGGCACTGACGCAGGTGCAGGCGCACCGGCCGGACGTCGCGCTGCTCGACATCGTCATGCCCGGCCTGGACGGGCTGTCCGCCGGGGCGGAGATCACCCGCACCGTGCCGGTCACCGCGGTGATCATGCTCACCACCTTCTCCGAGGACGAGCACATCGCGCGTGCTCTCGGCGACGGCGCGAGCGGCTTCCTGGTCAAGTCGGGCGATCCGCTCGAGCTGCTCCGCGGCATCCGGGCCGTCGCCGCCGGTGCGGCGTTCCTGTCGCCGACAGTCGCCCAGCGGGTCATCCGCCAGCTCGGCAGCCGCGGCGCGGACCGGATGTCCAGCGCGGCGCGCGCCCGCAAGCAGATCGAGGGCCTGACGTCCCGAGAGCAGGAGGTGCTCTCCCTGGTCGGAGGCGGCCTGTCGAACGCGGAGATCGGACGGCGGCTGCATGTGGCGGAGGGCACCGTGAAGGTCTTCGTGAGCGCGGTGCTGCGCGGGCTCGAGGTCCGGAACCGGGTTCAGGCCGCGATCGTCGCGTACGAGGCGGGTCTGGTCGACCGGGCCTGACGCCCGGCGTCTATCACTTTCGGCACGCCCGTCCATAGCGATCGTCGGATGATGTCCGCCGGGCCGGCCGCGAACGTGGGCCCATGACACGAACACCCCTCCGCCGGACCGCCACCGCCATCGCACTCGGCGCACTGCTGTCGGCCGGACCTGCGTGCGCCGCCCCGGCGCAAGAGGTAACCCCCGCGGCGCACCCGGCCCCCGCCGGGCACGCCGTCCCACTCACGCTCCCGGCGCCCACGGGCCCGCACCAGATCGGGACCCGGGAGCTGCACCTCGTCGACCAGACCCGTCCCGACCCGTCGGGCTCACCGGACCGGCGGCGTGAGCTCATGGTGTCGCTCTGGTACCCGGCGGCGCCGGGCACGGATGGTGCCGTGGCACCGTATCTCCGGCCCGGCATAGCGGCGTTCTACGACGAGTTGGCGGCCCGCACGCTCGGGAGCCCCCGTGGCACGGTCGACTTCGCCGGGACGCGCACCCATGCCGCCACAGACGCCCCCGTGGCGGCCGACGCCCTCGGTCTTCCCGTGCTCCTGTACTCCCCCGGCGGCGGGCAGTCGCGCGCGATGGGTACCACCCTGGTGGAGGAGCTCGCCAGCCGTGGCTACGTCGTCGTCACGATCGACCATCCGGCCGGCGGGCCCATCGCGTTCCCCGACCGCGCAGACGTACCCGGACCCCCGGCCGATCTGGCGCGGATGATGCGCGACCGGGTCCTCGACGTCGGCTTCGTCATCGACCACCTCGCCGGGATCCGCGCCGGCACCGACGCGCAACGACACCGCCTGCCCGCGGGTCTCGCGACCGCACTCGATCTGTCGCGCATCGGCATGTTCGGCCACTCGGCCGGTGGCTTCACCGCTGCCGAGGCCATGACCGTCGACGAGCGGATCGACGCAGGCGCGAACCTCGACGGGAGCATGGACCCGGACTACGGCGAGGCCGCGCGCCGGGGCAGCAGCCGTCCCTTCCTCCTGATGGGTGGTGGAACGAGCGGTGACGACGCGCACCCCCACAACCACCTCCACAGCCCGGACTGGGCCGACTTCTGGCAGCACTCCACGGGCTGGAAGCGGGATGTCCACCTCCCGGACGCCGAGCACATGAGCTTCACCGACCAGCAGATGCTGCTGCCCCAGATCGACGCGGCGCTACCGCTCCTCGACGGCGCTGTCGCGAGGACGATCGGAACCGTCGATCCGGAACGCAGCCTCGCCGCACAGCGCGCGTACCTCACCGCATTCTTCGACCACCACCTCGAAGGACGCGCCTCCGCACTGTTCGACGGGGACTCCCCCGCGCACCCGGACGCCCAGGTCGTGCGATGAGCGGGCGTGCGAGCGAATCATCAGCACAGCGCCTCCGCGAAGCGCCGGCCGAGCGCAGCGAGGGCGTGCGATGAGCGGGCGTGCGAGCGAATCATCAGCACAGCGCCTCCGCGAACACTCCACGCACCCCGCCCCTAGGCTGGGCCCATGGCCGTGCACCTGACCAGGATCTACACCAGGACCGGCGACGACGGCACCACAGCGCTCGGCGACTTCAGCCGCGTCCCCAAGACCGACGTCCGGCTCGCCGCGTACGCCGACACCGACGAGTGCAACGCCGCGCTCGGAGTGGCGGTCACGGTCGGCGACCTCGCCACCGAGCTGTTGGTACCGCTGCGTCAGGTGCAGAACGACCTGTTCGACGTGGGGGCGGACCTCTGCGCGCCGATCGTCGAGAATCCGCAGTATCCGCCGCTGCGCGTCACCGAGGACTACGTGACGCGGCTGGAGGGCTGGTGCGACGAGTTCAACGAGGGGCTGCCGAAGCTCGACTCGTTCGTGCTCCCGGGCGGCACCCCGGGGGCGGCGTACCTGCACGTCGCGCGCACCGTCACCCGCCGGGCCGAACGATCGGTGTGGGCACTGCTCGAAGCCGACGCCGAGCGCACCAACCCGCTCACGGCGAAGTACCTCAACCGGCTGTCGGATCTGCTGTTCATCCTCGGCCGGGTCGCCAACCCCGGCGGTGACGTGCTCTGGCGG
The DNA here is from genome assembly GCF_059359135.1 of Pseudonocardia sp. OZ21. Lineage (NCBI taxonomy): Bacteria > Bacillati > Actinomycetota > Actinomycetes > Pseudonocardiales > Pseudonocardiaceae > Pseudonocardia > Pseudonocardia sp. OZ21. The sequence continues at coordinate 204,289 of NZ_JCADBN010000005.1, forward strand.
CCCGGCGGCCCGCAGGCGCAGCGCTGAGCGTCAGGAGGCCTGGCGGTACCCGGTGCGCCCGGGTGGGGTCGCCTCCAGCCATGACAGGAAACCGGTGAGCACCCCCTGCCCCATGGCGATCTCGAGGTCCTCCCCCTGCACCCGGCAGCGCAGCACCGATGCCGTCGGCGGCAGGAGGTAGATCTCGCCACCGGACGGGCTGCGCCGGTCGACGATCTCGAGGTGCGTCCGGTCGACGACGGCGGTGGGCCCGAGCCGGAAGGACGTCAGGCGGAACCACGCGAGCTCATTGCCCCGGTAGCGCCCGACACCGAAGTGCCATCCCGCGGAGTCGTCCTTCTTCTGGGAACCGACAGCGGGGCGGCGGCGCAGAAAAACGTCCACGCCACCGCCCCGCATGAGTCGTACTCGCCGAAAGGCCAGGTATCCCAGGCCGAGACAGGCGATCAGGAGCAGGATTCCGACGACCAGCGCCATTGCTCCCAACGCGGCCCCAGCTACTCAGCCGCGCCGGCGGCTTTCAGCCGCGCGTTGGCGCGGGCAGCGGCAGCTGCACCCTCTGGCTCGGACGTGTCGGCCCGATCCAGTGCGGAGCGAGCACGGGACACATCGATCTCTTCGGCCTTCTCGGCGAACTCGGCCAGCACCGTGACGTTATCCGGTGTGATCGAGAGGAAGCCGCCGTGCACCGCGAGCGTGGTGGAGGTGCCGTCGGTGCCGTCGATGCGCACGACGCCGGCCTCCTCCAGCTGCGCGAGCGTGGACTCGTGCCCCGGCAGCACACCGATCTCGCCGACGGTGGTGCGGGCGAGCACGAAGCTGGCCTGACCCGACCAGATCCGCCGCTCGACCGCGACCAGCTCTACCGTCATGTCCGCCACGGTCAGCCCTCGAGCTTCTTGCGGTTCTTGTCGAGGTCATCGAGGCCGCCGCAGAGGAAGAACGCCTGCTCGGGGACGTCGTCGAACTCGCCCTTCGCGATCTTGTCGAAGGCCTCGATGGTCTCCTTCAGCGGCACCGTGGAGCCCGGCTGGCCGGTGAACTGCTCGGCGACCAGCAGGTTCTGCGAGAGGAACCGCTCGATGCGCCGTGCGCGGCCCACGAGCTGGCGGTCCTCCTCGGAGAGCTCGTCGATACCGAGGATCGCGATGATGTCCTGCAGGTCGGAGTACTTCTGCAGGATCCGCTTCACCTCGTTGGCGACCCGGAAGTGCTCCTCGCCGACGTACTGCGGGTCGAGGATCCGGGACGTCGACGTCAGCGGGTCGACCGCCGGGTAGATCCCCTTCTGGGAGATCGGGCGGGAGAGCTCCGTGGTGGCGTCGAGGTGCGCGAACGTGGTGGCGGGCGCCGGGTCGGTGTAGTCGTCGGCGGGCACGTAGATCGCCTGCATCGAGGTGATCGAGCGGCCACGGGTCGAGGTGATCCGCTCCTGCAGCTCGCCCATCTCGTCGGCCAGGGTGGGCTGGTACCCCACCGCGGACGGCATGCGGCCGAGCAGCGTGGACACCTCGGAGCCGGCCTGCGTGAACCGGAAGATGTTGTCGATGAAGAGCAGCACGTCCTGGTCCTGCTCGTCGCGGAAGAACTCCGCCATGGTGAGAGCGGACAGGGCCACCCGCATACGCGTGCCCGGCGGCTCGTCCATCTGACCGAACACCAGCGCGGTGTTCTCGATGACGCCGCTCTCGGTCATCTCCGTGATGAGGTCGTTGCCCTCACGGGTGCGCTCACCCACGCCGGCGAACACCGAGGTGCCACCGAAGTTCTGGGCGACACGCTGGATCATCTCCTGGATGAGCACGGTCTTGCCCACGCCCGCGCCACCGAACAGGCCGATCTTGCCGCCGACCACGTACGGGGTGAGCAGGTCCAGCACCTTGATGCCGGTCTCCAGCATCTCGGTGCGGCCCTCGAGCTTGTCGAACGACGGCGCCGAGCGGTGGATGCCCCACAGGTCACCCGTGATCTCCAGGTCGGGCTTGTCCAGGCACTCCCCGAGCGCGTTGAACACGTGGCCCTTGACCTGGTCGCCGACCGGCACCGAGATCGGACGGCCGAGGGAGGTGACCTCCTGGCCGCGGACGAGACCGTCGGTGGGCTGCATGGAGATGGTGCGCACCAGGTTGTCGCCGAGGTGCTGGGCGATCTCCAGGGTCAGCGTCTTGGCGAGGTCACCGATCGACACGTCGACCGTGAGCGCCGTGTAGAGCTCCGGAACCTCGTTGCGTGGGAACTCGACGTCGACGACCGGGCCGGTGACCCTCACAACCCGCCCGGTCCTGGCCTCAGTCGGAGCGGATGGGGTGCCGGTATCAGCGGTGGCGGTCATCAGTTCTCACTTCCTACGCTCACGAGAGCGTCGGCGCCACCGACGATCTCACTGATCTCCTGGGTGATCTGAGCCTGACGGGCCTGGTTGGCCTCCAGTGTCAGGGTACGGATCAGTTCGTTCGCATTGTCCGTTGCGGCCTTCATCGCCCGCTGGCGAGCGGCCGACTCCGACGCTGCCGACTCGAGCAGGGCCGCGAACAGCCGCGCCCCGACGTACTTGGGCAGCAGCGCATCGAACAGCGTGTCGGCGTCCGGCTCGAACTCGTACAGGGGACGGACGTCCGACGCGGCCTGGGTCGCAGTCTCCTCCGCGGTACGGCCGACGGTCTCGCCCTCGGCGATCCGCTCGGTCTCGCTCCCCGAGTACTCGACCTCCATGGGCGCCATCCGCCGCGCCTGCGGCGTCTGGGTGACCATGTTCTTGAACTGCGTGTACACGAGGTGCAGCTCGTCGACGGCCTGCACGTCGTCCGTGTCGCGTTCGCCGTCGGTGCCCTCGGCACCCTGCTCCCCGTCGGAGTCGCTCACGCCTGCCATGAAGGCCGCGACGAGCGTGCGGGCCACCTCCGCGGCGTCGGCGTAGCTCGGCTGCTCGGAGAACCCCGTCCAGGACGCCTCGACCTTGCGGTGCCGGAACCGGAAGTAGTTCACACCCTTGCGGCCGATGACGTAGAGCACCGGCTCCTTGCCCTGCTCACGGAGCAGGGACTGCAGCTGCTCCGCCTCCTTGAGCACGTTGGCGTTGTAGCCGCCGGCCTGGCCACGGTCGCTGGTGACCACCAGGACCGCGGCGCGCTTGGCGTTCTCCCGCTCGACCAGCAGTGGGTGGTCCAGCGCCGAGTTGTTGGCCAGCTCGGTGAGGACCGCGGTCATCTGCTCGGCGTAGGGCTTGGCCTCGTCGACCCGGGCACGGGCCTTCGCGATCCGGGAGGTCGCGATCAGCTCCATCGCCCGGGTGATCTTCTTGATGGACTGCGTCGACCGGATCCGCCGCCGCAGCACGCGAATCTGTGCCGCCATTGATCTACTCGCCTACTCTGAGGAGCTGCCGGCCGGAGCAGGCTTGTTGACCTTCACCGACTCGCGGTCGACGTCTTCCTCGTCGAGCGCCTCGGCCTGGGCTTCCTTCGGCACCACCGACGACCCGTCGGACGCGGTGAAGTTGTCCTTGAACTCCTTCACGACCCCGGTGATCCGCTCGGCCAGCTCGTCGGACAGCTTTCCGGTGTCGCGGATCTCGGCGAGGATGCCCTCCTGGTTGCGCCGCACGTGGTCGAGGAACTCCGACTCGAAGCGGCGGATGTCGCTCACCGGCACCGAGTCGAGGTGCCCGCGCGTGCCGAGGAAGATCGAGACGACCTGCTCCTCGACGGGCTGCGGCCGGTACTGCGACTGCTTGAGCAGCTCCACGAGCCGGGCGCCCCTGCCCAGCGCCGCCGCGGACGCCGCGTCCAGGTCGGAACCGAAGGCGGAGAAGGCCTCCAGCTCGCGGTACTGCGAGAGGTCCAGCCGCAGTGAGCCGGACACCGTGCGCATGGCCCGGACCTGCGCCGAACCACCGACTCGGGAGACCGAGATACCGACGTTGATCGCCGGCCGGACACCCTGGTTGAACAGGTCCGACTCGAGGAACACCTGGCCGTCGGTGATCGAGATGACGTTGGTGGGGATGTAGGCCGAGACGTCGTTGGCCTTCGTCTCGATGATCGGCAGGCCCGTCATCGACCCCGCGCCGAGATCGTCGGACAGCTTCGCGCAGCGCTCCAGCAGCCGGGAGTGCAAGTAGAAGACGTCGCCCGGGTAGGCCTCGCGGCCCGGCGGGCGGCGCAGCAGCAGTGAGATCGCGCGGTACGCCTCAGCCTGCTTCGAGAGGTCGTCGAAGACGATCAGGACGTGGTTGCCCTGGTACATCCAGTGCTGGCCCAGCGCCGAACCGGTGTAGGGCGCGAGCCACTTGAAGCCGGCAGGGTCGTTGGCCGGGGACGCGACGATCGTCGTGTACTCCAGCGCGCCGGCGTCCTCCAGCGACTGCCGGATACCGGCGATCGTGGAGCCCTTCTGCCCGATGGCGACGTAGATGCAGCGGACCTGCTGCTTCGGGTCGCCGCTGGCCCAGTTCTGCTTCTGGTTGATGATCGTGTCGACGCAGACCGCGGTCTTGCCGGTCTTGCGGTCACCGATGATCAGCTGGCGCTGGCCGCGGCCGATGGGCGTCATGGCGTCGATGGCCTTGATGCCGGTCTGCAGGGGCTCGCTGACGCTCTGGCGCTGCATCACGGACGCCGCCTGCAGCTCGAGCACACGCTGCGTCTCGGCCTCGATGTCGCCGAGCCCGTCCAGGGGAGTGCCCAGGGGGTCGATGACCCGGCCCAGGAAGTTGTCCCCGACCGGCACGGAGAGGATGTTGCCGGTGCGCTTGACCGGCTGGCCTTCCTCGATGTGGGCGTAGTCGCCCAGGATCACCGCGCCGATCTCGTGGACGTCGAGGTTCAGGGCGACACCCAGCACGCCACCGGGGAACTCGAGGAGTTCGTTGGTCATCGCCGAAGGCAGTCCCTCGACGTGGGCGATGCCGTCGCCGGTGTCGGAGACGTGTCCCACCTCTTCGCGGGAGGTCTCCGTCTCCAGCGAGGAGACGTAGCTGGAGATCGCACTCCGGATCTCCTCGGAGGAGATCGTCAGCTCTGTCATGGCTGTCGTCTGTTCCTTCTTTTCGGTCGGTTAAACGTCTCTGGGCGGGGGTCAGCTCGGCAGCGTGCGCCGCGCGGCGGCCAGCTTGCCCGCGACGCTGCCGTCGATGACCTCGCCGCCGACCTGCACGACCAGTCCGCCCAGCAGGCGCTCGTCCAGCTCGACCTGCAGGGAGATCGGCCGTCCGTAGAGCCGGCTCAACGAGTCGGTGAGCTTCTGCTCCTGTACCCGAGTGAGCGCGATGGGTGCGGTGATCCGCGCGACCGACCGGTCGCGGCGCTCCGCCGCCATCTCCGCCAGCTCTTCGGCCACGATGTCCAGGTGCCTGCTGCGGGGCAGCCGCACCGTCTGACGCAGCAACGAGGCGGCGACCGGGGAGACCCGCTTGCCGATCACCTGGTCGAGCAGCTTGATGCGGCCGTCGGCAGGGGTGCTCGCGTCGGAGAGCAGCGTGTTCAGCTGGGGCTCGCGGTCGAGGATCCGGCCGAACCGGAACAGCTCGTCCTCGACGTCGTCGAGCTTGCCGTTCTTCTCGGCCACGGCGAGCGTGGCCTGGCGGGCCAGCGTCTCCGCGGCCCCGACCAGGTCGGACGCCTGTGACCAGCGGGAGGTCACCAGCAGCTTCACGAAGTCCAGTGCGGACTCCGACAGCTGCCCGCCGAGCACCTGCTCGGCGAGCCCCGCACGTGCCGACTCCGGAGTGGAGGGGTCGGCGAGGATGCGCCGCAGTGCCCTCTCGCCGGCGACGAGCCGCGTGAACGCGAACAGCTCGTCGCCCAGGGTGGTGAGCGCGCGAGCGTCGGCGCTGTCCACGTAGGCGTTCAGCCGGCCGAGGGCCGCAGCCATCGCCTCCCGGCTGGCCGCCTGCAGGACGGTGGCCATCAGCTCGCCCCGCTCGCCGGGGTGGCCTCACGGCGCTCCGCGAGACCGTCGAGCTCGGACAGGAACGCGTCGACGGTGGACGAGCGGCGCGTGTCGTCGGCGAGCGAGTCGCCGATGATGCGCTCCGCCAGCTGCACGGACAGCCCGCCGATCTCCCCACGGAGCTGGCGCACCACCTGCTCCCGCTGCGCGGCGATCTGCTCCTCGCCCCGCTGGCGGATGCGCGCGGCCTCCTCCTCGGCCTGGGCCCGCAGCTCTGCCTTGATCTGCTGGCCCTCGGCACGAGCGTCGTCGCGGATGCGAGCCGCCTCGGCACGCAGGCCGGCGAGCTGCTCCTCGTACTGCCGCTTGAGGTCGTCGGCCTGCTGCTGAGCCTCCTCGGCCCGCTTCAACCCGCCCTCGATCTTGTCCTTGCGGTCGGCGTAGACCCGCTCGAACTGCGGGAAGGCCGTGCGCCGCAGGAGCAGGTACAGCAATCCGAACGCGATCAGACCGACGATGATCTCGACCGGGTGGGGTGTGAGCGGGTTCAGCTCCTCCGCCGCGATCACGGTGTTCATGGGATGTGTCTCCTCGCCTTGCCGGCGCTCGGCATGTGACTAGAGGGCGAACGCGAGCACGAGGCCCAGGATCGCCAGCGCCTCGGACAGCGCGAACCCGATGAACGCGATGCCCTGCAGCTGACCGCGAGCCTCCGGCTGGCGGGCAACACCGTTGATGAAGGCAGCGAAGACGATGCCGACGCCGATACCCGGGCCGATGGCGGACAGGCCGTACCCGATGACGTTCAGGTTACCGGTGACCATTGCACTTTCCTTTCGTCCGGTCCGCGGTACGTCCCGCGGACCCGTCAGTTCGTGGGGCGGGGCGACCTAGTGGTCGTCGGCGAGCACGGCGCCGATGTAGGAGGCGGTGAGGATGGTGAAGATATAGGCCTGCACCACCTGCACAAAGGCTTCGAAGAACGTGAAGACGATGCCGAGCCCGAAGGCCGCCGGGGAGAGAACCGCGAGGAACACCGACTGCGAGTGCAGCAGCATGTACTCGCCGCCGAGGATGAACACCAGCAGCAGCAGGTGGCCGGCGAACATGTTGCCGAAGAGTCGCAGCGACAGCGTGACCGGACGCAGCAGAATGTTGGACAGGAACTCGATCGGCGTGAGCACGATCCGCACCCACCACGGCACGTCCGGTGGCCAGGTGGAGATCCGCAGATATCCGACGAAGCCGTGCCTGCGGAGGCCGATGATGTTGTACATCAGCCACACCACGCCGGCGAGGGCGTAGGGCACACCGGGGTGCGCGAACGTGGGGAACTGGATGAACGGAATGATCCCGAACAGGTTGTTCACCAGGATGAAGGCGAACAGCGTGGTGAGGAACGGGACGTACTTGAGGAACTCCGGCCCGATGTTGTCGCGAGCGATGCTGTTCCGCACGATGCCGTGGAAGGACTCGCCGAGGAACTGCGATTTGCTCGGCACCAGCTGCGGACGCCGCGTGGTGTAGGCGAAGAACGCGTACACGATGATCGCGGCGAGCACGAGCTCCAGAACCGGCTTCGTGACGGGACCGAAGATCGGTGGCAGCTGGAAGTCGGCGACACCCGGTGACTCGAACCCCGGATTGGGGGCCGGAGGTGGTGGGGCGGTGGCCAGGATGGTCACCCAATGCTCCTTCCGGTTCCGTCGACCGGGCGGTCCGGGTCGGCAGAATCGTGACGATCAGGACTTAACGTACCTGATGTAGATCAAGTACATCGAGGCCGCCCCGCCGAACAGCAAACCGACCGGCGTGAACACTCGTGTACCCAGCAGTGCGTCCAACCCCCAGCCGATCCCCCCGAAGAGGAAGAAACCGGACAGCAGGTAGGACAGAGCGGTCCACGCGTCGCTCGGGGGTGGCGGTTGAGTGCCGCCCCCACGCGACTGGCCCGGCTCCATTGCACAGGACCATATCAGGAGTGTTAGCGCTGGTTTACCAGGGATGACCTCGGCGGACGACCGCTCGTCGCGGGAGCCCCCACTCCGGTGTCCCGGAAACCACGCCGACATGGCTCTATCGCGTGTAGAACCTTAACGACGAGTGACCTGCACCTCAGAGAGACGCTGATCACACCATCGTGTCACCCGGTCCGGTGACGGTCAGAGATCCACCGCGGGGATGCGGGTGCGCACGAAGCCGATCACCTCTCCGAGGATCCACGCTGCTGTCACGGCGAGCATCGTGAACGCGAACGACTGGTTGTCGAACAGCGTGGTGCCGCGGAAGAGCAGCAGGAACACCAGGAGGAACGCGATCTTCCCGGTGAACGCGGTCATCGCCCCGATCATCACCCCCGCAGGCGTGGCCCTGGCCGTCTTCGCCATCACGAACGTGCCGAGCCAGCCCAGCGCAACGCCGATCACGCTCCCGACCACCGCGCCGATCGCTCCCGGCGTGCCGCGCAGCACCAACGCCACGACGATCGCCACGACGGCGACGACCACCGACAGGATCGCGGCGGTGCGCTGCATGGCGGCCGCCAGCTTGAGCACCGATGCGACGTGCGGAGCGTCCTTCACCGGGGGGTCCGGGTCTGTCATCTGGCCCTCACTCTCGGAATGGCGGTGGCGAGCACGGCCACGACAAGGCCGATCCCCACCGCCCACAACACGACGGACGGGTCGTCGATCAGCGCCAGTGCCACCGCACCGAACGCCAGCACACCGGCCCACAGGTAGATCAGCAGAACCGCACGCCGCTGGCTGTGGCCGATCTCGAGCAGCCGGTGATGCAGGTGCATCTTGTCGGGCGAGAACGGGCTCATGCCCTTGCGGGTGCGCCGGACCACCGCCATGAGCAGGTCCAGCAGCGGGACGAACACCACCGCGGCGAGCACCAGGAGCGGAGCGAACAGGGCCAGCACGTCGCTGCCGTCCGCGCCGATGATCGAGATCTTCCCGGAGGCGCTCGTGGTGGCGGCGGCGAGCAACAGGCCGATGAGCATCGACCCCGAGTCACCCATGAAGATCCGGGCCGGGTTGAAGTTGTGGGGCAGGAAGCCGAGACACGCTCCGGCGAGCACGGCCGCGATGAGAGCGGGCGAGTACGCCGACGGGTCGTTGCCCACCCGCTGCACCAGCCCGATCGCGAACAGGCCCGTGGCGGCCGCGGCGATCAGGCCGATGCCGGCCGCCAGCCCGTCCAGGCCGTCGACGAAGTTCATCGCGTTCACCAGCGCCACCGTGACCAGCACGGTGAGCACCACGCCCTGCTCCTGGCCGAGGATCAGCAACGACCCGGAGACCCCCGTGCCGCCGCCGCCCCACGGGACGTAGAACACGGTCCACTGCACGCCGAAGATCACCAGGATGCCGGCCGCGGTGGTCTGGCCTGCGAACTTCGTGAGCGCGTCGAGCTCGTACCGGTCGTCGAGTGCGCCGACACCGGCCAAGAGCACCGCGGCGCCGAACACGCCGAGCACCTCGTAGGCGTTGTTGTCGAACGCCAGCCGCAGCGCGGGTAGCTGGTAGGCCATCCCGACCCCGGCCAGCACCCCGCCGAGCATCGCCAGGCCGCCCCACCGGGGAGTCGGCGTCACGTGCACGTCGCGGCCGCGGGGCCAGGCCACCGCGCCGAGGCGCAGCGCCAGCACCCGCACCGGACCGACGAGCAGGAACGTGACCACTGCCGCCGTCAGTCCCGTGAGCAGGTACTCCCGGATGGGTAGGACGAACGTGGGGACCACGACGATCTTCTCGGTCAGCCGATGTGGATCAGGGCCGCGGGTACGCGGGGGCGCGGGCCACCAACGTCGACACGGCCTCGGCCACGTCGGCGAGCTCGGCGTCGCCCGCGGGGGTGCCGTGCTCGGCCCGCACGGCCCTGCCCAGCAGGGTGGCGACCTCGGCCATGTCGGACTCGACCATGCCCTGCGTGGTGACGCTCGGCGACCCCACGCGCAGACCCGACGGCTTCAGCGGCGGGGCCGGGTCGTAGGGGATGGCGTTCTTGTTGAGCGTGATGCGCGCGGCGTCGCAGCGCGTCTCGGCCTGGTCGCCCGTGACGCCGATGGGCCGCAGGTCGACGAGCGCGAGGTGGGTGTCGGTGCCGCCGGACACGGCCCGCATGCCCTCCGCCTCCAGGCCCTTGGCCAGTGCCTGCGCGTTGGCGATCACCTGAGCGGCGTAGGCCTGGTACTCCGGTGCAGCGGCTTCCTTCATCGCCACCGCCTTGGCGGCGACGGCGTGCATGAGCGGGCCACCCTGGGAGAACGGGAACACGGCCTTGTCGATCGCCTTCGCGTGCTCGGCGCGGGCGAGGATCATGCCGCCGCGCGGACCGCGCAGCACCTTGTGCGTGGTGGCCGTGACCACGTCGGCGAACGGCACCGGCGACGGGATGGCCTTCCCGGCCACCAGGCCGATGAAGTGTGCGGCGTCGACCACGAGCTTGGCGCCCACCTCGTCGGCGATCTCCCGGAAGGCCGCGAAGTCGATCAGCCGCGGGTACGCCGTGGCGCCGGCGATGATCATCTTCGGCTGGTGCTCACGGGCCAGGTCGCGCACCTGGTCGTAGTCGATCAGCTCGGAGTCCTCGCGCACCGTGTAGGACACGGCGTTGAACCACTTGCCGGAGAAGCTGACCTTGCTGCCGTGGGTGAGGTGGCCACCCTGCTTGAGGTCCATCGCGAGCACGGTGTCGCCGGGCTGCGTGAAGGCCGCGTACACCGCGAAGTTGGCCGACGCGCCGGAGTGCGGCTGGAGGTTGACGTGCTCCGCACCGAAGAGCTCCTTCGTGCGGGCGTTGCCGATCTCCTCGGCGCGGTCGACCACCTCGCAACCGCCGTAGTAGCGGCGCCCCGGGTAGCCCTCGGCGTACTTGTTCGACAGCGTCGAGCCGAGTGCGGCAAGCACCGCGGGGCTGGTGAGGTTCTCGCTGGCGATGAGCTGCAGGCCGCCGCGCAACCTGGCCAGCTCGTCGAGCACCACTCCCGCGATCTCGGGATCCTGGTGCTGCAGCGCGCCGAAGTCCGGGCCCCAGAACGGGGTGTGCTGCTCACGGCTCTGCTCGATGGACTCGCTCACGCTGGACAACGGTACCCGGGCCGGGCTATTAGCCGGTCAGGGCATCAAGAGCACTGCTCGCTATTGTTGCCGATGCTCTGCGTTCGTGCCAGACTTCCGCCATGACCGCCGCCGGTACCCGCGCCCGCGTGCGCGCCGAACTGACCCGCGAGATCGCGGACGTCGCCCGCAGGCACCTAGCCTCCGAAGGAGCCGCCGCGCTCTCGCTACGGGCCGTGGCCCGCGAGCTGGGGATGGCGTCGTCCGCCGTGTACCGGTACTTCCCCAGCCGCGACGACCTGCTCACCACGCTGATCGTCGACGCCTACGACGCGCTCGGAGCCGCCGCCGAGCAGGCCGAGACCGCTGTCCCCCGCACCGACCTCCGGGCGCGCTGGCTGGCCGTCTGCTCCGCCACCCGGGAGTGGGCCGTGGCCCACCCGCACGAGTACGCCCTCATCTACGGCTCGCCCGTGCCGGGCTACGCGGCGCCCGAGGCCACCACCGGGCCTGCGGCGCGCGTCGGGGAAGCGCTCAGCCGGGTGATCGCCGACGGCGTGGCCGCCGGGACGGTCGATCCCACCGCCGACGCCACGGGCGCCGACACCACCCTGGCCCCCGGTCTCGCCGTGCGCGTCGGACTGCCCGCTGACGACCCGGGCTCGTCGCTGGCCGCGCGCACGGTCCTGGCCTGGACCACGCTCTTCGGGATGATCAGCTTCGAGCTCTTCGGCCACAGCCACAACGTGGTGGCCGACAACGGGCGCTACTTCGACGATGCCGTGGGGCGCCTGGCCACGATGGTCGGCCTGCCGTAGGGCACCCGGCTACACCGTGAGGACCTCGCGGCCCAGCACCTCGGCCACGGCTGCCGTGCTCACCGCGCCTTCGCGCAGCACCCGGGGCTGGTCGCCGGTGAGGTCGACCACCGTGGACGCGATCGGCTCGCCCGACGGACCGCCGTCCAGGTAGACGGACACCGAGTCGCCGAGCTGGGCATGCGCCTCGTCGGCTGCCGCGGCAGGCGGCGACCCCGAGACGTTCGCGCTGGACACCGCCATCGGCCCGACGTCACGCAGCAGTTCCAGCGCAACGGGGTGCAGCGGCATCCGCAGCATCACCGTGCCCTTGGTGGACCCCAGGTCCCAGTCCAGGGACGGCGCGTGCGGGAGCACCAGCGACAGCCCACCTGGCCAGAACGCCTCGATCAGGTCACGTGCGGTCTTCGGCACCCCCAGCACCAGACCGTCGATCGTGGACCAGGAGCCGACGAGCACCGGCACGGGCATGTCCGGACCACGCCGCTTCGCCGCGAGCAGGCCGCGGACCGCGGTGCTGCTGAACGCGTCGCAGCCGATCCCGTAGACCGTGTCGGTGGGAAGTACGACCAGTCGCCCGGCCCGTACGGAGCGGGCCGCGGCGGCGAGTCCCTCGACCCGGGCGTCCGGATCGCTGCAGTCGTAGGTGAAGGCCACGCCACGAGCGTACGAGGGACCCGAAACCTCCGACGGCGCCGGTACCTACGACGGCGCGGTGTCCCGCCGCCGTGCGGTGGCGAACCGGGGGCGGCCGGCGAGGTCGTGATGCTCCTCGACGTCGGTGAGGACGCGCCGGCGGCGTAGCAGCGCCGGCACCACCTCGCCGTGGGTGTCGTCGTGCTCGATGCCGAGGTAGCCGCCGTAGCGCAGCAGTCCGGCCGAGGCGGCGATGACCCCACGGATGATCTCCAGGCCGTCCGGGCCGCCGTACACGGCGTCGGGCGGGTCCCAGTCGACGACCTCCGGGGGCAGCGGCGTGCCGTCGGGGACGTAGGGCGGGTTGCAGAGCACCAGGTCGACGTGCGACTCGAGCTCGACGAGGAGGTCGGTCCACCGGACGTCGGCCGCGTGCAGCGTGACCGGCGTGCCACCGGCGGAGACGTGGTCGGAGATGTTGCGCTGCGCCCACGTCAGCGCTACGGAGTCGACCTCGACGGCGTGCACCACCGCGTCCGGACGGCTCGCCGCCACTCCGAGCGCGAGGGCCGCCGATCCCGTGCACAGGTCCACCACCAGCGGCGACGGGATGCCGTCGATCGCGTGCAGGCCCCATTCGAGCAGCAGTTCCGTCTCCGGGCGCGGGGTGAACACCCCCGGTCCGACGGCGACGGTGACCGGGCCGAGCACGGCGGTGCCGAGCAGATGCTGCAGCGGCTCGCGGGCGGCGCGCCGCTCCACGAGGTGGCGCAACGCGTCCACCACGGGCGGGTCCACCAGCGGCTGGAGCATCAACCGGCCGCGCTCGACCCCGACGACGTGGGCGGCGAGCAGTTCGGCGTCGACCCGCGGCGAGCCGATGCCCGCGGCCGCGAGCGTGCGCTCGGCCTCGAGGATCGCCAACCGCAGCGGCTGCCGGCTCACGCGGTGCCCCCTCCCCCCGGTTGCAGCAAAGCCACTTTCACGCAACGAGATGGCATGAAAGTGGCTTTGCTGCAATGCGGGAGGCCGTTCACGCGCCCACCGTCTCCGCACGCTCGGCGGTGGCGAGCGCGGCCAGGAGGTCGTCGAGGTCGCCGTCGAGGACGGCGGGGAGGTTGTGGGCCTTGTAGCCGACGCGGTGGTCGGAGATGCGGCTCTCGGGATAGTTGTAGGTGCGGATCCGCTCGCTGCGGTCGACCGTGCGCACCTGCGAGCGCCGGTCGGCCGAGGCCTGCGCGGCCGCCTCCGCCTCGGCGAGTGCCTGCAGCCGCGACCGCAGCACCTCCATCGCCCTGGCCCGGTTCTGCAGCTGTGACCGCTCGTTCTGGCAGCTCACGACGATGCCGGTGGGCAGGTGCGTGATCCGGACCGCGGAGTCGGTGGTGTTGACGCTCTGTCCGCCGTGGCCCGAGGAACGGAACACGTCGACCCGCAGGTCGTTCTCGTCGACCTCGACCGCGGCGTCCTCGCCGGTGTCGGGGTACACGAGCACGCCCGCGGCGGAGGTGTGCACGCGGCCCTGCGACTCGGTGACGGGAACGCGCTGCACGCGGTGCACACCGCCCTCGAACTTCAGCGCCGCCCATACCCCGTCGGCCGCCGGTGTGCGCGAACGCACCGACAGCGTGATGTCCTTGTAGCCGCCGAGGTCCGACGGCACGGCGTCGAGGACCTCGGTGGTCCAGCCCCGGCGCTCGGCGTAACGCAGGTACATGCGCACGAGATCGCCCGCGAACAGCGCGGACTCCTCGCCGCCCTCACCCGACTTGACCTCGAGCACGATGTCGTCGCCGTCGTGCGGATCCCGGGGCACCAGCAGGTCGGCGAGGCGCCGTTCCAGCTCGGGGAGCCGCTCGGCCAGTGCGGCGGCCTCCGCGGCGAAGCTCGGGTCCTCCGCGGCCAGCTCACGGGCCGCGGCCTCGTCGTCGCGGGCCGCGGCGAGCTCACGGGCGGCGGCCACGATCGGCCCGATCTGCGAGTAGCGGCGGCCGAGCTTGCGCGCGGTGGCCGCGTCGGCATGGATCTCGGGGTCGGCGAGGCGCAACTCCAGGTCGGCGTGCTCCGCGAGCACCGCCTCAACCGCTGGTGCACTCATCGCACTCCCTCGCTGCTCCCTGTGCTGTCCCGGACATGCGGACGGCGCCCACCACGATCGGTGGGCGCCGTCGACGAAGCTAGGAGTTCTTGCCGGCCCGCTTGCCGTAGCGCGCCTCGAACCGGGCGACGCGACCGCCGGAGTCGAGAATGCGCTGCTTGCCGGTGTAGAACGGGTGGCAGGCCGAGCAGGTCTCAACGGTCATCGTGCCGCTGGTCTTGGTGCTGCGGGTGGTGAACTGGTTGCCGCAGCCGCAGGTGACCTGCGTCTCGACGTATTCGGGGTGGATACCGGAGCGCACGGTGGATTCCTCTCGATGTGGCGCCGGGTCCTCGCTACTGCGAGGTGAACCGGAACCGGAGCGTGACAGTTCATTCAACCACCCGAGCCGCCCGCGGATTCCCGCGGGCGGCCCGAGTGGTCGGTCTTTCAGTCGTCCGAGCCGGGAGTGCTCTTCGCGACCTGCATCAGGAACTCGATGTTGGTGCGCGTCTTGCGGAGCTGGGTGAGCACCAGGTCGAGTGCCTGCTGGTCGTCCAGCGCCGAGAGCACCCTGCGGAGCTTGACGGTGACCGCCAGCTCGTCGGGCGAGAGCAGCAGCTCCTCCTTGCGGGTGCCGGACGCGTCGATGTCGATGGCGGGGAACACCCGCTTGTCGGCGATCCGACGATCCAGCTTGAGCTCGGCGTTGCCGGTGCCCTTGAACTCCTCGAAGATCACCGTGTCCATCGTGGACCCGGTCTCGACGAGCGCGGTGGCGAAGATCGTCAGCGAGCCGCCGTCCTCGATGTTGCGCGCCGCGCCGAGGAAGCGCTTCGGCGGGTACAGCGCCGTGGAGTCGACACCACCCGACAGGATCCGGCCCGACGCGGGCGCGGCCAGGTTGTAGGCCCGGCCGAGGCGGGTGATCGAGTCGAGGAGCACGACCACGTCGTGCCCCATCTCGACCAGGCGCTTGGCCCGCTCGATGGCCAGCTCGGCGACCGTGGTGTGGTCCGACGGCGGACGGTCGAACGTGGAGGCGATGACCTCACCCTTCACCGACCGCTGCATGTCGGTGACCTCCTCCGGCCGCTCGTCCACGAGGACGACCATGAGGTGGCATTCCGGGTTGTTGGTGGTGATCGCGTTGGCGATCGACTGCATGATCATGGTCTTGCCGGCCTTGGGCGGCGAGACGATCAGTGCGCGCTGGCCCTTGCCGATCGGCATGACCAGGTCGATCACGCGCGGAGTGAGCTTCGACGGCTCGGTCTCCAGGCGCAGCCGCTCGTTCGGGTACAGCGGCGTGAGCTTGGTGAACTCCGGGCGGTTGCGGGAGTTCTCCGGGTCCTGCCCGTTGATCGAGTCGACGCGCACCAGCGGGTTGAACTTCTGCCGCGACTGCTCGCCCTCGCGGGGCTCGCGCACAGCGCCGGTGATCGCGTCGCCGCGGCGCAGCCCGTACTTGCGGACCATCGACAGCGACACGTAGACGTCGGTGGGGCCCGACAGGTACCCGGTGGTGCGGACGAACGCGTAGTTGTCCAGCACGTCGATGATGCCGGCGACGGGCAGCAGCACGTCGCCGTCGCGCACCTCGGTGTCGACGTTGCCCTGGCCACCACCCTGGCCACCGGCCGGGCGCTCGCGGTCGCGGCCCCGGCGGCGGTCCCGGAAGCGACGGCCACGACGGCCACGGCCGTCGCCCTCGTCGTCATCGTCGTCGGGCCGGTTGTCGCGAGGACCGCGGTTGTCGGCGCGGTTGTCGGCGCGGTTGTCGGCGCGGTTGTCCGAACGGTTGTCGGGGCGGCCGCCCGAACGGTTGCCGTCCTGGCGGTTGTCGGGACGGTTGTCCGTCCGGTCGTTGCGCTCGGCGCGGTTCTCGGCCCTGTTGTCGGCACGGTCGTTGCGCTCGGCCCGGTTGTCGGCGCGGTCGTTGCGCTCGGCCCGGTCGTTGCGGCTCTCGCCGCGGTCGGCGCGCTCGGCGCGCGTGTCGCCGTTGCGGTTGTCCGCGCGGTCGTCGCGGCTCTCGCCGCGGGTGCGGCCCCGCTGCCGGTCCTCCGAGGGGCTCTCGCCCGCTCCGGAGTCGGTGGCGGTATCGGCGGACGACTGCTCGGCGCGGTTCCGGCGGCTCTGCCGCGTGCGGCGGCTGCCCTGCTCGGGCTCGGCGTCGGGCGCAGGTGCCTCGGGAGCGCTGCTCGGGGCAGGCGCGGAGTCGACGGCAGGCGCGACACTGGTGGGGGCCGTGTCGACCGGCGGAGCCACCTCGGGGGCCGGCGAGCCGTTCACCGTGGGGCTGCCGCTCGGCGCGGGTGTCTCCACAGCGGTGACGACGTCGGGCGCACCGGCCGGGCGCGACGCCGTGCGGCGACGCCGGGTGGGCGTGGTGGCGGCGGGAGCGGCCTCGGCCGCGGGGGCGGCAGGCGCGGAACCGTTGGTGGGCGGACCGTCGGTGACGGTCGGCTTCTCGGCGGGGGCGGGGGCGGGGGCGGAGGTGGAGGTGGAGGACGTGCCGTTCTCCGGAAGCGAGAGCTGCGCGGCAGCCGGCTTACGGGTGGGGGCGGCACCCTGCTTCTCCTTGATGGCGGCGATGAGATCGCCCTTACGCATCCCGGAGGTGTCCGGGATGTTCAGCTCCCCGGCGAGCTGGCGGAGCTCCGCCAGCACCATGCCGGTCAGGCCACCGCGCTTGCGCGGCGCAGGAGCTGATTCGGTGCTGACGAGATCGGTCTCGCTCACTGATGTCCTTCCTGACCAACCCGGGTCTGTCCCTGGTCAGCTGGATTCACACACTCGCCCGGACGGTGTGCCGGACGACATGTCGGTCAACGGGTCGCGGGAAGAGCGGCCGCCCCGACAGGCAAGGGGGGCGATCGGCGCGACGGTCGCGACTGAAGGCCGCCCGAGTCGAAATCAGAACTGATCCAATGGATGCGCAGATTCCGGCTCGAGTGGCCACGCGGATGACGCGTGGATCGCCGTTGCGGTGACGAGAGTAGACGTTCACCCCACGGTGCGGCAACAACCCCCCTGTTCGACGCGCCGGACGGCGGTCGACGGAAGGGGTTATCCGACCTCCACCCTGGCTCCGCCCAGATCGACGGGCAACGCGACGGCCGTGAACCCGTTCAGGTCCAGATCGCCGGGCACCGTTCCGTCCGTGGTCAGAGCCAGTACCGAGGGGCCGGCACCGGAGATGGCGGCCGGGACACCCCGGGCGCGGAGCGCGTCCACCAAATCGGCCGACTCCGGGTATGCCGGTCGCCGGTAGCCCTGGTGCAGGCGGTCCTCGGTGGCGGGTAACAGCAGGTCGGGCCGCTGCGTGAAGGCCAGCACCGCGAGTGCGGAACGGCTGCCGGTGAAGGCCGCGTCCTGGAGAGGCACCCGGTCGGGCAGCAGGCCCCGAGTGGCGCTGGTGGAAGATTCCGTTCCCGCGACGAGCACAACCGGGCGAATCCCCGGGTGCAACTCGAGCCGTACAGCGTGGAACCGCTCCGAGGTATTCCCCACGGTTTCCCAGGCCACCACGAAGCCACCGAGCAGGCTGGCCGCCGCGTTGTCGGCGTGGCCCTCCATGCCTGCGGTGACCTGCAGCACGGTGTCGCGTTCCAGCTCCAGATCTCGCCCGGAGAGCACCACGGCGGCCACGGCACCCGCCACTGCCGCGGCGGCGGAGCTGCCGAGGCCCCGCGAATGCGGGATCGCGTTGCGGCAGCGCATCCGGATGCCGGGTGGCGCGTCACCGACGATGGCCCACGCGGCGCGCATGGCCTTCACCACGAGGTGGGCTTCGTCGCAGGGCACCTGCCCGGCGCCCTCCCCCTCGACCTCGACCTCGACGCCGTGAGCCGCGACGGTCACCTCGACGTCGTCGTAGAGCCCGAGAGCGAGGCCGAGCGAGTCGAATCCGGGCCCGAGGTTCGCCGAGGATCCCGGCACCCGGATCCGGACCTCGCCGGGACGCCCCATCAGCCCGTCCCGTGCGCGGACGCCGGCTCGGACATCGGCGATGTCACGTCATCCATGTCGGCGGCGGCCGTCATCGCAGCTCCAGCGCGTCGGCGACGGCACCAGGATCGATCGGCACGACCCGGGGGTCGGGTGCCGCGAGCAGCGCGGTGTCGGGGTCCTTCAGCCCGTGCCCGGTGACGGTGCAGACCACGAGCGAGCCGCGCGGGAGCGTGCCGTCGGCCGCCGACTGGAGCAGCCCGGCCACGCTCGCCGCGGAGGCCGGTTCCACGAACACGGCTTCCTGCGCGGACAGCAGGCGGTACGCCGCGAGGATCTCGTCGTCGGTGACCGCGGCGAACTGCCCGCCGGACTCGTCGCGGGCGGTGACCGCGGCCGCCCACGAGGCCGGCGCCCCGATCCGGATCGCCGTGGCGATCGTCTCGGGATGCCGCACGGGCGCGCCGTGCACGAGCGGAGCGGCGCCCGCCGCCTGGTAGCCGAACATCCGCGGGGTCTCGGTGATCAGGTCGTCGGTGCGGTAGGCGCGGTAACCCGCCCAGTAGGCCGTGATGTTGCCCGCGTTGCCGACCGGCAGGCAGTGCACGTCGGGCGCGCGCCCCAACTCGTCGCAGATCTCGTAGGCGGCGCTCGCCTGCCCGGCGATCCGGGTGGGGTTGACGGAGTTGACCAGCGCGGCCACCGGGTAGTCGGCCGCGGTCTTTCGGGCCAGCTCGAGGCAGTCGTCGAAGTTGCCGTCGATCTGCAGGATGCGCGCACCGTGCGCCACGGCCTGAGCGAGCTTGCCGAGCGCGATCTTGCCCTGCGGCACCAGAACGGCGCAGCTCAGACCGGCACGGGCCGCGTAGGCGGCGGCCGACGCCGACGTGTTGCCGGTGGAGGCGCAGAGCACCCCCTTCTTGCCCTGCGCGAGCGCGTCGGTGACCGCCATCGTCATCCCGCGGTCCTTGAACGAACCCGTCGGGTTGGCGCCGTCGACCTTGAGGAACACCTCGCAGCCCGTGCGCCGCGAGAGGTGCGGCGCGGGCAGCAGCGGCGTGCCGCCCTCCCCGAGCGTGACGATCGTCCAGCCCGGCTCCACGGGCATCCGATCCCGGTAGGCCTCGATCACCCCGGGCCATCGGGTCGCTTTCGTGGCAGAGCTCACCCGGCAACACCCTTCCGGCCCAGGTCCTCGACCCGGAGCACGCTGTCGACGCCGCGTACGACGTCCAGTCCTGCGAGCACTTCCACCGTGGCGGCGAGGGCCGCCTCCGGTGCGGCGTGCGTGACGACTACCAGCCGCGCCGCCTCTCCCCCGTTGCCGCCGCCGGTCTGCCGGACCGCCGCGATGCTCACCCCGCGGTGGGAGAACTCCCCCGCGATCGCCGCGAGCACGCCGGCGCGGTCGTCGACGTCGAGGCTGACGTGGTAGCGCGTCCGCACGGTGCCCATCGGCCGAACGGCCAGGCTGGCATAGGCCGACTCGCGCGGGCCGCGCCCGCCGCCCACCCGGTTGCGCGCCACCGCCACCAGGTCGCCGAGCACTGCGCTCGCCGTGGGCGCACCCCCCGCGCCCTGGCCGTAGAACATCATCTGGCCTGCCGCCTCGGCCTCGACGAACACCGCGTTGAACGCGCCGTCGACCGACGCGAGCGGGTGGACCGCCGGGATCATCGCCGGGTAGACGCGGGCCGACACCGACTCCGGGGTGTCGCCGTCCGGTGGGACCCGCTCGCAGATCGCCACCAGCTTGATCACGCAGCCCATCCCCGCCGCTGCGGCGATGTCGGACGAGGTGACCGAGCGGATCCCCTCGCAGTGCACGTCGGAGGCGGTGACCCGGGTGTGGAACGCGAGCGAGGCGAGGATCGCGGCCTTGGACGCGGCGTCGTAGCCGTCGACGTCCGCGCTCGGGTCGGCCTCCGCGTAGCCGAGCCGGGTGGCCTCCTCCAGCGCCTCGGCGAAGCTCGCCCCGGACGCCGTCATCGCGGAGAGGATGAAGTTGGTGGTGCCGTTGACGATGCCGGCGACCCGGGTGATCCGGTCGCCTGCCAGCGACTCACGCAGCGAGCGCAGCAACGGGATCGCCCCGGCCACGGCCGCCTCGTAGTAGAGGTCGACGCCGGACGCGTCGGCCGCCTCGGCCAGCGCGGGACCGTCCTCGGCGAGCAGGGCCTTGTTGGCCGTGACCACCGACTTGCCGGCCTTCAGCGCCTCCAGCAGCAGCGTGCGCGCCGGTTCGATCCCGCCGATCACCTCGACGACCACGTCGACGTCGTCGCGCGTGACCAGGCCGGCCGCGTCGCCGGTGAGGAGATCCCCCAGGTCGGCGTGTTTGTGGGGACGGCGCACGGCCACCCCGGCCAGCTCGACGGGCGCACCGGCACGCGCCGCGAGCTCGTCGGCGTGGTCGCGCAGCAGCCGCACCACCTCACGGCCGACGGTGCCGCACCCCAGCATCGCGACGCGGATCGGTGTCACAGCCATACTCCCGTCATCACGGCCCCGATCATCGCTGCTGGCAGGACGTGGACGAAGCCCGGGTGGGCGGCCTCACGCGGTCACCTCGAGCCGGAACTGGTCCTCGAGGGTCTCCCGGCGCAGCAGGACGCGGGCGACACCGTCGCGGACCGCGACCACCGCGGGGCGCGGGAGCCGGTTGTAGGAGCTCGCCATCGAGTAGCAGTACGCCCCCGTGGCGGCCACCGCGAGCAGGTCGCCGGGCGCGATGTCGGCGGGGAGCCAGCAGTCGCGCACGACGATGTCGCCGCTCTCGCAGTGCTTGCCGACCACCCGTGACAGCACGGCCTGGCCGCTGCCGTCCCGCTCCGAGGAGCGGGACACGAGCCGGCAGTCGTAGACCGCGTCGTAGAGGGCGGTGCGGATGTTGTCGCTCATGCCGCCGTCGACGCTCACGTAGCGGCGCTGCGCGTGGCCGCCGAGCGGCACGTCCTTGAGCGTGCCCACCTCGTAGAGCGTGACGGTGCCGGGGCCTGCGATGCTCCGCCCGGGCTCGACGGCGATCTCGGGGACGTCCAGCTCGGCCTCGTGGCACTCGTACTTGACGATCCCGCGCAGCTCCTCGGCCAGCTCGGCCACGTCGAGCGGCCGCTCGGCGGCCCGGTAGGCGATGCCGAAACCGCCGCCGAGGTCGAGCGTGGTGACCGAGTCCAGAGCCTCGTCACCGTGCTCCTTGTGCAGCTGCGCGAGGAACCGCACCACCCGGTGGGCGGCCACCCGGAAGCCTTCGGTGTCGAAGATCTGGCTCCCGATGTGGCTGTGCAGCCCGACGAGCCGCAGCCCGCGGGACCCGGACACGCGCCGGGCCGCCTCCGCCGCGGCGCTCGCCTCGCCCCCCGCGATGGAGAACCCGAACTTCTGGTCCTCGTGGGCCGTGGCGATGAACTCGTGGGTGTGTGCCTCGACGCCCACCGTCACCCGGATCATCACCGGCACGACGACGTCACGCTCGCGCGCGATGGCGTCCAGGCGCGCGATCTCGTGGAACGAGTCGATCACCACCCGGCCGACCCCGGACTCGACGGCGGCGACGAGCTCGGCGACGGACTTGTTGTTGCCGTGCATCGCGATCCGCTCGGGCGGGAAGTCGGCGCGCAGCGCCACGGCGAGCTCTCCTCCGCTGGCCACGTCGAGGCTGAGCCCCTCCTCGGCGACCCAGCGGGCGACCTCGGTGCACAGGAACGCCTTGGCCGCGTAGTGCACTGAACCCGCACCGAAGCTGGCGGCGAACTCCGCGGCGCGGGACCGGAAGTCCGCCTCGTCCACGACGAAGAGCGGCGTGCCGTACGTCTCGGCCAGCTCACGCACGTCGACCCCGGCGATCTCGACCGCACCGTCCGCGCTGCGGGTGGCGCCGCGCGGCCACACCGACGGGGCCAGCTCGTCGAGCCCGGAGGCGTCGACGGGCCGGGGCCCCGCGGTCTCCGGGGGTACCTGGATGCCGGCGTGCAGCGGGCCGGCCGGGTGCGCTCTCATGATCTCGCCTCCGCGGGAAGAAGCACGTCGGCGGTCATGATCTCGCCTCCGCGGGAAGAAGCACGTCGGCGGTCATGATCTCGCCTCCGCGGGAAGAAGCACGTCGGCGGTCATGATCTCGCCTCCGCGGGAAGAAGCACGTCGGCGGTCATGATCTCGCCTCCGCGGGAAGAAGCACGTCGGCGGTCATGATCTCGCCTCCGCGGGAAGAAGCACGTCGGCGGTCACATCCGCTCCGGCGCCGAAACGCCCAGCATGCCGAGGCCGTTGGCGAGCACCTGGCGCGCGGCGACGGACAGTGCGAGCCGGGTGCGGTGCAGGTCGGAGATCTCCTCGTCGCCCAGCGGCAGCACGCGGCAGGCGTCGTAGAACTTGTGGTACGCGCTCGCCAGATGCTCCAGGTAGCGGGCCACCCGGTGGGGCTCACGCAGCTCGGCGGCCGACGCGACCACAGCGGGGAACTCGCCGATCGTCCGGATCAGGTCACCCTCGCGCGGGTGGTCGAGCAGCCCGAAGTCGGGCTCGTCGGGCACGGTGACGCCGAGGTCGGCGGCGTTGCGGGCCAGCGACGCGAGCCGCGCGTGGGCGTACTGCACGTAGAAGACGGGGTTGTCGTTGCTGCGCCGCGCGATCAGGTCGAGGTCGACGTCGAGGGTGGAGTCGACCGACGACCGGATCAGCGTGTAGCGCGCTGCGTCGACACCCACGGCGTCCACGAGGTCGTCCAAGCTCACGGCGGTGCCTGCCCGCTTGCTCATCTTCACCGGCTGGCCGTTGCGGTACAGGTTGACCATCTGACCGATCAGGACCTCGACCGTGTCGGGGTCGTCGTCGAACGCCGCGGCGGCGGCCCGCAGCCGGGCGATGTAGCCGTGGTGGTCGGCGCCGAGCATGTAGATGCACAGGTCGAAGCCACGCTTGCGCTTGTCCAGGTAGTAGGCGAGGTCGCCGGCGATGTACGCCGGGTTGCCGTCGCTCTTGATGACGGGGCGGTCCTTGTCGTCGCCCTCGTCGGTGGAGCGCAGCCACCACGCGCCGTCGGCGAAGTAGAGGTTGCCGGAGTCCTTGAGCCGCTGCACCGCCGACTCGACCGCGCCCGAGTCGTGCAGGGACTTCTCGTGGAACCACACGTCGAAGTCGGTGCCGAAGGCGTGCAGCGAGCGCTTGATCTCGTCGAACATCAGGTTGACGCCGATCCGGCGGAACACCTCGCGCTGCTCCGGGCCGGCCAGGTCGAGCGCCCCCGGCTCGGCCGCCGTCACCTGCGTGGCGATCTCTCCGATGTAGGCGCCCGCGTACCCCTTCTCGGGCGTGGGCTCGCCCTTCGCCGCGGCGATCAGCGAGTCGACGAACCGGTCGATCTGGCCACCGGCGTCGTTGAAGTAGTACTCGCGGGTGACCTTGGCGCCGCGGGCGGCGAGCACCCGGCCGAGCGCGTCGCCGACGGCGGCCCAGCGGGTGTGGCCGAGATGCAGCGGCCCCGTGGGGTTGGCGGAGACGAACTCCAGGTTGATCGACTTCCCGCCCACGTCGTCGCCGGTGCCGTAGGCGTCGCCCGCACGGAGCACCTCGCCGACGATCGCGCCCTGCGCGTCGGCGGCGAGCCGCAGGTTGATGAACCCGGGGCCGGCGATCTCCGCGCTCGCGATGCCGTCGCGGGTGGCGAGGGCGTCGGCCAGCCAGCCGGCCAGGTCCCGCGGCGGGACACCGACCTTCTTCGCCGTACGCAGAGCCACGTTGGTGGAGTAGTCGCCGTGCTCGGGGTTGCGCGGGCGCTCGACGCCCACGTCGTCGGGCAGCGCGGCGAGGTCCAGGCCACGGTCCTCGAGCACGTCGGACGCGGTGGCACGGACCAGGTCGGCGAGCACGGCGGGATTCACCCGGCCCAGTCTAGGAGGTACTGCTCACTGCCTTTTCACGCCTCACTCCTACACTCGCCTGCGGCAAGGGCCGTCCGGGTGACGGCCGCGCTGTCTCTCAGCCCCGAGGTCTGGACGGTTCATGGTCAGCGGCAACAAGAGCAAGGCGGCTCGCAGCGGATCTCGCAAGGCCGTCGTCAGCCAGAAGTCCACACCGTGGGGTCTGATCGCGGCCGTGGTGGCGATCGTGCTGTTCGCGGGCGCGGTGTTCGGCTACGCGTTCCTGCGCAACCAGGAGAACGCGGCGAAGGTGGAGGCCCTCGCGCCGTTCACGCCGACGGCGCAGAACCAGGATCCGTCGACGCAGATCGCGGGCGTCGTGAGGCAGGGGTACGCCGGTGGTCAGCACGTCGCCCCGGACGTGCGCATCGCCTACACCCACAGCCCGCCCTTCGGCGGCGCGCACGACGGCAGCTGGGCGGCGTGCAACGGCGTCGTCTACCCGCAGGCGGTGCGCAGCGAGAACCTCGTCCACTCGCTCGAGCACGGGGCGGTGTGGATCGCCTACAACCCCGACCAGGTCACCGGGGATGCACTCCAGGCGCTGCAGAGCAAGGTCGAGAACCAGCCCTACACGGTGATGTCGCCCTACCCCGGTCTCGACCAGCCGATCTCGCTGCAGTCGTGGGGCCACCAGCTCAAGCTGGCCGACGCCGCCGACCCGCGGGTCGACCAGTTCATCGCCGCGTTGCGCCTGAACCAGTACACGTACCCGGAGCCGGGCGCGAGCTGCAACGAGATCGGCCCTGGCGGTTTCTCCCAGGACAACCCGCCGCCGTTCGTCCCGGCCCCCGCACCCGGCTCGCCGGGCTCGCAGCCGGAGACGACGCCGGGGTCAGCGGTCACACCCGACACGGGTTCATGATGGAAAGGGTGAGCACGCCGAGCGCCCCTTCAGCCGACGCCGGCGGCCGCCCTCCCACGCCCCCCGACGCGGCGCCCGGCGAGGCGCGCTGGGTACGGCCGCTGCTCGCCGTCGCCGCTGCGGTGGCCCTGCTCCTGCTCGGCGCCGCGGGCGGGCTCCTCGTCGGGCTGCCCGGCTCCTCCCGCACCCCCGCCACCCCCGCTGCCGACTCCGTCGACGTCGGGTTCTCCCAGGACATGACCGTGCACCACCAGCAGGCCGTGGAGATGGCCTCCTGGGAGCGCGACCACACCACCGACCCCGTGCTCGCCCAGCTCGCCTCCGACATCGAGGCCACCCAGAACTCCCAGGTCGGCCGCATGCAAGGCTGGCTCGAGATGTGGGGAGCCGGAGCACTCCCGGTAGGCGGGCACATGGCCTGGATGTCCGCCCCCGACGGCCACGGCCACATGAGTGCCCCCATGGACGGCGGCGGAGTCGCCACCATGCCCGGGATGGCCAGCACCGCCGACCTCGCCGCCCTGCGCGCCGCCACGGGCCCCCAGCTCGACGTGCTCTTCCTGCAGCTGATGCTCCGCCACCACGAGGGAGGCGCCTCGATGCTGCAGTACGGCGCCCAGCACGCCGAGACGCCGCAGGTCCGCAACCTCGCCGCCCAGATGCTGAGCTCCCAGACCACCGAGGCCGGCTACATGCGCCAACTGCTCGCCGAACGCGGTGGGCAGCCCCTGCCGAGCTAGCTCTGGGCGTGCGCTAGGGTTTGCAGCGTTGCAAGGGCCCCCGTAGCTCAGGGGATAGAGCACCGCCCTCCGGAGGCGGTGGCGCAGGTTCGAATCCTGCCGGGGGCACCATCCGGATCACCAGCGGAAACGGCCCCTCACCTGCGCCAACAGGGTGAGGGGCCGATCTTGTTGTGTCCGGTCGTGCCCGGCCCGGTTACCCGGCCCAACCACCAGAGCAGCACCCATGCTCAGAGCGCATCAGCAGAAGCCGCGGTCAGCTGTCCAGGCGCGGGAGCGAAGGCCAACGATCAGAAGCCCAAGCGGGCCAGCTCTCGAACGGCATCGGAGGCGGAGGAAGTGGGCCGCCTTGGACCTCGTTGATCGTGGGTGGCGTGAACTGGTCGCGGAACCGTTCGTGGTCGTCGAGGGTCATCTCGAAGGTCTCCAGGGGAGCCTCGCGCCACCGCGCTGTCGCCCGCTTCCTCCGCTCATCCTCGGGAAGAGTCACGTAGTGCAGTTGGAAGTCGGCGCCGGCGAGATCGGCGATCGCACGGAGGGCGTATCGCTCCTCGGGGGACCAGAAGCCGAAGTCGAGGATTACGGAGACGCCCGCTCGCAACACCTGGTGTCCAACCCAGACGAGCCGGCCTTCGAGGACGTCGCGCTTTCCATCGGAGTCAACCCATCGCAGCCCGAACAGGGGCACCATCCACTCGTCTGGTGTCAGCCTCAAGGCGCCGCTGGCCCGCTCCAGCTCGCGAGCAAAGGTGGTCTTGCCCGCCCCAGGCAAGCCGACCGTGAGATGCATTGTCGGCCGTGAACCCACGGGCATCACCGTGCGCTCGGGCTCTCGTAGCGGATGAACTGTCGACGCACGTGACCAGCCTAGAACCGGGCTCCGCCCGACCCCGGCACCGCTCGGAGATCCGGGGGACCACGGCGGGTGGTGCTCTCCACACGACGCGCGTGCCGTTCTTCGGCACGATGCGTTGAGCGGGGCACAGCGCCCCTGATTGCGTCGTATGCATGACGGATTTGGACGACCAGACGTACGCCCGCGTCACCCTGGGGCACTCGGACATCGTCATGCGGCCGATCGGGCTCGGCTGCATGACGATGTCCCAGTCGTACGGGGCCGCTGACCGCGACGAGAGCATCGCGACGGTGCGCGAGGCGATCGACCTCGGCGTGGGCATGCTCGACACCGCCGATGTCTACGGTGCGGCCGACGCCGCGTTCGGCGCGCCGAGCAAGGGTTTCGGGCACAACGAGGAGCTGATCGGGGAGGCCGTCGCGGGCCGTCGCGACGAGGTGGTTGTGGCGACCAAGTTCGCCGTACAGATCAGCGCCGATGGCGACGTGCGGCTGGTCGGCGATCCGGCCTACGTCGCCCGGGCGTGCGAGGCCAGTCTCAGGCGGCTGCGCACCGACCACATCGACCTGTACTACTGCCACCGACAGGACCCGTCGGTTCCGATCGAAGAGACGGTCGGCGCGATGGGCGAGCTGGTCACGCAGGGCAAGGTGCGCGCGATCGGGCACTGCGAGCTGCCCGCCGACCAGCTGCGCCGCGCGCACGCCACCTTCCCCCTCTCGGCGCTGCAGAGCGAGTACTCGCTGTGGGAACGCTCGGTCGAAGCAGGCGGGGTGGTGGCGACCTGCCGGGAGCTCGGGATCACGCTGGTGCCCTTCAGCCCGCTCGGCCGCGCGATGCTGACGGGCCGGATCGAGCGGAATCAGGTCTTCGACACCACCGACTTCCGCTCGACCCTCCCCCGGTTCCAGGGTGAGAACCTGGATCGGAACATCGACCTCGTGGAGGTCCTGCAGAAGTTCAGCGCGGAGAAGGGCGTCACCCCCGGTCAGGTCGCGTTGGCCTGGCTGCTCGCCCAGCCGCTCGACGTCGTCCCGATCCCGGGCACGAAGCGTGCGTCGTACCTGCGCGAGAACACGGCCGCAACCCGGGTCGCGTTGAGCGTGGACGAGGTCGCCCAGCTGGGCGCGCTCTTCGACCAGGCACAGGTACCGGGCGGCCGCTACCCCGAGACCGGACGCGGCTGAGCCAGCGCCCGCCGCAACGCCGGAGCAGCGGCTGCTCCGGCGTTGCGCACGTGCTCGGCGTAGCGGGCCGCGGCCGGATCGGCGCTCGCGTACGTGATCGACAACGCCGCGACACCGGCACCGTTCGGGCCACGGAGGGGCACGGCGACGGCACTGACGCCGACTCTGGCCTCGTCGGTGTCGAACGCGATCCCGGCCGAGCGGACCCCGGCGAGCTCGGTCAGCAGCGTCGCGGGGTCGGTGACGGTGCGCGAGGTGAACGCGCGCAGCGGCGTTGCACGCAGGGTGCTCTCGGCGTCGCGGTCGTGGGCGAGCAGCGCCTTGCCGATGGCGACACCGTGTGCGGCGAACCGGTCCCCCGGGCACGGACGGGTCGGCGCTTGGCGGTGCCCGAAGACCTTCGTCAGGTACACGACCTCGGGCCCGTCCAGCACGGCGACGTGCACGGTCTGCCCGGTGAGCGCGAAGAGGTCCGCGACGTACGGGACGAGCGCGTCGCGGACGGGTTCCGGCCGAGGTAGCACCGCGTCGCGACCCAGCCGGCGCAGAACGTTCCCGACGCGGTAGCTGGTGCCGACGCGATCGACCATCCCGGTGCGCTCCAGCGCGCCCAGCACCCGGAAGGTCGTGGACTTGCTCAGTCTCGCGCGGCGGGCCAGCTCACTGACCCCGACCCCAGCCGGCTCCCCGGCGAGCGCAGCGAGCAGGTCGGCAGCCTTGTCGATGACGGCCCGCTCATCACGCTCGACGGGGCGGCGGCTCGTACTCACGTTCGACCGGTCGGCAGGCGGCTCATGACCCCTCGGCGGCCCGATGCGGCGCGCCCAACCGGGCCATCGCGTCGTAGAGTTGCTGCCTGGTGAGCGGCGGCTCGTCCAACTCGACCTCGCCGCGGTAGCGGAAGGACTCGAGCGTCAACATCAGCTGGCGGCGCCACGCACGCGGGGCGATGCCGGTGGTGGCTTCGATGATCCGGCTGTTCGCCCACGTCACTGCGATGAGATCGCCGATGGTGAGATCCCTCCGGGCGACTCGGGCGTCCTGCGCCCGCCCCAAGATCTTCTCCATCGCCTCACAGACCTGGTCATGCATTGCCTCGGTGCGCTCGCTGGACGGGAACCGCATCGAGACGAAGTCGTTGAACCCGCGGTCACCTGCCTGCATCCCGCAGAGCGTCTCGACGTAGGAGCTCAAGCCGACCCAGGGATCGTCGGCTCTCAACGCGGCCTCGGCGGCAGCCATGAACGTTCTGAACTTCTCGTCGAAGGCTGCCAGGAGCAGATCGATGCGTTTCGGGAAGTGGCGGTACAGGGTCCCGATCGCCACCCCGGCACTCTTGGCGACGTGCTCCAACGAGGCGTCGACGCCCTGCGCCGCGAACGACTCGCGCGCGGCCTGCAGGATTCGCTCACGGTTGCGCGCTGCGTCGCGGCGCAGGGGCGGCGCATCGGCCGCGCCCTGTCGTGTTCCTCCCACACCTCCAGCCTACAAGGTGAGGGACCCCTCATCACCGCGTGGACGCCCGGCCGACCTCAGACGACCATGCGGCCACCGCTCACGTCGAGCACCGTGCCGGTGACGAACCGCGCCTCGTCGCCGGCGAGGAACGCGATGGCCGCGGCGATGTCTTCGGGGTCGGCGACGAAGCCCAGCGGGGCCTGCTCCGCCAGCTGCTGCAGCATCTCCCCCAGGCCCGCCTCGGCTCCGGGCGTGCGGGTGGGGCCGGGGCTCACCGAGTTCACCCGCACTCCAGCGGGGCCGAACTCGGCCGCCCAGCTCCTCGTCAGGAGGTCGAGGGCCGCCTTGCTCGCCCCGTAGACCGCCAGGCCCGGGAGCGCGCGCTCGGCCGCCAACGTCGACACGTTGACGATCGCGCCATGGCCACGTGCGGCCATTCCCGGTGCAATATTGGCCACCAGGTAGAACGGCGCTTTCAGGTTCGTGGCCAGTACCGCGTCGAAAGTCGACTCCTCCGTCCCGGCCGTCGGTCCGCCGGCCCCGATGCCGGCGTTGTTCACCAGGATGTCAAGTGACCCGCCGGCTTCCTCGGCGATTGCAGTGGCTTCAGCCGCCAGCTCGGCCGCCGACCGGGCGTCGCGCAGATCAGCGCGGACGAAATGGGCGTTCCCGCCCGCAGCGCGGATCTGCTCCACGACTTCCAGACCCCGCTCGGCGTCACGGCCGGAGACGACGACACGTGCGCCGTCATTGGCGAGCTTGAGTGCGGTGGCACGCCCGATCCCACTCGTCGACCCCGTGATGAGGGCAGTCTTCTCTACCACTTGTTCTCCTTCTTCGACTGTGTCCGGAAATCGATACGTGGCTGCGTCACAGGCGTTGAAGAAAGGTGACGCGGTCGGCGAACGCGTCGCGCGCCACCAGCGCTCCCGGCGCGAACTGATCGAAGCCGTGGAAGACGCCCGGCCGAACCGAGAGTTGCACCGGCACCCCGTGCTCCATGAGCCGCGTCGCGTAGGTAACGGCCTCCGCACAGAACAGGTCAAGCTGCCCGACCTCGAGGTAGGCACTCGGCAGGTCGTCGAGGGAACGCGCACGGGCAACCGATGCCGAAGCGGACAGGTCGTCGGAGCCGTACTCTTCACCGAGGTAGGCCTGCCAGCCGGTGACGTTGTCGGCAACCGACCATGTCAGGAACGGCTCGACGCGGGGGTCGGCGTGGGCCGTCCGGTCATCGAGCATCGGGTAGATGAGGATCTGCGCGGCCAGCGGGCCGATCTCCCGATCACGGCATGTCAGAGCTGTCGCAGCGGCGAGGCCGCCGCCCGCGGAGTCGCCCATGATCGCGACGCGCGCTCCGGGCGCCCGTTCTCGCGCGTGTGCGATCGTCCATTCGACCGCCGCCACACAGTCCTCGACAGCCGCCGGGAACCGCGACTCAGGGGCCAGCCGGTAGTCGACAGCGACAACAGCGACCCCGGCCTCCGCCGTGTAGCGGCGACAGACGTGATCGTAGAGATCGATGTTTCCGGCGATCAGACCGCCACCATGGACATAGACGACGAGGACGCTTGGCACGACCGTCGGCTTGTACAGGCGGAGCGGGACAGCATAGCCGTCCGCGGACGACACCGCGAAGTCGACCATTTCGACGCCGTCATGGTGCTCCGCGGAGATGGACAACCCTTCGAAAAGGGCGTCGATGGTCGTCCGCCGGGATTTCCAGTCACCCACGGGGGGTGGCGTGGGTGGCACAGCTGACGCAATCACGCTGACCACGCGGGCCAGTTCGTCGTCGATATCGAGCACTCTGATCCTCCGATGCGGCGTCTCTCGTTGCCTCGGCACGACTCTGGTTTCACGGGCATACCGCCCTCGCCGGAAACGAAGTCGAGTCATGCCTCATGTTCGGGACAGTAGCACAACATGAGGCCCGCCTCATGATCGCTGCGGCCGATCCTGTCCATCCGACGCGTCCGAGCCGCGTCAGGAGGCGATCTTGAGCAGCAGCTCGCTCAGCTCGACCGGCATCGTGATCATGCAGTCGTGGCCGGTCGGCAGCTCCCACACCTCGGTCGGGGCGCCATTGGGCTGCCGGGCCGAGACCGGGCGGCGGACTACCGAGTCGGGCGCGACCGTGTTGTGGCTGTGGGTTCGGGGGATCGGCCGGGCGGCCGGGCGGTCCAGGTGGACCGGCTGCCGCAGGCAGAGCACCGACATGCGCCGTGTACCAGCAGATAAGTCGACATCGTGAGAACGCATGCTCATTGTCACGCTGCGCGGTCTCGAACGCGACGGCATCCTGACCCGCACGGTGCGCAGCGTCATGCCGCCGGTGGCGCCCCGTCCTCACCCGCGAACCGGACGCCCCGGCCGGCCCTCGTCAGCCAGTCCGGCCAACCGGCGCGTCAGCCTCGAATACACAGCGATCCGCCGTTCTCGGACCAACTCCACAGAACCGACCGAATGTGGCTATATTCCTGACGGAGCCTTTTCCGCGCGTACCGCATCGCTCGCTGAGTGCGACGTCACCGAAACTGTGCCCACTGCGCAAGTTAGGAATGGCTAACCTGTACGTCGTGATGTGGGCCGATGCAATTCCGAATCTGCTGATCGGGCTCCGAGAAGGCCTGGAAGCGGGTTTGGTCATCAGCATTCTGCTGGCCGCGCTCCGTCAGACGAACGACGCCGCCGGCGCGTCCGGGCACCGGATCTCCTCGTCGGCGATATGGCTCGGGGTGCTCGGTGCCGTCATGGTCGCCGCCGGCTTCGCCACGGTGTTGACCTACGCGACGAACGTGCTCTCGTCCTCGCTCCAGGAGGCCGTCGGTGGCCTGCTGAGCGTGCTGGCGGTCAGCCTGGTGACAGGGATGGTGCTGTGGATGCGGCGCACCGCCCGCACGCTGACGGCCCAGCTGAGAGGGGAGGTCGCCCGCGCGGTGGAGGTCGGCGCGGGCGCACTGACGGTCACCGCGTTCCTCGCGGTGGGACGCGAAGGGCTGGAGACCACCCTTTTCATCTGGACGGCGGTGAAGGCGTCGGGGTCGACCGTGGCCCCCGTGATCGGTGCCGCGATCGGCTTGGCCGCAGCGGTGGTGTTGTGCTGGCTGCTGTACGAGCGCGCAATTCGGCTCGACCTCGGAAAGTTCTTCAACCGGACGGCGATCGTGCTGATCGTGATCGCCGCCGGGGTGTTGTCCTACGGGTTGGGCGATCTGCAGGACGCTGGCTGGCTGCCGGGACAGCAGTGGATCGCTTTCGACCTGACCGGGCACGTGGATCCGAACGCGTGGTGGGTCTCGATCATCAGTGGAGTCACCGATCTGGCGCCGAGGATGACGGTCCTACAGGTGGTGGCATGGATCGGTTACCTGGCGATCGTGATACCCGTGTTCCTGCGCACGGATCTGCACCCCGCTGCCCCCACCGCCCCGGCGGGAGCCGACACGCGAGGTCCGAGCCGGTGGGAGCGGGTGGCGGCGCGGCGGCCGTGGCCGGTGGCCGGGGTGCTGGTGGCGGTGCCCGTGGTGGTCGCGGTGCTGGTGATCGTCGCGCTGCCGACGAGCAGCGCATCCGCGTCGACGACGGCGCTGACCGTCACGAAGGAGGACTGCGGACGGGGATGGACGTCCGGGCACACGGGTACCCAGACGTTCGAGGTGGACAACAAGTCCGGCGAGGCAGGCGAGATCAACCTCGACGACGCCTCGGGCGGCGTGGTCGCCGAGATCGAGACCATCGGACCGGCCACGAGCGCCGACATGTCGGCCACGCTCGGGCCGGGGCAGTACAGCTTCGTCTGCCTGATGTCCGGGGGCACGATCCACGGCAGCCCGGTCGAGGTGGCCGGGCAGCAGGCCTCGACCACGACGCCCGTCAAGCCCGTCACCCTCGACGACCTGACCGGACCGAACACGCAGTACGAGGCCTACGCCGCGGCGGAACTGGTCACCCTGGCCCGCGACGTCGGAACGCTGCGCGCCGACCTCGCCGCCGGCAACGTGCCGACCTCCGAGGCGGCCTGGCTGGCGGCGCAGCTGGACTGGGAACGCGTCGGCGCCTCCTACGACAGCTTCGGCGACGAGGGGACCGCCGTGGACGGGCTCCCGGACGGCCTGCCGGGAGGGGCGAACGACCCCGCCTTCACCGGGCTGCACAGGATCGAGTTCGGCCTCTACCACGGCCAGAGCCCCGCATCGCTGCTGCCCGTGGCGGACCGGCTGGCCTCGGACGTGAGCACCGTGCAGCAGAAACTCACCACCGACGACGAGGCCGGCGATCCGACGAACCTGACGCTGCGAGTCCACGAGATCCTCGAGGACGCCCTGCGTGACCACCTCTCGGGGATCGACGACGAGGGGTCCGGCATGGCCTATCCGGAAACCGACGCGGACCTGCACGTGACCCGCACCGTCCTGGGCGAGGTCTCCGGGCTGATCGACGCGCGCCTCCCGTCGCTGGTCCCGACGATCACCACGCAGCTCGACACCCTGCAGACCGCCTTGCTGTCAACCCGAGCGGACGGCCGATGGCAACCGGTCAGCGCGGTACCGCCTGCGGCTCGCCGGCGCGTGGACGCCGCGATCGGCGCGGTACTGGAGTCGCTGTCGATCGAACCGGACCTGCTCGAGGTTCCACCGAGCCATTGACACACCCGTGGCCCGACCAGGGCGACCGACGAGAACAGATGGGAGGGGTCGTGAAACCAGTGGTGACGGACGACAGGGGACCGGCGTGAGTGTGAGCCGACGGAACTTTCTCAAGGGCGCCGCGGCGGGGGCGGCAGGCAGCGCGCTGGTCGGCGGCGTGCTGCTCGAAGGGGAGCACGTCGACTCCCGCCCGGCCGCGGGCGGTCCCCAGGTCGACGCCTCCTACCCGTTCCACGGTGAACACCAGGCCGGCATCCTCACCCCGGGTCCCCAGATCAAGCAGGGCTACTCGGTGGTCGCCGCCTATGACGTCGTGGAGGGCACCGCGAAACCGGACCTCGTGGGCCTGATGAAGACACTCACGGGGCGGGCGCGGCTGCTCACCGCCGGCGGTCCGCCACCAGACCTGGGCGTGTCGCAACCGCCCTCGGACAGCGACGTGCTCGGCCCGAACATGCCGGCCGACGGCCTGACCGTCACCGTCGGGCTCGGATCGAGCCTGTTCGACGACCGGTTCGGTCTGGCCGGTCAGAAACCGCGCTCGCTCACGCCGATGACGGTCTTCCCGAACGACTCGCCCGACCCGGCCTGGTTGCACGGCGACCTGTCGCTGCAGTTGTGCGCCAACCACCCCGACACCGTCCACCACGCGATCCGTGACATCGCCAGGCACACCCGCGGTGCCATGCAACCGCGGTGGAAGATCGAGGGCTACAACTCGCCGCCACGACCGTCCGGCACGCCACGCAACCTGCTGGGCTTCAAGGACGGCACCGCCAACCCCGTCGGCCCCCAGGCCGCCGAGCTCATCTGGGTGGACGACCCCGCCGAGCCGGGCTGGGCCCGCGGTGGCTCGTACCAGGTGATCCGGCTGATCCGGATGCTGGTGGAGTTCTGGGACCGGGTCTCCATCAACGAGCAGGAAACCATGTTCGGTCGTCGGCGCGACAGCGGCGCTCCCCTCGACGGCAACGCCGAGTTCGACATTCCCGACTACGCGGCCGACCCCCAGGGCGACGTCATCCCCCTCGACGCGCACATCCGCCTGGCCAACCCGCGCACCGACGCGACGGCGAACCAGCGGCTCATCCGGCGCTCCTACAACTACGACCTCGGCGTCGACCCGAACGGCGACCTCCAGTCCGGCCACATCTTCGTCGCCTACCAGCAGGACGTGCACCGCCAGTTCGAGACGATCCAGACCCGGCTCGTCGACGAACCACTGGTCGACTACGTCCAGCCGTTCGGCGGCGGCTACTTCTACGCGCTGCCGGGGGTCGCCGACCCCGGTGACTGGTACGCGCGCGAACTGCTCTCATAGGAAAGGGCGTCCGTCGACGTCGGGGAGGCGGCGGTCGCGGTGCGCCGGAACTCGCTCGGGCTGACCCCTCGGACCCGCTTGAACGCCGCGCTGAACCCGAAGGGGTCGGAGTAACCCACGGCGCGGGCGATCTCCGCGACGGTGGCCGTCCTCCGCTCGACCAGCAGGTCGGCCGCGAGTGTCATGCGCCAGCGGGTGAGGTACGTCAGTGGCGGTTCTCCGACCAGGTCGGCGAACCGCTTGGCCAGCGTCGACCGCGACACCCTGGTGCGTTCGGCCAGCGCGGAGACCGTCCACGGCGCCGTCGGGTCGGCGTGGAGCAGGCGCAGCGCCTCGCCGACCACCGGGTCCCGCTGGGCGGCCCACCACGCCGGAGGTTCGCCGCCGGGCCGGTCGAACCACGTGCGCAGCGTGCAGACCAGCAGCCAGTCCAGCAGCCGGTCCAGCACCACCTGCTGGCCGGGGGTGTCGGTGGCGACCTCGGCGGCGAGGTGGTCCAGCACCGGGTCGCCCGTGTCCCCCGGGTCGACGCGCAGCACGACGGGCAGTGCGTCCAGCAGCCGGCGGCTGATCTCGCCGCGCACCGGGTAGGCGCCGACGATCAGGGTCGTCGCGCCGTCGCCGTCGTCGCCGCAGTCGTTCCAACCGCGCCGATGCCGGGTGCCGCCCTGCTCGGGCGCCGCGCAGTGCTCGCCGCAGGCAACCGGCTCGGCCCGGGTCCCGACCTCGTCGACGAAGGTGAACGTCCCCGGTCCCCGCACGACGACCGTCTCGTAGGCGCGGAGCGGTTCCGGCGGGCAGTGCTCCGGCACGATCCAGCCCGCCCCGGTCAGGACGGTGCACAAGGTCAGCGGCGGGCCGTCCACGAAGTGCAGCGCCCAGGGCGGCGTCAGCGTCGAACTGCCGAACAGCGAGCCCTGGGCCCGCACGCCTCGGATCAGGTCGTCGAACACGTCCACCTCCGCGAGGTTAGACGAATGGACAGGCGATCCGGCTCCTCACCTATGGAATCGTCCGAGCCTGCCCCGTTCAATCGGTGTCATGAGCAACGGCACCACCCTCGTCCTCGGCGCCACCGGCAAGACCGGCCGGCGCGTCCTCCCCCGGCTGCGGGTGCACGGCACACCCGTGCGCGCTGCCTCCCGGTCCAGCCGGGTTCGGTTCGACTGGTCCGAACCCGGCGGCTGGGACGCAGCCCTGCAGGGCGTCACCGCCGTCTACGTGGTGGCCCCGCGCGAGCCCGGTCCGGCGCACGAGTTCGTGGCCCGGGCCGAGGCCGCCGGTGTGCAGCGCCTGGTCCTGCTCTCCGGCCGCGGCGCCGACACCTGGGGCGACTCCCCGTTCGGGCTGGACATGCGCTCGGCCGAGGACGCCGTACGCGGCTCGGCGCTGGAGTGGACCGTCCTTCGGTCGTCGAACTTCGACCAGAACTTCGACGAAGACGTCTTCCACGCCCCGCTCCTCGCCGGCGAACTGGCGCTCCCGGCCGGTGCCGTCCCCGAGCCGTTCATCGACATCGACGACGTCGCAGACGCCGCGGCCGTGGTGTTGACCGAGCCCGGCCGGCACGCCGGACGGATCTACGAGCTGACCGGACCGCGCGCGCTCACCTTCGCCGAGGCCGTCGACCTGATCTCCCGGGCGTCCGGGCTGCCCATCACCTACAAGCAGATCTCCCCCGCCGAGTACACCGCGGCCCTGATCGAGGACGGCGTGAGCGAGGGCGACGCCCACCACGTGGCCGAGATGTTCGTGCTGATGGAACGCGGGCTGATCGCCGCGACGACGGACGACCTCGCCACCGTGCTGGGACGGGCGCCCAGGACCTTCGAGGAGTACGTCGTGCGGACCGCAGCGGCGGGAGCCTGGCGACGATGACCGGACCCGATCCCTCTTCCCGGAAGGCCGTGATGAGCACCGACGCCAGTTCACTGACCGCCCAGGACCTCGAGTTCCTCCGACGCCCCCTGCACGGGTTCCTGTCCGTGGCCGGGGGGCCACTCCCGCCACAGCCCCGGCCGGTGTGGTTCGAGGCCACGGCCGAGGGCACGATCCAGCTGTTCACCGCCCCGGACTCGCTGAAGGTCCGGCGCCTGCGCCGCGACCCCCGCGCCTCGATCGTCGTCGCCGCCCCCGTCGGTGAACGGGAGCGCTGGGTGTCGGTCGCCGGCCCCACCACGGTGGAGCCTGACGGAGGGCACGATCTGGCCGCCCGCCTCGCCGCCCACTACTGGGGACTCGACAACCCGGCCCGAGCCGACGACCTCGCCGAGATCCTGGCCGCCGAGCAGGTTCGCCTCGTCATCCACCCGGAGACCGTGAGCCGCTACGTGTACTGACCTCTTCACACGCTGCGCAACACCGAGACGATGACGCCCAGCACAACGGACTCGTCGCCGTCGATGACGTCGTAAGCCGGGTTCCGCGGTTCGAGATAGACGTGCCCGTTGCGGCGGCGGTACACCTTCACCGTGGCCTCGCCGTCGATCATCGCGGCGACGATCTGACCGGAATGGGCCTCGGACTGCTGGCGCACCACGACCGTGTCGCCGTCGCAGATCGCGGCGTCGATCATCGAGTCGCCGCGGACCCGCAGAGCGAAGACGGTGCCGCGCCCGGCGAGGGCGCGGGGCAGCGTCAGAACGTCGTCGACGTGCTCATCGGCCACGATGGGAGTCCCCGCGGCGATATCGCCGACCACCGGCACGGCCACCGAGTCGTCGACGGCCTCCCGCGCTCGGGGCTCCTGCAGGAAGACGCGCACGTCGATCGGCCGGCACATCGCCGAGCCGCGCCGGAGGAAACCCTTCTCCTCCAGGCTCGCCACGTGCTTCGACACCGACGACGGTGACCGCAGTCCGACGGCGTCCCCGATCTCGCGCGTGCTCGGCGGATACCCGTACCGGACCACCCAGTCCCGGATCGCGACCAGGATCCGCTGCTGGCGCGGCGGCAGCGTCGAGGTGTCCAGGTGCTCGAACACATCAAGATCATCGGAGACGGGCACCTGCGGATGGTAGAGGCGGGGGCAGGCGGGTCGAGCCCCGGTGGGCGACGACGTGACCCAGGAGATGGCGCCCACGGCCCATCCGGTGCTTCTCAACTTCTAGGGTCGGTCCATGACGACGCTTCGGTTCGACGGGGACGCGGCGCGACGAACCGAGCGAACATATGCGAGCCCCGACGTCGTGGCGCAACGGGAACACGTGCTGTCCTTGCTTGCCCCGCAACCAGGAGAGCGGGTTCTCGACGTCGGATCCGGGCCGGGTTATCTGTTGGCGTCGATCGCTGAGGCGGTCGGCCCGGCGGGTGTGGTGCACGGCCTGGATCCGAGCCCGGCGATGCACGCGCTCGCCGCTGCTCGCACCGGTGCGATGCCGTGGGTCCACCTCGACGAGGGTGACGCCGTGTCGCTGCCGTACGCCGACGGCTCGTTCGACGCCGTCGTGTCGACCCAGGTCTACGAGTACGTCGCCGACATATCAGGGGCGCTCGGCGAGCTGCGGCGGGTCCTGCGGCCCGGTGGGCGGGCGTTGATCCTCGACACGGACTTCGACTCGCTGGTGTGGCACACGGCCGACCGCGAGCTGAGTCGACGGGTCCTCACGGCCTGGGATGAACACCTCGTGCACCCGCGCCTCCCGCAGACGCTGGCCGGGCTGCTGCGCCGCGCCGGATTCCTCGTCACGGGGCAGGACGTGCACGTGATGTTCAACCCGCAGCCCACGGAGGACTCGTACAGCGCCCACATGATGCAGACGATCGCGCGGTTCGTCGCCGGCCGGCAGGGCCTGACCGAGGCCGACGCCGCGACGTGGCTCGCCGACCTCCACGCGCGCAGCGACGAGGGCGACTACCTGTTCAGCGTCAACCGGTACCTGTTCTCGGCGACCGCAGCCTGACCTCACTCCATGCCGGTGGTCACGGCCGGCGGCGCGGTGGCGTCGGCATGACGACCCGCAGCTGGAGCATCGCGGCGAACCGCGCTTCCGGGTCCGTCAGGTCGATGCCGCCGACCTCGGTGAGGCGGCGCAGCCGGTAGCGGAAGGTGTTGGGGTGGACGTAGAGGGCTGCGGAGGCAGCGACGACGTCACCGAAGGCCTCGAGCCACGCCCGCAGGGTCTCCACCAGGTTCGTGTTGTGGTGCTGGTCGTAGGCGAAGAGCCGGGCCACCGGGCCGGTCGGGCGGTCACCGCGCGCCGAGACGAGGTCGCGCAGCTCCAGCACCAGAGCCTCGACTTGCACGTCGGACAGCCGGGCGACCCGGCGGCCGCGGCCGCCCTCCACGCGGAGCACCCGCAGCGCCCGGTCGGCGCTGGCCCGCGCCCCGGCCAGGCCGGCGGCGTCCTGCGCGGGTGGACCGACGCCGATGACGGGACGGGCCCGGTCGCCGACCCGGTCGAGGAAGTCGGCGGCGATCCGCTCGGCCCGCGCCTCGCCGTCGACGTCGGGGGCGACGGGCACGAGCCCGTACGCGACGTCCCCGACGAGCGCAGCGGCACAGCGCGGGTGTACCGCGCTGAGGTGCACGGCGAGGCCGTCGGCCAGCCGCTGCCGTTCGGTGGCCAGGTCGGCGTCGCCCGCGATGGAGCGGTCGGCGTCGGCGCGGCCGAGCGTCGCCATCGCGAGAACGACCACCGGCTGGTCGGCCAGACCCAGCCGGTCGAGGGCCTCGCGGGCGCCTGCTCCGCCCTCGAGCGCGGTGCTCACGAGGTCCGCGCGCAGCCTGCGTTCGACGTCGGCGCCCGCCCGGATCCGCAGCAGGTGCAGCGCCACGAGCCGCGCCGCATCCGCCAGTGCCTGGGTGCGGTCGGCGCTGAGCGGGGCGCGCACGGCGGCCCAGATCGAGCCGAGCGCCTCGTCACCGGCGCGGACAGCGACCGCTACACGCGGCAGGTCCACCCCGTCGAGGCCCAGGAGGTGCGGTTCGACGAGCACCGGCCGGTCGCTGCCGTAGAGCTCCCGGAACACCCCTCGTTGGGCGATCACCCGGGAGAAGCGCTCGGGGACCTGGCGGCCGAGGATCGTCTCCACGCGCGATGCGTCGGCCTCGTCCTGGCGCCCGGAGAACGCCAGGACCCGGAAGCTGAGGTCCTCGATGGTCACCGGCGCGTCGATGAGCGAGGCGATGGCGTTGGCGAGGGCGAACAGGTCACCGGACGGGATCCCGCCGAGGGTCTCGGCGCCGGCGTCGCCCACGTCGCCCTCTCCCAGCAGCGCGCGCAGCATCGCCGCGAGCTGCGCCCAGGACGCGCCGGGGGTCAGTCCCACCAGTGCCACACCGGACTCCTCGACCGCGGCGGCGACCTCGGGCGACACGGTCACGGGCCCGCGGACAACGAGCCCGGCGGCGCCGTGGCCGCCGAGCGTGCACAGCAGTTGCTCGATCTCCGCTGCCGCGCCGACGCCCACACCCAGCACGAGCGCGTGCCGCGGCAGCACCGGGTCCTCGAACGGGTCGTGGATCGCGACGCCCCCGATCGGGCCGGCCCGGCCCGGGTCACCGTGGAGGAGCTCCAGCAGCGTGCCGAGGTCGGCCAGCACACGGCCGAGGCCGCGCTGCGATCGCAGGTCCATCGAAGCAGCACCGCCCGGGGCCGACATAGGGAGCCGGTCGGGGAGTCTAGATCGCGCTGCTTCCTCGTGCCGGAGAAAGATCATCGCGGTGACCGCGGCACCTCACAGGGTCAGCCATTCCGTGCTCGTGGTGACCGCGGCCAGCGCGTCGGGAAGCGGCTCGACGCCGAGACCGGCCGCGGTCGGCACCGGCAGGTGGCCGTCCTCCAGCACGAACGGCGGAGTGATGTCCGTGAGGTAGTAGCGATCGGACGCGGACGTGTCGCCGGGCAGCGTGAAGCCGGGCAGCGCGGCCAACGCCACGTTGGCCGCCCGGCCCAGCCCGGTCTCCAGCATGCCGCCAGCCCACACCGGCACGCCGTGCGCCACGCACACGTCGTGGACGCGGCGCGCTTCGAGGTAGCCGCCGACGCGTCCCGGCTTGATGTTGACGATCGAGCACGCGCCCAGCCGGATCGCGTCCGCCGCGGCCTTTGCCGACGTGATCGACTCGTCGAGGCAGACCGGCGTGTCGAGGGTCCTGGCCAGCTCCGCGTGGCCCAGCACGTCCTCCTCGTCGAGCGGCTGCTCGATCAGCAACAGGCCGAACGGGTCGAGCCGGGCGAGGTGGCGTGCGTCGGCCAGGGTGTAGGCGGTGTTCGCGTCGACCTGGAGCAGCACGTCGTCACCGAAGCGCTCGCGCACGGCCCGCACCGGCTCCACGTCCCACCCCGGCTGGATCTTGAGCTTGATGCGGACGTAGCCCGCGTCCAGGTACCCGTCGACGGCGTCGAGCAGCTCACCGACCGAGCCCATGATCCCGACCGACACCCCGCACGGCACCCGCTCGCGGACGGCGCCCAGCTCCCGGGCCAGCGGCCGGCCCGCCGCCCGCAGCTCGGCGTCGAGCACGGCCATCTCCAGCGCCGCCTTCGCCATCCGGTGGCCCTTGAACCGGTGCAGCGCCGGCGCCACCGCGTTCGCGTCCAGCCGCTCGTGCGCCGCCAGCGCCGGGACGAGGTAGCGGCGCAGCACGTCGGCAGCGCCGTCCACGTACTCGGAGGAGTAGAGCGGGTCGGTCAGCGCCACACACTCGCCCCAGCCCTCCGCCTCGTCGGTGACGGCACGCAGGAGCAGCACATCGCGGGTCGTCTCGACGCCGAACGACGTGCGGAACGGCGCCACGAGCGGCATCCGGACCCTGCGCAGCTCCACCCCGGTCAGCTTCATCGGACCGCCCTCCCGGCGTCACGGTTGTGGGTGAGGACGTACCACCCGGTCTTGTCGAACCCCGCTACGCGGGCACCCCCCGCGATCGCCGGGGCGAGCACCTCGCGCATCGCCACCCGCCACTCCTTACCGGAACCCGCGTCGGCGGCCCGCAGCTCCTCGATGTCGCGCGGCACGGCCACCAGCAGGGTCTCTCCGTCGAGCGACCCGGCTACCGGCCCGTCGCGCTCCGAGCGGCCCAGCGCGACCACCGCCCCGGCGGCCTGCTCGGCCCGCGCGTCGCACCACCGGAACGACCCGGAACAGGCCGCGACGACGGCCGGGTCCTCGAGGTCCCAACGCAGCAGGAGCCGGTCGGTCTCGTCATCGCCGTTGATGCTGTCGTGCACACCGCCGTAGAAGTTGGGCAGGTACTCGACGGGATCGGCGGCGAGCTTGACCAGGTTGAAGTACGCGTTGCGGCGGACGAGCGGGTCGAACGTCCAGGTGACCGCCGAGACCCCCCGCCGCAGCGCCCACGCGCGCTGGTGCAGCTTCAGCGCGTACCCGACGTGGCGGCCGCGCCCGGACGCG
Source organism: Pseudonocardia sp. OZ21 (assembly GCF_059359135.1). Lineage (NCBI taxonomy): Bacteria > Bacillati > Actinomycetota > Actinomycetes > Pseudonocardiales > Pseudonocardiaceae > Pseudonocardia > Pseudonocardia sp. OZ21. The sequence continues at coordinate 247,079 of NZ_JCADBN010000005.1, forward strand.
GCCACGCCGGCGATGTGACTGTGCATCATCCCGTCAGCGGGCGCGCCGAAGAAGCCGACGCAGGCGCCCACCAGCTCCGCCCCGTCGAACGCGCCCGCGACGTAGTTGCCGCCCTTCGCGAGCGCACGCAGCAGCTCCGTGGTCACCGGCGGGTTGGCCGGGTCCGGCCGCCAGATCGCGTCGTAGAGCCGGTAGACCGCCTCCAGCCCGGTCAGGTCGGCGATCTCCCGCATCCGCACGCCGGCCGTGGCCGCGGCGGCCTCGGCTGCCACCCCCGCCCGGGTGGCCCCGTCTTCTTCTCCGTGGTCGATGGTCATGGTTCCGCCCGTGTCCGTCCTCGTCCGCGCTCCGCACCGCTCGTGGGCTCGGCGAGCAGGTCGTCCACCAGCGCGGCGACGAGCGCGGCGCGCCCCGGCAGCTCGTCGACGAGGACGTGCTCGTCGTCGGCGTGTGCGCCCCCGCCCGTCGCGCCGAGCCCGTCCAGTGTGGGGGTGCCGGCGCCCGCGGTGAAGTTTCCGTCCGAACCGCCGCCCACCGCGGCGCGGGCCGGCATCGGCAGCCCCAGCTCCGCGGCCAGCCGGACCGCGCGCGCGAACGGCTCCTCCGACGCCGCGGCCGCGAGCGGCGGGCGGTTCGGCCCGCCCGCCACCTCGACCCGCGCACCGGGAAGCACCGGTCGCAGCGCGCGGATCCCGGCGTCCACCCGCCGCTGCTCGGCGGTGTCCCGGACGCGGACATCGACCGTCAGCTCGCCCGACGCGGCGACCGTGTTAGCCGCAGAGCCGGCCGACAGGAGGGTCGGGGTGACCGTCGTGCCCCGCCCCGGGTCGGCCAGTGCGTGCACGGCGAGCACCTGGTGCGCCAGCTCGACGGTCGCGTTGATCCCGCGTTCGGGATCGAGCCCGGCGTGGGCGGCGCGGCCGGTGACGGTGATCCGGTACAGCGACACGCCCTTGCGCTCCGTCTTGAGCGCGCCCCCGTCGGCCGCGGCCTCCAGCACGAGCGCCGCGGCGCACCCGGCCGCCTCGGCCTCCACGAGCACGCGCGACGTGGGCGAACCCAGCTCCTCGTCACCGGTGACGAGGAGCGTCACCCCGGGACGTCCAGGCGCCGTCGCCCCCGCCAGCCGCAGCGCGTGCATCCCGATGACCAGCCCGGCCTTCATGTCGAAGCAGCCCGGCCCACGCAGCACCCCGGCGTCGACGCGGAACGGGTGGGTGGCGAGCGAGCCGACCGGCCACACGGTGTCGTGGTGGCCGAGCAGCAGCGCCCTCGGCGGGCCGTCGCCCAGCCGCCAGCGCAGGTGGGTGCGGCCCTCGGAGACGAGCCGCTCGGGCGCCACGCCGAGCAGCCGCGTGCCGACCCGAGCCACGGCGTCGGCGCTCGCCGCGACCGCGGCCAGGTCGGACGATGGCGACTCGCACGTCACCAGCTCCTCGACGTCGGCGAGCATCTCGGGGAGCGCGGCGTGCATGCGCGCGAGGATCGTGGTGCGGTCCGGACCGTCCCGCACCGTCTCGGAGCCCGGCACTCAGCTCACCCTCGGGGTGGCGCGCGCACCGAAGTGCACGTACCGCTGGCCGGTGGGCAGCTCGTAGAACGTCACGGGGATCCAGCTCTGCTCCGAGCCGGGCAGCCGCACCAGGAACACGTTCTCCTCGACCGCCACCAGTGGGTACTCCTGCGTCTCCTCGGGGACCAGCTCGGCGAGCGGGCCGATCACCGTCGTCCGCATCACGGGCCCGTCGGGGGCCTCGGCGACCTCGACCCGGACGCCCGCCCGCTCGTAGGTGCCCAGGTGCCGGGAGACGTCCACGGACACGGGCTCGGCCGGTGGGGTGGGCAGCCGGGGCAGCTCGACGTCGACGAGCTCGGCGAAGATCTCACGGTAGAGATCTTCGTGCAGGTCACGGTTGTTGCCGCCGTTGGTGAGCAGCGCTACGGCGAACCCCTTCGACGGCAGCAGCTCCAGGAACGCCGCCTGCCCGACCGTGTTGCCGCCGTGCCCGATGACGCGGTGGCCACCCCAGTCGTTCCGGATCCACCCGAGGCCCCACGAGTCGCCGAGCGTGTGTTTGTCGGGCAGGTCGGCCTGCTTGGACGCCATCTCCGCGGCGGCCGCCTCGCTGAGCAGCCGGGAGCCGTCGGGCGCGAGGCCACCGGTCAGGTGCAGGCGGGCGAAGCCGAGCAGGTCCGCGACGGTCGAGTTGATCAGCCCGGCCGGACCTGCCGACCGCTGGAGCGTCCAGACGGGGGCGCGTACGGGCTCGGCGCCGGGCTCGCCGACGTGTCCCACCGCGGCCCGGTGCAGCAGCGCCTCCTCCGGCAGCGTGCTCGTGCGCCGCAGCCCCAGCGGCTCGAAGATCCGTGTGCGCACCGCCTCGTCCCACGTGCCGCCGATGATCTTCTCGATCACCCGCCCGGCCAGCGAGAACCCCGAGTTGCAGTACGACCAGGTGGCGCCGAGCGGGTGGTTCTGCGCGACGTCGACGAGCTGGGCGACGTACTTCTCGAGGTTGTCGTCGCCGCGCCCGGTGTCGGTGAAGACGTCACCGTCGATCCCGCTGGTGTGGGTCATCAGGTGCCGCATCGTCACCCCCTTCGTGGCGTCGGGGTCGGCGAGCCGCAGCTCGGGCAGCACCTCCACGATCGGGGCGTCGAGGTCCAGCAGGCCCTCGTCGACGAGCTGCATCACGATGGTCGTCGTCCAGACCTTGGTGATCGACCCGATCTGGAACACCGAGTCGGCTGTGGTCTCGACACCGGTGTCGACGTTCAGCACGCCGTGCGCGCCCTCGACCAGCTCGTCGTCCCCGCCGGGGTGCAGGCGCAGGATCCCGAGGGTGGCGCCGGGGACGCCGTAGCGCGCGGCCAGTGCGGTGAGCCGCCGTTGCCAGTGCGCGGCGTCGATGCGCGGACGGCGCGGGCCGGTGGCGTCACCGGCGTACTGCTCGACCCAGTCGAGGACACGGCGGTTGACGTCCATCCGGTGGGAGGGACGGCCGTCGAGGATGAAGATGTGCGAGCCCTCCGGGTAGAGCACCAGCCGGGTCGGGACGCCCTGCTCCCGCAGCGCCGTGTGCCACTGCTGGGCCTGGCCGACCGGGCAGAGCAGGTCGGCCCCGCCGTGCACGATCAGCGTCGGCGTGCGCACCCGGTCGACGTGGGTCAGCGGGGACATCGCGGCGTACCGCTCGCTGTCCTCCCCCCACGGGCGGGCGCCCAGCTCGTACTCGCTGAGGAAGTGCCCCTCGTCGGAGGTGCCCGCCATGCTCGTGAGGTCGGTGACCACGCCACCCGCCACGGCGGCGGCGAACCGGTCGTCGCGGCTGGTCAGGTAGCAGGTCATGAAGCCGCCGTAGCTGTAGCCGGCCACGGCGAGGCGTCGCGGGTCGGCGGTCCCGTCGGCGACGAGGTCGTCGAGCGGCTCCAGGAAGTCCTTCGCGTCGGCCACGCCCCACCCGCCGCGGACCGCGTCGAAGAACCGCTCGCCGTAGCCGTCGCTGCCGCGCGGGTTGAGCAGCAGCACCGTCCAGCCCCGGGCGACCAGCTCCTGGTGGTAGAGGTGCACGTCGTCGGCAGCGGCATTCCACGCGTTGTGCGGGCCGCCGTGGACGTCCAGCAGCAGCGGCTGCGGCCCCGGTTCGGCAGCCGGGTCCCGGATCAGCCACCCGTGCACGACGGTGCCGTCGGAGATGGTGAACTCCCGCTCCTCCCGGGCGAACAGCTCGACGTCCGCGAGGCCCGCGCCGTGCTCGGTCCGGACGGTCTCCACACCGCTGGCGAGGTCGACCGCCACGATCTCGCCGAAGGAGGTCGGGGTGCCCAGCACGACCACGGCCGCGCCGCCCGCGACGGAGAGGCCCTGCACATTGCGCCCGGCCCCGCCGAGCACCGGCCGCGGGGTACCGCCGTCGTCGACAGGCACCGAGTAGAGGTGCGTGCAGCCCCGCTCCCTGGCGCAGAACAGCACGGTGCTGCCCTCGTCCACGAGCTGGGGAAGCGCTCCCGGGTAGGCCGGGCCGCCCGGCATCACGTTGCGGTCGAGCGGTGCGGCGAGGTCCACCGGCTCGCCGCCGTCGAGCGGCAGCCGCAGCAGCCGGTTGTGGCCGGTCGGTGCGCCGGTCGTGCCCACGACGAGCAGCGCCGACCCGTCGGCGGTCCACCCGACCGGCCCGCCGACCCCCTCGGTCAGGCCGACCGGCTCGGGGGTGGCGGCGGTTGCCGTGACGTCGAGGACGTGCACCGGCACCCGCAGCACCAGGTCCGCATCCCGGGCGGTCGCCGCGGAGAACGCGAGCCGCGTGCCGTCGGGCGACCAGGACGGGCGCCCGGCGTGCCAGTCCCCGTCGGTGACGCGGCGGCACCGCCCGGTGGCGAGGTCGAGCACGTGCAGATGGGTACGCACCGAGCGCAGCAGCCCGGCACCGTCGACCTGGAGGTCCAGGCGGTCGGCCACCACGGGCGCGGTGTCCCGCCGGGCGCGCGCCTCGTCGCTCTCCCCGGCGTCGGCGGCGAGGTCGACGGCAGCGGCGAACGCGATCCGCGTGCCGTCCGGGCTCCACACGGGCGCCCCGGCACCCGTCGGCAGCGTGGTCAGCGGCTCGGGCTCGCCGCCCTCGACGTCGAGCAGCCACACCTGCGGGGCGCCGTCGGCGGCGCGCAGGAACGCGATGCGGGTGCCGTCGGGCGACCACGCGGGCGCCGTGTCGGCGGGGCCACGGGTGAGCCGGCGGGGCCGCCCCTCGCGGGTGCCGACACCCCAGATCCCCCGGACGGTGCGGTCGGCGTCGGCGTCGACCGTGCGGAGGACGTAGACGACCCGGCTGCCGTCCGGGGACAGCGCGGGCTGCTCCGGCACGGCGATCGTCGTGAGGTCGTCGATCAGCTGGCGTCGGGTCACCGGGTGCTCCTCGGATCGATGGCGGCGTCGACGGGAACGTCGACGCGGTCTGCGTGCTCGGTGGTGTCGGGCGCCGCGAAGTGGCACGCGGCGCGGTGGCGGTGGCCGTCGGCCACGGGCTCGGTGGTCCGGCAGACCTCGCGGTCGGCCAGCACCAGCGGGCCCCGCGGGCAGCGGCGGTGGAACCGGCACCCGGGCGGCGGCTGGTGGGGGTCGGCAGGCTCCCCGTCGAGGCCGGCGGGCGGCTCCGCGACGGGCCCGGTCACGGCGGCGAGCAACTCGCGGGTGTAGGGGTGCTGCGGGTCGAGGAGCACGTCGTCGGCGGCCCCGTGCTCGACGATGCGACCGAGGTGCATCACCGCGATGTAGTCGCTGACGTACCGCACGACGGCGAGGTCGTGCGAGATGAACAACATCGATAGCGCGAGCCGCCGCTGCAGGTCGCGGACCAGGTTCAGCACCGTGCCCTGCACGGAGACGTCCAGTGCCGAGGTGATCTCGTCGGCGATGACCACGTCCGGGCGCCCGGCCAGCGCCCTGGCCAGCGCGACCCGCTGGCGCTGCCCGCCGGACAGCTGCGCCGGGTACACGCCGGCCCGGTCGGCGGGCAGGGCGACCAGGTCGAGCAGCCGGATGACCTCGGCCTGCCGGCCCGCCCGGCCGCGCACGCTGCCGCGGGGCAGCGCCTCCGCGATCGACGCACCGACGGTCATGCGGGGGTCCAGCGAGGAGTACGGGTCCTGGAACACCATCTGGAGCGGGCGGCGCCCCCTGGCGTGGTGCCCCAGCGGTTTCCCGTCCAGCAGGATGGCACCGCCCGCGATCGGGGTGAGGCCGACCGCGGCCCGCGCGAGCGTCGACTTGCCCGACCCGGACTCCCCGACGAGCCCGACGACGGACCCGGCCGGGACCGTGAGGTCCACGTGGTCGACCGCGGTCAGGCCACGCCTGCGGCTGCCGAACCGGACGGTGACGTCCTCCAGGCGCAGCTCACTCATGGACGCCGCCGATCCGCACGGCGACGGGCGTGCCCGGACGCCCCGCGACGTCGGCGTGCCAGCACGCGACCCGCCGGCCGCGGTCGTCTGCCAGGAGAGGCGGTTCGATCTCCCGGCAGCGGTCGTCGGCGAGGCCGCAGCGCGGGGCGAACGCGCAGCCGTCCGGCCACCGGGCAGGGTCGGGCGGCCGGCCGGGGATCACGGCGAGCGGCCGCTCCCGGTCGGTCGTCATGTCCGGCACCGCCGCGAGGAGGGCCCGCGTGTAGGGGTGCCGGGCCGAGGTGCGCAGCTCCGGGGCGGGCAGATCCTCGACGATGCGCCCGGCGTACATCACGAGCACCCGGGCACAGGTCTCGCGGACGACGCCGATGTCGTGGCTGATGAGCAGGAGCGCGGCGTCGTCGGCGGCGCGGACCGCGTCCAGCAGCGCCAGCACCTGCCGCTGCACGGTGGCGTCGAGCGCGGTGGTGGGCTCGTCGGCGACGAGGAGCGCGGGGCTGCCCATCAGGCCCATCCCGATCATCGCCCGCTGCCGCATGCCGCCGGAGAACTCGTGCGGGTACTGCGCGGCGCGCCGCGGCGCCCCCGGGATCCGGACGGCGCGCAGCCGGTCGACGGCGTGCGCCCACGCCCGTCTGCGGTCCATGCCCTGGTGCTGCTCGGCCACCTCGGCGAGCTGGCGCCCGATCCGCATCGCCGGGTTGAACGAGGTCATCGGGTCCTGGAAGACCATCGCCAGCGACGTGCCGAGCAGCCGCCGCACCTCCCGCACCTGCGTCGCCGTCGTCAGGTCCTCACCCAGGAACTCCAGACGGTCGGCATGCACCCGGCCCGGGTCGTCGACGAGCCGGGCGATCGCCAGCGCGGTGAGGCTCTTTCCCGACCCCGACTCCCCCACGATCCCGACGGCCTCGCCGCGCCGCACCGTGAGGCTCACCCCGCGCACCGGGGTGATGGGGCCGTCCGGGCCGGGGAAGCCGACCCGCAGGTTCTCCACCACGAGGACGGCGTCCTCGTCCCCGGCCGCCGGCACGGGCGGCGCCACCAGGTCCGGGCCGAGGTCCGCGCCGACCTCCCGGCCGCGCCGAACGACCGCGGCGCGCATCCCGACACCCTTCGCGATCGCCTCGCCGCACAGGTTGAACGCCAGCCCCGCGACCACCACCGCGGCGCCGGGGACCAGTGCCGCGGCCGGGTTGGCGTAGATACCGGTGAGCCCGTCGCCCAGCAGCCGTCCCCAGTCGTAGGCGGGGGCCTGCACCCCCATGCCGAGGAACGAGAGCCCCGCGAACGCCAGGAGGCACGCGCCCGCCGTCATCGTCGCGTTGATCACGAGCGGCTCGGCGATGTTGGGCAGGACGTGCCGGGTGAGCAGCCGGACGCGCCCGACGCCGGCCAGACGCGCCGCCGCGACGAAGTCGCGACCGGCGACCCCGGCCACCAGGGTCTGGGTGAGCCGGGCGAAGCCGGGCGCCACCGCCACCCCGATCGCCAGCAGCGCCCCGCTCGTGCCCACCCCGAACACCACCGCGAAGAACAGCGCGAGCAGCAGGCCGGGAAAGGCGACGGCGATGTTCAGCGCGGCGGTGACCCAGCGGCCCGCGCGACTGCCCAGCAGCACCGGCGCCGACCCGAGCAGGATCCCGGCCAGCACCCCGATCGCGGTCGCGAGCAGCGCCAGCACGATCGACAGCCGGGTCGCGACGAGGACCCGGAACAGGATGTCGCGCCCGAGTGCGTCGGTGCCGGCCCAGTGTGCGGCGGAGGGGCCGTGCAGGATCCGGGTGGTGTCCGGGGCGTCCGCAACGCCGGACCAGAGCACCGGGGCCACCACGGCGAGCAGCAGCACGGCCGCCAGCAGCACCACCGCGGTCAGGCCCAACGGGCTGCGCAGCGCCCCGGCCCACCGGGCCGCCGACCGTGACTCCACCGCTCAGCCCTCCCGGATCGTCGAACGCGGGTCGAGCAGCGCGAGCGCCACGTCGACGAGGAGGTTCACCAGCAGCACACCCGCGCCGTAGACGAGCACGACGCCCTGGGCGACCGGGTAGTCCCGGCCCACGATCGAGGCGACCATCGAGCTGCCCAGCCCCGGCCACGCGAAGACGCTCTCCACCAGCACGGTGCCGACGACCAGCCCGCTGAGCATCAGCCCACCGAGCGTCAGGGTCGCGGTCAGCGCGTTCGGCAGGGCGTGCCGCAGCAGCACGAGCCGGTCCGGCAGCCGCTTCGCCCGCGCCGTGCGGATGAAGTCGGCCTGCAGCACGGTGAGCGTCTCCACCCGCACGATCCGGGCGAGCACCGCCGCCGGGCCGAGCGCGAGCGCCACGACCGGCAGCACGTAGGAGGCGGGGCCGGACTGCCCCGCGACCGGCACCCAGCCGAGCCGGACGCCGAACACGTAGACCAGCCCGACGGCCAGCAGGAACTCCGGAACGGCCGCCACCACGACGCTGGTGGCGGTGAACCCCAGCTCGGCCCGGTGCCGCCGGCCGCCGCGGGTCAGTACCGCCATCCCGAGCCCGAGCGGGACGGCGACGAGTACGGCCAGCCCGAACGCGTAGACCGCGAGCTCGACGGTGGCGAGCAGGCGGTCCCCGATGATCGACGACACCGGCAGCCCGGAGGTCAGCGACGTGCCCATCTCCCCGGTGAACAGGCCCCGGACGTACCTCCCGTACTGCAGCCACAGCGGGGCGTCGAGGCCCAACGCGGTCCGCCGGGCGGCCACGAGCTCAGCGGACGCGGTAGGCCCCAGCGCGGCCCGCACCGGGTCGCCGGGGATCAGGTGGAGCATCAGGAACGCCGCGGTGACCAGCACCCACACCGACACCAGCAACCGGCCCGACCTGCGGAGTGCGAAGCGCAGCCACACGTTCTCGGTGCGGCACGCAGCGCCAGGAGCTCCGGCGATCGCGTTGGTCACCGGATCAGCCGCTGAATCGGATCGTGGCAGGCGCGACGCTGCCGTCGCTCAGCTCGAACGTCACGCCGTTCCCGAACACCGGTCTCGTGGCGTCCGCGAACGGCACGAGGTCCACGTTCCGCAGCAGCTCCCGTTCCGCCGCGGCCCACCTGTCGCAGCCGTCCGCGCCGGGGATCGCGGCCGCCGCCTGGGCCTCGGCCGTGTAGCCGGCGTTCTGGATGCCGGCGAAGTTGGTGCCGCCGGGGGGCGTCGGACCGGAGAGGAACGGCACCAGCTGGCTGGGCAGCGACACACTCAACGGGAGGAAGGCGGCGTCCCAGTCGGCCTGCCCGGAGACGAGCTGGCCGGTCTCGGCGTCCGCGCCACCCCGGAGCGTGACCTCCACGCCGACGGCGGCCCAGGCCTGCTGCAGCAGCTCGGCGGTGGCCTGCATGCCCGGGAGCACCGAGGTCGGGTAGAAGACCGACATCGACAGCCGCACGCCGTCCCGCGTGCGCACTCCGTCCGGTCCGGCCGGGAAGCCGGCGGCGTCGAGGCCTGCCCGTGCCGCGTCGAGGTCGTGCGCCGGGAGGTTCTGTGCGACCGCGCCGGTGCTGCACGGGCCACGGCCGGTGGACACGAGCCCGCTGGACGGCAGACCCGCCCCGCTGGTCAGCACCTGCGCGAGCTGGCCGAGGTCCAGTGCCTGCGTCAGCGCCCGCCGGACCGCCGGGTCGGCGGTGGGCCGCCCGGCCTCCTGGTTGAACCAGAGCTCGCCTGCCGGGGCGAGCGCGTCCCGCGCGAACAACCCCATGCCCTGCAGGCGCTGCCGGTCGGGACCCAGCACCGCCGCGGCCTGCACCTCGCCGGAGGCGAGCAGGTTGGCGGCGGTGGTCTCGTTGGCCACCACCCGCAGCACGACCTTGTCCGGCAGCCCCGGCTGAGCGGGGCTCCAGTCGCCGGGACCCCACGCGTACTCCGGGCGCCGGGTCAGCGTGTAGTGGTCGCCGGGCACGGCCTCGGTCATCGTGTACATCCCGCTGCCGACGGCACCGCGGGCGAGCAGGCTCCGGTCGGCGATCCCCTTCGCGCACACGATCTGCAGGCCGCCGACGCTGCGGCCGAGGAATGCGTCCGGCACCGGCGACGTGACGGTCACGGTGCGCGTCGCGTTGTCGCCGGTGGCGCTCGCACCGGGCGGCACGAAGACGCCCACGCGGGTGGACGCGTTGCGCGTGTCGCCGACGAAGCTGATGTTCGCCGCCACGTCCGTTGCCGTCAGCGGGCTGCCGTCCGAGCACGTGACGCCCTCGCGCAGGGTGTACGTCGCCGTGGTCGTGGTCGCGTCCCACTTCTCGGCGAGGCCCGCCACCATCTCGCCGTTCTCGTCGATGTCGACCAGCGAGTCGTAGAGGAACTGGCCCACCTGGAACGCGCTCGACAGCGACGTGAAGTGCGGGTCGAGGTTGCCGGGGTCGGCGGGCAGCACCATCACGAACGTGCCGTCGGCCGCGGCCCCTCCTCCGGTGGCCGTGCCGCCGCTGCCGCACGCGGCAAGGGTCAGCGCCAGCGCGCCGGCAGCAGCGAGGGCCGCGGAAGATCGCATCGTGCCTCCACTCAAGATCGGTGGATGCGGAGCATGCCGGGACAGATCGCGGCTGTCCTGGTCCCGGGACACGAACCGGAAGCGTCTTTCTCGTCCGCCACAACCAACACGCACGCCGCTCCGCCGCCCAGGGCGCCCAGGCTGACGAGATGGCCCGCCGGGCCCCGGACCACCCCGAGACGCACGCGTTCGCCCCCGCGAGGGCCAAGACCCGCATCTCGCAACGATCACCGGGCCCCCGCTCCCAAACCGGGCGACTCGCACACCCGAAACGGGCGACTCGCGGGGCACGGGATTTCGTCCGTTACGGGGGGCCGCCGATGGTCCAGGATGCTGCCGTGCTCTTCACAGTCGCAGGCGTCCCAGCGCATCCGCTCCTCGTCCACGCGGTGGTGGTCCTGATCCCGCTCGCCGTGCTCGGCGCCGTCGTTCTCGCGGTGCGACCGGCGTGGGTCCGGCCGTACGGGCTGCTCGTCGCCGCGGTGGCACTGGCGGGAGCCGTGACGGCGACGCTCGCGAAGCTGGCGGGCGACCAGTTGGAGGCGGCGATCGACGTCACCGCGGAGTTCGCGCCGGTGATCGCGCAGCACGGGCAGTTCGGCCTGTTCACGGTCGTTGCGGCGTGGCCGTTCGCGGTGCTCGCGACCGCGGCGGCCGCGCTGGGACGCCGGAGGAGCGGTGCGGCGGCGCGGGTCGTCGGGGCGCTGTCGGCGGCGTCGGGCCTGGTCGCGATCACCGTCACGGTCCTCGCGGGGCACTCGGGTTCGGCAGCCGTCTGGGGCTCGGTCACGGGCTGACCCGTTCTGGATCTTTCGCCTCGCGGGCTCCGAGTAGGGTCGTCGCATGCTCCGCCGCGTCCGCGGGATCGCGCGATCTCTGGCCATGTACCACGGGGTGCCGGGCAGGCACCGACGGATGGTCCAGTTCTACGGCCAGTTCCTCGGGCCGGGTGACATCGCCTTCGACATCGGTGCCCACGTGGGCAGCCGGGTGCGCGCGTGGCGGAAGCTGGGGGCGCGGGTGATCGCGGTCGAGCCGCAGCCCGACTGCCTGCGCGTCCTGCGTCTCTTCTTCGGCCGCGACCGCGGGGTGACGATCGTGCCGGAGGCTGTCGGGGCCCGGGCGGGGCGGGCGCAGCTGGGCCTGTCCACCGCCACGCCCACGGTGTCCTCGATGTCACGTGACTGGATCGACTCGGTCACCACCGACAGCAGCTTCGCCCGGGTCCGGTGGGACCGCGCGGTCGAGGTGGAGGTGGCCACCCTCGACGACCTCATCGAGACCCACGGCCTGCCGGCGTTCTGCAAGATCGACGTCGAGGGCTTCGAGGTCGACGTGCTCCGTGGGCTCACGCGGCCGCTGCGCGCGCTGTCCTTCGAGTACCTGCCCCCCGCGCACGACGCCGCACTCGCCGCGCTGGACCTCGTGGAACAGCTCGGGACCGCGGCGGGCGGGTACGAGTACAACTACTCGCCGATCGAGACCATGCGGTTCGCAGGTGACCGCTGGCTCGACGCGGCCGAGCTGGTGTCGCTGCTCGACCGCTTCCGGCCGCTGGGCCGGTCCGGGGACGTGTACGCCCGCCTGGTCCGGCCGGCCGCAGCGGCCTGACCGGACGTCAGCAGTCGGCCGTGTCGCGGCCGTCGAAGGGACACGGGTCGTTGAACGCCAGCAGGAGTGGCACCCGGCCGCTGGTGTCGATCCGGCAGATCGCGGCGTCGCCGAGGAACATCCGCCAGGCCACCTCGTGGCTCACCCCCAACGCCCAGGTGACAGCAGCCTTGATCGGGGAGACGTGGCTGACCACCACGACGTCACCGCGCGCGGCGTCGTCGACGAGCTCGGCACAGGCCTCGTGCACCCTCGCGCACACCGTGGCGAGGGACTCGCCGCCTGCGGGCACGAACTCCGCGTCTTCCCGCCAGGTCCGCCACGACCCCTCGTCGAGTGCTGTGGCCGGCCTGCCGTCCAGCTCGCCGTAGTCCATCTCGATCCACCGCGCGTCGACCTCCACGTCCTCGGCGTCCATGACGCCGGGAGGGGCACCGGCCAGCACGGCGGCGGTGTGCCGGGCGCGCGCGAGCGGACTGGACACGATCCGGGACGGACGCGGGAGCGCCTTCGCCAGTGCGCGTGCCTGCCGCTCCCCGAACTCGTTCAGCGGCGGGTCGGCGCGGCCGAGCAGGAGCCCTTGCGCGTTGGCGTCCGTCTGTCCATGCCGGACGAGGATCAGCACTCGCGCCACACTAGTCGCGTGGGACGCGGCGTCCATTCGACGCTGCTCTCCGTCACGGGTTCCACAGCTGCCACCACCTCAGCGGCAACCAGTTCGGGCCGGCGAGCCGACGACGAGCGCAGAAGCCGGACGATCGGACGCCGCAGCAGCAGCACGCCGACACCGGGAAGACACGCGATCAGGCTGAGCACCCCGTACACCACGGCGGTGGTGAGCCCCTGCGTGGCGTCGAACCCCACCGCGCCGAACGCGACCGCGGTGACGGCTTCGCGAGGACCCCAGCCTCCGACGTTGAGTGGCAGCGCCATGGCGAACAGCGCGAGCACCAGCAACGGGAGCAGGTCACCGAGCGGCGCCTCGGATCCCGCGGCGCGGGCGGCGACCACGAAGAGCGCGAGGTAGCCGACCAGAGCGGCCACGGACAGCAGGACCAGCCCGGGCAGGATGCCGCGGGAGAGCACTCCGGTCCGGACGTCCGCGAGGACGGTGCGCAACGCGACGCGGACTCGCGACGCGCGGGCCCCGCGCATCGTCCAGATCCCGAGCGCGACGACGGCGGCGAGCGCGGCGAGCGTCCAGACGAGGGCTCCGTGGCCGATGTCCAGGCCGCCCACCGTGGCCGCGAGCAGGGTCGGCTGCGCGAGCAGCACACCCATCCCGACGACGATCAGCACCACCAGACCGACGACCCGTTCGAACACCACCGCACGGACGCCGCGCCCGACGTCGCCGGACAGCCGGCCGTGGTTCACCGCGCGGTGCACGTCGCCGAGCACACCGGCGGGCAGTACGGAGTTGAGGAACAGGGCCCGGTAGCAGTCCGCCACCGCCGTGCCCAACGGCAACCGCAGGCCGACACCGCGCGCCACGAGGCACCATCGCCAGGCGCTGAACACCGTGGTCAGCAGGCCGATGCCGAGTGCGGCGAGCACCGACCCGGAGCCGATCGACCGGAGTCCGTCGACGACGGCGCCGGTACCGAGGTGCGCCGCGAGTGCGGCCAGGATGCCGATGCCCGCGAGTACCCGCACGTAGCGCCAGAGCCACCCCATCACGACGCACCACCCGGGACCGCGAGCACGTCGACGTGGCCGACCTCGACCAGCAGCTCACCGTCCACGGAGGCCTCGAGCCTGCGCCGCAGGTAGGCGGCGGCATGCCGCTCGAGGTCCGGCTGCTGCTCGCACGCTGCGGCGATCCAGCCCCGCAACCACTCCTCCGCGAGCTCGGCCTGCTCCGCACCGAGACGCCACGGGCTGGGCCTGGTCTCCACCACCGCTCCCCGCGCGGCGAACGCGGCGGCCGCGGCGGAACCGGCGTCCGGCCCGAGCAGTCGCCTGCCGTCGACGGGGCGCCGTTGATGGGCGTCGAAGGCGGCCGCGAACACGGCGTCCAGCGGGTCGAAGGGGGCGATGTCGACACTCCCGCTGACGGTGAGCGTCAGCAGCGCGGCACATCCGGCCTCGACGCACGTGGTGGCGAGGCCGTCCACCTCGTCGGAGGTGAGCAGGTCGAGCACGGCGGACGCGGTGAGCAGCGACGTCCCGTCGAGCTCGGTGGCGCGCAGGTCGGTGAGGTCCCCCTCCTCCGTCCGCGTGGTGACCGGAGCGCCGTCGGCTGCCTCGCCCGGCGTGTTGGCCCCGGCGTAGGACAGGAGTCCGGTGTCTCGGTCGCGCAGGATCCAGAGCTGCGGTCCGGGCAGGCGGCCGGCGAGCCAGCGGCCCATCGAGCCGGTGCCGCAGCCGAGGTCCCGGATCACCGCGGGAACACCGGGCCGGGCGGTGGCCTCCAGGTGCGCGCGGACCAGCTCGACCAGCTCAGTGGACCGGGCCGACGCGTCGGCGCCCTCCCGCAGCGTCAGCCAGTCCGGCGCACAGACGGGCGATCCGGGCACGCTCAACCGAGCGTCCCATTCAGCGGCTCCAGCACCACGGCCAGACATCGTGACGTCACCTCCCATCCGTTCAGAGTTCTGCGGCGCCCTCTCGCGGCGCGGCGGAGTCGGTCCCGCAGCGCCGGCTCCCCGAACCAGCGGCGCAGCTCCCCGGCGAGTGCCGGGGCGTCGTCCGGGGACACCAGAAGTCCCGGCACTCCGCCGTCCGGGGCGTCGCCGAGGGCGCCCGGCACTCCGCCGACAGCTGCCGCCAGGACCGGGATTCCCCGGGCCAGCGCTTCGGTGACGACCATCCCGTAGGACTCGACGCGGGACGGCAGCACCAGCAGGTCGGTCGCAGCGTAGGACGTGGCGACCTCGGCGGCTGTCCGGGGACCGGTCAGCTGCACCCGTTCGCCGAGCCCGTGTCGCTCGATCGTGGACCGGACCGCAGCCACGTGCGCGGGATCGCGGCGCACCGGCCCGGCGAGCTCGCACGTCCACGGCAGGTCGGCGACGGCGGCCAGCGCCTCGACGAGCAGATCCTGGCCCTTGGTCGGGGTGATCGACCCGAGGCACAGCAGGCGGGTCGCACCGTCCGTGCCGGGGGCGATCGGTGCGGGGTCGACGCCCGGCGGGACGACGTGGACCCGATCGGCGACGAGCCCGTGGTGCGCGACGAGCCGGCGCGCCGCCCACGGGCTGGTGGCCACGACCGCGCTCGCGGCGCGCAGGGTCTCCCGCTCGAGCGCGGCCAGCTCCGCGGCGAGCGCAGGCGCCTGCCCCAGCTCGTCGCCGAGGGGCAGGTGCACCAAAACCACGAGCTTCAGCCTGCGGGCCTGCGGGACGACGACGTCGGGCACGCCGCAGGCGATGAGACCGTCGACGAGGACGACGCCTCCGTCGGGCACGGCGGACAGGGCACGGGCCAGCGCCGCGCGCGAGTCGCTGTCGGGTCGGGGCCACGCCCCGGCGACAGCGAACTCGTGCACCGACCAGCCGGTGCCCACCAGGCCGAGGCAGACCCGCCGGTCGTACGCGTTGCCGCCGCTGGGCACGGTGGCGTCGTCGATGTCAGCGGGGACGACGACGTGCACGGAGCGGAGGCCTGCGGTGAGGCCGCCCGGTCTCACAAGGAGCGCTCGTAGCTCGCTGAGGCGATGTGCGACTCGTGCAGCACGACCGTGATCCCGGCCAGGTCGCGGGCGCCGGCACCGAGCGCACCGGCGTGCACCTTCTCGACGAGCCGGTCGGCGATGACCTTGGCGAGGAACTCCGTGGACGTGTTGACGCCGGCGAACGCCGGCTCGTCGTCCAGGTTGCGGTAGTTCAGGTCGGCCAGTACGGCGCCGAGCTCCTCGGTCGCCAGGCCGATGTCGACGACGATGCCGTCGGCGTCGAGGTCGGCACGCCGGAACGAGGCGTCCACGACGTACGTCGCGCCGTGCAGGCGCTGGGCCGGACCGAACACCTCTCCCTGAAAACTGTGAGCGATCATGACGTGATCCCGAACGGTGATGGTGAACAAGACCTGCCCTTCCGGCGTCTCCTACTGCTGTCCGTACACGACACGGACGCACAGCGAGGAAAGTTCACCGCCCGTGAGCTCCGGCATCAGCCGAGGCAGGTCCTCGAAGGGTCGCTCGTCCGTGATCAGCACGTCGAACACGGGGTTTGCCAGCAGACGCAGTGCCAAACTCAATCGATCGGAGAAACTCCGACGCCCTTGCCGGGCAGGCGCGACGGCCCCCACCTGGCTGCTGCGCACCACCAGGCGCCGCGAGTGGAAGGCCTCGCCGAGCGGCACGCGCACCGGCCGGTCGCCGTACCAGCTCATCTCGATGACCTCGCCCTCGACGGCGAGCAGTTCGAGGGCTCGCGCGAGCCCCGCTTCCGTGGCGCTGGCGTGCACCACCAGGTCGCACTCCCCCACGGCCTCCTCCGGAGCGGCGAACCGGACGCCGAGCGCGTCGGCGACGGCTGCGCGCGCGGGATCGACATCGACGAGCTGGACCTCGACCCCGGGGAACTGCGCGAGCACCGCGGCGACGCTGCACCCGACCATCCCGGCCCCGATGACGGCGATCCGGTCCCCCACCAGCGGCGCTGCATCCCACAGCACGTTCACCGCCGTCTCGACGGTGCCAGCGAGCACGGCACGTCCAGGCGGCATACCGTCAGGGACCGGCGTCACAGCGGCGGCCGGAACCACGTAGCGCGTCTGATGTGGATAGAGGCAGAAAACGGTACGGCCGAGCAGCGAAGGAGGACCATGCTCGACCACTCCTACGTTCAGATATCCGTACTTGACCGGCGCGGGGAAGTCGCCGTCCTGGAACGGTGCGCGCATCGTGGCGAACTGGCTCTCCGGCACGCCCCCGCGGAAGACCAGGGTCTCGGTGCCGCGGCTGACCCCCGAGTAGAGCGTTCGGACCTCCACGTCGTCGGGACCCGGTCGGGGCACCTCGACAGGGCGAATCTCGCCCTCACCCGGGGCACGGAGCCAAAAGGCGCGAGCGGTGCGATCCACACATCCCTCCAATTCGTGCTGAACCTCCGCGGCTCCGGACGCGTGCTGAGTGTGTGCGCAGAGGCTCGATGTCGACCGTAGACCGGCAGCGGATCACGCAGCAGCAGGCCATCGGGGCAGGTGTCCAGGTCGTCCTGCTCGTCGGACTGTGGGCGGGCGGTGGCCTCGGCAAGGTCGGCTGGCTCGTCGGAACCGCGTACATCCTGGTGCTCTGGATGGTTCTGGCCGCGGCCGTCCGCCGCGCCGGAACCACCACGCTCGGCCCGGCCGACCTTGTCACGCTGGGGCGGGCCGGGCTCGTCGGAGGCGTCACCGCACTCGTCGCGGACGGCCTCGCGACCGGGGACGCTCCGGTCGTGCCGCTCGTCGTCATCGCCGCCACGGCGCTGGCTCTCGACGCGGTCGACGGGCAGGTCGCCCGGCGCACCGGCACGGTCTCCGCACTGGGTGCACGGTTCGACATGGAGGTCGACGCGTTCCTCGTACTGGTGCTCAGCATCCACGTCTCGCTGCTGCTGGGCCCGTGGGTGCTGGCCATCGGCACCATGCGGTATGTATTCGTCGCGGCGAGCTGGCTGGCGCCGTGGATGCGGTCGGCTCTGCCCACGAGGTACTCCGCCAAGACCGTGGCCGCGCTGCAGGGGATCGCCCTCGTCGTGGCCGCCAGTGAGGTTCTGCCGTACCTGCTCGCGGTGGCGCTGGTAGCGGTGGCGCTGATCCTGCTGGCCTGGTCGTTCGGCGAATCCGTGGTGTGGCTGTGGCGCAACTCCTGCCTTGCTGCAAGCTCGGGAGCCGCTGCGATGGTCGGGCCGCTCCCGCGGGAGTGAGCAGCGACCACGGCAATTCGAACAGAAGGAACAGAGCATTGCGGAAGGACGACCCGCCGACGGACGGCGGACCGGCGCGCACACCGGAGGACGCCCCCTCTACCGACGAGGCGGGCGAGGTCCGGGATGACGTGGCGCCCGGCGCCGGGAGCCGTGGAGCGGGCCGCCGGGTCGTGGCGCAGGTGGTCACCGCGCTGGCCGCCCTGCTCGTGTTCCTCGCGCTCGTCGCCCCGGACGAGCTCACCGACCTCACCCCCGCCGCGTTCGTGCGCATCCCCGTCGAGGCGCTCGTCGGCGTCGCGCTCCTCCTCGTCCTGCCGGCGAAGGCGCGCCGGGTGGTGGCAGTGCTCGGCGGAGCCGCGCTGGGCGGCCTGACCATCCTGAAGATCCTCGACATCGGATTCGTCGCGGTGCTCGCCCGGCCGTTCGACCCGGTGATCGACTGGCCCCTGCTCAGCGCAGGCCTCGAGTTCGTCAGGGGCTCGATCGGCCAGGTCGGCACGGATGCCGCCGTGGTCGGGGTCGTGGTTCTCGCGATCGCCCTGGTCGTCCTCATGACGATGGCGGTCGTGCGGCTGACCAGGCTCGTGGTGCGCCGCCGGGTCTTCGCCACCCGCGCCGCGCTGGGGCTGGGGGTCGTCTGGATCACCTGCGCCCTGCTGGGCACGCAGCTCGTCCCGGGTGTGCCGGTCGCCGGCACGAGCGCGACGACACTCGCCTACGACCACGCCGTCCAGGTGCGGGCGGGCCTGCTGGACCAGCGGGCGTTCGCCGCGCAGGTCGCCGCGGACCCCTTCGGCGACACGCCTGCCGACCAGCTGCTGACCGGGCTGCGGGGCAAGGACGTCATCCTCACGTTCGTCGAGAGCTACGGGCGCAGCGCGGTGGAGAACCCGGATCTCGCGGCGGTGGTCGACCCCGTGCTCGACGACGGGACGCGGCGCCTGGCCGCGGCCGGGTTCTCGGCCGAGAGCGCCTTCCTCACCTCGTCGACGTTCGGCGGCTCCAGCTGGCTGGCGCACGCCACGTTCCTCTCCGGCCTCTGGGTCGACAACCAGCAGCGCTACGACACCCTCGTCGACAGCGATCGCCTGACCTTCACCAGCGCCTTCCACCGCGCGAAGTGGCGCACCGCCGCCGTCGCGCCGGGCACCACCGGGGCGTGGCCGGAGGCGGCGTTCTACGGCTTCGACCAGGTGTACGACTTCCCGAAGCTCGCCTACAAGGGACCGGACCTCGGCTGGGCGACGGTTCCCGACCAGTACATCCTGTCGGCCTTCCACCGCGCCGAGCGCGACGCTCCGGACCACACCCCGGTGATGGCGGAGATCGACACCGTCTCCAGCCACGCGCCGTGGCCGTTCATCCCACCGGTCCTCGACTGGAACAGCATCGGTGACGGCTCGGTCTACACCGCCCTTGCGGCAGGGGCCCCGCCGCGTGACGCCGTGTGGGCGAAGGGCACCCCCGCCGTCCGCGACGCGTACGCACGCTCGATCGGATATGCGATCAACACCCTCGTCTCGTACGTGGAGAACTACGGCGACGACAACCTGGTGCTCGTCTTCCTCGGCGACCACCAGCCCCTTTCGCTCGTCAGCGGGGAGGGCGCGAGCCACGACGTCCCGATCACGATCGTCGCCAAGGACAAGAAGGTGCTGAACCGCATCTCCAGCTGGAAGTGGCAGGAGGGCCTGAAGCCCGGGCCGGACGCTCCGGTGTGGCGGATGGATGCCTTCCGCGACCGGTTCCTGACCGCTTTCGGCCCGGAGGGCGAGTTCAGTAACTAGTGCGGTGGCCAACGCCGCGAGGGGCCGCCTGAGGCCTCTTTCGGTGTCGATTCCCTGCAGTCCCTGCTGCTGTCCGTGTACGGAATGCAGCTGAAACTGGCGGAGCGCGCGGACACGGCGGCAGTTCGGCTGGACTGGCTGGGGCTGCCCGACCTGGGCCTGAAAGTCGATCCGGAAGTCCACAAGGTCATTCCGTAGAATCTCCTCCGGCTGCCGGGGAAACCCGTTCGCCGAGGTCGACACACCGTTACGGGGCATTTACCCGTAGGCTCGGCTATTGCGTCCGAATGTCGACGCGGCCCGGCCTGGTCCGAACGTGCCCTTAGGCCGTACCGGGCGGGCTCGTGGGCTGCAGGCCCCCGGCCCGAGTCCGGGGCCGAGGTCGGGATGGCGGCGTGCACGCATACAGCGATGAGGCGACCGCAGCGCCGCCGACGAACTGGGCGCGCTTCGGGCGCCCGCAGGATCTGGTGGCGCAGACGCGGTGGCTGTTCACCATCATGGTGCTGGCGCTGATCCTGCTGTCGCTGCCCGGCATGATCGGCACCCGGGGTCTCCTCGCCTGGCTCCTGGTCATCGCCGCCTTCGCCGGCCTCTTCGTCGTGTGGACCTACCGCTACCTGTCCGGACGCGCCCCCATCCTGCTGGGCATCGCGGAGGCGGCGCTGGTCCTCGTCGCGGCGGCCGCCGGGCCCACCCCGGCCACCGTCTTCACGTTCATGTTCGGTTCGCTGTGGCTGCACGCGTTGTACGGCTCCACCCGCGGCGTCCTCCTGCACACCGCGTTCCTCGCCGCGGCCGTCCTGGGCTCGCTGCAGGTGTGGCACCTGCTCCCGGGCCGGGACGGGCTCGAACCGACGAGCACGGCCGCGAACATCGTCAGCGTGGTGCCCGTGATGTTCGTGACGGCCGGGGTGGCGCGGTACCTGGTTCTCAGCCTGTTCGCCCGTGAGCAGGCCCAGAAGCGCGCCGCCGCGCTCGTCCGGCTGGGCAGCCGGCTCATCGGCGTCACCGAGCGCCGCGAGATCCAGGAGACGGGGAGCGAGTGCGCCCGTGCGATCTGCGAAGCGACCCCCGACATGCAGTTGCTGATCGTCGTCCCGTCCGGGAACAGGGCGGCGGTCGTCGGGCACGCGGGAATCTCGGAGCAGAGCCCGTGCACGGTGCCGATGTCGGTGCTCCCCGCGAACCTCGACCTCGGTGTGCAACCGCTGCCCGACAGTGGCCCACTGACGGAGCTCACCGGCATCAGCGGCACGTGGATCGGCGTGCCGCTCCCCGAGACCGGCGGCTGGATCCTGCTCGGGGCCGAGCCGCAGGTCCCCACGGAGGCGGTGGTGGCGGTCCGCTCGATGGCCAACCAGGTGGCGCTGGCCCTGCGCAACAGCGATGCGCACTTCGATCTCTCCACCCTGGCCAGCCAGGATCCCCTGACCGGGCTGGCCAACCGGGCCGCGTTCAATGCCGCGCTGGCGGCGGGGATCGCCGACCCCGAGCGACGGCTCGCGCTGTTGTTCCTCGACCTCGACGACTTCAAGACCGTGAACGACGGGCTGGGCCACTCCGCAGGCGACGAGCTGCTGTGCAGCGTGGCCACCCGGCTCCGCGCCGGCGTCCGTTCCGACGACATGTGCGCCCGGATCGGCGGCGACGAGTTCGCCGTCCTGCTCCGCGACCGCGACCACGAGGCGGCTGCGGTGGGGCAGCGCCTCGTCGAGCTGATCGCCGAGCCCGTATCCATCAAGGGGCGGCTCGCGCACGTGGGCGCCAGCGTGGGGCTGGCCTTCGCCGGCGGCGGACACTCCACGGGTGAGCAGCTCGTGCAGCGAGCGGACATCGCCATGTACGCGGCGAAGGCCAAGGGCAAGAACCGGGTGCAGATGTACGACCCGAGCCTCCTGCAGGACGACGGCCGGCTCCAGTTCGAGGCCGAGCTGGCGGCGGCCGCCGGGGCGAATGAGCTCGTGCTGCACTACCAGCCGATCGTCTCGGTGCACGAGGACTGGTGCGTGGCGGTCGAGTCGCTCGTGCGGTGGCAGCACCCGACGCGCGGGCTGCTGCAGCCGGCGGAGTTCATCCCCACGGCCGAGCGCACGGGGGCGATCGTCGGCATCGGCGCGCTGGTCCTGCGCCGCGCCTGCTCCGACGCCGTCTCGTGGTCCGGCCCGTCCGGACCGCTCGCGGTGCACGTCAATGTGTCGGCCGCCCAGCTGACCGACCCGGACTTCGCCGCGGTCGTGCGGTCCTGCATCGCCGACTTCGCGATGCCGCCGGACCGGCTGGTTCTGGAGATCACCGAGGGCATGGTGCTGGACTCCCCGGCGATCCGCACCGCGCTCGCGGCGCTCGCCGCCCTGGGCGTCACGATCGCCATCGACGACTTCGGCACCGGCTACTCCGCGCTGAGCACGCTGCGCACCCTGCCGCTGGACATCGTCAAGATCGACAAGTCCTTCCTGTCGACCGGCCCGTCACGTGCCGCCGACCAGGCGGTCGTGGAGGCCATCGTCCAGATGGCCGGACGGCTCAAGCTGAAGGTCGTGGCGGAGGGCGTCGAGCGCATCGAGCAGCTGCAGTTCCTGCGCAGCGCCGGTGCCGACGCCACTCAGGGCTACCTGCACCTGCGCCCGACGCCGGCACCCCAGTTCGGGAGCTGGCTGGAGCAGGAGAACGCCGCACGGCGAGAGGCCGACGGCGTCACGCGGATCGGTCCGCGCCGGACCGGCTGAGGGCACGTCCGCCCAGGTGACCGGAGTGACCAACGGTCCCGTCTGATGCCGGATTCCGACCCGCCGTAACGTGAGGCCCGGATTCACGCACTCGTCACCGAAAAGCCGGGCAGCGTGCGTCCGTCGTTCACCGCCAGAACGCCGGCGCGGCGCCTCGCCGGACGAACGGGCAAGGACGGCCACCGGTCGGCAGGACGCCGGCGGTCGGACGCGAACAGGGGTGGTCATGGGGGTCAGACGGCGGAGCGAGATCCTCCGCGCCAGAATCGGCATGGTGCGTGAACTGCTGCGGTGGGCGGCGAAGGAGCTGCCGCACCGGATGGACGCACTCGACAAGCAGCTCACGGCCATCGACGCCGAGCTGCACGCCACCCGTGACGATGTCGGCGCCGTGCAGTCCCGGCTCGACCGGGTCGTCGAGACCGTCGGCGAGTCCCGGGAGGGTGTCATCGAGCTGCGGGACTCCGTCCACGTCACCGCCCGGCGCACCGCGCTACGGCGACGGCCGACCCGCGTGCTGTTCCTGGTGCACGTGATCGGGGCCTGGGACTCCTACCACGCACTCGTCCGGAAGATGGCCGCCGCTGACGACTTCGAGCCCATCGTCGCGTCGATCCCGCGGAGGTTCCCCGGCTCGGACGGGCTGGGCAGCGAGGAGGACGTGCACCGCGGCCTGAGCGAGCGGGGGGTTCCGCACCTGCGCTTCTCCGACGGCGACCCGCGTGACCTCCTCCGGCTGATCAAGGCGATCGAACCCGACGTGATCTTCCGGCAGTCCCAGTGGGACGCCGACATCCCCGACGAGCTGGGCACCGACCGGCTCGGCTTCGCCCGCACCTGCCTGGTCCCGTACGAGACGATGAACATCGTCGTCAACGTCCCGAACCCCCGGACGTCCAACACCGCTGTCGACAGCGACTACCACCGCGCCGCCTGGTTGGTCTTCTGCACCAACGAGATGATGCTCGAGACCGCGAGCCGCGACGGTGCGCGCGGCGGCGGGCAGTTCCGGGTGGTCGGCCACCCCAAGGCCGACCACCTGCTGGCGGCACGGCCGGAGTGGCCGGTGCGCGCACCGGAGAAGGATGCCGGCCGCCCCGGCCGCATCGTCTGGTCGGCACACCACTCGATCGCGGAGGGGTGGACGGACTTCGGCGCCTTCCACCTGATGAGCGAGGACATGCTCGCGTGGGCCGCGCAGCGCTCCGACGTCCAGTTCGTGTTCATGCCGCATCCGGCGCTGCTGCCGTTCCCCGGGTCGGACGCCTCCCCGGTCAGCCGCTCGGACTTCGACGCCTGGATGGAGAAGTGGGCAGCGCTGCCCAACACCGCGGTGCTGTCCGAAGCGGACTACGGCCCGACGCTCGCCGCCTCGGACCTGATGGTGACGGACGGGCTGTCGATGCTCGTGGAGTACCAGCTCTTCGACAAGCCGGTGATCTTCTTCGAGCGGGACGGCCACCGGCCGTTCAACGCCATCGGCGAGCAGGTCGCCACGGGCGTCCACACCGTGCACACCGTCGACGATGTGCGCAGCCTGGCCGAGACGTTCCTCGCGGGCGACCCGGACCCCCTGCAGCCCCAGCAGCGGGACAACGTGCACCGGCTCTTCGGCAGCGGCGACAGCACGGAACGGATCCTCGCCGCGCTGCGTCAGGAGATCGCGCTCGAACGCGGTGAGGCGGCTCCCGAACCCGCCGTCCGGTACGGGCGACGGCCGTCCGCGCGGCAGGAGGCGGCCAGGACGGTGCGGCCCAGGCGGCCGACCGCTCGGGAACGCATGGACGAGGCGCCGGTGCGGGACTGACCGCCTCTGCAGCGCCGAGCGGGTGACCTTGGCGGGGTGATGATCCCGGCCTTGATCAGGTCCTTGTACTCACCGGTGGCCGCGTCGAAGCCCTGGCCGCGATCACGACGGAGCGGGCATTGCGCGTGGGCGCTGCGCGCGGTGAACCCGGCAGCGACACGCTCGCGCTCCTCACGGGCAACATCGGCCTACGCGCCGAGTTCCTCGACACGGTTGCCGCGTGCGAACAGCCCCTCGCCTCGATGGCTGCGGTCGACCCCCGACGGTCGGATCCCGAGAGCGGCGCCCTCCTCGTCGTCGCCGCCGACCGGCCGCTGGCCGACGTCCTGCGAGAAGCACTCGGCTGGGTCGCCCCCACCCTTGCCGGACCGGACCGGTGACCTGCAGGACTGCCTCCGCGTCTGCCCTCGCGGTCCTTCCCCGCCCCGCCGTCACTGGGGTAGACCCGGAGGACGTGTGACTTCGGCCGGTCGCGCCATGCGTGAGAGGTGGAACGGATGCGGGAGCAGGGACGGCGACCGGACAGGAGCGACGCGCGCCAGGACGGTCGGCGCACCACCGCACGGCCGCCCGCCGCGCCGACCGGCGCGGCATTGCCGCCGGTCACGGCCCTGCAACGCACCGCGGGCAACTCGGCGGTCGTCCAGTTGCTGGCGCAGCAGGAGGACGACGTCCCCGCAGTCTCCACCGACGTTCGGCGCGCCGGCGTGCACGACGTCCTGGGCTCCCCGGGACGCCCGTTGGACGACTCCCTGCGCACGGAGATGGAGGCCCGGCTCGGAGCGGACTTCCGCAGCGTGCGCCTGCACGACACCGCGGCGGCGGATCGCTCCGCCGCGGAGATCGGGGCCCGCGCCTACACCTCGGGAGAGCATGTCGTCGTCGGACGTCAGGGCCGCGACAAGCACACGCTCGCCCACGAACTGACCCACGTCATCCAGCAGCGCTCGGGCCCCGTGTCCGGCACGACGGACGCATCGGGACTCTCGATCAGCGACCCGTCGGACCGTTTCGAACGCGCGGCCGAGGCGAACGCCGCTCGGGCGCTCAGAGGCTCGGTGCCGGTGGCGGAACCCATGGACGAGGAACACGCCGTGCAGCGCTCGGCGTCCGTCTCCGTACAACGGCTCGTCACGGTGAACAACGTCGAGGCCTACAGCGACCTACCGAGCCCGTCGGGCACCCCTCGGAGATCAGCCGACGAACTGATGCAGAACGTCACCAGGGCGATCGAGGCGTCGAACGACCGGGCGCTCATCGCACAGTTCACCGCCAACCGCGCCAAGGTGTACGCGCAGGCCAAGAACTGGGTGGGCGACTCGTCGGTGGGGACGTGGTCCGGGCCGGGCAGCCAGAAGCTCAGCACCCACGCGTATGGCAGGAAGAAGCAGAAGCGGGTCTACAAGACGTACGAGGAGGCCGGGCGCGCCCTGGTCGGGTGGGTGCTCCAGAAGCCCGGCCGGCACGAGGAGAAGGAGTTCGCGAACCAGTTGATGGACGATCCCGACCTGGCCGCGAATCTCGACAGCGCGCTCACCAAGGTGCGGGCCTGGATCATCACCCTCGGCAGCGATCCGAGCAAGCTGCACGACCCCACCATGACCGTCAACCAGGGCAGGATCTTGTCCGAGCTGACCAGCGGAATGGGGGTGCTCAACCGCAACCCGAAGGCATTCGGCCGGTACCAGGAACACTTCGACAGAGCCTTCTCACCCAATCCGACGAAGTTCCAGGGCAACTTCCTCGATGTTCTCGACCACCCGGACCGGTATCCCGTCCGCGACAAGATCATCGTGCTGCACGACCTGACCGACTACTTCAAGCCCGAGAACACCAGCAGAAGAGACGAGGCCGACACCGCAGGCCGGGGTGTGCTGCCCGATACTCCGGACAGCTCGAGGCTCATCAGCACGCAGGAGATGAATCCCGACGGGACCCGGAAGGTGGGGGGCTCGGATCGCGGTTCGAAGACGACGGTGCGTGACGAGAACGCCCCGTCCACCCGGATGGCTCGCGAGAACCGCATTCCCGTGACCGCCGGACAGTCGTTCACGGCCGCCCGCCTCCTCCACCTCGGGAAGGAGGCAGGCGCGACTGCCGACGAGCTCAACGCGATGGCCCTGAGCATCTTCGCCCTGTGGCGTATCGACTACGACCACACCGTCGACCTCGCCGCCCACACCCTGCACGAGGTGCTCGACATCGCCTCCAACTTCGGGCTCGCGTACAACATGAAGGTCCCCCAGCGTGCGTCGAACCAGTACCCGCAGGTGGTGGCCAGGCGGGCGAAGCGCACCAGCGACAAGCTGCGGAGCCAGGTCTCGCCGCTCCGCAACGCGGTCGCGAGCATGAAGAGCGACATCGAGTCCCGCTTCCTGGGGTCGATGCGACAGACCGGACGCAAGCGGTTGGCCGACACCCTCCTCGGCAACTACACGGCGGCGCTCGCCCGGAGCGACCACGCGCGCGCCGCGCTGGAGAACGCCGACGCGAACACGGCCCCCCAGGTGGTGGAACAGCTCAAGACCGACTTCTACGCCGCGCTGCAGCACACCATCGAGATCTACCAACAACTCTGCGACGTGGTGAAGGCCAAGCGCATCGAGGATCGTCTGACCGAGGACGACCGCGACGCCGTCGGCGCCAGTCGCATCCCCTGACGCCTCCGGCACACCGCATCGCGCCAACAGTTTTCGTCATACTCCCGAAAACCGTTGGCCAGCGGTTCTGGAGAGTGATCGCCGTCTCAGTACGCCTTATGAACCCTCTGGGAAGCCCGCTCCGTGTATGCGCTGTCGGTTCCGAATCACCGGAACCGCTCAAGCAACGGAGAATCCCATGCTGCGCAAGACTGTCCTGTCCCTCGCCACCATCGGTGCGGTGGGAGCCGCACTCTTCACCGGAATCGGTGTCGCCCAGGCGGCCCCCGCCCCCTCGGGCGCCAGTGCGATTCTCGACTCCGGTACCAACTTCTCCGAGCCCGACGGGTCCCAGGGAATCAGCGGCATGCCGGGTGAATGCATTGCGGTGCAACTGGGCAACACGGGGTCGATTCAGTTCGTCACCGGAACCATGACGCTGTGGACGGGAGCGAACTGCGACACCGGCAAGTCGCTCGTCGTCGACCACGATGTGGCGGACCTGAACGCACTCGGCTTCGGCAAGACCGTCTCGATCTTCATCGGCGACAACGCAGCCACTCGGGCCACACCGACCCCGGCCACGCCGTCCCAGCCTGCACCGGCCCGGCCCGCGGCGTCCTGACCGCTGCCACCACCCCATCCGGTCTCCGCTGCGAACTCTGGGATGAAGGGGAGATCACCCCAGGGCTCGGCGGGACCGCAGGAACGGCCCCTCATCGCTCACCGGATGAGGGGCCGTTCCCTGCTTTCACCGGACGACGCGCAGCCAGATGTTCGTGGCCTGCGGCGCGTCCGTGAGATCGATGCGCTCGAGGGTGACGTCGGCTCCGCCCGGCCGGTCGAAGAGCCGGACCCCGTCGCCCAGCAGCACCGGCGCGATCGACACGAAGATCTCGTCGAGCACACCCGCGTCGAGGCACTGCGCAGCGATGCTCGCGCCCAGGACGTTGACGTACCTCCCGCCGGCGGCCGCCTTCGCCGCGGCGACGCCGCTGTCGAGGTCGCCGACGAACGTCACTCCCGGCACCGGATTGCTCGGCGCGTGGTGGGTGAGCACGAACTGCGGTCCGGTCCACGCGCCGCCGAACGCTTCGCCTTCCGCAGGCGTGTCCTTGTACGGATCGTCGCCGCGGAATGTGCTGTTGCCGACGAGGAAGGCGCCGATCTGGGGGACGAGGTCGTCCACCGCGGGGTTCGGTCCGAGGTATTCGGCCAGCCAGGACATGTCACCACCCGGGCCGGCGATGAATCCGTCGAGCGACATCGTGGCCGAGTACAGCAGCTTGGCGATGGCCGACCTCCCTGGTGGGCGCGCTTCCGGACGTCCCGGTGTCTCGCGGCGCGGCGATACTAGTGCGGCGCCGGGGATCACTCGGAGCGCGACAGTCCGTCCGGGCGAACCGGCGGATGGCGGAAATCGTCCGGCCGCGCGTGGTGACGGAGTCGGCGAGCGAGTTCCTCGAACTCGGCGGAGCGTGCTAGCCAGTCAGGTATCTCGAGGCCCACTGTGGCCGTTCCCTCCGGTCACGTCAGGGGCACCCAGCCGATGCTCGGCACGTCCTTCCGGACGCTGGTGGGAGTCGCCCGGTCAGCCCTCCGTCATTCGACTGGCCATCGCGGCGTGATCTCGGTCCCCTCTGCCGAGGGGGACGGCCGTGGTGCGCACCGTCCACCGGCCCGGACCGCCCCGCAGATCGGTGAGCGTCATCGGCGCCACGTCCACCCGCCAGAACGCCGAGGCCGGTGCGTCCAGCACCGAGACGATCGCGGCACGCACGCACGCCGGGTCACACACGGCCAGAACATGCCCGGCCTCCAGGCTCGCCAGCCACTGCCGGACGCGGTCCAGCAGCCCGGTGAGCGCCTCGCCGCCGTGCGGTGTGGCCGTGGGGTCGGCCAACCAGGCGGCCACGTCGTCGGGCCGGTCGGCGGCGAGGTCGTCGAGCCTGCGACCCGCCCACCGCCCGACGTCCCAGCCGCGCAGCGACCGATCCACGTCGCCGGCCAGGCCGAGGACCTCACAGGTCTGCCGGGCTGCCTGCTCGGGCGCGTGGCGGACCCGGTCGGCCCGCGGCACGTGTTCGCGCGCGGCCCCGGCCCACGCCCGGCCCCGCGCGTCGAGCGGTTCGTCGGCGGAGAAGGCCGCGGCCGCCGTCGCCGCGGTCGGGGCGGAGGTGATCAGCGTGACACGCCCGCTCACGTCGTCCTCACCTTGACACCTCCGGGTACGGACAGAACACTCACCTGAGCAGTTCATCAGATGTGCATGTGTGTGGCCGAGGAGTGTTGATGTCGCAGGCAACTGCCGAGTCCCCGATCGCCGGTCTCGCCCCCACCCCGATCCCCCTGCGCGAGATCGCGCCGTGGGCGATCTTCGCCGGGGTCGTCCTGCTGGCCCTGCTGTACCTGGTGGGCATGGACCAGGGCGCCACCTCCGTGTTCTCGGGGGAGATGCTGCACGAGTTCGTCCACGACGGCCGGCACCTGCTCGGCTTCCCCTGCCACTGAGCGGGCGCAGCACACGATGGTGAGATCGCTGCTGGTCCGCGGGATGATCGCCGGACTGGTCGCAGGCCTGATCGCGTTCGTCTTCGCGTGGGTGTTCGGCGAGCCCGCGCTCGAGGGTGGCATCGCCTACGAGGACATGGTCTCCGCCGCCTCCGGTGAGGAGGGCGGCCCCGCGCTGGTGAGCCGGGGCGTACAGAGCAGCATCGGGCTCGCGGTGGGCTACCTGATCTACGGTGTCGCCGTCGGCGGCATCCTCGCGCTGGTCCACGCCACGGCGCAGGGCAGGCTCGGGCGGCTCGGGGTGCGTGGCACCGCCGTCGTCGTGGCGCTCGTCGGGTTCACCTCCGCGGTGCTGGTGCCGTTCCTCAAGTACCCCGCCAACCCTCCCGCGTCGAGCCTCGACGACACCATCGGCGCCCGCACCGGCCTCTTCGTCGTCATGATCGTGGTCTCGGTGGCGGGCGCGGTGGCCGCCACCGCCCTGTGCCGGCGGCTGGCCGACCGGCTCGGCTGGTGGAACGCGGTGCTCAGCGCGGCGGGCGGCTACGTCGTGCTCGTCGGCCTGGCCGCCGTCCTGCTGCCCGCGATCTCCGAGACACCGCCCGACTTCCCGGCCGCCGTGCTCTACGACTTCCGCCTGGCCTCGCTCGGCGGTCACGTCGTGCTCTGGACCGCGCTCACTCTCGTGTTCGCCACCCTCGCCGACCGTGCCACCCGGCCGTCCACGTCGGCCGGGGCGGTCCCCACCCTGGCGAGCTGAGAGGCCCCATGGGCCCGGTCGCGCGGGTCGCTGCAGGGCTCCTCCTCGCGCTGCTGTTCCTGCCGCTCGGCGCCGGGGTCGCGGCGGCCCACGGTGGAGGCGACGCGGCGCCCGGCACGAGCATCCCCCGCGTCCTCGCCGTCGAGCCCGCCGTACCGGGGCTCGCGCTCGTCGTGATCGACGGCGGCACGAGGGTGCGGCTCGACAACCACACCGGCGTCACGGTGGACGTCCTGCCGCCGCCGGACTCGGCCCGCGGTCAGGAGCCGCTCGTGCCGGCAGGCAACAGCGCCGCGTGGGCCGACCCCCGGCTGGCCGGAGCACCGGCGTCACCACCCCCGGACGGCACGTCGGCCTGGCTGATCCCGCTCCTCGTCGGGGACCAGCCGGTGGTGGTGCACGGCGACCGGACGTGGCCGGCCCCGCCCGCTCCGGTGCCGTGGTGGTCGGTCACGGTGGCCGCGGCCCTCGGCACCTTCAGCCTCGGCGCCGCCGCTGCGGAACGCGGCAGGCGCAGCACGGCGTCGACCGCCGTGGCCGGGGTGACCCTGCTGGTGGTGGGGGCGCACGTGCTGCACGTGATCGGCTCGTCGCTGGTGCTGGACCGGCCCGCCTCCGTCGGTGTCGTCCTCGCCGCGGCGGGCATCGGCGTCGTCTGCTGGGTGCTCGGCGTGCTGGGGGTCGCCCTGACCCTCGCCAGGCACCCGATGGGGCTGGCCACGTGCGCGGCCGCCGGCGCGCTCGCCGCCCTCGTCACGGTCTTCGACGTCGCGGGCTTCCACGGCGCCGTGCTCGCGTTCGGCTGGGCCTTCGACCTCGACCGCGCCACCACCGTCGTCACCGTCGGGGGCGGGGTCGGCCTGTTCCTCACGGGCTGCGCGGCGCTCCCCACCACCGCCGCCCCCGTTGCAGCAAAGCCACTTTCAGGCAACGACGTTGCGTGAACGTGGCTTTGCTGCAACGTCGGGTGGGGCGGGACGGCTCGGCCGGACCAGGACGAACACCACGGCCGCGCCCACCACGGCGATGACGCCGGCCACCGTGTAGCTGGTGTTGAGCGCGGTCGCGACCGACGCGGCGGTGCCGGTGACGCCACCGGGCGCGGCGGCCGAGAACACCGCGCCGAGCACCGCCACTCCCACCGCCAGACCGAGTTGCCGGGCCGAGTTCAGCGCGCCGCCCGCCATGCCGGCCCGCTCGCCGGGCACCGCACCCATCACCGCGGACGAGAGCGGGGGCAGGGCCAGGCCGGCGCCGAGACCGATGCACAACATCCCCGGGATCAGCACGCCCGCCGTGGAGTCGACCTGCACGCGGGCCTGCAGGAACGAGCCTGCCGCGATGAAGAGGAGCCCCACCGTCACCGAGTACCGGGGCGCGATCGCGTGCCCGAACCGCCCCATGACGAGGGGCACCACGAACGAGACGACGGACATCGGCATGATCACCAGACCGGTGGCCACCGGTCCGAGGCCGAGTCGGCTCTGCATCCACAGCGACGCGTACGGGAACATCGACCAGGCCGCCAGCGACAGCAGCGCGCCACCGACCACCAGGCCCACGAACGTCCGGTTCCGGAAGAGCGCGAGATCCAGCATCGGCGACGCCGAACGCCGCTCGATGACCACGAAGGCCACCAGCGCCACCGCTGCCGCCGCGACCGGCCCCCAGACGCCCGGGGCGCTCCAGGGAGCCTCCCCGCTGTGGATGAGGCCGTAGGTCAGGCCTGCGGCCGACACCGTGAACGCGACCATTCCCGGCACGTCGAAGCGGCGGTAGCGGGACGCGTGGTCCGGCGCGATGGTGCGCCAGGTGATCACGACGGCGACGACTGCGACCGGCATGTTGACCGCGAAGATCCACTCCCACCCGAGGTGCTGGGTGAGCAACCCGCCGATGATCGGCCCCGCCGCCGCGGCGGCGCCGTTGACCGAGCCCCACACGCCGAACGCGACGGCGCGGTCCCGGCCCTGGTAGGTGGTGCTGAGCAGCGCGAGCGTGGCCGCGAACATCGCCGCCGCGCCGACGCCCTGCACCGCCCGGCCGGTGATCAGCAACTCCGTGGACGGAGCCAGCGCGCAGCCGAGCGACGCCAGCCCGAACAGCCCGAGCCCACCGATGTAGACGCGGCGGTGTCCGAAGCGGTCGGCGATCGTGCCGGTGCCCAGCAGCAGCGCGGCCAGCGTCAGCGCGTAGATGTCGACGACCCACTGCAGGCCGCTGAACGACGCACCGAGGTCGGTGGCCATGTCCGGCAACGCGACGTTGACGATGGTGACGTCGATGAGCAGCATGAACGCGCCCAGACCGACCGCGATCAGTGGCCACCACTTGCGCATCACGTGCTCCAGGAGAGAGGTCGATCGACGGTCCCCGCCCCCCGCGGTGCGCGGTGGGGTCCCGACGATGTGCTCATCACGGGAGTTGCGGTGGAAGCGCACATCGGGGCGGCATCGGCCCTACGGCGCACCAGGTCATCCTCCCCCGCTTCCGTTCCGGCCGCGCTCCGAGGGGGCGACGGCTCAGCCGGCGAGGCGCGCCAGGTCGGCGACGACCCACTCGAAGCCACCCACCGCCAGGGACAGGTGGCCCTCCTCGGGAGACAGGTGCGCCTCCGCGCCGGCCACGTGCTCGGCCAGCCACCCACCGTGCGAGTAGGGCACCATGCGGTCCTCGCCGCCCTGCCAGACCGCGACCGGCACCCGGCCGTCGCCGAGCCCGAAGCCCCAGCCCGTGACGAAGGCGAGGTCGTCGTCGCGCCAGCCCTCGATGCCGGGGCGCAACGCCGCGTGGATCGACTCGGCGAGGTAGTCGGCGAACTCGCCGGTGAGCTGGGCCCGGTCGATCTCGGACACCAGGTCGCCGAAGGCGACGGCGAGTTCGGCACCCTGCGCCGTGGCGAACGCCGGACCGTGCTCGTTCAGGTAGGCGGTGAGGGCGGGCTCTCCCTCGAGAGCCGCCCCGAACTCCTCGAGGTTCTCGGTGCCCATGCCACGCAGGAAGTCCAGCCCGTCGACGCCGTACGGCCCGACCCCGGCGATCAGGGCGGCGGCCCGGCACCGCTCCGGCAGCAACTTCGCACACGCCAGCGCATGCGGACCCCCGCCCGACCAGCCGACCGTCACGAAGCGCTCGGCTCCCAGCGCGTCCAGCACCGCCACGACGTCGTCCGCCGCGTCGGCGGCCGTGCGCCCGTGCCTCGGGGTGGAGCCCCCGTACCCGGGGCGGGAGTACATGACGAGGCGGAACCCGTGCTTCGCCGCCGCCTCTTCCCATGGCCCGAAGACCACCGCCGCTGAGGGCGTCCCGTGGTGTAGCACCAACGGAACTCCGTCTGCGGGGCCCGCGGTGACGTACTCCAGCGTTCTGCCGTCGGGCAGACCGACCTCTGTCATGATCGCGAACGTACCGCTCCGGTGAGCCCTCGAGCCCCAGCCGTCACTTGCTGTTCACCGCGTCCAGGATGAACGTGGAGATCGTCTTCGGGTGGGTGATGAACGAGAGGTGCCCGGACTTGACCTCGATGGTCCTCGCCTTCATCCGCTTCGCGAGAAAACGTTGGAGCTCGGGATTTGTCGTGCGGTCCTCGGTGGTGATCACGTACCTGGTCGGCTTCGACGTCCAGGCCGCCGCGGACGTCTTGGTGGTGAACAACGTCTGGGCGATTCGGCCCTGGGCCGCATAGAGCACCCGGGCCCGCTCCACCGGCACGCCATTGGCGAAGTCGTCGAGAAAGGCTTTCTCGGTGAGCTGGCCGAAACCGTTCTCGTACGTCAGGCCGGCGTTCGCGGGTGGAGCGGAGAACTTCTTGGAGAGTGCCGCGTAGTCCTCACCCGCCTCGGGTGCGCGGGCCGACAGGTAGACCAGCGAGCGCACCTTGGGGTGGTCACCCGCCTGGCTGATCACGGTGCCGCCGTACGAATGGGCCACGAGAACCGTGGGCCCGGTCTGGAGGTCGAGGATGCGACGGACCGCAGCGACATCGTCGTCCACCGAAGTCAGCGGGTTCTGCACCGACGTGACCGTGACGCCGGCCGCCTGCAGGTGCGGGATGACGTCCGAGAAGCAGGAGCCGTCGGCGTAGGCGCCGTGCACCAGCACCACCCTGCGGCCGTCCTCCGGCGCCGCGGCAGGAGCGGCGGCGGACCCACCGGTGGCAGCCGACGCCACGGCGGTCGACGTCGCTGCCCCGGCCATTGCCGTCATCCCCGTGGCCGCTATGGCTTTGCCAAACATGCGTCGATTCAGCATGAACAAGAACACCTCGGAAGCGAGTGCCGGCGAACGCGAACAGGCCGCGGAAAGATCCGCGGCCCGACGCTACCAAATCCGACAGATCAGATCCAGGTCGATTCTCCACTGGCACCGGATCCGTAAGCGATCCGTTCGAACTCCGGATTTGTCGGTCAGAGGAACTCCTCGATCCCGATTTCGGAACCGACCGGAACATCCTTATCGCCACATTCGCCTGATCTGTGCCGACACCCGACCGCCGCCGTCAGCGGGCGGCGACCCTCCGCAGCCAGGTGGCGAGGTCGTCGGTCCCACTCGCCGGTGGATCGTCGGCGCGCCGGACGAGCCCGGCCTGGACCCTGATCGGCGTCCCGGCCACCGCCAGTGCCACGAGATCGGCGTCCACCGGTCCCGGACGCGTCGGGAGGAAGGTCGCGATCACGCCGAGACCCGCTGCGGCGGCGAGGAACCTGGTCTGCATCCCCCCGACCTCGAGCACCGACCGCAACCGCGTCATGCCGAACTCGTGGAGGACCGCGCGGTAGAAGTTCTCCTCGTCGCCGGTCAGGGGCGCTGTGATGAGGCCCGCCTCGACGATCTCGTCGGCCGTGACGGACTCCTGGCCGGCCAACCGGTGGCCACGGGCCGCCAGGAAGGTCAACTCCACGTCCAGGAGCGGCTCGAAGCGCGCTTCGACCGGCAGGTGCCAACGCATCACGTAGGCGAGGTCCAACTCGCGGTCCAGCACGGCCTGGGCCTCCCGCGCGCTGTGCCCGAACCGCACCGAGAGCAGCGTTCCCCCGTGGGACCGGCTGAACGGCGCGACCACCTCGTCGAAGAACCATCGCTGTTCGAACGCCATGCTGACGCCCAGCCGCACCCGGCCCTGGCGGCCCTGCCTGAGGTCGGCCAGCGAGTCCTGCAGACGGTTCTGCTCCGTGAGCATCGCGATCGCCGTCAGGTAGACCTCCCGACCCGCGGGGGTGAGGTGGACGGCCCTCTCGTGGTAGCGCAGGAGTTCGGTGCCGCAGGTCCGCTCCAGTTCGCTGACGTGATGGGACACCGTGGACTGGCTGAGGTTGAGCCGACGGGCCGCCGCCGAGTACCCGTTGCGATCGACAACGGTGACGAAGACGGAAAGGCGGTACAGATCAAGATTCACACGCCACACCCCTCGTTGAGGCGAGTGCCCCTGCGGCGGCGGTTTCCGTCGGGCTCAGCTCGACCGGCCGATCAGACCAGGACGACGCTGTCGAACGTCGACGTGTTCTCGAGCCGCGAGTCCAGGAGGTCGTGGTCACTCATCCACCGCTGGGTGGTCTCGTACATCTCCTGAGTGTAGGGCTCGAACACGATCCGCTCGCCCGGCCCGAAGCGGCGGACGTCGACGAGGGCCGCGATGTCGTCAGGCATTTCGCGGTTCCAGTACCGCAGGTAGCTCTGCGGCTGGAGGTCGATGTCCCGCTGAGCCTTCTCCAGGGCACGGAAGTACTTCTTCGTCTCCTCGTGGTCGGCGCCCTCGGCAACCAGGAAGCCGACCGCGAAAGTGGCATCGACGAGCTTCCGGTAGCCCAGTTGCTCCGCGACGTAGAACTGCTGGCCGAACAGGGTCGCGGCAGGCACCTCGCCGCGGAGGAGCCGCCGCAGGCGGTCGTTCGGCAGCCCCTGGAAGGTGAGCGTGAGCCGGTCGGGCGACAGGAAGGGCTCCAGCGCCTGAATCGTGGCGTAGTGGCTGCCCGAGTGGTAGCCCACGGCCACCTCGACACCGGCGAGATCCTCGGGACGGACCAGGTCGGAGCCCGGAGCGACGAAAACCGCCGACGGAGTGATCGAGTAGGCGCTGCCCCACATCTTGCCGGCACCGGACGCGGCCACCGCGTTCACCGCCCAGTGGCAGGCCGCCGAGATGTCGCAGGACCGCGTGGCCGACATGTCCTCGAACGCCCCGGACCGGACCTCCTCCGGGACGCTGTCCGCGGAACGGACCGCCGATGTCGTACGCGAACTGCCGGACAGGCCGTTGGCCTGGAATTCGTAGTCGAGGCCCTCGGCGGCAAAATAGCCGTGCTCCTCCGCCACCCACTCCTGTAGCCGGGTATGGGGCTGGATCACATACTTTCCCATTGTCGACCTCCTGCCGGATCGTGTGTAATGTTTTCCGCACCCCACGTTATGTTCCGCAGCGGACCCGAGCAACGGGCCCCGATCGATGGCAGTATCGCGCTTTCCTATGGGACAAAAGGGAAAGAGCCGCCGAGCCCGGCCCCACAGGTACATGCGGCTCGAACCGTTCAGCCGTCCCCGCCCGTCGGTGCCACTGTCACACCGCCAGCGCCAGCGCTGCCGTTGATGCCGTGCACAGGACGGTGCGCACGTGGTTCCACGCCGTCCAGCGGACGAGGTAGTCGCTCCAGGTGCCGGCAGCAACTGCAGCATCGGGGCCCACGGCGGCCAGTCGGATGTTCAGGGGAACGTTCCGCGCCGCCGTCACGAGGAACGAACCGACCACATGGAGAACGGCACCGGCGATGATCCACCCGGTTCCGCGCTGCGCCGAGAACGGCGCCCCTATGGCCAGCAGGACACACAGCACGGTCGTCCCCCCGAACACCACGCCGAACAACGGGTTGAGGATCGCGCTGTTGATCGACTGCATCGTCGCGGCGCCGACGGCTGGTGGCAGCCGCCGCAGAGCCGGCATCACGGCCACCGAGAAGGCGAAGAAGAGCCCCGCCATCAGACCGGATCCGACAGTGGCGACCAGAGTGGCACCGGGTATCAACGCGTCGATCGTCATGCCACCGGATCCTGGACCAGTCCCGCGACAACCGCCTCGAACGGGGTCGGGGTGGTCGTCGCGGCATTCCGGCCCTCACGCGTGACGATCGTGCCATCGGACAGTGCCCGACCCATCTCCACGTGCAGTGCGGCGGTGTCGGGCGAGAATCCGGCCTCTGTCAGTGCCGCCACCATCTCCGCGTCGGGCAGCCGGACGTACTCGAGGTCGGGCCGGCCGATCGCCGCACCGAGAATGGCAGTGGCCTGGGCGAAGGTGAGATCGCACGGTCCGTGCAATTCCCGCACCTGCACGCCCGACCAGTCACGGGTGAGAAGTGCCGCGGCTGCTGCCTCCGCAACGTCTCTGGTGGCGATCATCGGCACCGGCACGTCGGGCGCCACCGCGTCGGCGTTGACGCCGATCGCGTGCACCAGGTCCACCGCGGCCGTGATGCTCTCGAAGAACAGGCCGGGCCGCAGGAAGAACAGGTCCAGCCCGGGCACCCGGCGGAGCCGCTGCTCCTGCGCGTGCAGGCTCGTGATGAAGCCGGTGCCCTCCGGGAGGTCGGCACCGAGGCTGCTGAGCGCCACGACACGGCGGACCCCGGCCGCCTGCACGGCGGCCACGATCGCCTCGCCCAGACGCTGCTGCTCCGCGTGGAAGTCGGCCGATGTCGGGTCGTAGGGCAGGAGGGTGTGCACGGCGTCGGCCCCGCGGAAGGCCCGGGTCAGGAATGCGGCGTCGGCGACGTCGCCTGCCCACGTCTCGGCGCCTGCGGCGGCGAGCGCCGCCAGCGCCTGCGGGTTGCGACCGATCGCGCGGACGGGTTCCCCCGCGTCCAGCAGTCGCTGTGTGATCTGCCGGCCGACGTGGCCGGTCGCGCCCATCACCGTGATCATGGCGTTCCTCCGCAGGTCCGTGGCGTCGTGTTCGTCCACCATCGAGCCGATCGTTCGGACCTTCCATGCCCGGAAGTCGCCGGTTCATGCTCATTCGTCCCGATCCTCTGGACGCCGGGGAATCGACACCGCAGACTCGACCCGTGTTGGTCGACGATCGGCTCCACTCCGAGGACGCGCTCGGGGAGGCGCTGCACTTCCTGCGCGTCACCGGGACCTTCTACTGCCGCTCGGAGCTCACGGCGCCGTGGGGCCTCACCATGCCCTCGTGGGATGACTGCCTGTGGTTCCACATCGTCACGGCGGGCCGGTGCCGCCTCGACGTCGACGGGGCGGAGCCGCGCTGGCTCCAGCAGGGTGACCTGGCGCTCGTGCCGCACGGCAGGGGGCACGTGCTGGGCAGCGGGCCCGACGTCATCACTCCGGACGTGACGGGTCTCGAGCATGAGTTCCAGAACCGGTACGCGATCCTGCGCCACGGTGGCGGCGGCGCGGCCACCACGCTGGTGTGCGGCGCGGTGCGACTCGACCACCCGGCCGCGCACCACATCCTCCCGCTGCTGCCGGTGGTGATCCACATGGAGCCGGCGGGGTCACCGCAGGCCGAGTGGATGCAGAGCACGCTGCGACTGGTGGCCGCCGAGGCCGCCGAGATGCGTCCGGGCGGCGAGGCCGTCATCACGCGGCTCTCGGACATCCTGGTGATCCAGGCCCTGCGCGCGTGGATCGAGACCGATCCCGCGGCGCAGCGCGGCTGGCTGGGCGCGCTGCGCGACCGGCAGATCGGACGCGCCATCTCGCTGATCCACCGTGACCCCGCCCACGACTGGACGGTGGCGTCGCTGGCGAACGAGCTGGCCATGTCGCGCTCGGCCTTCGCGGCCCGCTTCACCGAACTCGTCGACGAGCCCGCGATGCGGTACCTCACGCGGTGGCGGATGCAGACCGCCCGCACCCTCCTCGCCGAGGACGGCACCACGGTCGCCGAGGTCGCGAGCCGGATGGGCTACCGGTCCGAGGCCGCCTTCAGCCGCGCGTTCAAGCGGATCATCGGGCTACCGCCCGGCGCGGCGTCCCGTGGCAGCCCCGGCGCCGCCGGCACTCCGGTGGCACCCGCACTCCTCAGTGGACGCGGAACTCCGGGAGCCGTTTCTCCAGGAATGCGCTGACACCCTCCCGGTAGTCGTCGCTGGAGACGGCGTCGATCGGCAGCTCGGTGGCCTCGGTGTCGGGCACGTCCTGGCCCGCCATGATCTTCTGGATGAGCCGCTTGCTGCCCCGGACGGAGACCTGGGAGCGCGCGCCGATGGTGCGGGCGAAGTCGGTTGTCCTCTTCTCCAGCGCGTCGGGTTCGACGAGCTCGTCGATGAGGCGCACCCGCAACGCATCTTCCGCGGTGATCCGGTTGGCCGAGAAGAGCAGGTACTTGGCGAACGCCGGCCCGACCACGGCGACCAGCTGTCGAGTGGAGGTGAAGCCGTAGACGATGCCGAGCTTCGCCGGCGTGATGGCGAACTGGGCGGTGGTGTCGGCGAACCGGAGGTCACAGGCCAACGCCAGCTCGCAGCCACCGCCGATGCAGTAGCCCTGGATCATCGCGATGGACGGCTTGCGCATCTCCGCCAGCGCGTGTGCCGCCTGCTCGACCTGGTCGCCGTACACGCGCGCCGCGTCGGCCGTGGCGCGTCGGGTGCCGAACTCGCTGATGTCGGCGCCGGCACAGAAGTGCGCGCCGGCACCACGAACCACCAGCACCGTCACCGACTCGTCGGCGTCGACCTCGGCGGCCAGTGCGGGCAGCGACCCCCACATCTCGTAGGACATCGCGTTGCGCTTCTCCTCGCGGTCGATCACCAGCTCGGCGATGTCGCCGTGCCGGTCGATTCGCAGTGCGGGCATCCGTTCACCTCTTCACCAGTGCCGATGTCACCTCCCATTCTGGTGGGAGCCGCGACGCGCGAGGGCGGTCAGAGTGTCTTCTCCGTCCCCAGCACGACGCGCAGCGCACGCAGGGCGTGGTGGGTGCGTGACTTCACCGTGCCGGTCGGGATACCCAGCAGGCGGGCCGCATCCGCGACGGAGCTGTCCTGAAGATAGATCGTGGTCAGGACGTCACGGTGATGCGGCCCGAGGCGGCTGAGGGCCGCGGCTAGGTCCCAGCGCTGCACCGCCCTCTCGAACTGGTCCTTCGCCGGCACGGTGTTCACAGCGTCGTCGTCGCCGACGATGATCGGCCGCTTGTGGTCGGAGCGCCACAGGTCGATGGCGAGGTTGCGGGCGACCCGGAACAACCACGGGCGCGGCATGGGGGCTCCGCGCGCCGACGCGGCGTGCCGCCACGCACGCAACAGTGTCTCCTGCACGACATCCTCGGCCCGCTCCGTGTTGCCCGTCAGCCGCAGGGCGAAGCAGAACAGCGGGCCGGCGGCGTCGTGCACAGTGCGGACGAATGCTTCGGCCGCATCCTCCTCCTTGTCAGGATCGGTGGAGCTCAGGTGCTGGTCGGCGTCGTTCATCGAATGGTGATCACGGAGGCTTCGCCCGGCACGATTCGAACCTGTGTGAGGTCCACATCACGGAGAATGGGGCAGCGATGTCGAGCTCGCGCCCGGATACGGACCCTGGTCCTGTCCCTGGGGGCCCCCGGGGACAGCTCGGGGACTCAGAGACGGAGCTGCGTTCGTGAGGTGATGCCCAGCTTGTGGAAGACCTTCCGCAGGTGCCACTCGACGGTTCGGGCGCTGATGAAGAGCCGGCCGGCGATCTCGGGGTTGGTGAGGCCCTGGCCTGCGAGCCGGGCGACCTGAGCTTCCTGGGCGGTGAGCGCACCACCGACCTCGATGCCCCGTTTGCGGACCTGTTCGCCGGTGGCCCGCAGCTCGCGATCCGCGCGCGCGGCGAACGCCTCGGCGCCCATCGTCGTGAACATCTGGTGGGCGGTACGGAGCTGCTCGCGGGCATCCACGCGGCGCTGTTCGCGGCGCAGCCACTCGCCGTAGAGGAGATGGGCGCGGGCGAGCTCGCTGCGGATGCGGGTGCGGCCCAGCCGGTCGATCGCCTCACGATAGGTGGTCTCAGCGGCCTGGCCGTCGAGCACCAGGGCACGCGAGCGTGCCGCCACGCCCAACGCCCAGTCGGTGCCGCAGGCGTGGCTCACCTCGGTGAGCCGGCGAACAGCGGCGGTGGCGCGCTCGGGCCGCCCGCAGCGGACCGCTCCCTCGACCAGCTCGGCCAGCGCCCCCCGGGTCGCGGTCGGCAGCCCGATCCCCTCCGTGGCCTCCGCGGCTCTCGTGGCCAGGGCCAGCGCCTCCTCGGACCGGCCCACGCTGTTCTGCAGGAGGGCCTGCGCCCAGCACATCATGGCCAGCCCGCCACCCTCGCCGCGGCGCAGAACTCCCGCATTGGCGGTATCGACGAGGTCCGCGACCTCGGCCTCGCGCCCCTGCCATGCCGCGAGCGTTACGGCACCGTGCGGCGCAGGCGGGCTGCCGGTCGCTTCGGTCACCGCCGCGAGCTCGGCGCGCAACGACGCGGCCGCGGCCAGCTCACCGGCGAGCACGTGCGTGGTGATGCGCGCGGTCAGCGCGAGGGGGAGCTCACACAGCGCCCCGGCCTCCCGGGCGAGCTGGACGTAACGGGTGGCCAGCACGTCCCAGCTCTCGTCGTCTCCCAGGATCCCGGCGGTGACATGAGCGTGCAGGAACCAGCGCAGCCCGTCCTCTGCGCTGATGTCCGGGCTGCGGAAGGCGAGAAGCGCCCGCTTCAGCTCCGCCACCCCGGCGGCTGGACCCTCGGTGTACCACACCGCCAGACCGTCCAGCAGGAGATCGACCGGCCGAGGAGGCTGCGGTGCAGGAGGCGCCGCCCGTGCGGCCTCGGCCACCTCCCGCACGCTGGCGCAAGTGGCCAACGAGCCGGCGAACACGGCGGCAGAGAGTGCATCCAGGTAGGTGTCGCGTGCCGACCGGATGTCGAGTGGCTCAAGCTGCCTGGCCGCCTTGAGCAGCAACGGGGGTGCTTCGCTGCCGCGGTTGGTCGTGAACGCGATCTGGGCGCGCAGCACGTCGGCGTGAGCGCGCTGCAGTGGCTCGAGCGGGCCCGTCACCGCGACGGACAGCAGTTCCAGAGCATCCTCGGAGGCGCCTGCCTGGTGGGTGGCCTGCGCGGCAGCCATCGCCCGCCCGGCCCGGCGGCCGGGTTCGAGGGTGAGCTGGGCGGCCCGTTCCAGGAACGCCGCAGCAGCGGCCAGGCCACCGCGGGCCCGCGCCCGTCCGGCGGAACGTTCGAGATCCGCGGCGACGCCCTCGTCCGGACCGTAGGTCGCCTCGGCCCGGTGCCAGGCGCGGCGATCCGGGTCGGCGCGGGGATCGATGGCCTCGGCCAGTGCCCGGTGCGCAATGCGCCGCTGCTCGGCGGAGCCCTCCCGGTAGACCGTCGAGCGCAGCAACGGGTGTCGGAACCGGACTCGCGTGCCGATCTCCACGAGCCCGGCCGCAGTTGCCGGTCCGGCCGCATCGGGCTTGATGCCGAGCAGTCCGGCGGCTCGCCACACGAGCAGCGGGTCTCCGAGCGGTTCCGCTGCGGCGACCAGCAACAGCTGCCGGGTGGGCGTCGGCAGCGGCGCAAGCTGCCTGCGGAAACTCTCCTCGATCCGCCGCTGCACCGGCGCGCGTGACGGCGACGCGAACCCGCCGGCGAGCTCCGCGAGCGTCAGCCCCCGGGGCAGCTCCAGCAGTGCCAGCGGGTTGCCGCGGGTCTCGGTGACGATCCGGTCACAGACCCGCTCGTTCACGAGCCCGGGTAGCGCGGAGCGCAGCAACTCCCGCGCGTCGGCGTCGGACAGGCCCGCGACCACCAGCTCCGGCAAGCCGCTCGAGGGCTCGTCCTCCGACCCCACCCGCGATGCGAACACCACCGACACCGACTCGGCCACCAGCCGTCGCGCAGCGAACGTCAACACCTCCGCAGAGGCCCGGTCGAGCCACTGCGCGTCGTCGACCACGCAGACCAGCGGCCGCTCCCTGGCGACCTCGGCGAGCAGGCCGAGCACGGCCAGCCCGACCAGCAGGCGATCCGGGGCCCGTCCGGCCACCAGCCCGAACGTCGTGCGCAGCGCGTCGCACTGCGGCTCGGGCAACCGCCCGAGCGGCCCCAGCATCGGCGCGCACAGCTGGTGCAGCCCTGCGAAGGCCATCTCCATCTCCGACTGGACGCCCGCGATGCGCTCCACCCGGCAGCCGGACGCTTGTGCCACCACGTACTCCAGCAGAGCCGTCTTGCCCACACCGGGCTCGCCCCGCACCACCAGAGCTCGACTCCGACCTGCCCGAACGGCCTTCAGCAGCCGGTCGAGCACCTCACGCTCATCGTGCCGGTTCTGCAGCATCGGACAGGACCTCGATCGTGCAGCTCGTCATGCGCCACCACTTGCGTCGTAAGCGCTGGAGATACCAGGTGTACGCCGATGCCCCGGTCCTTGATACCGACGATCGGGCCGCGGGCACGT
This sequence comes from Pseudonocardia sp. OZ21, assembly GCF_059359135.1. Lineage (NCBI taxonomy): Bacteria > Bacillati > Actinomycetota > Actinomycetes > Pseudonocardiales > Pseudonocardiaceae > Pseudonocardia > Pseudonocardia sp. OZ21. The sequence continues at coordinate 290,610 of NZ_JCADBN010000005.1, forward strand.
CTGCCAGGGACGATCCGGACGACGGCCGGCGGGTCCACGGGCGGCGCGCGCCTTCTGGTAGATGATCTCCCGACGTATCCTCCTGACGGGCGACCAAGATCATTCCAAACAGGAGGAAACAGAGACGTGAGTCATTCCCGACGCTCCTTCTTGATCGGTGTTCCCACCGTCGCCGCCGCGGCGATGGTGGCGTCGTCCGCCTCGACGGCGGTGGCCGCCCCGTCGACGACAGAAGCCGCCCCGCGCCGACAGAGCCCGATCGACATCCGGTCCCGGTCAGCCGTCGCTGCCACCAAGCTGCCTGAGCTCGTGGTCGACTACCCGCGGCACGTCGACCTGCACGTCCACTACGTCAGCAAGGACGCGCCCGGCGACGCCGCGGGCTGCACCGTCCGCGGCCCGGAGGAGACGGTGGAGGCGGAGATCCCGGCCGGCACGGCCGCCGTGCACGTCGGCGGCGTCCGCTACGAGCTCACACAGTTCCACTTCCACACCCATTCCGAGCACGAGCTCGACGGACACCGGTTCCCCCTCGAGCAGCACTTCGTCCACACCGGACCGAAGGGGCAGACTCTCGTCGTCGGTCTCTTCCTCACCGGCGGTGGACGCGGCGGCACCCTGCAGGACGAGGTCCTCCGCGCCCGCGTGCAGGAGTGCGGGCCGCAGAAGGACATCACGGCCGACCTGCGCAGCGCGCTCCCCGACGACCTCTCCACGTTCCGCTATGACGGCTCGCTGACCACGGCCCCGTACACCGAGGGGGTGTCCTGGCTGGTGCTGCGCCAGCACCGGGCCATCTCCGACTCCGCCGTCGAGGCCTTCCAGAAGCTCTTCCCGAAGGGCAACGCACGGGAGCTGCAGCCGCTGAACGGCCGGACCGTGGAGTACCGCAGACAGCGCTGAGCACCCGAACCGCTCTATCGTGCTCCGATGACGACCGCCGGCCCACCCGCCGCCTACAAGGACCTCTGCCTCGATGCCGAGGACGCCGCGCGGGTGGGCCGGTTCTGGTCGGCGGCGCTGGGCCTGGAGCTCGACACACACCGCGGCTCGGTCGTCCGGCTCTCCGGCCCGACGTCACAGGAAACCCTCTGGGTCAACGCGGTTCCCGAACCGAAGGTCGCGAAGAACCGGCTGCACCTCGACATCCACACCGGGTCGCTCGACGACCTCGTGGACCTCGGCGCCTCCGTACTCGACGACACGTTGCCGTGGACGGTGATGGCCGATCCGGACGGCGGCGAGTTCTGCGCGTTCGTCCGGGAGACACCGCCCGACCAGCTGCTCTACGAGCTGGTGCTGGACGCGCACGACCCCCGCGCCACGGCGACGTGGTGGGCGGAGCTGTTCGGCGGCCACCTCGTGTCGGAGGACGAGACGGCGTGGGCGGTGGGGGACATTCCCGGGGCGCCCTTCGAGTGGTTCGTGGTCAGCCCGACCGCGGACGAGAAGGTCGGCAAGAACCGCGTGCACGTCGACGTCACCGCCGAGGACCTCGACCGCGTGCTCGCCCACGGCGCGCGGCTGCTGCGCCCGCGCGGCGACGACATCGGCTGGCACGTCCTCGCCGACCCGGAGGGCAACGAGTTCTGCGTGTTCACCCCCTGAGAGCCGTCCCCGCGGAAGGTCCGCGGAGGCCGCGTGCCCCCACCAGGGTGAGCAGCATGAGCAGTGCGCCCAGCCCCAGCAGGACGAGCGTCACGACGCGCAGGCCGGGGTCGGTGGCGCGCTCGCCGAAGGACGCGCTGATCAGGCTGGAGGACGAGATCGCCCCGGTGTACATGAACGTGCGCATCAGACCGGCGGCGACGCCGACGTGCTCGGCGGGGGCCTGCTGGTAGAGCGCGGCCTGGTTGCCGATCATCCCCAGGCCCGAGCAGACGCCGAAGACCGTGATGACGAGCGTCAGAACCCACAGCGGCGTGCTGGCGGTGAACACGAGCAGGCCGACCGAGCCCACGACCGCACCGCCCGCCGTTGCGACGAGGGCCGAGCGCACCATGTTGCGCCGGGAGAACGGCACGGAGATCAGCACCGCCAGCACCGACATCGGGAGCATGACGAGACCGGCCCCGCCCGCGGAGAGCCCGCGCTGCTCCTCCAACCACTGCGTCAAGCCGTAGAAGACGCAGTAGGTGATGAGGAAGGTGACGGCCACCCGCACGTAGGTCATGGTCAGCGCCCGGTTGCGGACGAGCAGGCGTACATCGATGAACGGATGCCGGGCCCGCAGCTCCCACATGACCAGGGCGGCGAGGAGGACGCAGACCGCGCCGACCAGCACCCACCTCGGATGCCGGAGATCGCCGAGGAAGAACAGCAGGCTCGCCATCAGCCCGGCGAAGAGCACCAGGCCGCCGGGATCGAGGGCGTCGACCGCCGACTCCCGAGGGCCGCTCGCCACCTCCCGTGCGACGTCCCGGCGGACCCACAGGAGCGTCAGCACCACCCCGACGAGAGCCAGCGGGATGTTGATCAGGAAGGTGATCTGCCAGCCCCCGAGAGCGACCAGCACACCGCCGAGGGGAAGCCCGATCGTCGCCGTGACCTGGCCCGCGATCGCCAGCGCACCCAGCGAGCCCCCGGTCGAGGCCGACGGGTGGGCGGCCGCCCACCGGCGCAGGATCATCATCGCGGTCGGGTAGCCGGCTGACGTGCCGAGCCCGAGCACCACCCGGGCCACGACCAGCATGGGCAGACTCACGGCCAGCGCGCCCAGGAGTCCCCGGCGCCGACGAGCACGAGCCCGGCGAGGAACACCCGCCGGGGGCCGAGGCGCTCACCGAGCCTGCCCATGGCGGGCTGGCCGATCGCGCTCGCCAGGTACAGCGCACCGATCAGGCTCGCGGTCGAGTCCGGGCCGACGTCGAAGCCCCGGCCGATGGCCACCAGCGCCGTGGCGATGATCGAGCTGTTGATCGGGTTCAGCGCGGAGCCGACGAGCAGCGGTGTGAGGAACCGCCAACCGGGCGTCTCGACGGCGGGGCGGGGCGATACCGGGTGCACGGTGGAGCTCACTCCGACGTGCCTTTCCGGTCGCTCGCCCGGCGCGCGACCGGTGGCGCGTCGGAGTCGGCGAGCCGGTCGAGCATCCGGACGAGAGCCGGAAGTGCCGCCAGCTCCTTGGCGTCCAGCTCGTGCTCGATGGCTGCGGTCAGCCACGCGTTGCGCTTCTCCAGCAAGGACTGCACGACCTCGCGACCGCTGTCGGTCGCCAGGATCAGCACGCGGCGCCCGTCGCCCGGATCCCTGCGGCGGGCGACCAGGCCACCCTTCTCGAGGGCCTCGAGCGTCTGCGCCATCGACTGTGGCCGTACGTACTCCGCCGAGGCCAGATCGGTCGTGGTCATCGGAGGGCCCTGCACCACCCGGTCCAGAGCCTGGAGCTGGCTCCGGCTCCACGGTGAGGTGTCGAGACCGGCCTCCGAACGGATCCGGGCCCCCAACCGCTGGATCGCCAGCGCCAGACCCACGGCCGTCGAACGGGCGTTTACAGCTGCCATGCGGCAAAACTCTACAGGTAACCTGTCCAGTTAGCCTGCGCCTTCTCGATCGGCGGCCTCGAGGCGACGAACGGGCGGCACCCCGCCGCTCGCCGCTGTCCGCCGCCTTTTCATCCCATTGAGCACCGCTACGACGCACAAGTCCCGCCGGGGTTGCCTACGTTCGCTCTCGGATCAATGACGGCACGGTCACGAACAGGACACGGGACTCCCCACCCGCCGGCTCCCCCGACCGGACGTCCAGCCGAAGCCGTCGATCCGGAGGCAGGTCGTGGCTCGGCATCGCTCCCCCCGGGGCCGACGCGCGCACCAGAACTCACCGGGGATGGCCACCGGCCATCCCGCGGTGGGACGCAGCGCGCATCGGTCCGTACCCACCCCGATCTATCGGGGTGCCGCCGCCGTCGCCGTCACGGGCGGCGCGTTCTCCTTGATCGGGGCCGCGTCCCCACTACCGGTGACGGCAGCGCCCGCCGCGCTGGCCGTCCCCGTACAGAGCGCGGACGTGCTGCTGCGCGCCGCTGTGGAGCCGGTCGTGCCGGATCCGGACGTGGTCGACGCAGGCGATCTCGTCAAGGCCGTGCAGCTCGTCGAGCAGCAGATCGCCCGGGTCACGGCCGAGCGTGCCGCCGCCGAGGAACGCGCCGCGCAGGCGAAGAGGAAGGCCGAGGAGGAGAAGGTCTCGTCCGCCGGGTTGTCGTCCCCGGACTGCGGCCTGAACACCTCCGGGCTCGGTGCGGTCAAGTCCTACGTCCGCGCGGCAGCCGAGATCCTCGGCTGCCGGTTCGGCGAGCCCACGATGCACGGCGTGGCCGGCCGAGCAGGCACCTCCGACCACCCGTCCGGCAAGGCGGTCGACTTCATGGTCGACCGCGCCACCGGCGACAAGCTGGCGGCATGCGCGCTGCGCAACCAGGACGCGCTCGGCATCTCGTACGTGATCTGGGAACAGCAGATCAACCACGGCAACGGCTGGCAGCCGATGGAGGACCGCGGCGGTGTGACCGCCAACCACTTCGACCACGTCCACGTCTCCTTCGGCTCCGGCAAGGGCAGCGGAGAACTCCGCGGCTGCTGATGGCCGCTGCGACACGCCCGCTCGTCGCATCTCAGGCTTCGTTCGTCTCACGCTGAGTAAGGGGTTCGCGTCATAGCGTGATCACTGGTTATCGTCGGCGCCGGACCAGTCAGTGACTCGGCTCTCCCAGCGGACACGGATTCCCCGATCCACCGGTTCCCCAGCCGGACACCCGCCCGGGTCACGAGGTCTGGAAGGCAGGTCGTGTCTCGGCACCGCTCCCCCAGCGGCCGGTACGCGCACCCGCGACCCGACACCGGGGTCGCGCTCCCCGGTGCGCTCACCGAACCGCCCCGTCGTCCCGGCGCACGCCACCGCGTCGCCACCCCCACCGCCGTGCGCAACGGCATGAACGCGGCTGCCGCGGCCGGCGGCGTGCTCGCCGTCGTGGTGCCCACCGTCGGCATGGCCACCGCCCCCGCTCCGGGAGCCGCGGCGGACGAGTCGTCACTGATCCAGCTCGCCTCCGACGAGCAACCGGTCGACGACCACGCCGCCGCGAGCCTCCGCACGCGCACCGGCGTCGTACTGGTGTCCAGTGCGCCCGACGAGCCCGAGCCCGTCCAGGTCGACGTCGCCGGCCTCGTCAAGGCCGCGGGCCTCGCCGAGGTGGCCCGCCGGGTCGAGGACGAGCGCGCCGCCTGGGAGGCCAGTGCGAACTGCGATGCCGACCTCGACGGCCTCGGCCGCGTGAAGCCGTGGGTACGCGACGCCGCCGGCTTCCTCAGCTGCCTCTACGACGAGCCGCGCCTGGGCGGCGTGGCACAGCGCAGCCGCAGCTCCGACCACCCGAGCGGGCACGCCCTCGACCTGATGGTCCGCGGCGAGCGCGGCGACCGGATCGCCGAGTGCGCGCTCGCCAACCAGGACGAGCTCGGGGTCACCTACGTGCTCTGGGAGCAGCGGGCGAACTACGGCGACGGCTGGGAACGCATGTCCGACCGCGGCGGCGACACCGAGAACCACAACGACCACGTGCACATCTCATTCCAGAAGAGCGCCCCCGACGAGGGCTACCCACTGGCCGAGCGCTGCCGCTGACCGGGACTACTGGCCGATCCGGCCGGGACCTCCGTCCTCGCCCTCCTTCCAGATGTTCACCACCGACGGGCGCGGCTGGCTGCCCGGGCCGTCCGGGAAGAGCGAGGCAGGCGCCTCCGGGCTCGCGTCGTCGAGATCACCCGGATGCTGCGCCGAGATCAGCACGAACTCGTCGCCGATCACCGGGCCGCAGCACTCCGCGCCCACCGGGACGGTGGCGAAGAGCGTGGTCCGCCCCCGGGTCGGGCCCTCCAGCGACACGCCGTAGAGCCCGTCGTTGATGCCCAGCGCCTGGCCGGAGTCGGTGGCGAGCCACAGGTTGCCGTGGCCGTCGAACGCGATGTTGTCCGGAGAGGTGATCGGGCTGACCTGGCTCTTGTCGAACCCGCCGAAGTAGGTGCTCGGGTCGTTCGGGTCGCCGCAGAGCAGCAGGATCGACCACCCGAACGTCGTCGCCGTCGCGTCGTTCCCCGCCTCGACCAGTTCGATGACGTGCCCGTGCGTGTTGATGGTGCGCGGGTTGGGCTCGTCGGCGGGAGCGGTGCGGGCCGCACCGGCCTTGCCGCGGTCGGTGTTGTTGGTGAGCGCCAGGTAGACCTTGCCGGTGTGCGGGTGGGGCTCGACGTCCTCCGGGCGGTCCATCTTGGTGGCACCCACCTTGTCGGCGGCCAGTCGCGTGAAGACGTACACCTCCTCCGCCGTCATCCCGTCGACGAACGACTCGTCCCCCGAGGCGAGCCTGATCCACTCGCCGCCACCGTCGAACGCGTGGTCGGCCGGGAGGGTGCCGGTGCCGTCGACCTCCGCAGCGGGGCTGTCACCGGTGAACTTCGCGACGTAGAGCGTGCCCGAGGCGAGCATGCTCCGGTTGTGCTCCCGGTCCCGGCGGCTGTTGCCGCTCTTCATGGCCCTGTCGGAGACGAACTTGTAGACGTACTCGAAGCGCTCGTCGTCTCCCATGTAGGCGACCGCGTGGCCGTTGCGGGTGAGCCGGATGTTGGCGCCCTCGTGCTTGAAGCGGCCCAGCGCGGTGTGCTTGACCGGCCGAGCCTTCGGGTCGTACGGGTCGACCTCGACGATCCACCCGAAGCGGTTGGGCTCGTTGGGTTCCTTCGCGATGTCGAAGCGCGGGTCGAACCGCTCCCACTTGCGCTCCGAGGCGCCCGTGGTCAGGCCGTAGCGCGCGGCGCGCTCCTTCCCTGCCGGGTCGGTGACGGCGGCGGCGTTCGCGAAGTACTGGTTGACGTTCTCCTCGCCGGTCAGGAACGTGCCCCACGGCGTGACGCCGCCCGCGCAGTTGTTGAACGTCCCGAGGACCACGGTCCCCGTCTCGTCGGCGGAGGTCTTCAGCAGGTCGGAACCGGCCGCCGGACCGTCGACCACGAACTCGGCGCTGCCGCTGTAGCGACGGTTGTAGGTCTTGTCGAGCACGGGGGTGATCTGCCCGGTGCGCCGGTCGCGCTCCACCACGAGTACCGAGAGCCCGTGCGCCTCGATGCCGATGAGGGCCTGCTCCTCCGTCGGGTTCTCCGCGTCGTAGCCGCGGAACATCAGCGGCTCGATCGTGTACTCGTGGTTGTTGAACATCAGGTACGACTCGCCACCGCCACGGCGCAACGGGACGAGGCCGCAGAAGTCGTTGTTGTAGCCGAACTGACCGGCCTGCGCGTCGGCGCTCTGGTTCTCGAAGTCGAACTCGGGCGCACCGGGCACGACGGGATCGCCCCAGCGGATCACGATCTGGCTGCGGTAACCCGGCGGCACCGTGATCGCGTCGACGGTGTTGGGGGCCATCGGCTCGAAGTCGAGCCCCCGCGGAGATCGCTCGGGTGCCGCGCCGGGTGCGGCGGCCGGGGACGCCGCCGCGGTACCGGCGAACACGGTGCTCGCGCCGGCGGCGACGGTGAGCACCGCGCCCGCCCGCAGCACGCCGCGGCGGCTCACCGAGCGGGCGAGCACATCGGCGAAGTACTCGTTGCCCGACGGGTTCGGCTCGTCGTGGGCACAGGCGTTGCCGCACCGGTACAGGCAGGTGAGGCCGTGGCGTCGCGCGTGGCCGTCGGTGAGCATCGGCAGTGCGACGGGGCCGGGGCGAGCGCCGGCGCGATCCGGGCAGGGCTGAGCCACGGTCATCCTCCTGGGTTCGGACAAACGCGACGAACGTAAGTGATCAACCCCAGGGCTGGGAAGCCCGAAGTCGACCAGGAGGCGAGGGGCTCAGGATGTCCCGTCGGGAGTGGGCTCGTGCCCCCGGCGGCCGTGGGTGCGCCGCTGCTGTTTCATCTCCGCCTCGAACACGTGCCGGCGGCCCAGCATGGTCTCGTCGCGCACTCGCTTCTCGAGCGACGTGAACGCGGCGTAGTAGCCGTCGTCGAACTCCTCGACGACCTGGAAGGTCCACCGGCCGGGGAGCACGTTGGCGCCGAGCAGTTCGTCCTGCACCTGCGTGGCCAGATCGTCGTGTCCGGTGGCCCGCAGGCCGTCCACGACCTCGTCGAGCAGCAGGTCGGCATGTCCGACGAGCTGGTGCAACGAGTAGAGGTGCCCGCGGGCGCGCTCGATGTACTCGACGGCCTCACCGAACTTGCCGACCGCCTCGACCAGCTCGTCGCTCGCGCCGGGGGGACGTTCGTGGGCCCCGTCGACGGAACGTGCGTTGTCACCGTCGACGGAACGTGCGTCGTCCTGCACGCCGCCCACTACCCGGCCCGGCCCGGTGGCCAAACCCGTATCTCCCTTGGCGAACAGGCACCGCCGACAGCGAACAGCGCTCCGCGCCGGGGTGCCCCGCCCCTACCGTCGGGCACCACACATACGGGAGGAACCATCGTGTCGATCCAGCCCCTGCACCACCGAGCGGGTCCGCCGCCACACCCACGCCCCGTACCCGAACCTCCCGGCCGCCCGGCGCCGCCCACACCCCGACCGCTGCCCCCCGCGCTGCGCGGTCCCGTGATGCGAGCAGCACCGCAGGCCGGCCCCGGGGCCGACCCCGTGCTCGACCGCCTCCTGGAGGAGCGCATCGTCTTCCTCGGCCGCGAGGTCGACGACGAGATCGCCAACCGGATCACCGCGCAACTGCTGCTGCTGACGGCACAGGACCCCGACCGCGACATCACGCTGTACATCAACTCGCCAGGCGGCTCGGTCACCGCGGGGATGGCCATCTACGACACCATGCAACTGATCACCCCGGACGTCGCCACGTGGGCCGTCGGGTTCGCGGCGTCGATGGGGCAGTTCCTGCTCTCGGCCGGGACGCCGGGGAAGCGCTACGCGCTGCCGCACGCGCGGATCCTCATGCACCAGCCGTCGGCGGGGGTGGGCGGGAACGCCACCGACATCGCCATCCGGGCCGGGGTGTTCGGGCAGATGAAGCGCGAGATCGCCGAGCTCACCGCCCACCACACCGGCCAGTCCGTCGAGACCATCACGGCGGACGCCGACCGGGACCGCTGGTTCACCGCGCAGGAAGCGCGCGACTACGGCCTGGTGGACCAGGTCGCCTGAGGAGGTTCGCCCCTGCGGTGTCCGGGTACGACGGCGCAGTGCCCCCGAACCGGCCCCGGCCGCCGCTGCCACTGCTGATCGCCGTACTCGTCGCACTTCCGGGCACCTACCTGGGCGGCGCCTTCTACCTCGGGCTCCCCCATCCGGTGCTCCCGCCGCCGCTGGCCGCGGCCGTCTACGGGGTGGCGATCATCGGCGCGGCGTTCGTGCTGTCGTGGGCCGCAGAGGCCGCGCAGGTCGACATCAGCGCCGGGTTCGCGCTCGCGTTGCTGGCGCTGCTGGCCGTGCTGCCCGAGTACGCCGTCGACTTCGTCTTCAGCCTGCGGGCCGGGCACGTCTACGCCGAGCACGGCACCTGCCTGCCCGCTCCGGGCGGGGCCAACCCGTGCTCGCTGGCCCTGGCCAACATGACCGGCGCCAACCGGATACTGGTCGGCGTCGGCTGGCCGTTGGTCGTCCTCGTGGCCACCCTCGCCGTGGTCCGGGCCCGGCGGACGGGTGGCCGCACCAGTGCCTCGTCGGCCCCGGGCCGCGTCACGATGCAACGCTCGATGTCGGCGGAGATCGTCTTCCTCGGCATCGCCACGCTCTACTCCCTGCACCTGCCGCTGCGCACGTCGCTCACGCTGCTCGACGCGGTGGTGCTCATCGCGATCTTCGTGGTGTACGCGGTGCGGCTCGCCGGGGCACCGGCCACCGAACCGGACCTCATCGGCACCTCGGCCTGGGTCGCCGACCTCGGCCGCACCCCCCGGCGCGCCACGTACATCGGCATGTTCGTCCTGGCCGGCGTGGTCATCCTGACCTGCGCCGAGCACTTCGCCGAGGGCCTGGTGCAGACCGGGAGCCAGCTGGGCGTGGATCAGTTCCTGCTCGTGCAGTGGGTCGCTCCGCTGGCCAGCGAGGCACCGGAGCTGATCGTCGCGTGCCTCTACGCGGCCCGGCTCAGGGCGAGCGACTCACTGGGCACCCTGCTGTCGAGCAAGGTCAACCAGTGGACGTTGCTGGTGGGCACGATCCCGATCGTCTTCGCGGTGGCGTCCGGCTCGGCGAGCGGGCTCCCGCTCGACACCCAGCAACGCCTCGAGCTGCTGCTGACCGCCGCGCAGTCGGTGTTCGCGGTGAGCCTGCTGGTGACCCTGGGGCTCACCGCCCGGGGCGCGATCGCGCTGTTCGTGCTGTTCGCCGTGCAGTTCGTCGCCGGCATCACGCTGCCCACCGACGCCGACCGGCTGCTCATCGTCGTCCTGTCGGGGGTGTACCTGCTCCTTGCACTCGCACAGCTGCTCCTGCACCGCCGTGACCTGGTACGCACCACCCGGGACGGGCTGGTCACCCCCTACGGCGAGTTGGAGGAGGCGGACCGGGTGACCGCGGGACAATGACCACGCGTGGGACTAGCGTGTCCACGACCTGAGCTTCTGCATCGATGGAGAGCCCATGCGTGTCGGCGTACTCACCGGTGGCGGCGACTGCCCCGGACTCAACGCGGTCATCCGGGCGGTCGTCCGCAAGGGCGTCCCGGAGTACGACTACTCGTTCCTCGGGTTCCGGGACGGCTGGCGCGGCCCGCTCGAAGCGCTCACGAAGCCGCTCGACATCCCCGCGGTCCGCGGCCTGCTCCCGCGCGGCGGCACCATCCTCGGCTCCTCACGCACCAACCCGTTCGCGATCGAGGGCGGCGTCGAGAAGATCCGGCGCAACCTGCAGAACCTCGGCGTCGACGCGCTCATCGCGATCGGGGGCGAGGACACGCTCGGCGTCGCCACGAAGCTGCACGAGATGGGGGTCAACGTCGTCGGCGTCCCCAAGACGATCGACAACGACCTGTCCGGCACCGACTACACGTTCGGCTTCGACACCGCGGTCAACATCGCCACCGACGCCATCGACCGACTGCACACCACCGCCGAGTCGCACCACCGCGCGCTCATCGTCGAGGTGATGGGACGGCACGCCGGCTGGATCGCACTGCACTCCGGCATGGCAGGCGGAGCCAACGCGATCCTCATCCCCGAGATCCGCTTCGACATCGACCAGGTCTGCAAGTGGGTCGAGTCCCGGTTCCAGCTCGACTACGCGCCGATCATCGTCGTCTCCGAGGGCGCCAAGCCGAAGGACGGCGACGAGGTGCTGCGCACCGGGGAGAAGGACGCGTTCGGCCACGTCCGGCTCGGCGGCATCGGCGACTACCTGGCCCGCGAGATCGAGGCGCGCACCGGCAAGGAAGCCCGTACCACCGTGCTCGGGCACGTCCAGCGCGGTGGCACCCCAACCGCCCGCGACCGCTGGCTCGCCACCCGGTTCGGGCTGCACGCCATCGACGCGGTCCACGACGGCAAGTGGGGCATGATGACCGCCCTGCGCGGCACCGAGATCGAACTGGTGCCCCTCTCGGAGGCCACCAAGGAGCTGAAGCTCGTCGACCCGGCCCTGTACGCGGAGGCCGAGGTCTTCTTCGGCTGACACCCGCTCCCGGGTTCACCTCCGCGCAACATCACCGCAACCGCCGGGAACTGCTGGATCGGTCAGCATCGGAGGGTCCGTTCCTACCCGGGAGGCCTCCGTGTCGCGATCGCACCAGCCCGAGCGGCTCACCCGGCTCGCCTGCCACGGGCAGTGCCGCTCCGATCCGGCGCGCCACGCCCACCACGACCAGCTGCTACGCGTGGAGAGCGACCCGGACGCCATGGTCGACCTGTTCGAGACCGCGGTGACCTGGGCCGAGCTGGAGTACCCCACCGACACCACGATCGCACCGCACGAGTGGCTCGACTTCGCCCAGCGGCACCGCTGGCACGACCCGGAGCGGATGCTGCGGATCTTCGGGCTGGCCACCGACATCGCCCTGCGCGCGGCGCCCGCCCCCGCACAACCGGGCATGGCCATGGCTGCCGGCTCCGGCATCTGCCCGGCACTCGACCCGGTCGGGCCACCCCGGCGGCGCTTGCGCGTCGCCGGCCCCTGAACGAGCTACCGGGGCAGCCCGGTCACGCGGAACTCGTCGAGCCGCAGGACGGTGGCCCGCTCCGGGCCCGAGCGGAGCGCAAGCTCGCCCGTGTCGTCCAGCACGCCCACCACGGCAGCCGCGAGGTCGCGGTCGGCGAACGCGGCCAGGCACTCGGCCTCGCGTCCGGGTGGCACGCAGAGCAGGAACCCGAAGCTCGGGAAGCAGTTCAGCCAGCGCGTGAGGGCGACGCCTGCCGGAGCGGGCACGGCGTCGAGGTCGACCGTGACGCCCAGCCCGTCACGCTCCAGGAGCATGGCCAGCGACCCGACGAGCCCCGCCATGCTGATGTCCTTCGCGGCCACACAGGTGCCGTCCCCGGCGAGCGAGGCGAGCAGCCGGACGTCTCCCGCGCACCGCTCGCCCCGGCTCCGGAAGGCGGGGAAGAACGGGAAGTCGTCCCGCATCTCCCCGTCGAGCGCGGCCGCCACCACGAGCGACTGACCCGGCTCGGCGCGGGTGACCGACAGCGGGACCGGCGCGTGCCCCACCCCGAAAGCCGACACCGCGGGTGGCCCGTCGTGGACGGTGAGGTGACCACCGACGATCGGCACGCGGTACAGCAGCGCGGCCTCCCGCATCCCGGCCAGCACCGCCCGCGCCAGCGGCTCGGACGCCACCACCGTGTCGACGATGCCGAGCGGTTCGGCACCCATCGCGGCAAGGTCGTTGACGTTGGTGAGCACCGCGGCAAAACCCGCGCCGTGGGGGTCGGCGCTGACGAACGGCGGGAAGATCGCCTCCCCGCAGGCCACCACCCTGGTACCGGCCGCCTCGACCACCGCGCCGTCGTCACCAGGGCCGGAAAGCCAGTCGGTGCCCCCCGTCGCGTCCGCGCCGAGGGCCTCGCCCACCAGTCCGATCTCGGCCTTCGCCCGCAGCCCGGGATGGGCGAGCACGGCGTCGACGATCTCGGTGAGGGAGGCCGTCTCCGGTGCGCTCGTCACGACCGCACCGAGAACCAGACGGCCCGGGCAGGCACCGAATCGGTGTTGTGCCACTGGTGCGGGCGGTCCGTGGGGTAGTGCAACGCGTCCCCGGCAGCGAGCCGGTACCGCTCGCCGGCCACCTCCACCTGCAGTGCGCCTACCAGCACGAGCAGCACCTCCTCCCCGGGCCGCAGCGGCCTGGTGTCGCCACTGCCACCCCCGGGCTCCACCTCGGCCGCCACCACACCGCTGGCGGGCAGGCGTGCCGTCGGGAGGGCGACGGCAGCCGCGGCCACACCCTCGGCGGCGGGTGCCCACTCCGGCGGCGCAGCCGGGCGCTCGTCGGCCCGGATCAGCGTCGCGACCGGGGCGGGCGGGGTGCCGTCGTCGACGAAGTGGCCGATCGGCCTGCCCACAGCGTTCGCGAGCTTCAGCAGCGTGGTGATGGTGGGGACCATGTCGCCGCGCTCCACCTTGTGGATGGCCGCGGCCGACACCTCGGCCCGCGCCGCGAGCTGCTGCAACGACAGCCCGAGCTGTTGGCGCGCCTCACGGAGCTTGGGCCCGATCGCACCGACGATGGGCTCCCACGAACCACGCTCGGCCGCCTCCACGTACAGCATCGTAAACGCCTGCCGCGCATGGTGGACAGGAGCACGGCCGCTCCGGTTGCAGCAAAGCCACTTTGCGGCAACGAGGTTGCGTGAAAGTGGCTTTGCTGCAACTTGGCGAGCGGCTAGACGATGCCCTGGCGCGTCGCCGTGTAGACGATCTCGGTGCGGCGGCGGACGTCGAGCTTGTCCCGCAGGTTGCGGACGTGGAACTTGACCGTGGCCTCGCTGATCACCAGCCTGCGCCCGATCTCGCGGTTCGACATGCCCACGGCCAACAGGCGGAGCACCTGGTTCTCGCGCTCGGTCAGCATCGCGGAGCCTAGTCCGCGAACCGGCGGCCGGTCGTCGTCCCGCGCAACGTCGGGGGAGACCCCGCCGGTGCCGCTGCCCGAGTCGAACACGCTCTCGCCCCGCAGCAACGTGTGCACGGCCCGGACGATGTCGGCGGCGTCGGCGCCCTTGCGCACGTAACCGTGCACGCCGAGACGCACGGCGCGCAGCATGATCTCGCGGTCACGGCACCCGGTCAGCACGAGGATCCGCACTCCGCGGTGACGTTCCAGCAGCGTCCGCGCGAGGTCGACGCCTGCGCCGTCACCCCGGCCGAGGTCGACGTCCAGGATGACGAGGTCGGGCGGGCAGCGGTCGGCCACCACGAGCGCATCGCGCGGAGTGGCGGCCTCACCGATCAGGGCGAGGTGCGGGTCGGGGGCGAACAGCTGGCGTAGGCCGAAACGGACGATCCCCTCGCCGTCCACGACCAGGATGCGCGCCGTTCGGCGCGCTACGGGGGGCCTCACGGCCGCGCCTGGTTCCAGCACGGCGGGGCGGATGTCGAGCACGGCGTCCGTCGTCACAGGGAACCTCTCTGCCCTCGTCAGTCGGATGGTGCGGCCAGGTTAGGACCGCTCACGTTGCCCGGACGTTGCACGCGCAACGGGCCGCTATTGCTGCTGGCGGATCACTGCGTGATGATGGAGCGGTCCTGGGGCGATGACGCTCGGAGTGCTGATGACGACGCATGAAGCGCACGACGCCGCCGAGCACGCCCGCCTGCTCCATAAGGTGTTCGACGACGTATTTGCCGGGGACGTGCCCGATGTCCCGGCCCGCTCGCTGGTGTCCGAGTCATGGCGACGCAGCCTGGCCGCGCACGTCGATCCCGACCGGCGCACCCCTCCCGTGGTGTTGCGCGACACCGACCTGCCTGACCTGCGAGCGGCCCACCCGCTGAACGCCGTCATGCCGCTGCTGCGCAGCACTCTGGTGAGCATCGCCGACGAGGCGATGCACGTGATGCTGGTGACCGACGCCGAAGGCACCATCCTCTGGCGCGAGGGCGCGCTCAAGCTGTTGCACGCCGCCGACGGTGTCGGACTCTCGCCGGGCACGCGGTGGACCGAGGACGCGATCGGCACCAATGCGATGGGAGTCACACTCGCCGTCGACGCGCCGGTGCAGATCCACTCGGCGGAACACCTCGTCCGCGCCTATCACACCTGGACCTGCGCAGCGGCCCCCGTCCACGACCCGGACACCGGCGACATCCTCGGTGCGATCGACATCAGCGGAGCGCTGGAATCCATGCACCCCGCGGTGGTGCAACTCGTGTCGGCCACCGCCCAGCTCGCCGAGAACCAGCTCCGCGTGCGCCTCGCCATCGCCGACGAGCGGCTGCGCGTGCTCAACATGCCCCACCTCTCGAGCCTGCGTGGCGGGGCGGGCGCCCTGGTCACGTCCACCGGGCGGATCGTTGCGGGCGAGCCGTACGGCACCTGGCCGGAGCGCGTGGTGCTGCCGCTGGGTGCCGACCGGATCCGGCTCGACGACGGCCGGGAGGTGGCGGTCGAGCCACTCGCCGAGGGCTACCTGTTGCGCGCGCCGCACCGGGCCAGCGCGGCCCCCCGGCGCAACGCGCTCTCGCTGCGCTTCCTGGGCCACGGCACACCCGGCCTGCTCCTGAACGGCCAGCCGATGCCCCTGACGTTGCGGCCCGCCGAGCTGCTCACCGCGCTGGCCCTGTACCCCGAGGGCCTCACCGCCGAGCGGCTCGCGCTGCTGCTCTACGGCGACGACGGGAACCCCACCACGGTTCGCGGGGAAATCCTGCGGCTGCGCACGCTCATCGGTTCCGACGTCCTGCGCACCCGCCCCTACCGGCTCGACGCCACCGTCGACGCCGACTTCGAGGTGGTCCGACGGGCGCTGCGCGCAGGACGCCCCGCCGACGCTCTCCGCGCCTGCCCCGGCCCCCTGCTCCCCCGGTCCGAGGCCCCGGAGATCCGGGCGCTGCGCGACGAGCTGGAGGCGAGCCTCCGCCGGGCCGTGCTCGACGCCGACGACACCGACCTGCTCGCCGACTTCGCGGGACACCTGCTGGGCCGCGGAGATCTCGAGGTGCACGACCGGCTCGTGGGTCGCCTGGCGCCCGGCGACCCCCGCCGCCCCGAGATCGAGTCCCACCGCGCCCGCCTCCTCGCCGACACCTGACCGCGCCCCTGATCATTCCGAGACCAGGGTTTCCGCCCCCACGAGGGCGAATCCGTGGATCTCGCGGCGACCACCCAGCCGGCCAGCGAGCTTGCAGCACCATGATCGGTCCGAGACCCACCCTTCCGCCCCCACCAGGGCAAACAGGTGGATCTGGCAGCGATCACCGGGCCGGCCGGCGAACTCGCGGCGCCGTGATCAGTTCACCGAGGTCTCCTGCGGGGTTGGATTCGGGGGGCTCGGGGGGTGAGCCGTAGGTCATAGATACAAGGTTGCATCTCACACTTAGCCTCGAAGCCATGCCCGCGAAATCGTCCGACTCCGCCACGGTGCCCGCCGCCGTTCGCGCCTATCTCGCCACGAAGGAGCTCGTGCTCACCGGCGAGTTGCCCGCCGGCCACCTGCTCAGCGAGGGGGACATCGCCGAGCGGCTCGGGATGAGTCGCACCCCCGTACGGGAGGCGTTCCTGCGGCTGCAGGCCGAGGAGTTGCTGCACCTGATCCCCAAGCGCGGGGCGGTCGTCGCGCCCGTCCCGCCGGGTGAGGCCGACGACGTGCTCGACGCGCGGGAGGCCATCGAGACCGCCGCGGTGCGCCGGCTGGTGCGCGGGATCAACACCGGCGCGTCCCTGAACGAGGCCGCCGCCGGCCTGCGCGCGATCGTCAGGCGGCAGCAGGAGCACGCCGCCTCGGATGATCTCGTGGCCTTCGCCGACGCCGACGAGGCCTTCCACCGCGCCATCGTGGCTGCCGGTGGCAACGCGCTGACCACTCGCTTCTACGCCACGCTGGCCGACCGGCAGCGCCGGATGAGCATCCACGTCCTCGGCCCGAACCGGGGACACGTGGAGGTCGTGCTGCGCGAGCACGGCGCGCTCGCCGACACGGTGGCCGAGGGGGACGCCGACGGCTTCGCGGAGCTGCTGCGGTCGCACCTCGACGGCACCCACCGTCCGGAACGGGGGTCGCGGCGATGAGGCGCTCGTGGCTCGCCGTCGCGGCGGCGATGTTCTGCTGCGGATGGGGCGGCAACCAGTTCACCCCGCTGCTCGTGATGTACCGGGAGTCGGCCGGCTACTCGGTCCTCACGGTGGACGAGTTCCTCGGCGCGTACGTGGTCGGGCTGGCCCCCGCGCTGCTGGTGGTCGGCGCGCTGTCCAACCGGTACGGGCGGCGGCCGCTCACCATCGCCGCCGTGATCTTGTCGGTGCTCGCGAGTGGGCTGCTCGCGCTGGGCGAGGCCGGTCCGGTGCCGATCTTCCTCGGCCGGTTCGTGACCGGGGTGGCGGTGGCGATCGCCATGGCCGTCGGCACCACCTGGACGAAGGAGCTCTCCGAGCCCCCCTTCGACACCGCGGCCAAGCCCGGCGCCGGGGCACGACGCCCGGCCCTCGCGCTGACGCTGGGCTTCGGGCTCGGCGCGGGAGTGGCCGGCGTGCTCGCCCAGTGGGGACCGTGGCCCATGGTGACGCCCTACGTGGTGCACGTGGTCCTGACGGCCGCGGTGCTCCCGCTGCTGCTGCACTGCCCCGAGACCCGTCCGCGGGCCGCCGGCGGGGTCGTCGACCTCCCCGGGGCGTCCCGGTTCAGCGTGCCGACCGCGCGCCACCCCCGTTTCCTGCGCGTCATCCTGCCGATGGCCCCGTGGGTCTTCGGAGCGGCCGGGGTGGCCTACGCCACCATGCCGCAGGTGGTCGGCGGCCGCCTCGGTCACTGGGACCTGGCGTACTCCACGTTGCTCACGGTCTGCACGCTCGGCGCGGGCGCCGCGGTCCAGCCGCTCGCCAAGCGCCTGGACCGGGTCACCGACGCACGCGCGGTCGTCGTCTCCATGATCATCATGTCGTGCGGGCTCGCGATCAGCGTGGTCGGCGCGTACCTGCGCTCTCCGTGGCTGGCCCTCGCCGCCGCGGTGGTACTGGGCTGCGCGTACGGGATCGCGGTGGTCTCCGGGCTGCTGGAGATCCAGCGCATCACGCCGGCCGCCGAGCTCGCCGGGATCACCGGCGTCTACTACGCGCTGGCCTATGTCGGCTTCCTGCTGCCCACCGTGCTCGCAGCTCTCTCGGGGCTGGCGAGCTACCCCGTGATGCTGGGAGCCCTGGTCCTCATCGCACTGGCGGGGACGGTGGTGATCGCCTCGTCCACCCGGGCGCATCTCCCGGCGATCATCCCGGCGCCCGACGCACCCGAGACGGTGGCCGGCTAGCCCCATCCGGCCTCGTCGACCCCACCCGGCACCGGCGCCGCGGGGTCGTAGGGCGTGCGGGTGAAGACGAACGTCGCGAGGTTGAGCGCCACCGGGTCGAGCCGCAGCGTCTCCCCGGCGAAGTAGCCGTCGAGACCCACCCAGGTGCCGTCGGGGCCCGGCCGGAACCGGCTGGTGCGTCCCGGCCTGCCGAGGCCGCCCAGGTGCAGGAGCCCTCCCGGGATCGCCCGCAGCACGTACGGCGACGGGCCCCAGTACCAGGGGCCGAGCAGCCCCAGCGGCACCGGCGAGCTCTCCGGCGTCCACGGGTCGACGATCCGGGGTTCGGCAGCCCGCAGGTCGGCGAGCAACGCCCCCGTCAGGCCGTTGTCCAGCCCCGAGGTGGTGTTGGCCAGCACGAGCGCGCCCGTGCCCTCCTCGCGGTCGACCCAGAGGCCGGCGAGGAACCCGGGCATCGACCCGCCGTGGCCGACCAGCACCGGGCCCGGCCGGGCCGGGTCGGTACCGACGCGCTGGACCTGCACACCCAGCCCGTAGGACGACCACGTCGCTGCCGACGAGTCGATGCCCGCGGGGATCGTCATCTCCTCGAGCGTGGCGGGCGAGAGCACGCCGCCGGTGTCGCCGAGCAGGAACGCTGCGAGCCGGGCCAGGTCGGTGGCGGTGGCCCACAGCTGGCCAGCCGGGGCCATCACCCCCGCGTCGTGCTCGGGCTCGACCTGCACGGCGTCGGCCCAGGGATGCACCGCGTAGCCCTGGGCGGCGCGACCCGACGGGCGGGTGGTCGTGCGCGTCATACCGAGCGGGGCGAGCACCTCGTCGCGGGCCACCTCGGCCCATGATCGGCCTCGGGCCCTGGCGACCAGCTCACCGAGCAGCCCGAACCCGAGGTTGGAGTAGTGGAAGCGGCGCGCGGCGGGCAGCACCACGTCGGCGGCCGAGAGCCCGAGGCCCTCCAGCGTGGTGCCCGGGGCCCGCTCCCACCACTGCCCCGGGCTCTCCGACCCGGCGCCGGCGAGGTGCGAGAGCAGTTGGCCGACGGTCCGGTCGCCCAGCGGTGTGCCGGGCAGGTGCGCGTCGAGCACGTCGTCGAGGTCGAGCCGGCCTTCGTCGCGCAGCCGCAGCACGGTGATCGCGGTGACGGTCTTGCTGATCGAACCCAGCCGGTACTGGACGTCCTGGTGCGGCTCGGTGATCTCACCGCGCCCGGTCGACCACACCAGCGCGCCGTCGCGGACGACGCCGGCGACCAGCGCGGGAACGCGACCGTCACGCTGGGCGCGAGCGGTGCGGGCGAGCAGCGTCCTGGCGGTGCTGGGGAGCAGAGACGGCATGCGAGCCACGCTAGTGCGGCGCCGAACGCGGAACGCGTGGACGTCGAACGTCGGCGAGCTCAGCCCGCCGGTGCCGGGACCGGCTCGGCGTAGATCTCGGCGTGCCGGGCCGCGGCGGCGGCCCACGTGTACCGCGCCGCCACCGCGGGCCCGGCCGCCCGCAGGCGGTCCCGCAGCGCGACGTCCGTGAGCACGGAGCGCAGGGCCGCGGCCAGTTCCACGGGATCGCCCGCGGCGGGGAGCAGCGCGCTCTCGCCGTGGGTCAGGTACTCGGTGAACACCGGCACGTCGCTGGCCACGACGGGCAGGCCCTGGCTCATGGCCTCGATGGTCACCAGCCCGAAGCCCTCCTTGAGCGACGGGTAGGCGAGCACGTCGGCGGCCGCGTACCAGGCGCCCAGCTCGGCGTCGCTGACGGTGCCGAGCTCCACGACGTCCCGGCCCGCCCGGAGCCCGAGGCCGGGCAGCGCGGCGAGTGCGGCCTCCCGGTAGGGCGCGAAGTCCTGGAACGAGTGACCGCCGACGACGGCGAGCACCGGGCGCGGTGTACCCGCGGCGTCGGCCTCGGCGGCCAGCTCGGCGAGTGCCCGGAACGCGACGAGGCTCCCCTTCCGCGGCTCGATCCCCCCGACGGCGAGCACCAGCGGACCGCGGGCACCGACCCGCCGGCGCAGCGCTGCCCGCTCCGCGTCCGGCACCGGCGGGAAACGGCCCGTGTCGACCCCGTTCGGCACCACGGTGGCCGTCACACCGAAGTCGTCTCGCAGAATCGCGCGCCACTGCTCGCTCACCACCAGCACCCGGTCCGGCTCGGTGATCGCCCGGCGCTGGCAGTCGATCAGCACGGGCGTGGTGAAGTCGTCGACGTGGTGAGCGGTGCGCAGCACGCGCACGTCGGCTCCCGTGGCCGCACGGGCCCGCAGCGCCGCGCGGGCGGCGATGCAGTCCTGGGCGTGCAGCACGTCGAACTCGCCGATGCGCTCCGCGAGGCCCGCTGCGAGCAGGTCGATCGCGCTGAGCACGCGTTGCTCCAGCGTGGTGCCCTCGCGCGACGGTCCGCGCAGCACCGTGTGCGGCACCTCCGTCGGCCGGTAGAGCCCGGCGACGGGGTCACCGAGCGCCACGAGGTGCACGGGCTGCCCGCCGCGGTGCAGCGCCTCGGCGAGCCCGAGAGTGTGGACGTGCCCGCCGCGGGGCGTCGTCGAGTGGCTGACCAGCGCGACCCGCGTGACGTCGGATGCAGCGACGGACCGGTCGCTTGACACAGCCGGACCGAGGGGTTTCCTATGGGACACGAGCAGTTACTCTAGTGAACGATCCCAGGGGGACGGGCATGACGGCGGTGGACGAGGGCACCACACTCGGGGTGGCCGGGCTGATCATGGAGCTGCAGAGCGTGGGCCTGCGGCTGGAGACCACGCTGGAGACGTCCCGCCAGGGCGGCGCCGGCCCGTCCGACTCGGGCATGCTCTGGATCGAGGGCGTCCCGGTGACGGTGCCCCCGAGCCCGACGTCGCCGTACTCCCTGCGCGCCGAGGACGACGGCCAGGCCATCTACCGCGACGGTGTGAAGGTCGCGTCGGTGGCGGGCACGGCCCGGCCGCGGTTCTACGACCTCACCACCGCCGACGGCGTCCCCTACCACCAGATCGCGCTGCTACACCTGGACTCGCTGGCCTCCACCGTCGTCCAGGCCTGCAACTACTGGGGCAACTCCGATCAGTGCGGCTTCTGCGGCATCGGGCTCTCCCTCGCGGCCGGGCGCACCATCGCGAAGAAGACCCCCGAGATGCTGGCCGAGGTGGCCGTCGCCGCCAAGGAACTCGACGGCGCGGTGGAC
The DNA here is from genome assembly GCF_059359135.1 of Pseudonocardia sp. OZ21. NCBI lineage: Bacteria > Bacillati > Actinomycetota > Actinomycetes > Pseudonocardiales > Pseudonocardiaceae > Pseudonocardia > Pseudonocardia sp. OZ21. Next base: position 312,165 of record NZ_JCADBN010000005.1, read on the forward strand.
GCGACGCTCACCACCGGCTCGTCGGTGGCACCCGACCGCGGCGCGCTCTACGTGGCGCGGTGCGGCCAGGCGGTGAAGGAGGCCGCCGGGCTGCCGGTCGAGGTGCAGTTCGAGCCGCCCCGCGACCTGTCGACCATCGACCAGGTGCACGACATGGGGGTCGACGCGCTCGGCATCCACGTGGAGTCGTTCGACCCCGCGGTGCTGGCGCGCGTCGCCCCCGGCAAGTACCGCACCGGTATCGAGACCTACTTCCGCACGTGGGAGCACGCCGTCGGGCTCTTCGGCGAGGGCCGGGTCTCCACCTACGTCATCCTCGGCATGGGCGAGGACCCCGACCTGACCGTGGAGATGTGCCGGCGGGCCGTCGACATCGGCGTCTACCCGTTCGTCGTGCCGCTGCGGCCGGTGGCCGGCTCGCTGATGCAGGACGTGCCGGCGCCGTCCCGCGAGTACACCGAGCCGATCTACCGGAAGGTCGCCGGGTTCCTCGCGGAGCGCGGGCTGGGCGCCGACACCGCCGTGGCGGGCTGCGCACGCTGCCAGGCGTGCTCCTCGCTGAACCTCGTGCAGAACGCCGGGTCGCCCGCACCGTGCGGGCCGACCGGTGCTCCTGGCGGCGCGCCGCTGCTGCAGATCGGCAGGCGGCCGGAATGACCGCGCCTGCACTGTCCCGGGCGCAGCGGATACGCCCGGTGCCGCCGGTGAACGTGCTGGTGGGCGTCGACCCGGTGCACTGCCGCCCGGTCCGTGACGCGGCCGGGCTCGCCGCGCACCACCTCATCCGCCACGCCGTGTTCGTGGCGGAGCAGCACCTCTTCGCCGGCACCGACGAGGACGCGCACGACGCCCGCACCGACGTCGTGCACGTGCTCGCGCTGCACGCCGGACGCCCGGCCGGGACCGTGCGGCTCTACCCGGTCGGGCCCGGCGAATGGCTGGGCGACCGGCTCGCGGTGCTGCCCGGGTTCCGCACGGCCAACGTCGGCGCCCCACTCGTGCGGTTCGCCGTGGCCGCCGCCGGTGCGCGCGGCGGCCGGCTGATGCGCGCGCACGTGCAGCAGGCCAACGAACGGTTCTTCCACCGCCTGGGTTGGCGCACGGACGGGCCGGTGGAGAGCTACGTCGGCCACCCGCACGTCCCGATGTGCATCGAGCCGATCGCCCTCTGTCCCTGGCTCGCCGGGACTACTCCACGGTGACGCTCTTCGCGAGGTTGCGGGGCTTGTCCACGTCCCGCCCCAGCGCGACAGCGGCGTGGTAGGCGAGGATCTGCAGCGGGACCGACATCAGGATCGGGTCGAGCTCCGGCTCGTTCTTCGGGATCACCAGGGTGCGGTCGGCCAGCTCGGCGGGCAGCTCGCGGTGCGCGACCGCGATCACCGGGCCCTTGCGGGCCTTGATCTCCGACAGCGTCGAGGTGTTCTTGTCCAGCAGGTCGTCGTCGGGGACGATCGCCACGGTCGGCATCTCCGGGCTGATCAGGGCCAGCGGGCCGTGCTTGAGCTCGGCCGACGGGTAGGCCTCGGCGTGCACGTAGGAGATCTCCTTGAGCTTCTGCGCGCCCTCCCGCGCCACCGGCCACCCGCGGCGCCTGCCCACGAACATCACGCTGCGGCTCTGCGCGATCTCCGCCGCCACCCCGGCGATCATCTCGGACCGCTCGATGATCTCGGTGAGCTGGCCGGGCAGCGCGTTGAGGCCGGCGATGATGCGCCGCCCCTGCTCGGGCGACAGGTCGCGCATGCGGCCGAGGTGCAGCGCCAGCAGCGCGAACGCCGCGACGGTCGAGGTGAAGGACTTCGTGGCGGCCACCGACATCTCCGGGCCGGCGTGCAGGTAGATGCCGCCGTCCACCTGGCGCGCGATCGTCGAGCCGACGACGTTGACGATGCCGATCACGCGCCCGCCCTTGCGTTGCAGCTCCTGCACCGCCGCGAGGGTGTCGATCGTCTCGCCGGACTGGCTCACGGCGACGTACAGCGTGTCCGGCTCGACCACCGGGTTGCGGTAGCGGAACTCCGACGCCGCCTCGGCGCTCGCCGGCACCCTGGCGAGGTCCTCGATGAGCTGCGCGCCCAGCTCACCCGCGTAGCAGGCCGAGCCGCAGCCGAGGATCTTGACGCGCTTCACCTCGCGCGCCTCGCGCACGCTCAGGTTGAGGCCGCCGAGGTGGGCGGTCTCGAACCGCTCGTCGATGCGCCCCTTCAGCGCGCGCTCGATCGTGCGCGGCTGCTCCTGGATCTCCTTGATCAGGTAGTGCGCGTGGTCGCCGATCTCGGCCCCGACGACGTCCCAGTCGATCGTGGACGGACTCTTCGCCGTGGACCGGTCGTCGAGGGTGTAGGTGCGGTAGCCGCCTGCCGTGATCGTCGCGAGCTCGCCGTCGTCGAGGTAGACGACCTGGCGGGTGTACCCGATGAGCGCGGCGACGTCGGACGCCACGAACATCTCCTTCTCCCCGACGCCCAGCAGCACCGGGCTGCCGTTGCGAGCGATGACGATCCGGTCCGGGTACTCCGCGTCCAGCACCGCGAGCCCGTAGGCGCCGACCACCTGGCGCAGGGCCTGCCGCACGGCCTGCTCGAGGTCGCCTGCCCCGGCGGCGAACGCCGCCGCGACGAGATGGGCCACGACCTCCGTGTCGGTCTGCGAGACGAACTCCACGCCGTCGGCGGTGAGCTTGGCGCGCAGCTCGTCGGCGTTCTCGATGATGCCGTTGTGCACCACCGCGATACGGCCCGCGGCGTCGAGCTGGGGGTGGGCGTTGACCTCGTTCGGCTCGCCGTGGGTGGCCCAGCGGGTGTGGCCGATGCCGGGTGAACCCTTGAACCGGGCCGGAAGCTCCGCGGCGAGGTCCGCCACGCGACCGCTCACCTTGCGCACCTTGAGCGCACCCTTGGAGCTCAGCGCCACCCCGGCGCTGTCATAGCCGCGGTACTCCAGGCGGCCCAGACCCTCGAGCAGGATCGGGGCGGCGTCCTGGGGACCGACGTAACCGACGATGCCGCACATACAGTGTCCTCTCGGTTCTCGTCCACTAGCCGTAGACCATCCGCCGCAGCTGGCGGGTCGACTGCGGCGGCGGCGCCACACGACGCGCCGCCAGCTCCGCACCCACCACGGCGAAGATCTGATCGTTCGTGAGCCCGCGGTTCTTCAGCTCCGCGTGCCGCCGCCGGACGAACTCCGGCAGCTCCTCGGCGAAGTAACCGACCACCTCAGCCACCACGCGCGTCGCCTCACCCGCGTTGAGCGGGGTGCTGCGAACCAGGTGCGCGATGAGATCGTCGTACGGTCCGGCGGGCACGAGAGCTGATAGTGCCCTGCGGGCGCCCATACTCCAACTTCTGTGCCCGATATCGGGCAGGATTCAGCCCTTTAGTGCTCCACACCTGTCGCTACGCTGCGGGTTCGAGCTCCCCCGCCTGCCACAGCCTCGCGTAGAAGCCACCCGCGGCCAGCAGCTCGTCGTGGGTGCCCGTCTCGACGACGTGCCCACCGTCGAGCACGACGATGCGGTCGGCCCGGGCCGCCGTGGCCAGCCGGTGGGCGACGACGAAGGTGGTGCGCCGGGCCGCGACCCGGTCGCTCGCGGCGAGGACCGCGGCCTCGGTGGACGGGTCGAGCGCCGCGGTGGCCTCGTCGAACAGCAGCAGGTCGGGATCGGCCAGCTCGGCGCGGGCCAGCGCCACCAGCTGCCGCTGCCCCGCCGACAAGCCCTGCCCCCGCTCGCCCACCAGGTGCCGGAACCCTCCGGGCAGGCTGCGCACCAGGTCGAGCGCGCCGACGGCCCGTGCGGCGCCCTCGATCTCGGCGGGAGTGGCGTCCGGCCGGGCGTAGGCGATGTTGGCGGCGACGTCGCCGGTGAACAGATGTGGCTCCTGCGGCACGATGCCGAGCCGGTGCCGGTAGTCGTCCAGCGGATACCGCCGGATGTCCACGCCGTCGACGAGCACGGCCCCGCTGCCCGCCTCGTAGAACCGGGCGAGCAGCTTGACCACGGTGGACTTGCCCGCACCGGTGGCTCCGACGAACGCGACCGTCTCACCCGGCGCCACACGCACCGACACGTGCTCCAGCGCCGGGCCGTCGGAACCGGCGTAGGCGAACCCGACGTCGCGCAGCTCGACCTCCCCACGCAGCCGGGGCGGCACCGTCACAGGGTCGCCGATGGGTTCCGGCGGCACCGAGGTGGGCGTGCGCAGGAGGTCGGAGATGCGGGAGAGACCGATCCGGGCCTGCTGGTAGCCGTCGAAGACCTGCGAGAGCTGCTGGACGGGCGCGAAGAACAGCCCGAGGTAGAGCAGGAACGCCGTGAGCACACCCGGTGTGAGCTCCCCCGACGCCACGCGCGCCGCCCCGACGCCCAGCACCACCGCCTGCGAGACGTCGGACAGCAGGGCCACGAACGGGAAGTACGTGGCGATGTAGGTCTGCGCCCGCAGCCGGGAGTGCCGGTAGGCCGCGCTGCGCTCGCCGAACGTGGTGGCGCTGCGCTCCTCGCGGACGTAGGCCTGGGCGATACGCACGCCCGTGACGTTCTCCTGCAGGTCGGCGTTGACGATGCTGACCTTCTCGCGGGCCTCCGCGTAGGCCATCGAGGACACCCTGCGGAACACGACGGTGGCGACCACCAGCACCGGCAGCGCGGCGAGCGCCACCAGCGCGAGCTCAATGTCGGTGACGAGCAGCGCCACAGCCACCCCGACGATGGTGAGCAGGCTGACCACCGCCTGCGTCAGACCGGTCTGCAGGAACGTCGACAGGGCGTCGACGTCGGTGGTCATCCTGGTCATGATCCGGCCGGAGAGCTCGCGTTCGTAGTAGTCCAGCCCGAGCCGTTGCAGGTGGGCGTAGCTGCGCACCCGCAGCAGGTAGAGCAGGCTCTCCCCGGCGCGGGCGGCCACCACGGTCTGCCCGGCCACCACTGCCCAGTCGAGCACCACCACGGCGAGCCCCACCAGCGCGGCGGTGAGCAGGACGGCAGGCGCGTGTGCGGAGATCCCCCCGTCGACGGCGAGGCGCGCGACGCTCGGGAACGCCAGGGTGGCGAGCGCGTCGAGCGCCACGAGCGTGACGCCGACGACGAGCAGCGCGCGCACCGGCCGCAGCAGCCGGGCCAGCCGGAACTCGGGGTCGGGCGCCGTGGGGTCGGTGCTGCCGAGGCGTGGCCGCTCGGTGGCGGGCGGGAGCGCCTCCACGGCGGCCATCAGCTCCGGTGTGGGCGGCACGGCGCCTGCCACCGCCGATGCGCTGCCGCCGCCGATACCCCCGCCGCCGGCCGCTCCACCACGCGCGGAGCCGCCGCCCCGCACGCCGGGCGCCGGAGCCGCGGGCTCCGGCCAGAGCTCCGGGGTGGCCTGCGCGAGCCACGCGCCGGCGGACGGCGACGCGACGGGCAGCTTCGCCGGGTCGGCCGCAGGAATGGCCGCAGGGGATGCCGACTCCGGGTCGGCCACCGCGAGGAGCTCCCGGAACAGGGCGCAGCGGTCGGTGAGCTCGGCCTCGGTGCCCACGTCCACGACCTGGCCTGCGTCGAGCACGACGATGCGGTCGGCGAGGGCGAGCGTGGAACGGCGGTGCGCCACCAGCACCGTGGTGCGGGTGGCGGTGAGGGCGCGCAACGTCTCGTGGATGGCGGCCTCGGTGGCGGTGTCGACCGCGGAGGTGGCGTCGTCGAGCACGAGCACCCGGGGGTCGGTGAGCACGGCCCTGGCGAGCGCGATGCGCTGGCGCTGGCCGCCAGACAGCGTGAGCCCACGCTCGCCGACCATCGTCTCGTAGCCGTCGGGCAGCACCTCGACGAACGACTCCACCTGCGCGGCCCGGGCCGCCGCCCGCACCTCGTCGTCGCTCGCGTCGGGACGCCCGTAGGCGATGTTGGCGCGGATGGTGTCGGAGAACAGGAAGGCCTCTTCGAACACCACGCCGAGCTCGCTGCGCAGGTCGGCCATCCGCATCCGGGGCAGTGGCACGCCACCCAGGCGCACCTCGCCGCTCTGCGGGTCGTAGAAGCGCGGCAGCAGCAGCGCCACCGTGGACTTGCCGGAGCCGGGCGGCCCCACCAGCGCGAGGGTCTCACCGGGCTCGACGCGCAACGACACGTCGGCCAGCACCGGCTCGCGGTCGCCGTAGCCGAACCGGACGTGGTCGAACTCCACCGACAGCGGGCCGGGAGGCAGCGCGACGGGCTCCTCGGGGTCGACGACGTCGGGCCGGGACTCGACCAGGTCGTACACCCGCTCGACCCCCGCCCGCGCGAGCTGGGCGCTCACCACGAGCGAGGCGAGCAGCCGCGCGGGGCCGACGAGCTGCGCGACGTAGGTGGTGAAGGCGAGGAAGGTGCCGAGACTGATGGAGCCGTTCAGCGCGAGCCAGCCCCCGAGCCCGATCACGCCGACCTGCCCGAGCGTGGGCAGCGCGAGCAGCGTGGGGTTGAGCCGGGCGGTGAGCCGCGCGGCCCGCATGCGCTCGGCGAACAGCCGCAGCGCGCCCCCCTCCAGGGACGCGACCTCGCGGCGTTCCTGCCCGAACCCCTTGACGACCCGGACGCCCGTGACCGTCTCCTCCACCTGCTGCGCGATGTCGGCCGCCCGCTGCTGGGCCGACCAGGTGGCCGGGAACAGGGTGGTCCTCGTGCGCAGGGTGATCCACGTGGCCGCGGGCAGGAGCACCAGCGCCACCAGCGTGAGCAGCGGTGAGAGCCACAGCATCGCGCCGATCGACACCACCACCAGCACCACCCCGCCGAGCGAGATCGGCACCAGCGACAGCATCGACTGCACGAGCTGCAGGTCGGTGATCGCCCGCGAGACGACCTGGCCGGTGCGCAGCGCGTCCTGGCGTTCGCCGTCGAGCCGCTGCACGGCGGCGAAGACCTGCCGGCGCAGGTCGTGCTGCACGTCCAGGGCGAGCCTGCCTGCGAGGTAGCGCCGGAAGAAGGCCGAGACGAAACGGACCACGGCCAGCACGAGGAAGGCCACCACCACAGCGGCGAGCACGGCCGTGGACCCCTGCACCGCGTCGTCGACTACCACCCGCGTGAGCAGCGGGCCCACGGCGTCGAGTCCCACCCCGAACACCGACGCCACGAGTGCGCCGACGGCGACGCCGGGGTGTCGGAAACAGGCACGGACGAGTCGGCGAATCCAGCCAGGGGGAGCAGCGTCGGGCACGAACACACCGTAAGCCGCGGCCCCGACAGGCGGCGCCGACGAACATCACCTCACAAGCGACACATCACATGGCGGACGTCACAGTGGCGACATGCCGGCGTCGAGTCCCGGGGCCGCGCGGGCGTCACGTCATGTCGCGGCGAGAACCCACCACCCAGCCCGTCGCACCCACCGCCGCCGTCCACACCGCGAGCACGAGCAGCGCGCCCCACCACGGCGGTGGAGCGGTGACGCCGGCCAGCGTCTCGACCAGCCTGCTGCCGATCTGGGGACCCGCGAGCACGCTGGCCGGGATGTCGTAGATCGCGATGTCGCCCGCGTTGCCGGGGAGGTAGGACGTGAGCCGTTGGAGCGTGACGGAGTCGGCACTGTTGAGCAGCGCGGAGATCAGCAGCTCCCCGAGGAGCAGGTACACCAGTACGCCGACGAGCCCACCCACCTGGTTGCCGACCACGACGCCCAGCGCGGCACCCAGCGCCGCCCAGAGCGCGGACACCACCATGCCGATCGCGGTGACGGCGACCAGTGCACCCACCGAGGGGAATGCGCTGCCCGCCTGACCGGCGAGTCCGGCCAGCACCCCCACCAGCGCCACCACCGCGCCGTAGCCGGCCCCGACGACGGCGCTGACGGCCATCGCGGCCAGCTGCACCCCCCACCGCCTCGGTCCCAGCAGGTAGGTGGAGGTGATGGTCCGGTGGCGGAACTCCCCCGCCGTGGCGACCACGCCGTAGCAGGCGGCGAACACCGCGGTCAGGCCGAGCGTGTAGGCCAGCGACCCCAGCAGCAGCGGCAACCTGCCCCCGTCGTCCGGGATCGCCGCGGTGAACAGGCCACCGAACACGTTGATGATGATCGAGAGCACCACCGCGGGCACGAGGAGTCCCCACCACAGCTTCGTGGAGGACACCTTGCGCAGCTCGGCGCGCAGCAGCCGTCCCATCAGCCCGCCCGCCACGGTTCGGCGGTGAGCTGGAAGAACAGCTGCTCCAGATCGATCTTCTCCTCGGCGAGGCCGTAGATCGCCACGCCTGCGGCGAGCGCCACGTCCCCGACGTGGACGGGGTCGGTGCCGGCCACCCCGAGGCGGCCGTCGGGCAGCGTGTCGATCTCCAGGATGCCGGTGCGGGCGAGCGCGTCGGCCAGCCGGGCCGGCGCGGCACACCGCACCAGTACGCGCGCCCGGCGCGACCCGCGCAGCTGGGCGAGCGGCCCCTGAAACATGCAGCGGCCCCTGCTGATCACCACGAGGTGGTCGACGGTCTGCTCCACCTCGCCGAGCAGGTGGCTGGAGACGAGCACGCTGCGCCCCTGCGCGGCGAAGGCACGCAGGAAGGCCCGCAGCCACGCGATGCCCTCGGGGTCGAGCCCGTTGCCCGGCTCGTCGAGGATCAGCACCTGCGGGTCTCCGAGGAGGGCCACGGCGAGGGCCAGCCGCTGCCGCATCCCCAGTGAGTAGCCGCCCACGCCCCGGTCGGCATCGGCCGTGAGCCCGACGGTGGCGAGCACGTGGTCGACCGCGGCGTCGGGCACACCGATCGCGGCCGCGCAGGCCAGCAGGTGCCTGCGCGCGGTACGGGCCGGGTGGAACCCCTGGGCCTCGAGCACCGCGCCGACGACCCGCCCCGGATCGGACAGCTCGGCGAACGGCACCCCGTTGACGCGCGCGTCACCGGTGGTGGGCGTGACGAGCCCGACGATCATCCGCAGGGTCGTGGTCTTGCCCGACCCGTTGGGCCCCAGGAAACCGGTGACGACCCCGGGCTCCACGGAGAACGTCACCCCGTCCACGGCGACGACGGAACCGAACCGCTTGCTCAGTCCCTGGACGGTGACACGCCCGCTCCGATCGTTCATCCGATCGGAGAGGACTAGTGCCGAGGAAACGAGGTCGTCCTGCCCGCCTCCGGCGCCCAGGCGGCGCCTCGCGGCGTTGTCGTCGGCGCCGATACAACAACGGTATCGGCGCCTCCTCCGCCTTGCGATGCATCCACCTGGACACCGGATACAGGCATGGAACCTCGTTTCCTCGGCACTAGCTCGGATCGGGCAGGGCGGGCACCACGGGAAGGGCGGGGTCGGTGGTCGTGGCGATCTCGGCGGGCGGCCCGTCGATCGCCGCCAGCACGGCCTTGGCCCACGCGCCGTGCCCGACGTCGCCGAGGATCGCGTGGTCGCGGACGCGTCCCAGCTGGCGGGAGGGCAGTTCCGCGATGCGCAGTTGGTGGCGCGCCGCCTCCTCGCGGATCACGGCGTCGAGCGCCGCGGTCGGCCCGCCGCGTCCGGTGCGCGGGATGGTGCCGATGACGGAGCCGGTGGGCAGCGCGGCGATCACCTGGCGCAGCGAGGTGTCCAGCCCCGGGGTGTGCCGGGCGACGTCCTCGGCGCCGATGATGCAGCTGACGAGCGCTGCCGGCTCCTCGGCGGTGAGCGAGGCCAGCTCGGGGAGCTGGCGGCCGAGGACGTCCGCCACGTCGGCGCCTGCCCGCGACAGGTTCACCACGCGCCAGGCGTCGCGGCGGCGCAGCGCCTCGTGCACGACCCCGACGTAACCCACCTCGCGGGTCGTGGCGCCGATCCCCTGGCTGGCCGAGTCGCCGAGCACGACCCACAGCGGGCCCGTGGCGCGCCGTGCCTCCATGTTGGCGGCGGCCCAGTCGTCGGCGTAGGCCGCCTCGCGGAGCCTGCGCGCCGAGGCTCCCGGCAGCACGCCACCGAGGAACCTCTCACCCCCCGCCTTGACCCGACGCGCTGCCGCACGCATCTGGGGAACCTGCCGGGGAGAGCTCATGTCGGGACTCCGAGCGGTCGGCGCCTGCTGGTGGCGACACGGGGGCGAGGGTCGTCACCGTAGCCAGCCGTGGTGATCGTCCACCGAGCGGGTCCCCACGCCGGAACCACCGGCTTCTCGTGATCGCCGCTCGTCGTTACCATGCGCATCGTCACCGTGAGTGTCCGCCCGCCCACCGTCACCGGGAGGCCGCATGACCAGCCAGCTCACCGATTTCACCTCGACGCTCGCCCGGTGGGAGAACGAGCGGCCGGACTCGGTGGCGCTCCGCTTCGGCGACACCGTCCGGACGTGGTCCGAGCTGGCCCGCCGGGTGCGGCAGAACGCGGCGGCGCAGCGCGCGGAGGGGCTGCGTCCCGGTGACCGGGTCGCAGTACTCGACTTCAACCACCCGTCCTGCCTCGAGCTCACGCTGGCCTGCGCCCAGATCGGCACGGCGAACGCGGTGGTGAACTTCCGCCTCGCGCCACCCGAGATCGTCTACGTCGTCAACGACGCGGCGGCGCGCATCCTGTTCGTCGGCCCGGAGTTCGCCCCGGCCGTGAAACAGGTGCGCGACCAGCTACCCACGGTCGAGCGCGTGATCCAGGTGGGGGGCGCCGACGACGAGTACGAGGCCTGGCTGGCGGCACACCGGCCCGATCCGGAGGTCTACCCCGCCGACCCGGACGACTGCTTCGTGCAGCTCTACACGTCGGGCACCACCGGTTTCCCGAAGGGCGCGATGCTCACGCACCGCGGGATGCTCGCCCACGCGGAGAACACCGCGGTCGACTTCCGGATCGACCCGGACGCCCGGGTACAGGTCGCGATGCCGCTGTACCACGTCGGTGGCACCAGCTATGCGCTGATCACGATCTCCGCCGGTGCGCAGATCGTGATGCTGCGGCTGCCGGATCCGGCCGCGGTGCTCGAGGTGCTCGAGTCCGAGCGGATCACCCACACGTTCCTCGTGCCGGCACTGATGGCGGTGATGGCCCAGGTGCCCGGGGCCGCCGACCGCGACTTCTCGGCGCTCAAGGCCGTGGCCTACGGTGCCTCCCCGATGCCGCTGCCGGTGATGCGGGCCTGCCTGAAGCTGTTCCCCGGCGTGATGAACCAGGTGTACGGCATGACCGAGGCGTGCGGCGTCGTCAGCGCGCTCGGCCCGGAGGACCACGAGAATCCCGACGTCACGCATCGTCTCGTGTCCGCCGGCACGCCGATCCACGGCGTCGAGATCGAGATCCGCGACCCGGCGACCGGCGGCCCGGTACCCCGCGGCGAGGTCGGTGAGGTCTGGGTGCGCACCCAGCAGTTGATGCGGGGCTACTGGGGCAAGCCGGACGCCACGGCCGCCGCCATCACACCGGACGGCTGGCTGCGGTCAGGGGACGGCGGGTACCTCGACGACGACGGGTACGTCTACGTCACCGACCGGATCAAGGACATGATCATCAGTGGTGGGGAGAACATCTACCCCGCCGAGATCGAGCGGGTGCTGGCCGAGCACCCCACGGTCGCCGACGTCGCCGTGATCGGGGTGCCCGACGACCGGTGGGGCGAGGTGCCCAAGGCCGTGGTCGTCCCGGCGCCCGGCGTCGAGGTCGACACCGAGGCGCTGCTCGCCTACTGCCGTGACCGGCTCGCGGGGTTCAAGTGCCCGAAGTCCGTGGACGTGGCGGAGGAACTGCCGCGCAACCTCACCGGCAAGGTCCTGAAGAAGACCCTCCGCGAGCCCTACTGGGAGGGCCACGAACGCCGCCTGGTGTAGAACGCCGGTGCGGCCTCAGAGGTAGGACTGCACCTCGCCGCCGTCCACGAAGAGCTCACTTCCCGTCATGAAGCTCGACTGGTCGGACGCGAGGAAGAGCACGGCACTGGCGATCTCCGCAGGCCGAGCGACCCGTCCCAGCGGAAGCTGCTTGGCCATGGCGTCCAGGAGGCCGGGCGCCGCACTCGGGTCGGGGGCGAGGCCGCGCAGTCCGGGTGTGTCGGTCGGCCCCGGAGTGACGGTGTTGACGCGGAAACCCCGGGGGCCCAACTCGGCGGCCCAGACCCGCGTGAACTGGCGGACCGCCGCCTTGGATGCGGAGTAGACACCGAAGCCGGCCGTACCGCGGCTGGCCGAGCTGGACCCGGTGATCACGATGGACGCGCCCTCGTTCAGGAGGGGGAGCGCCTTCTGGACCGTGAAGACGGTGCCCCGGACGTTGCTACCGAAGGTCCTGTCGAAGTTCTCCGGCGTGAGGTCGGTGAGGGTGGCGATGTCGCCGCCGCCGGCATTCGCGAAGACGACGTCCAGACCTCTGCCGCCGTCCTCGATGACACCGAACACGCGAGCCAGGTCGTCGAGGTCGGAGACATCGCTGCGCAGGACCGTGACGCCGTCGCCGAGGAGCGCACTGGCGGAATCCAGTTCCGGCTGCCGGCGCCCTGTCAGGTAGACGTGGGCTCCCTCCTCCACGAAGCGCTTCGCGACGGCGAGCCCGATACCCGTGCTTCCGCCGGTGACCAGAGCAGTTTTCTCGTCGAGCTGACTCATTTGCGGAACTCCTCGTGATCGAGTTCTTGACTGTTCAGTCCACAATACGAGTGGTGGACCGATCAGTCAAGAATTGCGTACACTGGTCGCATGGCGAGACCACGACAGTTCGACGAGGAGCGCGTCCTGGAAGCGGTCCGTGACCAGTTCTGGGACGCCGGCTACGCGGCCACCTCGCTGGAGGATCTGCTCCGCGTCAGCGGGCTGGGCAAGGGCAGCCTCTACGCCGCCTTCGGCGACAAGCACCGGCTCTTCCTCCGGGCGCTGCGCAACTACACCGACGTCAGCCACGGGTACCTGCGGGAGATGCTCGACTCCGCGCCCAGGGCCCTGGACGCCTTGCGGGCGTTCGTGCTGGCGCCGGTGAACGACACGGGCGGGGAGGCCGCCCGGCGCGGCTGCCTCATGGCGAACAGCACCTGCGAGCTCGCCGCCGCGGACCCCGACGTCCTGGCGGAGGCCCGGCGCACCTACGAGGCCACCACCGCGCTGGTCGCCGAGTGCGTTGCGCGGGCGCAGGCCGAGGGCGATGTGCCTGCCGGTGCCGACCCGGTCGAGACGGCGCGCACCCTGCTCGCCGCGCAGCAGGGGCTCGTGTTCATGGGGCGCACCGGCCTGGACATCGAGACGCTGACGGCGACCGCGCGCTCGCTCGTCGTCCAGCTCCTGCCGGGCGTCCCGACGTCGTGATCCGCTGCCGCGTCAGCGGCGGGGAACGCCGGAGCCGGAGATCCCGGCCGGGTCGAAGCCGACGCTGACGATCGCCGGCAGGTCCCCCCTCCGCAGGCCTTCCAGCACGGACAGCTCGTGCGGCACCACCGGCTCCGGCAGGTCGTCGAAGCTGTACCAGCGCAGGTCCGCCGACTTCGTCTGCTCCGCCCGCCGGGGTTCACCCGTCCAGGTGCGGCAGGAGAAGAAGAAGTCGACACGCTCGTCGATCGCCCGGCCGTTGCCCTGGGTGCGGTGCATCACCGTGAGTGGGACGAGGTCGGCGGGGACGATGCCGATGCCCAGCTCCTCCTCGGCCTCGCGACACGCCGCGGCGTACACCGACTCCCCGGCCTCGACGTGACCGGCGGCGGCCGCCGCCCAGTAGCCGTCCCGGTAGCCCGTGCCGCATCTCAGCTGCAGGAGCACCTCGTCGGTCTCGCCGACGCGCCGGAGGGGCAGGACATACGCGGCCGGGACGACACGAAAACTCACGACAGCAGCGTAGTTACGCTGCAGGCCATGGTCAGCTCCCACTACGAGAAGATCACTGCCGCCGACGGCGGTGTCTTCGACGCGTTCTGCGCCGTCCCGGAGACCGGCCCCGCACCCGGGGTGCTGATCTTCCAGGAGATCTTCGGCGTCAACGACAACATCCGCGGGCTCGCAGAGCGGCTCGCCGCCGCCGGCTACCTGGTGCTCGCGCCCGACATGTTCTGGCGGATCGAGCCCAGGTTCGAGCGCAAGGACGAGTCCGGCATGGCCGAGGGCTTCGAGCGTGTCCAACAGCTCGACTTCCAGCTCGCGGGCTCCGACATCACCGCCACGCTCGCCCACATGCGGCGGATGCCCGCCTGTGACGGCAAGGTCGGCGGTGTGGGCTTCTGCCTCGGCGGCACGCTCGCCTACCTCTTCGCCGCCACCTCCCGGGTGGACGGGCAGGGCCCGGACGCCGCGGTCTCCTACTACGGCTCCGGCATCACGGGCATGCTCGGGCTGGCGGAGCAGATCGAGTGCCCGATCCTCTTCCACTACGGCGAGCGCGACCCCTACATCCCCGCCGAGGACATCGACGCCGTCGAGCAGGCCATGGCCGGACGCCCCAACGCCACCGTGCACCGCTACGACGCCGGGCACGCCTTCTCCAACTGGGACGCCCCGTCGATGTACGACGAGACCTCGGCGCGGGTGGCCTGGGACCGCACCATCGAGTTCTTCGACGAGCACCTGCGCCACTGACCCCAACTAGGGCGTGTCCTGTATGGGTCATGACCTGCGGTCGGTGATCATGGGTGACCGCCTGCGCTGTGTTCAGACCCGCAGCAGGAGCAGCCTCGGCCGCGGCGACGAACTGGCTGATCTCCGCGAACTGCCGCGCCTGCGCCCAGGCGATGACCTTCTCCCAGGCCCCGATCCGTTCCAACCGCTCGAACCGATCCTCAGTGGGCCCGGCCTGGGCCAGGAGCATGCCCACAGAACCTGGCCCCGACAGGGCGGCCAGTTGATCAGCTGCCACCCCCCGGGCCGGCCGCGACCGCGAGGTCCGGGTGGGCGTCGGTGGATCGACCACCGAGCCGCGCCGACGAATTCTGTTCGTGGTGATGTCGAGACGGGCGAGCCGACTCCGACTCTCTCCTGACGGCGCCGGACGAGGGCGCCGAAGTTGCAGGAGGAATTGCGTGAGTCAGCTGCTCAGAGTGCAGAACTTCAACGTGTCGAGCGACGGGTACGGGGCCGGCGAACACCAGAGCCTCGAGAGACCGTTCGGGCACGCCGACCCCGGCGACATGTTCGCCTGGTGCGGCGCCACGGCGAGCTGGCCCATGCGCACCGAGCCCGGCGGGAGCCGCGGCCTGGACGACTACCTCACGCGGGACTACGAGCGCAACATCGGCGCCGAGATCATGGGCCGCAACAAGTTCAGCCCGCAGCGGGGCCCCTGGCTCGACCACAGCTGGCGCGGCTGGTGGGGCGACGAGCCCCCGTTCCGCACCCCGGTGTTCGTGCTGACCCACCACGAGCGTCCGTCGTTCACCCTCTCCGACACGACGTTCCACTTCGTCGACAGCGACCCCGCATCGGTCCTCGAGCGGGCGCGGAACGCTGCGCAGGGCAAGGACGTCCGGCTCGGCGGCGGGGCCACCACCATCCGGCAGTTCGTCGACGCCGGCCTCGTCGACACCCTGCACGTGGCGGTCTCGCCGATGAAGCTCGGATCCGGGTCGCGCCTCTGGGAGTCGCCCGATGAGCTGCGCGACCAGTTCCACCTCGATGTCGTGCCCAGCCCGAGCGGCGTGACCCACCACCTCTTCTGGCGGAGGTGACGGGACCGCCCCCTGTATTGCAGCAAAGCCACGTTGCGGCAACGTGCTTGCATGAACGTGGCTTTGCTGCAATGGGGGGCCGGTCGGCACCAGTGATCGGACCGGCTTACTTGACTGACCAGTAACCCCTGTGTTGGCTGTCCATATGCTGCTCTCGACGCAACTCCAGTACGGCGATGATCCGGTCCGCAACGCGGACGCGGTGGTCGCGATGGAGCAGGCCGGTCTGGACGTCGTGTGGGTGGCCGAGGCGTACAGCTTCGACGCGGTGTCGCTGATGGGCTACCTGGCCGCGAAGACCGAGCGGGTACAGATCGGCTCCGGCATCCTCCCGATCTACAGCCGCACCCCCACCCTGACGGCGATGACAGCGGCCGGCCTCGACGCGCTGTCCGGCGGGCGCGCGATCCTGGGCCTCGGCGCGTCCGGTCCGCAGGTGATCGAGGGGTTCCACGGCGTCCCCTACGACAAGCCCGTCGCCCGTACCCGCGAGATCATCGAGATCTGCCGGAAGGTGTGGCGACGCGAGCCGGTCACCAACGACGGCCTGTACCCGATCCCGCTGCCCGAAGGCCAGGGCACCGGGCTGGGCAAGCCGCTCAAGCTGATCAACCACCCGCGCCGGGCCGACATCCCGATCTGGGTGGCGTCGCTCGGTGACAAGAACGTCGAGATGACGGCCGAGCTCGCCAACGGCTGGCTGCCGACCGTGCTGATGCCGGAGAAGCTGCGCGAGGTCTTCGGGCCTGCGTTGGACGCGGGGGCCGCCAAGCGGGCTCCCGAGCTCGGCCCGCTGCAGATCACCGGCGGCGGGATCCTCGCGCTCGAGGAGGAGATGTTCGAGCCGGCGCGGCA
This sequence comes from Pseudonocardia sp. OZ21, assembly GCF_059359135.1. Taxonomy (NCBI): domain Bacteria; kingdom Bacillati; phylum Actinomycetota; class Actinomycetes; order Pseudonocardiales; family Pseudonocardiaceae; genus Pseudonocardia; species Pseudonocardia sp. OZ21. The sequence continues at coordinate 328,545 of NZ_JCADBN010000005.1, forward strand.
GCTGGCCAGGGGCATGTTCGCCCTCTACATCGGCGGGATGGGCGCGCGTGGCCGCAACTTCTACAACACCGTGTTCCGCCGCCAGGGCTTCGGCGACGAGGCGACGCTCGTCCAGGACCTCTACCTGGACGGCCGCAAGGAGGAGGCGGCCGCGGCGCTGCCTGCCGACTTCATCGACAAGGCCACGCTCATCGGCCCCCCGTCGCACGTGCGGGAGCGCATCGAGGCCTTGCGGGAGGCAGGCGTGACGCATATGCACGTGAACCCGGTCGGTAGCGACCCGCTGAAGCTGCTCGCGCAGGTCAAGGAGTGGATCGCCTGAGTGAGGGGGGCCGCCGCGATTGACGGACGGTCACCAAGCCACACTCTGTGTCGAACCCACTCCACGACCGCAGGAGCGTGCGTTGCTCGACCTAGCCATCGCCGTGTCCGACCGACCGATGGCGCCCGACCAGTACCGGTACGTCGAGACTCACGCGTGGTGGCTGGGGACCTTCGGCCCGCACCAGCACCTCACCGAGCACCGGCTCCGGCAGTGGGTGCCCGCCCGGCCCGAGCGTGAGTGGGTGCTGGAGCGGGAGCTGACGGGTGCGCAGACCTGGTTGACGGGTTCAGCGCAGGAGGCTGCCGACGACGGCTTCGACCTGCGGGACGTGGCCCCGGTCGGCCGGTTCCGGGCCCCGTACGGCGAGTTCCGCACCGACGGCAGCACGGAGTTCGACGGCTTCTGCGGTCCGGTCACCCCACGACGGGGCAGCTGGCAGCATCCCACCGCGCAGTTCATCCAGGGGTTGCCCACCGACTCGGCCGGGCTGCTCGCGCGCCTGCTGGAGGACAACCCCGGCAGCTGGTTCGGCCCGTTCGCCGCGGCCGTCACGGCATTGCGCACGGCGCTGGTGCCGGGTCAGCTGCGAGCGACGTTCTACCGCGCCCTCACCGGGCTGCCGGGAGTGTCGGTGCAGGACCGCGTGCTCAATGTGGACGGCCACGCGTGCCTCGCCATCGTCCACGACGCTGGTCGCACCCGTACCGAACTGCTGATCGATCCGGCCGACGGCCAGTTCGCCGGGGAACGCGACACCCTCCGCACGGACTCGCGCTGTGGGCTGCCGGAGGGAACCGTCATCAGCACCACCGCGGTGCGTACGGCCGTGGTGGACGCGCCGGGTGACCGTCCCCGCACCTGATCAGGTGGCGGCGGCCAAGCATGCTACGCCTCCCCCGGCGCGCGGTACCCCCTCCTCATCCGGGAGGACTAACCTGGGGTGCAGTCCTCGGCGAGACGATGCGATCCGATCAAGGCGGTCTTCAGCGTGTCCAGCAGTAGTACCTCGAATGCAGCAGGCCAGTTCGGTCCCAATGAATGGCTCGTCGAGGAGATGTACCAGCGCTTCCTCGACGACCCGGACTCCGTAGACCCAGCGTGGCACGAGTTCTTCGCGGACTACCGTCCCACCGACGAGAACAGCGCTTCCAGCAGCAACGGCACCCCGACCCCCACCGCCGACCGACCGGGTACCGCCGCCGCGCCGGCACCCACCCCCGCGGCGGAGCCTGCCGAGCCCAGTGAGCGCCGCCGCGTCGGCGACCGCAAGGCGATGACGCCGCCGCCCGCGGCCTCCGACGGACCCGGCTCCGGGTCCACCAACGGCTCGGCCACGGCGAAGGGCTCTGCTGCTGTAAAGGACGGGGCCGCTGTAAAGGACGGGGCCGCTGTAAAGGACGGGGCCGCTACAAAGGGCGGGGCCGCCGTGAAGGGCGGCCGTGTCGCCGGGGAGAAGACCCCCGCCACGGGCTCGGCCACCACCACGGCCTCCGACAAGCCCGCCGCCGGCAGCACCTCCCAGGCCGCGAAGCCCAGCCCGACGAGCGGCGGGGGCAGCTCCACGGCGCTGCGCGGCGCCGCCGGGGCCGTCGTCAAGAACATGAACGCCTCGCTGGCGGTGCCCACCGCCACGAGCGTGCGGGCGGTGCCGGCGAAGCTGCTCGCCGACAACCGCGTCGTGATCAACAACCAGCTCACGCGCACGCGCGGCGGCAAGATCTCCTTCACCCACCTCATCGGGTACGCGGTGGTCAAGGCGCTGGCCGACTTCCCGGTGATGAACCGGCACTTCGTGGAGGAGGACGGCAAGCCCACCGTCGTCCAGCCCGACCACGTCAACCTCGGGCTCGCGATCGACCTCGCGGGTAAGAACGGCCAGCGCTCGCTCGTCGTCGTCTCGATCAAGGGCTGCGAGGCGATGAACTTCGCCCAGTTCTGGTCGGCCTACGAGGACATCGTGCGCAAGGCGCGCGGCGGCAACCTGCAGTCGGAGGACTTCGCCGGCACCACGATCAGCCTCACCAACCCCGGCACGCTCGGCACCAACCACTCGGTGCCGCGGCTCATGACGGGCCAGGGCGCGATCATCGGCGTCGGGGCCATGGAGTACCCGGCGGAGTTCCAGGGCGCCAGCGAGGAACGGCTCGCCGAGATCGGCATCAGCAAGATCATCACGCTGACCTCCACGTACGACCACCGCATCATCCAGGGCGCCGAGTCCGGCGACTTCCTGCGCCGCGTCCACGCCCTGCTGCTCGGCGAGGAGGGCTTCTACGACGGGATCTTCCGCTCCCTGCGGGTGCCCTACGAGCCGATCCGCTGGGTGCAGGACATCCCCGACGGCGCCGTCGACAAGACCGCCCGCGTCATCGAGCTGATCGACGCCTACCGCACGCGCGGCCACCTGATGGCCGACACCGACCCGCTGAACTACCGCCAGCGCCGCCACCCCGACCTCGACGTGCTCTCGCACGGCCTCACGCTGTGGGACCTCGACCGCGAGTTCGCCGTCGGCGGTTTCGGCGGCAAGGAGCGGATGAAGCTGCGCGACGTGCTCGGCCTGCTGCGCGACTCGTACTGCCGCACCATCGGCACCGAGTACATGCACATCGCCGACCCCGAGCAGCGCACCTGGCTGCAGGAACGCATCGAGGTTCCGCACCAGAAGCCCAACCCGGCCGAGCAGAAGTACGTGCTGAGCAAGCTCAACGCGGCCGAGGCGTTCGAGACGTTCCTGCAGACCAAGTACGTCGGGCAGAAGCGGTTCTCCCTGGAGGGCGGCGAGACCGTCATCCCGCTGCTGGACGCCGTGCTGGACAAGGCCGCCGAGCACGAGCTCGACGAGGTGGTCATCGGTATGCCCCACCGTGGCCGGCTCAACGTGCTGGCCAACATCGTCGGCAAGCCGATCAGCCAGATCTTCCGCGAGTTCGAGGGCAACCTCGACCCCGGCCAGGCCCACGGCTCGGGCGATGTGAAGTACCACCTGGGCGCCGAGGGCAAGTACTTCCGGATGTTCGGCGACGGCGAGACGGTCGTCTCGCTGGCGTCCAACCCGTCGCACCTCGAGGCCGTCGACCCGGTGCTGGAGGGCATCGTCCGGGCCAAGCAGGACCTGCTCGACAAGGGCGAGGGCGGCTTCAGCGTCCTGCCGCTGATGATGCACGGCGACGCCGCGTTCGCCGGCCAGGGCGTGGTGGCCGAGACGCTGAACCTGGCGAAGCTGCGCGGCTACCGCACCGGCGGCACCGTGCACGTCGTGGTCAACAACCAGGTCGGTTTCACCACCGCGCCGGAGCACGCGCGCTCCTCGCAGTACTCCACCGACGTGGCCAAGATGATCGACGCTCCCGTCTTCCACGTGAACGGCGACGACCCCGAGGCCTGTGTCTGGGTGGCCAAGCTCGCGGTCGAGTACCGCGCGCGGTGGAACAACGACGTCGTGATCGACATGATCTGCTACCGCAGGCGCGGCCACAACGAGGGTGACGACCCCTCGATGACGCAGCCGGCGATGTACGACGTGATCGACGCCAAGCGCAGCGTCCGCAAGATCTACACGGAGTCGCTGATCGGGCGCGGCGACATCTCGATGGAGGAGGCCGAGCACGCGCTGCGCGACTTCTCCAACCAGCTCGAGCACGTCTTCAACGAGGTCCGGGAGCTGGAGAAGACGCCGGCGACGCCCAGCCCGTCGGTCGAGCAGGAGCAGTCGGTGCCCACCGACCTCGACACCTCGGTGTCGCTGGAGGTGGTGCACCGCCTCGGCGACGCGCACAACGAACTCCCCGAGGGGTTCACCGTGCACCAGCGGGTCAAGCCGGTGCTGCAGCGGCGCTACCAGATGTCGCGTGAGGGCGGGATCGACTGGGCGTTCGGCGAGCTGATCGCGCTGGGCTCGCTCGCGATGGACGGCAAGCTCATCCGGTTGTCGGGCCAGGACACCCGCCGCGGCACGTTCGTGCAGCGGCACTCCGTGGTGATCGACCGCAAGACGGGCGAGGAGTACTACCCGCTGCGCAACCTCGCTGAGGACCAGGAGCGGTTCCTGCCCTACGACTCGGCGCTGTCGGAGTTCGCGGCCGTCGGTTTCGAGTACGGCTACTCGGTGGCCAACCCCAACGCCTTCGTGGCGTGGGAGGCGCAGTTCGGCGACTTCGTCAACGGCGCCCAGTCGATCATCGACGAGTTCATCTCGTCCGGTGAGGCGAAGTGGGGCCAGACGGCCGACATCGTGATGCTGCTGCCGCACGGTCTGGAGGGCCAGGGTCCGGACCACTCCTCGGGCCGCATCGAGCGGTTCCTGCAGCTGTGTGCGGAGGGGTCGATGACGGTGGCGCTCCCGTCGGAGCCCGCCAACTACTTCCACCTGCTGCGCCGGCACGCGATGGACGGGGTGCGCCGCCCGCTGATCGTCTTCACTCCGAAGTCGATGCTGCGCAACCGGGCCGTCGTGAGCCCGGTGTCCGACTTCACGGGCGGCCGGTTCCGCTCGGTGATCGACGACCCGCGCTTCCGGGAGACCGACGGTCCCGCCTCCGGCGTCCGCAAGCTGCTCCTGTGCAGCGGCAAGATCTACTACGAGCTCGCGGCCGCCCGTGACAAGCGGGAGATCGACGACACCGCGATCGTGCGCATCGAGCAGCTCTACCCGGTGCCGGACCGCCAGCTCGCCGCCGTGCTCGAGCGCTACCCCAACGCGGAGGACATCCGCTGGGTGCAGGAGGAGCCGGCCAACCAGGGCGCCTGGCCGTTCTTCGGGCTGGTGCTGCCGGAGATGCTGCCCCGGCTCGTCGGGTTCCAGCGGGTGTCGCGGCGGCGGATGGCGGCTCCCGCGCCGGGTTCGTCCAAGGTGCACGAGGTCGAGCAGAAGGCGCTGATCGACACCGCGCTCGGCGACCGGTAACTCATCGGGATCGGCGCGAGCCGCACACCGGCGCCCTCACCGGGGCGCCCGGGTGCGGCTCGCACCGTCTAACCTGTCTGCGTGTATTTCACCGACCGCGGCATCGAGGAGCTCACCGAGCGCCGAGGCGAGGAGCAGGTCAGCGTCGAGTGGCTGGCCGACCGGCTCCGCGCCTTCGTCGACCAGAACCCGGCGTTCGAGGACGCGGTGGAACGGCTGGCGAGCTTCCTCGCCCGCGACGACTCCGACGACCTCGACGACTGACCGGAGTCAGTAGCCGGGTGGGGTGATCGAGACGACGAACTCGGCCGGCTCGCGGTGGGGGTTGACGTAGCGGTGCGGGAGGCGGGAGTCGAAGTAGCAGCTGTCGCCCACGTCGAGCGCGTACTCGGTGCCTGCCACCTCGACCACCAGCCTGCCCGCGGTGACGAGCGCGCACTCCTCGCTGGGGTGCGACCACGGTTCCGCCGCCGACGCGCCTCCGGGTGAGAGCACACCCTGCATCATCTCGAGGCGGCCCCGTCCCGGTGAGATGCGGGAGTAGGCGATGCCGCCCGGGGACTGCACCTGCATCCGGCCGTCGCGCCGTACCACGGCGACGTCCTCGGGTTCGGACTCCTCGAAGAGGCTGAACAGCGGGACGTCGAGCGCGCGGGCGATCTTGCGGACGGTCACGAGGCTGGGGTCGGCGAGCTCGCGCTCGACCTGGCTGATCAGCGCGGTGGACACCTCGGCCCGGCGCGCGAGTTCGGTGACGGTGATGCCGCGCGCGGTGCGCAGCGCACGGATCCTGGTGCCTACCACGGCGTCATCCTCGCAGCGCTACTCCGTCCGCCCGCATCGCGGCCACTCTCACGTGCGGCATGCCGACCGCGATCGCCGCCTCATCGGGTGGCCGCGTCACCAGGCTCACGAGCACCGTCACGACGACGTTGAGGACGAGGGCGGGCAGCCCCACCACGGTGCCGTCCGGGCACAGCGCCAGCAGGGCGGAGCTGAGCGGTGGGAGCACGATGCCTGCCGTGCCGACCACCACGCCGCACAGCGCGCCGACCGCCGTGACCCGCCGCCAGAGCAGCGAGAGGAACAGGGCCGGGGCGAGCTGCCCGATCGCGTTGTAGACGTTCACCATGATGTTGACCAGCGCGGTGTTCTGCGTGGTGGTGACGCCGACGGCGATGGCGGCGAGCACGACGACGCCGATCCGGCCCACCCGCAGCTGCTCCCGGTCGCTCGCCCCGCGCCGGACCATCGCGTACACGTTGCGGGTGAACAGGGTGCTACACGTCAGCAGCAGCACCGCGGTGGGCACCAGCGCCACCAGGATGCCCGCCCCGGCGAGGAGGCCGACCAGCCAGGGAGGGGAATGATCCCGGACGAAGACCAGGAGCGAGCCGTTGGCCTGCGATCCCTTCAGCCCGGGCTCCGCCAGCAACGCGGCCAGCGCGATCACGATGATCAGCACGTAGAACAGCGAGTACAGCGGCTGGATGACCTGGTTCCGGCGGACCGTGGCCACGTCCCTGGCGCTGTAGGAGACCTGGAACGAGTGCGGCAGGACGAAGGCCCCGATCGGGGTGAGCAGCAGGAAGCTCATCCACCACCAGTCGTTGCTCGCCGTGCCCGACGTCATCCCCGGCAACGTCGCAGCGTCCGGGTGCTCGCGGGCCACGGCGTCGAAGATCCCGCCCCAGCCGTTGACACCCGCCGCCCGGGCGGCGCTGAACGCTATGGCGAGGAGAACCACCAGCAGCAGGATGTCCTTGACCACGGCGCCGAACGCGGCGCTGCGCATGCCGCCGGTGAAGATGAACACGACGACGGCGAGCCCGGCGATCACCACGTACCAGGTGCCGGGGATGCCCTGGCCGAAGAGCGTCTGGAGCACCAGCGAGAGACCGGTCAGCTGCACCTCGGAGTAGAGCAGCAGCCCGACGATGCCGAACAACGCCAGCACCGCGCCCAGCCAGGGCGCGTCGAAGCGGGCGGTGAAGTAGTCGCCTTCGGTCATCAGGCCGTGGGTCTTGCCTGCCCGCCAGATCTTCGGCACGACCCAGTAGCCGATCGCCGAGGTGAGCACCACGGTGCCCAGCACGTAGTAGCCGGCCGCACCGTCGACGTACACGCTCTGGGACGCCCCGAGCAGCGCGAAGGTCGTGAAGGTCTCGCCCGCCAGGATGAACCAGAACAGGAAGCTGCCGAAGTTGCGGCCACCGACCGCCCACTCCGCGATGTCGAGCCGCTTGCCGCGGGCCGCGAGCACAGCCCCCACCACGATCGACCCGACGCCGACCAGCAGCGCGATGAAGTAGGTCATGGCCGCCTAGGCCGCGTCGTTCAGGTGGCCGAGGCGACGGTCCATCAGGTAGACGACGCCGATCGCGGCACTGCCGACCAGCACGCCCGCCACCATCCACACCAGCAGGAACGGCACATGTCCGAACGCATAGGGCACGTGCCCCGCCCAGGGCGCCGCGGCGATGCACCACAGGAACGGCACCACCAGCAGGAGGCGGTACCAGCGGCGGCGCGCTCGTGGTTGCACCAGGCGGAGGAGGGGCGTCGGCCTCGTGGGTGGCGTCCTGGACACGGTGGTCTCCCTCGGTCACGTGCGGCGGTACGCCCCCTGGTAATGGTCGTGAAGACTGCAACCTTGATCTCCAGATGTCAATACGATTGAACACCGTTGACCTAAGTTGAATCCGACCGTAACGTCCTGGCTCGATGTCCTGGCGGGAGGAGCTGGATGAACGAGCTTTCCCGGGAGCCGGCACCCGTCCTCCTGCGCGCGGACCGACTGCTGCCCGACGCGGACGGACCCGTGATCGCGGACGGCGCGGTGCTGGCCGTGGCCGGGCGCATCGCCGCGGCCGGCCCGTGGGCCCGGGTCTCCCGCGAGGCCCCGTCGGACGTCCGGCTGGTCGAACTCGGTGACCGCACGTTGCTGCCCGGCCTGGTCGACTGCCACGTCCACCTGGCGATGGACGGCAGCGTGACCTCCACGGTCAGCGAGCTGACCGCCACCGACGCCGAGCTGGCGTGCCGGATGGTCAACAGCGCCCGCCGGCTGCTGGACGCCGGTGTCACCACCGCCCGCGACCTCGGCTGCCGCGGCGCCGTGGCCGCGACGATCCGCGACGCGGTGCGCGACGGCCTCGTCCCCGGCCCGCGGCTGCAGGTGGCCAACGCGCCGATCACCGTCACCGGCGGGCACGCGTGGGCGATGGGCGGGGAGGCCGACGGCGCACTCGAGGTGGTGCGGGAGGTCCGGATCCGGGCCAAGCAGCGCACCGACGTCGTCAAGATCATGTCCACCGGCGGGTTCATGACCGCGGGCAGCCGCCCGTGGCACGCCCGCTACACCGTCGAGGAGCTGCGGGCCTGCGTCGAGGAGGCGCATCGGCTCGGCATGCCGGTCACCACGCACGCGCTCGGGGTGGAGGGCATCCGCCGCGCCGTGGAAGCCGGGGTCGACATGATCGAGCACTGCGGCTGGGTCACCGAGGACGGCTCCCGGTTCGACCCGGACATCGCCCGGCGGATCGCGGAGCGCGGGATCGTCGTCTGCCCCACGATGAACACCGCGTGCCTGCCCGACCCCTACTTCTGCCCGTGGGACGAGCGGGAGGCGCTGATCGCGAACCTGCGGGCGATGCGGGAGGCGGGCATCGAGCTGGTCGCGGGCACCGACGCAGGCATCGGCCTCGTCCCGTTCGAGAACTACGCCGACGGGCTCGACGTGCTGGCCGACGCGGGCATGTCCGCCCGCGAGGTCATCGGGGCGGCGACGCACCGTGCGGCCATGGCGTGCGGGCTCGGTGCGGTGACCGGCCGGCTCGACACCGGACTGGCCGCCGATGTGGTCGCGGTCCCCGGCGACCCCACCGAGGACATCGGCGTGCTGCACCGGCCCACCTGCACGCTGGCGGCGGGCCGGATGCACTGGTGCCCCGAGCGCAGCCAGGAGAGCCTCGCCGCCGAGCGCGACGAGCAGCGGGCGGCTGCGCACGCGGTGCGCAGGCAGCTGGTGGCCGGCTCGGGACGGAACGGCTGAGACCGCCGCACCCGAGGCGTGGCGCATCCGCGGATCACCGCGGTGCGGCGACGGCGGGGCGGACGAGCCCGTGGCCGGTGGCCTGCTCGAACGCACGGCCGATCCGCAGCAGCCCGTTCTCACCGCGGCGCGGCCCGATGATCTGCACGCCCACCGGCAGGCCGTCCGGCGTGAACCCCGCCGGCACCGACAGCGCCGGGCTGCCCGTGACGGAGATCAGGTAGGCCGAGGCCATCCACTCGACGTAGTCGCGCATCGGCACCCCGGCCACCTCGGTCGGGTACTCCCACTCGACCGGGAACGGCGGCACCTGGCTCACCGGGGCGAGGAGCGCGTCGTACCGGCCGAAGAACTCCCGCACGCGCTCCTGCGCAGCGGCCTGCAGGGCCAAGGCGCGGGCGACGTCGCGCCCGGTGAGCGTCCGACCGGCGAGGATGTTGTCGCGCAGCGACGCCTTGAACGCGTCGGGATGCTCGTCGAGAAGCGCCGAGAAGGTGGTGTCGAACTGCCACGCCCGCAACGTCCGGAAGGCCTCGTCGGCGCCGGTGAGATCGGGGCAGGCGGGTTCGACCACGCACCCCAGCTCTTCGAAGACGGCCCCGGTTCGTTCGATCACCGCCCGGACCTCCGGGGCGACCGGCACCGCCCCACCGAGGTCGGGGGCCAGTGCGACACGCAGTCCGCGGACGTCGGTGGCCGGCTCGGCGGCGAACTGCGACCCGGGGGTGTCGAGAGCGGACGGGTCGCGGGGATCGGGTCCGGAAAGCACACCGAGCAGGAGTGCGACGTCGGAGACCGTGCGGGCCATCGGTCCGGTGGCCGAGATGCTCGACCACGGCGCCGCGCTCGGCCACGTCGGCACCCGGCCCAGCGTGGGGCGCAGGCCCACCACGTTGCAGAACGACGCGGGGTTGCGGAGCGACCCGCCCATGTCGCTCCCGTCCGCGATCGGCAGCATGCCGCAGGCGAGTGCGGCCGCGGCTCCCCCGCTGCTCCCACCGGCCGACCGGCCGAGGTCGTAGGGGTTGCGCGTCGCCCCGAAGACGGGGTTGATCGTGTGGCTGCCCGCCGCGAACTCCGGCACGTTGGTCTTGCCGATCGTGATCACGCCCGCGGCCCGCATGCGCTCCACGACCAGCGCGTCGCGCTCGGGAACGTTGTCGGCCAGCAACGGCGAGCCGAACGTGGTGCGGATCCCGGCCGTGTCGTGGACGTCCTTGTGCGCCACGGGCAGGCCGTGCAGCGGCCCGACCTCCTCGCCGTGGGCCAGCCGCTCGTCGGCGGCGGCCGCCTCGTCCGCCGCCCGATCGGCGACGAGCGTCACGACCGCGTTGATCTCCGGGTTGCACCGCTCGATCTGCGCAAGGTGCGCGGCCAGCACCTCGCGGGCGGACACCTCCTTCTCCCGCAGCATCCGGGCGGTTTCGCGCGCGTCGGTGAAGACCATGCCGCCATCGTGCCCTTGCCGAACCTGCGCTGTCGCGCTGGTGACGGATTGCCGACATGTCTCACGGTTGCGGCGACAGGTCTGGCGCGAGGGTGCCGACGCGGGCACGATCGGGCTACGTGATCGGGGACAGAGGAAACGAATCGTGACGACGAGGCCCCGCCGTTCACCTGTCCGCTGGACGCCCGTCGGGATTCTCGCTCTGGTCACGGGCACGCTGCTCGCCGTCCCGTCCGGCACGATGCTCGCACCTCCGCCCGGCGTCACCCCGTCAGCCGCGACGGCGGCCCCCGGCCCGGCCGCCACCGTGCCGGTACGGCCCGTCGCGTCGGGCACGCGGATCGTCGGGGGCCGCCAGGGCGGCGCCGGATCGCTGGCCCTCGGTCTCACACTGGCTGATCTCACGGCTCCGGGCGGCGTCGTCCCGCCCGCGGCGCGGCCGTCCGCTGCGCCGCTCCCCGCCGTCCGCGTGCCGGCGCTGCCGAGGATCACCACCACGGCGAAGCCCGGCACCGCGTCGCTGGTGGCGATCGCCTTCGCGATGGCGCAGCGCGGCCTGCCCTACGTGTGGGGCGGCGACGGCCCGCAGGCGGGCGAGGCCGGCTTCGACTGCTCCGGCCTCACCACGGCCGCCTACGACTACGCCGGCATCTCGCTGCCCCGCACCGCCCACACGCAGTACTACGAAGGGCCGCACGTGCCGGCAGGCGCCCCGCTGGAACCGGGCGACCTCGTCTTCTACGGGGTGCCCGAACGCGTGCACCACGTCGGGCTCTACCTCGGCAACGGCCGGATGATCAACGCTCCGACGTTCGGCAGGCCCGTGCGCACGGCCTTCGTCCGCTACCCGGGCGACGACTACCTCGGGGCCACCCGACCCGCCGCAGGCCGCGACGCGCCCGGGCTGCTGCACCAGCCGGACCTGCCGGTGCCGGTCCCGCCGGTTCCCGCGCCCGAGGTGCCGCCCGCCCCCACCGAGTTCATGGCCCCACCGGCTCCGGACGTGCCCCAGCTCGCCGCCGCCCCCACCGGCGCCCCGGCGACCGACCCGACGACCGACCCGGTGGCCGCCGCAGCCGGCTCACCGGCTCCGACCAGCCCCGGGGCCACGCCATCGGCCGATGCCGCCACGACGACCCCCGCGACCACGACGGCCCCGGCCGACGGCACCACAGCCACCTCCCCGGCCGCCACCGCGACACGGCCCACCCCCACCGACGCGGCCACGACAACGACCGCCCCGGCCGGCGCCGCATCCACGAGCCCACGGGCCGGGAGCCCGTCCACCACGCCGAGCGCGACCGCGCCGACCACAACGACATCCACGACCACGACCACGACCACCAGCGCTGCAGCGCCGACCACCGCCTCCCGGGGTGGCCCGGGCCCGGCCGCCGGCAACCCGACTCCCCAGCCCGCCCTCGCCCCCAACACCGTGAGCCTGCCGGGCGGCGAGACGCTGCGGCTGATCAGGACCCCGCAGGGAGGGGACGGGCTCCCCGCCGCGCCCTCCCAGCCCGGCACCGCGACGCTGGTGCGCTCCGATGCCACCACCGTGATCACCCTGCCCTCGGACGCGGGCACCGTGGGACTCACGCGGGGCGGCACCATCCAGCTGACCGATGCCGACGGCAACCCGGCCGAGCTGGACGTCCGGGACCAGCGCACCGTCAATGCCTCCACGGCGGCCGACCTCGTCGCAGCGGGCCGACGCCAGGTCCTGCTCGTGGTGCCGCGCGACGACGGCGAGGTGCTGGTGGTCATCGCGAGCTGAGGGGCTCGCGGGTGCGTCAGAGGCGGGGGAACCCGAAGCGCCTGCGGCGCACCGCCTCCTGCAGTTCGTCCGATCGCTGATCGACCTCGGCGTCCAGCGCGGCGAGGTCGGTGGCGTCGGCGCTCGGGTCCGGTGCGGGCTTGGGCCGCAGCTTCAACCACGACTCCACCCACAGGGCCTCGAGCGCCGCGTCCCAATGCAGGTCGACGCCGAACCTGGTCAGTGCGGCGCGCTCGCCTGCCCGCATGATGTCGTCCTCGAGCCGCAGCAGCTCCCTGGCCAGCACCGCGGCCCGCGCCCGGTCGCGCTCGCGCAACGCGTCGACGGCCACGGTGATGCCGGCGAGAACCTCCTTGTACTCCCGAGCGGCCTTCTCCTGGACGCCCCGGTGCCCGGGCTCTGCGTTCACAGCTCCTCCAGTGACGGCACGATGACCACTTCCGGCGCCGCGTGCTGCGCGCGGTCGAAGAACAGCCCACGGCCCGGCCGGGGGGACCAGTTGATCGCCATTCCGGGCACCAGCGCCTGCAGCTCGGAACCCTGCACGTCCAGGGCCATCCACGCGCCGAGGTCGTCGATCGAGGCGCTCATCATGAGCAGCGCGCGCAGCCGCGGCACGCTGCGCCACCAGCCCAGCACGTGCACACCGGTCTCCGGGCCGAAGCGCAGCAGCCTGCGCATCGACTCGGTGCCCTCGCGCTCCAGCTTCGTGTCGGCGGCGTCGGCGGCGTAGAGCACCAGCAGGACAGGGCGGCGCGACCCGGCACCGCCGAGCCGCTCGGTCACCTCGGCGGCGAGTGCATCGACCCGCGCCCGGACACCGTCGAGCGCCACGGTCTCCGTGACGTGGCCGGACGCCCGGAAGAGCTCCGAGAGCCGCACGGCGGGGTCGACCGCCTCCGTCACGAGGGGCGCGATCAGCACGTCGACCTCGCCGGGCCGGAACTGGCCGGCGAGCGAGCCCGCCGCCGCCCCGAGCACCTGCACCGCGTCGCGGCCGACCGAGGCGAGAACGCCGAGGTTGCGCCCGGGCACCGCGGGCAGCGGAACGGAGGTGGCGCTGCCGGCCACGTCGATGGACTGCCCGACCAGTGCGCGAGGCGGGGCCTCCTCGGTGCTCCGGGTGGGAGTCGTGCTGTCGGTGAGCTCGCCGACGAGGTCGGCGAACCGGGGGGCCCGGCTGCCGTCGAACAGTCGCGGCTGTGCCCGGCCATCGTGGGAGTGGCGCTCGTACAGCTCGCGCTGCACCGCGTGGACCCCGGAGTCCGCAACCGGCGCCGTCCCCGGAGTGCCGCTCCCGGTGGCGTCGGGGATCCGGATGATCTCGTTGCCGTGCCTGATCCCCGACTCGTGGTTGAGCACGGCGTGCCAGCGCGGGAGATCGAGGGTCGCGTCGTTGAGATCGGCGAGCACCCGGCGCGCGCGGGGCAGCGCGATCCGGAGCACGAACTGCTCGAAGATCGCGGCCCGGCCCCAGAACGCCTCGATCCCGGAGACGTCCTGGCTGGCCAGCACGAGGTGGATGCCCTGGGACCGGCCACGGCGGGCGACGTCCTCCAGCAGGATGGTGGCCGCCCTGGTGACCGCGTCGCGTTCGGCGAACAGGTACTGGAACTCGTCGATCACGGCGACGATCCGCGGCCAGCGCCCCGCGGGATCGGCGGCGCGCAGCTCCTCCAGCTTCGTCACCTCGTGCGACTTCGCGGCCTCGGCGCGCCGGCGCATCTCGTCGGCGAGGAACTGCAGCAGCGCCAGCCCGAACTCGCGGTCGGTGTTGATGTTGACGCCCACGAGGCGGGCGTGCGGGAGCCAGGTCTGGTCACGGCGGCCCGGGGCGAACTGGGCGAAGGACACGCCCTCCTTGAAGTCGAGCAGGTAGAACTCCAGCTCGTCCGGGTCGTAGCGGGCGGCCATGGAGCTGATCATGGTGAGCAGGAGGTTCGTCTTGCCCGAGCCACTCGGGCCGCCGATCAGGGCATGGGGTGAGGCGTCGGCCAGCACCATGTCCACCGGCCGTCCGTCGGTGAAGCCGACCGGGGCATGGAGACCGGCGGCCGAACAGGCCTCACCCCGCTTGTCAGGTGAGGGCAGCAGGTCGGCGAAGGACCCCATCCGGCTCCGCCAGTTCTCGTGCTCGTCGGAGATCAGGTGGCAGGCGCGGGTGATCGCACTGGACGCCGGCCGAGACTCCGGTTCGACCGTGACGTACGGCCCGGTCACCGACGCCGAGGCGAGCCCCTCGTCGTCCAGGCGCACCGTCTCCATCGGCGCGTTCACCGTCATGGGTACGTCGAGCAGCACGAGCTGGACACCGCAGGCGAGACCGCCCCTGGCCACGCGCTGCAGCTGGCGATGGTCGTCCTCGCGCAGCGCCGACCGGTTCCCCAACAGCACCGCGACGATCCACGGCTCGTTGCGCGCGCCGGCCGCCTCGGCCAGCGCACGCAACGAGTTGTGGCCGTCGACGAGCACCCGGGTGTGCACCCGGCGGATCCGGTCGGACAGCTCCTCGAGCAGCTGCGGGAGCCTGCCCGGGTCGTGCACGGTGAGCAACCCGGTGCGCGTGAGCGGGTAGAGCCCGGGCAGCGCGCCGGTGAACTGCCCGACGTCCCAGACGTGCAGCTGCACCACGCCGGGCCGGAAGTAGCTCATCACCCGCAACAGCAGGCGCTCGAGCATCGCCTCGGCACGGAGCCGGCTGTCGTGGGTGGAGGTGATCTGCAGGTGCGACTCGTCGAGCAGGGGGACGGCGACGGGGAAACCGGGCCCACCGGTCGCGATCCGGCCGGTGCCGATGGTCCACAGCGACGGCACGGGCCCGCCGCCCTCGACCCGGCCGACCTGGTCGATCCACTCGGCGGGATCGCGCCCGGCCGAGCCGGGCGCCGCGTCCGCAAGGATCTCGGCCAGCCGCGGGGGCCCGGTCTCGAGCCACGGGGCGAGTGCGGCGGCCCAGTCGGTGCGCATGCGTTCGACCGGACCGGCCAGCCGGGGGTTGTCCAGCAGGCCGCGCAGCGCGGGATCGACCTGCGCCGCGGCGAGCCCGTCGGTGCGCAGCCACATCTCGACCATGGCCTCGGCGTGGGCCTGCGCGGCGGCGGCCAGTAGGCCGTCGGCCGCACCGAGCGCCCGGGCCGCCGCGGCGTAGAAGTCGTCGAACGCCTCGGCGACCCGCTCGCGCCGGTTCCGTCCGCGGGCCACTCCGGCCCCCTACAGCCGGGCGCTGATGTCGGCGACGGCCGTGGCTCCGGTGGAGATCAGACCCAGCCCGCGCTCGAGCTCCTCGGCCGCGCGCCGCAGCTCGACCGGCACGAGCGGCTCCGAGTGCTGTTCGCCGAGACCGGAGAGCACGGCGACGGCGTCGGCGATGCGGGCGCGCGCGACACCGGCGTGCTGGTAGGCCTCGACCATCTGCTCGGCCGCGCCTGCCAGCACGGCTCGGATCTCCCCGAGCTCACTCATCGTGATCGTTCCGGTGCGTCACAGCCGGTTCGCAACGCCCTCGGAGGCCTGGATCGCCGCGTGGACCGCCTGCTGCACCTCGCTGATGCTGCCGACGGCCTGGGCCAGCAACCCGTTGGCCTCCGACACGTCGGCCTGCCCGCTGCCCTCGGTGGCCCGCTGCAGCGCACCCTGGGCCTGCTCCAGCGAGGAGTGCGCCTGTTGCAGTGCACCGAGGCTCTCGGAGGCCTTGTCGTTGGCCAGCGCGATGCCGGCCCGAACCTCTTCGATGCTCGCCATGAACCGAACTCCCCGTCGTGCCCGTGCTCGTGTACCCGTGCCGGTTGTACAGGGGGAAATCTAGTCGCGACACCACTACCGGCTGCGTGCGGGCCGTTACCGATCTCTGCCCTGGCCGCGAGGGGGAGCTGAGCCCTACGTTCTTCCCAAACCTTCCGGATGAGACTTCCAGCACGACGAGGAGCGGGGGCGCATGACATCCGATATCGCCACGAAGACACCACCCACCGGATTCGGGGCCAAGATCAGGCAGCTCGGACCGGGCCTGCTGGCCGCGGCCACCGGTGTCGGTGCGGGCGACCTGGTGGCCACGATGGTGGCAGGCGCCCGCTTCGGCACGGTGCTGCTGTGGGCCGCCGTGCTGGGCGCGGCCCTCAAGCTCGCACTCGGTGAGGGTGTGGGTCGCTGGAACCTCGCCTCCGGCGCCACCCTGCTCGACGGCTGGCGGCGGCTGGGCTACTGGGCCACCGTCTTCTTCGGCGTCTACATCGTGATCTGGGGCTTCGTCTACGGGGCAACGGCGATGTCGGCGGTCGGCCTCCCGTTGAACGCGCTGTTCGGCGGGCTGTCGGTGCGCTACTGGGCGATGATCGCCGGCGTCATCGGCCTCGCGCTGGTGTGGATGCAGCGCTACCAGGTCTTCGAGAAGTTCATGACCGTGCTGGTCCTGATCAAGTTCGTGTCGGTGGTGTCGGTCGCGTTCCTCGTCTCGCCCGACCTCGGCGCCCTCGCGAACGGGCTGGTCCCGCGGCTGCCCGACGGCTCGGTCATCTACGTGCTCGGGCTCATCGGCGGTGTCGGCGGCACGATCACGATGGCCGCCTACGGCTACTGGATGATCGCCAAGGGCTGGAAGGGCATCGGCTGGCTGTCGATGATGCGGCTCGACAACGCGGTCGGCTACATCATGACCGCGATCTTCGTGATCGCCATGCTCATCGTCGGGGCCGAGATCCTGCTCGGGCAGGACCTCACCGAGAGCGACCGCGGCCTGCTCACCCTCGGCACCGAACTCGGCGCGCGGTACGGCGACTGGGCACGGATCATGTTCCTCGTCGGCTTCCTGGCCGTCACCACCACCTCGCTGCTGGGCGTGTGGAACGGCGTGAGCCTGCTGTTCACCGACTGGACGCGGACGATACGGCTCCCTCACGGGGCCAAGGCCGAGATCGGCGACGAGGCCGTCGCCGGCGGGCCGGCCACC
This sequence comes from Pseudonocardia sp. OZ21, assembly GCF_059359135.1. Taxonomy (NCBI): domain Bacteria; kingdom Bacillati; phylum Actinomycetota; class Actinomycetes; order Pseudonocardiales; family Pseudonocardiaceae; genus Pseudonocardia; species Pseudonocardia sp. OZ21. The sequence goes on from NZ_JCADBN010000005.1 coordinate 345,996, forward strand.
GCCACCGCCACCGGCTACGAGGCCAGGGAGGCCGAGAAGAGCCTGCCCTTCCGGGGGTACCTGCTCTGGCTCACGCTGCCGCCGATGGGACTGCTGTTCTTCGACCGGCCGTTCGCCCTCACGCTCGTCTACGGCGTGCTCGGAGCCGCCTTCATGCCGTTCCTCGGGATCACGCTGATCATGCTGCTCAACTCCAAGAGGATCGCCCCGGAGGGCCGCTCGGGGTGGCTGTCCAACACCCTGCTCACCGCGGCGTCCGCGTTGTTCTTCGTGCTGCTGGTGGCCGACCTGATCAACCGGTTCGGCTGACGAATGGGATAGCTCGGTACTTTTCCGAACAACCAGCCGTTCCTCTACATTACCGGCGATCACACAACGGGCTCCTGATGCTTCGACGACCGAAAGTCGAAGCATCAGTGAACTCGCGGAAAAGCACGGCCTTCGCGCCATCTCCGGTCTTTTCCGCTCGCATACTGCGTTCGGACGGACAGTTCGGACGGCAGGAGATCAAGGGTGCCCCGCTCGGCAGGAAACCGCTGGATCATCGGTGTGGTCGCGGCGGTCGCCGCGGTCGCGCTCGCGGTGGCCGCCGTGATCGTCATGCGGCCACCGCCCGCCCCGATCGCCGCATCTGACCCACAGATCTCGGTGTCCCGGTCGTCGTGCGGGCAGGACTGGACGTCCCCGAAGCCCGGCGCGCAGACCTTCCAGGTGCGCAACACCGGGGCCGTCACCACCACCGTCGACCTGATCGACCCGACGACGGGCGGGATCTTCGGCGAGGTCGAAGGCATCGGTTCCGGCACCACCCGCCCCCTCTCGGTCATCCTCGGCGACGGCGAGTACGCCTTCCGCTGCCTTCCCGACGAAGCCGACGCCGTCGTCGGACCGACCGTCCGGATCAGTGGCAGCGATGTGCGGCCCAGCCCCGCCGTGGTCCCGGTGACACGCAACGACCTCCTCGGTCCCGAGAAGGACTACGAGCAGCAGGTGATCACCGGCCTCGACGTGCTCGTCCGGGACACCGGCGCGCTCGCCACCACCGTCCACGGCGGGGACCGCCGGGCGAGCGAGGCGGCGTGGTTGACCGCGCACCTGTCCTACTCGCGGCTGGGCGCGGCCTACGGCGCCTTCGGCGATGCCGCCACGGCGATCGACGGCACCCCCGGCGACCTCGCGGGCGGCACCTCGGATCCCGACTTCACCGGCTTCCACCGGCTCGAGTTCGGGCTGTGGCACGACGAGCCGATGCCTGCGCTGGCCGCCGTGGCCGACCGGCTCGACGCCGACGCGCGTGCTCTGCGGCAGGCCTTCCCTGACGCGCAGATCGATCCGAACGACCTGGCGCTGCGCGCCCACGAGATCATGGAGAACGCCCTGCAGTTCGAGGTCAGCGGCCGCATCGACTTCGGCAGCGGCACCACCCTCGCCACCACCCTCGCCGACATCGAGGGCACCCGGACGGTGCTGGGCGTGCTGCGCCCACTGCTCCAGCCCCGGATGCCCGCGCTGACCACGGTGGACTCGTGGCTGGACCGCGCCACCACCGCCGTGCAGGCCGCCAGGCGCCCCGACGGGGGCTGGACGCCGGTCGCCGCGCTCAACCGGACCCAGCACGACGAGATCGACGGCGCGGTCGGCGAGCTCACCGAACAGCTCGCCCCGATCGCCACGATCGTCGCGCCGCGGCGGGACTCGTGAGCGGGTCGTTACCCCGCCGCGCCTTCCTGCGGCGGGCGGTGGTCGGAGCGGGCGTGACCGCCGCCGCCGTGGCCGGTGGCGGGATGGCGGCGGCCACGGAGAGCGGCGCAGCCGACGCAGCGCCTGCGGTGCCGTTCCACGGCGCCCGGCAGGCGGCGATCCTGCGGCCGCCCGTCGGTCAGAGCATCGTCGTGGCGTTCGACGTCATCGCCGAGAACCGGGCCGAGCTGACCGATCTGTTCCGCGCGGTCACCGACCGGGCCCGGTTCCTCACCAGTGGCGGCGTCCCGCCCGCACTGGGCATCAGTGCGCCACCGCCCGACTCCGGCGTGCTCGGACCCGAGGTGCCGGCAGGCGACCTCGGAGTGATCGTCGGGGTCGGCGCATCGCTCTTCGACGACCGCTACGGGCTCGCCGGCAGCAGGCCGGCGAGGCTGACGCCGATGCCGGCGTTCGCCGGCGACGCGCTGGACCCGGCACAGTGCCACGGCGACCTGAGCCTGACGCTCACGGCGACCACGGGCGACACCGTGATCCACGCGCTGCGCGACATCACCCGCGCCACCCGCGGGGGGATGCAGCCGCGGTGGCGGGCCAACGGGTTCAGCTCACCGCCCCGCCCGACGGGCACGCCCCGCAATCTGCTGGGTTTCAAGGACGGCATCGCGAACCCCGACCCCACCGACGCGGACGAGATGGACCGCCTCGTCTGGGTGGGCGTCGGGCAGCAGGACGAGCCGTCGTGGACCGCGGGCGGGAGCTACCAGGTGGTCCGCATGATCCGCATGCTCGTGGAGTTCTGGGACCGCGTGTCGCTGGGCGAGCAGGAGAACATGATCGGCCGCCGTCGCGACACGGGCGCCCCCCTCGACGGCGGGGCGGAGACCGACATCCCGCGCTACGCCGACGACCCGGTCGGGACCGTGATCCCGCTGACGAGCCACATCCGCCGGGCGAACCCGCGCACCCCCGACACCGACTCGAGCCGGATCCTGCGCCGGGCCACCAACTACGACCGCGGGCTCGACAGCAACGGCAACCTCGACCAGGGGCTGGTCTTCACCTGTTACCAGCAGGATCTCCGGCGGCAGTTCGAGGCGGTCCAGCAACGGCTGACCGACGAACCCCTCGTGGATTACATCTCACCGTTCGGCGGTGGCTACTTCTTCGCATTGCCCGGCGTCACCGGTCCCGACGACCACTACGGCCGTGCATTGCTCGCCTGATTCACCTCCCCCGATATCACCAGAAGAATTCCCGACCAGGAGGACAAGTGGGAAAGAAACCCGGCAGCTGGCGCCGACGGCGTTCACTGCTCGGTGCGTGCGCGGTGGTCTCGGCCGCCGTGCTCGCAGCGGTCACCGTGTCCACGGCCAACGCGGACGCTCCCCCGACGGCCGCGAAGCACGGCGACCAGTTCACGACCGCCACGCCGATCAAGCACGTCGTCGTGATCTTCGGCGAGAACATCTCGTTCGACCACTACTTCGGCACCTACCCCCACGCCACCAACGCCGACGGCACGCCGTTCGCGGCGGCCAAGAACACCCCGAAGGTCGACGGGCTCACCCCCGATCTGCTGACGAAGAACCCGAACGCCTTCAACCCGCAGCGGCTCTCCCCGTCGCAGGCGCTGACCTGCGACCAGAACCACAGCTACGGCGCCGAGCAGGCGGCGTTCAACGGCGGCAAGATGGATCAGTTCGTCGAGAAGACCGAGACGGACACGTGCACGGGGCAGCCGATCCTGTTCGGCCAGCCGGGACTGGTCATGGACTACTACGACGGCAACACCGTCACCGGGCTGTGGAACTACGCGCAGCACTACGCGATGAGCGACAACTCGTTCAACACGACGTTCGGCCCGTCGACGCCCGGGGCGATCAACCTCATCTCCGGGCAGACGCACGGCACCAAGGCCCTCACGTCGGTGACGCACGACCCGGTGTCCGACCCGTTCGTGAAGTCGCCCGACGCGAAGGGCGTGGGCACCGTGGTGAGCGACCCGGACCCCGCGTACGACGACTGCTCCGACAAGAACCACACGGCCACCGACAACCTGGCCAGCCAGGACGGCAAGAACATCGGTGACCTGCTCAACGCGAAGGGTGTCACCTGGGGCTGGTTCCAGGGCGGGTTCCGCCCGACGGGCACCGCCAACGGCTTCGCGGTGTGCGGCCAGACGCACCAGAACATCGGGGGCATCGCCGTCACCGACTACAGCCCGCACCACGAGCCGTTCCAGTACTACCCCTCGACGTCGAACCCGAAGCACCTGCCGCCGACTTCCGTGGCGGCGATCGGGCAGACCGACCAGGCCAACCACCAGTACGACACGGCCGACTTCGACGCCGCACTCGCGGCGGGCAGCATGCCGGCGGTCAGCTTCCTGAAGGCCCCGGCCTACGAGGACGGCCACGCCGCCAACTCGGACCCGATCGACGAGCAGCGGTTCGTCGTCGACGAGGTCAACAAGATCCAGCAGTCCAAGGACTGGGCCTCGACCGCGATCGTGCTGGCCTACGACGACTCCGACGGCTGGTACGACCACGCGCACGCGGTGATCAGCGGCTCGCAGGACGCGTCGCAGGACCAGGGCATCTGCACCGGCGCACCGGCGCGGGTCGGCACGTACGCGGACCGCTGCGGCTACGGCCCCCGGCTGCCGCTCCAGGTGATCTCGCCGTACAGCAAGGTGAACTTCGTCGACCACACGCGGACCGACCAGACCTCGGTGCTGAAGTTCATCGAGGACAACTGGTCGACCGGCCGGATCGGCGACGCGTCCTACGACACGTCCGCCGGCGACCTGACGAACATGCTCGACTTCAAGGGCCCCAAGGCCAAGGCGGTGACCCTCGACCCCGGCACCGGAGCCGTGGTGGACGACAAGCCGGGCAACGGCCCGAAGCCCGGCAAGGGCCCCGACAAGCCCGGCAAGCCCGACAAGCCGGGCAAGGGCAACAGCTGACCGTCGAGCGCCCCTGACCCCAAGTTCAGGAAAGCCACTTTCAGGTCCTGTGCGGGCAGGAAAGTGGCTTTCCTGAACCACCGGGGGTGAACCTCAGAGCATGCCCAGCAGCATGGCCGTCATCGACGTGGCTACCGCCAGGTGCGCCATCAACGCGGTGCGGGGTGCGTACAGCGAGAGCTTGGGCGCTCGCAGCGCCACCGCGGTGTCCGATCCGGTGGACGGCTCCCGCGCCGGGTGGGTGCGGTCGACGCAGCGCAGCGCGTGCCACGCGAAGTAGCCCGCGAGCAGCAGTGCCGTGGCCGACACGAGAGCGACCGCGCCCCCGACCGCCCCGGTGGAGCCGTGCGCGGCGTGGCCGCCGAGAGCACCGGCGGGATGCCCGACCGCCAGCATGAACAGCATCGCGCCACCGCAGACCACGTGGTGTGCCGCCTCGCCGCCGATGCCCGCGCCGCGGAGTACGCGCACCGCGAACCAGCCTGCGCAGACGCCGAACACCGCCGACCACGCCGCGGCCGGCAGCGGGTTGCCGAGCGGCGAGAACATCGCTGCCATCCCGAGACCCATGGCCGCGTGGGACATCTCGCCGAGGATGTCGCGGCGCAGCACCACGAGCCGCAACACGTGCAGTAGCCCCGCGGCGAGACAGACCACTGCCAGCGCGCCGGACATCGACGGCATGAATGCCCTCCCGACCCCGTTCGCGGGTGCAGATGATCGAGGGAAACGATAGGTCACGAACGGGTCGCGTTTCCATACCGTGGCGGGGTAGGGGCTTCTGGCACGGGCGTGTGACGAGCAGGTGTCCGTGCCGGAATGGGTCTTGCACCGCAGGCCACCCGCGTTCGAAGGTGTCCCCTTCCCCTTCCGGGCGAGCACGGCGGAGGTCGAGACATGGCGGGAGATTCCCGGGTGGTCCGCGCAGCGCTGGTGCAGGCGAAGTGGACCGGTGACACCGCGTCCATGGTCGACGTGCACGAGTCCTACGCGCGCGCCGCAGCGGAGCAGGGCGCCCAGGTGCTGGGCTTTCAGGAGGTGTTCAACGCGCCGTACTTCTGCCAGGTGCAGGAGGCGGAGCACTACCGGTGGGCGGAGCCGGTGCCCGACGGGCCCACCGTGCAACGGATGCAGGCGCTGGCCCGTGAGACCGGCATGGTGCTCGTGGTACCGGTCTTCGAGGTGGAGGGCTCGGGCTTCTACTACAACACCGCCGCCGTCATCGACGCCGACGGGACCTTCCTCGGCAAGTACCGCAAGCACCACATCCCGCAGGTCAAGGGCTTCTGGGAGAAGTTCTACTTCCGGCCGGGCAACCTGGGCTGGCCGGTGTTCGACACCGCCGTCGGCAAGGTCGGGGTCTACATCTGCTACGACCGGCACTTCCCCGAGGGCTGGCGCGCGCTCGGGTTGGCCGGAGCGCAGATCGTCTACAACCCGAGCGCCACGAGCCGCGGGCTCTCGGCCTACCTGTGGAAGCTGGAGCAGCCGGCGGCCGCCGTGGCCAACGAGTACTTCATCGCCGCGATCAACCGGGTGGGCGTGGAGGAGTACGGCGACAACGACTTCTACGGCACCAGCTACTTCGTCGACCCCCGAGGCCAGTTCGTCGGGGAGACGGCGTCCGACAACGACGAGGAGCTGCTGGTGCGTGATCTCGACCTGGGGATGATCGACGAGGTGCGCCGGCAGTGGGCGTTCTACCGCGACCGCCGTCCCGACGCCTACGGACCGCTGGTGGAGGGATGAGCGAGTTGCTGGCGCGCACCCGCGCTGTCCTGCCGTCGTGGCTCGCCGTCTACTACGAGGAGCCGATCGAGATCGAGCGCGGCGAGGGCCGCCACGTCTGGGACACCGACGGGAAGCGCTACCTCGACTTCTTCGGCGGCATCCTCACCACGATGACGGCGCACGCGTTGCCCGAGGTGACCAAGGCCGTCAGCGAGCAGGCCGGGCGGATCATCCACAGCTCCACGCTGTACCTGAACCGCCCGATGGTGGAACTGGCCGAACAGATCGCGGCGGTCTCGGCCGTCCAGGACGCCAAGGTCTTCCTCACCACCAGCGGCACCGAGGCCAACGACACCGCGCTGCTGCTCGCCAGCGCGTTCCGCCGGTCCAACCAGATACTGGCGCTGCGCAACAGCTACCACGGCCGGTCGTTCTCCACGATCGCCATCACGGGCAACCGGTCGTGGTCGCCCACGTCGCTCTCGCCGTTCCAGACCTACTACGTGCACGGCGGCCAGCAGTACCGCTCGCCCTACGCCGGCCTCTCCGACGGGGAGTACATCGCGGCCTGCGTGGCGGACTTGAAGGACGTGCTCGACCAGTCCGGCGGGGACATCGCCGCGTTCATCGCCGAGCCGATCCAGGGCGTCGGCGGGTTCACCTCCGGTCCGGACGGGCTGCTGGGCGCGTTCGCCGAGGTGCTGCGCGAGCGCGGGATCCTGTGGATCTCCGACGAGGTGCAGACGGGCTGGGGCCGCACGGGCGAGCACTTCTGGGGCTGGCAGGCCCACGGCGAGACCCCGGACATCGTCACGTTCGCCAAGGGCGTCGCCAACGGGCTGTCGATGGGCGGGGTGATCGCGAGGGCCGAGGTGATGGACCGCCTGGGCGCCAACTCGATCTCGACGTTCGGCGGCTCCCCGCTCACGTCGGCGGGCGCGCTGGCCAACCTGCGCTACCTACTCGACCACGACCTGCAGGCCAACACCGCACGGCACGGCAGCACGCTGCTCGCCGGGCTCCGCGCGCAGGAGATCCCGATCGTCGGTGACGTCCGGGGCAAGGGCCTCATGATCGGGGTGGAGATCGTGCGGCCCGGCACGGGTACGCCAGGTGATCCCGCGCCCGAACTGGCGAACGCCGTGCTGGAGGCCACGAAGCGGCGCGGCCTGCTGGTCGGCAAGGGCGGCCTCCACGGCAACGTCCTGCGCATCGCCCCACCCATGACCCTGACCCACGCCGAGGCAGAAGAGGGCCTGAGCATCCTGACGGCGTCGCTGGAGGAGGTCACCCCATGAGCACGGTCGTCGTTCGGAACGGGCTGGTCGTCACCGCATCCGATGAGCTCCTCGCCGATGTGCTCGTCGACGGGGAGCAGGTGGTGGCCCTCGCCGCCACCGGGTCCGCCGTCACCGACGGCTGGAACGCCGACACCGTCATCGACGCCACCGGCATGTACGTCGTGCCGGGCGGGGTCGACGCGCACACCCACATGGAGATGCCGTTCGGCGGGACGAAGGCGGCCGACACGTTCGAGACCGGCACCCGGGCCGCCGCGTGGGGCGGCACCACCACGATCGTCGACTTCGCGATCCAGCAGGTGGGCGGAGGCCTGCGGGATGGCCTCGACGCCTGGCACGCCAAGGCCGACGGCAACTGCGCGATCGACTACGCGTTCCACATGATCATGGCCGACGTCAACGAGGGCTCGCTGAAGGAGATGGAGGCCCTCGTCGGCGAGGGCGTCACCAGCTTCAAGCTGTTCATGGCCTATCCCGGCGTCTTCTACAGCGACGACGGCAAGATCCTGCGCGCGTTGCAGAAGGGCGCCGAGACCGGCGGCCTCGTGATGATGCACGCCGAGAACGGCATCGCGATCGACGTGCTGGTGGAGCAGGCGCTGGCGAAGGGACACACCGACCCGCGCTATCACGGCGAGGTGCGCCACGCCCTGCTCGAGGCCGAGGCCACCCACCGCGCGATCAAGCTGGCCCAGGTGGCCGGTGCGCCGATCTACATCGTCCATCTCTCGGCGGCACAGGCGCTCGCACAGGTCACCGCGGCGCGCGACGAGGGCTACAACGCCTTCGCCGAGACCTGCCCGCAGTACCTGTTCCTCTCCACCGACGACCTCGGCAAGCCCGGTTTCGAGGGCGCCAAGTACGTCTGCTCCACGCCCCTGCGCCCGGCGGAGCACCAGGCGGCGCTGTGGCGGGGGCTGCGCACCGACGACCTGTCGGTGGTCTCCACCGACCACTGCCCGTTCTGCTTCAAGGGACAGAAGGAGATGGGCATCGGCGACTTCTCGAAGATCCCCAACGGCCTACCCGGCGTCGAGACGCGGATGGACCTGCTGCACCAGGGCGTGGTGGAGGGCCACATCTCGCGCAAGCGCTGGATCGAGATCGCCTGCGCCACCCCGGCACGGATGTTCGGCCTCTACCCGCGCAAGGGCACGATCGCGCCCGGAGCCGACGCCGACATCGTCGTCTACGACCCGAGCGCCACCCAGGTGCACTCCGCGCAGACGCATCACATGGCCGTCGACTACTCCTGCTACGAGGGCCGGGAGACCACCGGCAAGGTGCGCACCGTGCTCTCCCGCGGCCGGGTCGTGGTCGACGACGGCGAGTACCGGGGCAACGCAGGCCACGGCCGATTCCTCAAGCGCGACACCTGCCAGTACCTGCGATGAATGGAGTCCACATTGGACATCGGGCTCGTCCTGCAGACCGATCCACCCGCGCAGACCGTCGTCGACCTGATGGTGCGGGCTGAGGAGCTGGGGTTCAGCCACGGCTGGACGTTCGACTCGCACGTCCTCTGGCAGGAGCCCTACGTCATCTTCCCGCGGATCCTCGAGCGGACCTCCCGGTTGATGGTCGGGCCGATGGTCACCAACCCCGCCACGCGGGACTGGACGGTCATCGCGTCGCTGCACGCCACCCTGAACGAGATGTACGGCAACCGGACGATCTGCGGCATCGGCCGTGGCGACTCCGCCGTGCGCGTGCAGGGCCGCCACCCCACGACTCTGGCCCGGCTCGAGGAGTCGATGCACGTGATCCGGGAGCTGGCGGAGGGCCGGGAGGTCGACCTGCACGGCACCACGGTTCAGATCCCGTGGGTGCCGGCGGGCGCGTCGCTGCCGGTCTGGATGGCCGGGTACGGCCCGAAGGCGCTCGACCTGGTCGGACGCGCCGCCGACGGGTTCATCCTGCAGCTCGCCGACCCCTATCTCGTCGAGTGGACGGTGAAGACCGTCCGGTCGTCGGCCGAGGCGGCGGGCCGCGACCCGTCCGAGATCACGATCTGCGTGGCGGCACCCGCCTACGTGGGATCCGATCTCGCCCACGCCCGCGACCAGTGCCGATGGTTCGGCGGGATGGTGGGCAACCACGTGGCCGACCTCGTCACGCGCTACGGGGAGACGTCGGAAGCCGTCCCCGTCGAGCTCAGCGGCTACATCAAGGGCCGTGCCGGCTACGACTACAGCCACCACGGCCGGGCCGACAATCGGTCCACCGGCTTCGTGCCCGACGAGGTGGTCGACCGGTTCTGCGTGCTCGGCCCGCCGGCCGCGCAGCTGGAGAAGCTCGCCCAGCTGCGCGAGCTCGGTGTCGACCAGTTCGCGATCTACGCGATGCACGACGCCAGGGAGGAGACGATCGAGGCTTACGGCAGCTCGGTGATCCCCCAGCTCTGACCCGCCCACCGAGGTGCCGTCACGCGTCACGCGCGGCGGTGGCCGCGATTGTGCCCAGCAGCAGCAGTCCCTCGGCGCTGCGGGATCCGGGCTCGGCGTCGTAGACCACCAGTTCCTGGCCCGGCGCCGAGCGCACGTCGAACGTCTTCATGGTCAGCGTCAGCGGACCGACGTCGGTGTGCCGGACGAGCTTGGTGTCGAGCGCCTTGCCGCGGGCGTCGTGGCGGGACCACAGGTCCCGGAACTCCGGGCTGTGTTCGAGCAGGTCGGTCAGCACGGCGCGCACCCGGGGATCGCCGGGTGCCGCGCCGTGACCGAGCCGGAAGCCCGCCACGGAGTTCGCGGCGACCGTCCACCAGTCGACGTAGAAGTCGCGCGCCCGTGGGTCGAGGAAGAGCAGCAGCATCAGGTTGCCCGAGAACGTGAACCCGGTGAACAGGGCCCGGGCGATCGAGTTGGCCGCCAGCACGTCGTAGGCGCGGTTGTAGACCAGCGCAGGCGTGGTCGGCCAGGCCTCCATGAGGCGGAGCAGACCGGGGTCCACCTGCTCTGTGACCGCGGCGCGGGCGGGTCGCGGCGCGAGCCCGGCAAGCCGGAACAGATGGGCCCGGCCGTCGTCGTCGAGCCGCAGTGCCGTGCCCAGCGCGTCGAGCACCTGCGCCGACGGCGACCGTTCGCGCCCCTGCTCCAGGCGGATGTAGTAGTCGGCGCTCACCCCGGCCAGCAGGGCGACCTCCTCACGACGGAGGCCGGGAACCCGGCGGGTGCCCGTGCTGATCAGGCCCGTCTCCTCGGGCCGGACGAGCGCGCGCCTGCTGCGTAGGTACTCACCCAGCTCGGTCGCGGCCATGCGGCGAGCGTAGGTCGGCATGCTCCACCGTGCCTGTGTGCAGCGCACCCAGGAGGACCAGACCCTGACCGTGGCCGCCGGATGCACGCAGTCTGGGGGCATGACGAATACGAAGATCGTCCTGGTCACCGGCGCGTCGAGCGGTATCGGCGAGGCGGTCGCCGTCCGGCTCGCCGGCGAGGGCCACCACGTGGTCGCCGGCGCGCGTCGCGAGGACCGGCTCGCCGCGCTCGTCGAACGGGGTGCGGGCCGGATCAGCGCCCGCAGGCTCGACGTGACCGACCCCGCCGACGTCGCCGCGTTCGTCGAGGACGCCGTGACCGTGCACGGCCACATCGACGTCGTGGTCAACAACGCCGGTGTCATGCCGCTCTCCCGGCTGGACGCGGGCCTCGTCGACGAGTGGGACCGCATGATCGACGTCAACGTCCGCGGCCTGCTCCACGGCATCGCCGCGGCGCTGCCCGTGTTCCAGCGGCAAGGCAGCGGGCACTTCGTGACGGTCGCCTCGATCGGCGCGCACGAGGTGGTTCCCACGGGGGCGGTGTACTCCGGCACCAAGTTCGCCGCGTGGGCGATCACGGAGGGCCTTCGGTTGGAGGTCGAACCCAGCATCCGTGTGACGACGGTGTCGCCTGGCGTGGTGGAGTCGGAGCTCGCCGACTCCATCTCCGACCCGCTGGCGGCCCAGGCGATGACGACCTATCGCGCCGAGGCGATCCCGGCGGACGCCATCGCACGCGCGGTGTCGTACGCGATCGGTGAGTCGCCCGACGTCGACGTCAACGAGATCATCGTGCGGCCGTCCCGGCAGCGGTGACGCTCACCCGAGGGTCACGGTTCCGCCGCGCCGTTCAGGATCTGCGGCACCGGGGGTGGCACGGCGAGCGCCCGTGCCGAGCGGCGACCCGAGAACCGGGCGAAGCCCGGCACGGAGGAGAGCACGCGTAGCGCCAGCGGCGGGCGGGGGTCACCGGAGCGCAGGCGCTGCGCCGCGCTGCGCTCCACCTGCACCTGGAACCGCTGCTCCCGGTCGACCGACGGCCGCCGCACCCGCTCCACCTGCCGGGCCGCCGCGTCGAGCGCCGCGTGGTCGGGCCGGGCGGTGGTGAGCGGTCCGACGAGCCGGTTGGCGGCCTCGGCGGCGTCGAGGATCGCGAGGTTGATGCCGTTGCCGCCCACCGGCGAGATCACGTGCGCGGCGTCGCCGATGAGCAGCAGTCCCGGCTCGGCCCAGCGGTCGAGACTGGTGATCCGGACCGGCAGCAACGAGAGGTCGTTGACTTTGGTGAGTACGTCGATGCGGTCGCCCAGCCACGGCACCAGCCTGCGCAGCACCGCCACCAGCGGCTCGACGCCGCACGACCGGACCTCGGGGAACGTGCCCGCGGGAATCGTGAAGCCGATCTGCCAGTCGGCGCCCTGCCCGAGCACCGCGAGGTTCTGGCCCGGCTCGCAGCGCAGCTCGAGACCTGACATCGGAGGGTCCTCGGCGCGCCGCGGCACGGCGAACCAGCAGATGTCGAGGCTCGCGCCGAGCTCCGTCGCCCGGACGGACGACAGCGTGCGGACCTTGGAGCTACGCCCGTCGGCTCCGACGACGAGGTCGGCCCGCAGCTCGTGGAGCCGGCCGTCCTGCCGGTACTCCACCCCTGCCACCCGCCCGGCCTCATCGCGCAGCAGCGACGAGACCCGCGCGCCCATCCGCACATCGACGCCGGGGAAGCGCTGCGCCTGCGCCACCATGAACGGCAGGAACTCCGCCTGCGGCACCAGCGCGTAGTAGGGGTGGGTGCGGCTGGCGTCGCGGTAGTCGGCGAGCGTGTAGGCGCGGTCGGGTGTGCGCCACACGAACGCGTCGGCCACCGCGTGCGGCAGGGTGGCGAGCATCGGCGCGGCAAGGCCCAGCACGTCGAGGTGGTCGAGGATCGACGGGGCGATGCTGTCGCCGCGGAACCGGCGGTCGAAGTCGCCGCGAGACTCGAGCAACGTCACCTCGGCCCCGCCGCGGGCGAGCAGGTAGGTCAGCACCACCCCCGCCGGGCCGCCGCCGACCACAACACACCGTGCGCCCTCGTTCATGCGGCCCCCGTCGCTTTCGTCCGTTCCGACGGTAGGCGAAGCCGACGGCCGGGGCGCGGCGACGGGGGATGACGCGCCCTTCGGATCAGCGCAGCAGCCGCACCGTCACGCCCGCGTCGACGGACTTCCATGCTCGGTCGGCGGTGATCGCCTCGACGGAGAGCCGGTGGGCGAGGGCGAGGCACGCTCGATCGCAGAGGAGGCCACGCGGGGCGAATGGGACGCGGCGCATGTGGGACGGGCGACAGTTCGTTCGACGTGCCTGAAGTCGCCACCTCCCGCGGGGCAGAGTGTGGGCGTGGGTCACGATGCGAACGCCGAGCGAGCCGCGAGCACCTCCGTCGTCATCGTGGGCGCCGGTGTCGCCGGCCTGGCCATCGGCCGCCTGCTGCGCACCGCCGGGGTGGACTGCGTCGTCCTGGAGACCGAGAGCAGGGAGTTCATCGAGCAGCGGCCCCGGGCGGGCTTCATCGAGGAGTGGGTGGTGCGCGCACTGGAGCGGCACGGCCTCGCCGACGGCCTGCTCGCCCACGCCACGCCGCAGAGCGAGTGCGAGTTCCGCATGGACGGCGCCCGGTACGTCTTCCGGTACGGCGACCTGAGCGGGCAACACCACTACGTCTATCCGCAGCAGCTGCTGGTCACCGACCTGGTACGGGCATACGCGGACGAGGCGGGCGGTCCCATCCACTTCGGTGTCACGGACGTCGAGCTGAACGGGCTCGACACCGCGCGGCCCTGCGTCTCCTTCACCGCCGCGGAGACCGGGAAACGGCACGTCATCACCTGCGACTTCATCGCCGGCTGCGACGGCGCGCGCGGGGTGTCCCGCCACGCCGTTCCGGAGGGCGCGATGCGCGTCGTCCGGCACGACTTCGGCGTCAGCTGGATGGCCATCCTCGCCGAGGCTCCCCCGTCGACCTCGCACGCCCTCTTCGGTCTGCACCCGCACGGGCTGGGCGCGTTCATGCAGCGCAGCCCGGACATCAGCCGGTACTACCTGGAGGTCCCGCCGGGGGACAGCCCGGACAACTGGCCGCACGAGCGGGTCTGGAGCGAGCTGCGGGAACGGCTCGAGGTACCGGACGCCGAGCCGCTCGTCGAGGGCGAACTGCTGGAGAAGCGCGTGCTCGACATGCACAACTACGTCGTCGAGCCGATGTCCTACGGGCGGCTCCACCTGGCCGGGGACTCCGCCCACCTGCTGGCGCCGGTCGGGGCCAAGGGGATGAACGCGGCGCTGCACGACGCGTTCCTGCTGACCGAGGCCCTGCTGGCGCACTACGAGCAGGGCGATGACAGCCGCCTGGCCGGCTACTCCGACGACGCACTGCGGCGCGTCTGGCAGTACCAGGAGTTCAACCAGTGGCTGGCGGAGATCATGCACGGCCCGTCGTCCGGGGACCCCTTCCGCGCTCAGGTCGCGGCGGCCCGGTTGCGCCGGATGGTGGACTCGACGGTCAACGGCGCGTCCGTCGCCGGCCTCTACATCGGGATCGACGCGGACCACTGAGTCACCGGCACGGCACGCGAAGCTCGTCCACCATGTTCAGGAGGAACCCCGAATGGCCTCGAAGGAAGCGTACGAACGCGGGCTGCAGCTCCTGCGTGAGACCAACGGTGAGAACGGTCTGAAAGTCCTCGACGTCCTCGCCGACGTCTCACCCGAGCTCGGTGACCAGGTCGTCGGGTGGGCGTTCGGGGAGATATCCGCCCGCCCGAACCTGTCGCGCCGCGACCGGCAGCTCCTCAACCTCGGGATGCTCACGGCGCTCGGTACCGAACCCCAGCTCGAGCTGAACATCAACTCGGCGCTGAACATCGGTCTCACCCCCGAGGAGATCGTCGAAGCCTTCCTGCAGGCGCTCGTCTACTGCGGACTGCCGCGGGCTCTCAACGCCACCCTCGCGGCCAAGAAGGTGTTCGCCGAACGCGGTCTGCTGCCCGTGGTCCCCAGCGAGCCGACCACACCCTGAGGGCACGTCACACCGTGCGGATCGTCGCCATCATCGCCATGTCCTCGTGCTCCAGGTTGTGGCAGTGGAAGACGAACCGGCCTGCATGGTGCTCGAACCGCACCGCGACGTCGACGATCTCCCCGGGCCGGATGTCCACCGTGTCCTTCCACCCGCCGTCGTAGGGCCCCGGCCCGAAGCTGCCCCGCCGCAGCACCTGGAACGCGTCGAGGTGCACGTGCACGGGGTGGTGCACGTCGCTGACGAACCGCCACACCTCGGTCTGGCCGAGCGGGATGTCGGCGAGTGAGCGTTGCGGATCGAAGGTGGTGCCGTTGATCGCCCAGCCCCGGTGGTCGCCGACCGCGCCGCGGGTGAACCGGAACGTCCGCCGGAGGGCGCCGGGCGGCGGCACGAGCGGCTCCACGTCCGCGAGCCGCTCGGGAACCCGGCTGTCGTCCTTCCCGGTGCGCACCACCCGGAACCGCATGACGTCGGTCGTCCGGCCCGTTCCCAGCGGGTTGACCATCGTGACCTCGGTGCCGACCGGCAGCGCCGTGAAGTCGACGACCACGTCGAACCGTTCGCCTGCGGCGATGTCGAGTGCCTGGTGCGTCACCGGGGCGGCGAGCAGCCCGCTGTCGGACCCGATCTGGACGAGCGGCAGGTCCGATGCACCCGGCGCCTGCAGCACGAGCCGGTACCGGCGGGCGTTCGAGGAGTTGAGCAGCCGCAGCCGGTAGCGCGCCGCGTCGACCTCGTGCACCGGCCACGGCGCCCCGTTGACCAGCACGACGTCGCCGAGCACCCCCTCCATCCAGTCGTCCTCGACACCGGGCACGGAACGCATCCCCTGGTCCAGCCCCGGGTAGGCGAAGGAGCCGTCCTCGGCGAACGCCCGGTCGCAGATCATCAGCGGCAGCTCGCGCTCGCCTCGGGGAAGGGGCAGCGCGTCCTCCACGTCGTCGCGCACCAGGTGGATACCGGCGAGACCCCGGTAGATCGCCGGACCGGTGAAGTCCATGCGGTGGTCGTGGTACCAGAGCATCGCCGCGCGCTGGTCCATCGGGTAGCGGTACGGGCGCTCGCCGGCGGCGAGGTCGCCGAGCATCCCGTGGTGCGTCGTCGGGTCGGCGGTGCTGCCCACGGGGAGCACCAGATCCAGTGGCCAGCCGTCGCTCTCGGCGGGGGTGTGCCCGCCGTGCAGGTGCACCACGGTGGGCACGGGCAGCTCGTTGCGGTGCAGCACCACGACGGGCCGGCCCCGGCGGGTCTCGAACGTGGGGCCGGGAAAGATCCCGTCGTAGCCGAGCACCGGGGTGCGCAGCCCGGGGAGGATCTCCAGGTCGGCCACGCGCTGCGTCACGCGGTAGAGGTCGGCCCCGGTCGGGTCGGTCCCGACGGGACGCGCCACGGGCGGCACGGGTAGCGGCACCCGGAACGGTTCGGGCAACGGCAGCGCACTGACCAGCTGCTCCCCCGTCTGGCCCGGCGTCGAACCCAGCCCGCAACCGGCCAGCGCGACCCCGGCGCCCGCCGCGCCGAGCAGCCCGAGGAAGCCGCGGCGGGACAGCGGCGTCATCGCCGGGTCCGCGGCCGGGCCGCCGACGGGCTCCACGCCCAGGCGGCCAGGAGCACCGAGATGACGACGATCGCGACTCCGAGCGGGATGTGCAGTTCCAGCTGCCGTGCGTAGCCCGCCGCGACCTGGAACGCGTCGGCGAGGAAGAGCAGGGCCGCCACCGGCAGTACCCACAACCGGCCCCGGCCGCCGAGCACGTAGGCCAGTGCCACGCCGATCGCCACCATCCCGGCCAGGACCAGCAGCGATCCGACGATGCCGTGCACGCCGATCGCGTCGACGTCGCCGGTGAGGAACAACCCGGCCAGTACGGGCTGGGCGAGCACCGCCAGCGCGTGCACGGTGATCACCACCCGGAGCGTCCACAACGAGATTCGAGGTCTGCGCACGACCGGCGCGACCGGAGCGAGAGTGTCCACGCTCGAAGACGCTATAAGTAGCGTGGCTACACATGAATCGGGGATGTCCCTGATCCGTGCCCTGATGCGCGGCAGGTGGGAGTAGGTAGAGTTCCTACTCGTGCGACCCGACGCCGTCCGCGGCCACCTCGACGGGCTGATCCTCGCCGTGCTCGAGGACGGACCCCGCCACGGCTACGCGATCATCGAAGCGCTGCAGACGCGCAGCGGTGGGGCCCTCGACCTGCCCACCGGCACCGTCTACCCGGCGCTGCGCAGGCTCGAGCGCGCGGCGCTGCTCTCCGGCACCTGGAGCACCGTCGCCGGTCGCGAGCGGCGCACGTACACACTCACCCGATCCGGGCGCCACGCCCTCGCCGGCCAGCGCGCCGAGTGGAACGAGTTCAGCGCCGTCGTGGATGCGGTGCTGCGGCCCGCCGCCGGACGGCCGGCGGGAGGCCTGTCGTGACCGTCCAGGATCCGGTCGACCAGCACCTCGCCGAGTTGGCGCGGATGCTGCACGGACCGGCCCGCGTCCGGCGGAGCATGCTGCGCGAGGCACGCGACGGACTGCACGACGCCGTCGCCGCCTACCGCACGTGCGGGCTCGCTCCGCAGGAGGCGGCGGTGCGCGCCGTGCGCGAGTTCGGCGCCGTCCGCGAGATCGCCCCGCTCTACCAGCACGAACTCGTGGCGCGGCAGAGCCGGTGGGCGGCACTGCTGCTCCTGGTGGCCTTCCCGGGGATGACGTTCGGCTGGGACCTGCTCTGGCGCAACGGGGTGTCCTGGGACACGAGGCCACCCCCAGCGCTCGTCGTGGCGCTGGCGCGCCTGCAGGACACAGCGAGCTTCCTGGTGGCAGCCGTCGCCGTCGTCCTGCTCGCGGTCACGTTCCTCCGAGCGGCCCCCACCCGGCAGGTCGCGGTGCTGGCGGGTCTCACCGGTGTGACCGGTGCGGTCGTCTGCGGCGGCACCGGCGTGCTGATGAACCTGGTCAACGGACCGGCGACAGCCGCCATGCTCGTCACGAAGCCGTTCGCGCTTCCGGCGTTCACGGTGAGCGCGCTGGTGTGCGCCGTGGTGATCCGGTCGGCGGTGCGCACGCTGCGGGTGGCCCGCGCCCCTGGCTGACGGTGCCCGAGCAGTGGGATGACCGTCCTTACCGAGCTGACCGCCGTTATCTCGACAGGAGATGGCAGGGAAACCTGTCACCGTTGAGCCCATGACGGCAGAGAACAGGCCACTCACCGACCGCGTGGCCCTGGTTGCGGGCGCCACCCGAGGAGCGGGCCGGGGCATCGCGGTGGAGCTCGGCGCGGCCGGGGCCACCGTGTACGTGACCGGGCGGTCCACCCGGGGCAAGCGCAGCGAGTACGACCGGCCCGAGACCATCGAGGAGACTGCCGAGCTGGTCAGCGCGGCGGGTGGCACCGGGATCGCGGTGCCCACCGACCACCTCGTGTCCGATCAGGTCGAGGCGCTCGTGGCCCGCATCGACGCCGAACAGGGCCGCCTCGACGTGCTGGTGAACGACATCTTCGGCGGCGACTTCCTGGCGGAATGGGACAAGCCGGTGTGGGAGCACTCCCTCGACGACGGGCTGCGGCTGCTCCGGCTCGCCGTCGACACCCACCTCGTCACCGCGCACCACGCGTTCCCGCTGCTGATCCGCAACCCCGGGGGGCTGGTCGTCGAGGTCACCGACGGCACCGCCTCGTACAACGCCGAGAACTACCGCATCAACGTGTTCTACGACCTCGCGAAGATCACGCCGATCCGGCTGGCCCGAAGCTGGGCCCACGAGGTCGGCGGCCACGGCGCCACCGCGGTGGCCGTGACGCCGGGCTGGCTGCGATCGGAGCTCATGCTGGACGTCTACGGCGTCACCGAGGCCAGCTGGCGCGACGCCTGCGCGAAGCAACCGCACTTCGCCATCTCCGAGACACCCCACTTCGTCGGCCGCGCGGTGGCGGCGCTGGCGGCCGACCCGCATCGGGACCGCTGGCAGGGCGCTTCGCTCTCGTCGGGCGGCCTGGCGCTCGAGTACGGGTTCACCGATCTCGACGGCTCCGCGCCCGACGCCTGGCGCTACGTGGTGGAGGTGCAGGACGCGGGCAAGCCGGCGGACACCACCGGCTACCGCTGACCGGCGCACTAGCCCAGGACGACCTGGTCACCCTCGCGCACCACGCCACCGTGGAGCACCTCGGCGTAGACGCCTGCGCACGGCAGCACGCCGAAGCCGGGCACGTCCACCCGGTTCTCCGTGAGCAGCGTGCGCACGGCGTGCAGGGCACGTGGCAGCGACCCGTGTTCGAGGGTCGGCACCGAGCAGCGCGGGGTGGGCAGCGTGCCGCACAGCCGGACCTCGCCGATCGTGATGTCCCGGCCGACCCAGTCGTTCTCGGAGAAGGGGGACCCCTGTGTGCTGTCGACGACGATGTTGGGCCGGTAGCGCACCGCCTCGGTGCCGATGCGGTCGAGCGTGGCGGTGGTGATGATGTGCACCGGGGCGTAGTCGACGAACGACGAGCCGCTGGTGCCCTGCGCGATCTCCAACGTTGCGTACGGCACGTCGGCCTCGACCCCGTCCGCCATCACGTCCACCGGGTCCGGCCGTTCCACCGTGGCACCGGCTGGCCGGGTGCCCGCCAGCACCACGGTGCGCCCCAGGACCGCCGACAACAGCTCGTCGATGCCCTCGTCGGCTGCGCCGACCGTGCGGCCGTCGGGAAGGGTGATGCGCACCCCGGCGCCCTCGCGGGTGGCCGTAAACCCGAGCAACGCCCGCCAGAGCCGGGGGTGCTTGGCCGTGGCGACCCGCCCCGTGGCCGTGTCGAGCAGGGCGAGCAGGCGATCGCCCTCGACCCCGCCCTCCGTGAGAACGGCCTCGGTGAGCGGCTCGCCGAGCATCGACTTGACCGGGTACCGGCGCAGCGCCCCGACCGCCCCGACAACACCCGGGACCGCACCCGGAACTGCACCAGTGCCCGACATGGTCACCCCAGGCCGTTCTGGGTGAGCCAGTTCTTCGCCACCGTCTCCGCCGACGGCTTCGTGTCGCTCGCAGCCTCCGCGTTGAGAGCGGTGAGGTTCTCGGTGGTGAGCTTGGCCGAGACGCCGTTGAGCACCTGCGTGACCGTGTCGTTGACCTTCGCCTTGTTGATCAGCGGCACGACGTTCTGCGCGGCGAAGTTGTCCTTCGGGTCGGTGAGCACCACGAAGTCGTTGGCCGGGATCGACGCGTCGGTGGTGAAGATGTCGGCGGCCTGCACGTCGCCGTTCTTCAGCGCCGAGACGGTGAGCGGGCCACCCGCGTCGAGGGACCGGTACTCCTTGAAGTTGCACCCGTAGGTCTCGGCGATGCCGGGGATGCCGTCGGGGCGGGTCTGGAACTCCGGGGGCCCGCCGAACGTCAGCTGCCCGCAGTTGGGAGCGAGATCGGCGAGGCTCGTGGCGTTCAGCCGGGTGGCGGTCTCCCTCGTGACGACCACGGCGTCCTTGTCCTCGGCCGCCGACCTGTCGAGCACCGTGAGGCTGCCCGGCAGCGCCGACTTCAGGGCCGTGTACACGGCGTCCGGGGCGGTCTCCGTGGCCTGCTTGTTGAGGAACTGCAGGAGCACGCCCGTGTACTCCGGGATCAGGTCGATGGAACCGTCCTGCAGACCCGGGAAGTACGTCTCACGGCTGCCGATGTTGAGCTTCTTCTCCACGTTGATGCCCTTGGCCTGGAGCGCCTGGGCGTAGATCTCGGCGAGGATCTGGTTCTCGGTGAAGTTGGCCGACCCCACGATGATCGTGTCGGAGGGCGCAGCGGAGTTACCTCCCGAGTTGAGCGGGTCGGAGCCGCCGCCGCACGCCGCGAGGGCGAGGACGGAGATGGCCGCCAGTGCGGCCAAGCGGGCGATCTGGGTACGTCTCATCAGGTGGTCCTTCGGCTGGGAACGGGTTCAGGCCGCCTGCGAGGCGGGTCGGGGGTCGGGCACGGCCCGCAGCCTGCGGCCCCGCGCGGGAGCCGTCTGGAGGCCTGGCGAGACGAGCAGCTTCTGGAGCGCGGCGAGCAGCAGGTCGCACGCGATGGCGAGCGCGGCGACGAGTATCGAACCGCCGATCATCTGCGGGAAGTCGCGCACGGCGAGGCCGTCGACGATGAACCGCCCGAGCCCGCCGAGCGCGACGTAGGCGGCGATCGTGGCGGTGGAGATCACCTGCAGCACCGAACTGCGGATGCCGCCGACGACGAGAGGCAACGCGTTGGGCAGCTCCACCCGGAACAGCACGTCGCGCCCACGCATACCCATGCCGCGCGCCGCGTCGACCACCGCGCTGTCGACGTTGCGCACCCCGGCGTAGGTGCCCGCGAGAATGGGTGGGACGGCGAGGATGACCAGCGCGATCAGTGGCCCGATCAGGCCGATCCCGATCGCTCCGACCAGCAGCACGAGCAGGCCGAGCGTGGGTAGCGCGCGCAGGCCGTTGGCCAGCCCAACCACCAGGAACCCACCACGGCCGGTGTGCCCGATCCAGGCGCCGAGCGGTACCGCCAGGACCAGCGCGATGACCATCGTGAGGGCCGTGTAGCCGATGTGCTCCATCAGGCGTTGGAACACGCCGCCCTGTTGGGTCCAGTTGGTGGGGTCGAAGAGCCACCCGAAGTAGTTCATGCCGCGCTCCTCGCCGTGGTGACGGGCCTGCTCCACGGGGTGAGCAGGCGCCCGATGCCCACCAGCGCGGCGTCGACGACCAGCGCCATCACGAGTACCAGCACGATCCCGGCGATGATCTCCTGTGGGATGCTCCGCTGGAAGCCGTCGGTGAACATCTTGCCGAGCCCGCCGAACCCGATCACCGACCCGACCGTGACCAGGCTGATCGAGGACACCGCGGCCACCCTGATGCCGGCCACCACGACCGGCACCGCAAGGGGCAGCTCAACCGCGAGGAAGCGGCGCACGGGCCGGTATCCCATGGCCGTGGCCGCGTTGACCACCACGGCAGGCACCGCCGAGAGCGCGTCGGCGACCGTGCGGACCAGCAGGGCGACCGTGTAGACCGTGAGCGCCACGATCACGTTGATCGGGTCGAGGATCTGCGTGCCGAGCAGCGGCGGGAGGATCACGAACAGCGCGAGCGACGGCACGGTGTAGAGCAGACCCGCCACGTTGATCGTGAACGTGCGCCCGAGACCCGTGCGGTTGGCCAGCCAGCCCAGCGGGAGCGAGAGAACGACCCCGAGCACGACGGGGACGAGCGCGAACACCAGGTGCTCCACGGTCAGATCCCGGATCAGCTCGAGGTTGCCCAGTACCCACGTCATCGGCGCATGCCTCTCATGCTGCCGCGGGATCGGGCCGGGCGTCCTCGAGTGCGCGCAACACGTCGTCGGCGCTCACCGAACCGGCGACGCTCCCCGTGCCGTCGACGGCCACCCCCTGGCCGGACGGCGACGAGAGCGCGGCGTCGAGCGCGCTGCGCAGCGACCCCGACTCCACCTCGTACAGCGAGCCCCCGGGAATGAGGTGGTCGTGCTCGACGGTGGGTGCGCCGTTGCGGCCGGACCCGTGGATCCAGCCCAGCGGCTGCTGCGCGCCGTCGACGACCAGGACCCACCCGGCGCCGTCGGGAAGCGATTCGCCGAGCGTGACCGTGGAGAGCTCGCCCAGCGGCAGCGCGGCCGAGGACAGGAAGCCCAGGCCGCGGTAGCCGCGGTCGCGCCCGACGAAACCGTCGACGAAGTCGTCGGCCGGGCGCGCGAGCAGCCTGCCGGGCTCGTCGTACTGGGCGAGCACCCCACCGGTGCGGAGCACCGCGACCTTGTCGCCGAGCTTGACCGCCTCGTCGATGTCGTGGGTGACGAACAGGATCGTCTTGCCCAGATCGGCCTGCAGTCGCAGCAGTTCGTCCTGCAGGTTCTCCCGCACCACCGGGTCGACCGCGCTGAACGGCTCGTCCATCAGCAGGATCGGCGGGTCGGCCGCGAGTGCCCTGGCCACCCCGACACGCTGCTGCTGTCCGCCCGACAGCTGCCCGGGATAGCGCCGGGCCATCTCCGGAGAGAGGCCGACGACCTCCATCAGTTCGGTGGCGCGCTGCCGGGCCTTCACCTTGGGCCATCCCAGCAGCAGCGGGACCGTGGCGATGTTGTCGAGGATCGTGCGGTGGGGGAAGAGCCCCGCCTGCTGGATGACGTAACCGATGCCGCGGCGCAGTTCGGCGGCATCGACCGCCGTGATGTCGCGCCCGTCGATCGTGATCGTGCCCTCAGTGATCTCGATCATTCGGTTGACCATCCGCAACGACGTGGTCTTGCCACATCCCGACGGACCGACGAAGACCGTGATCTTCCCCGCGTCCAGTGTGAGGTCGAGCTGGTCGACTGCGACTGTGCCGTCGGGGAAGCGCTTGGTCACGCCCCGGAACTCGATCATCCGGGAGACCTCCGTGTTCACCGACGACCTCTTGCCGGTCGCCGCGTCACACGAGGCTATCCCGGTCCACCGACAGCCGCGACAGATCGTGCCCCGACCGAGATCGACTACGGGGTGGGAGGGGCCGATGCCGGAGTGGGGATCCTGCCCCGCAGCAGCACGTCACGGAGCCGCACCGCAGGCAGTGGCCGGGAGAAGAGCCACCCCTGGTAGGCGTCGACGCCGATGCCGCGCAGCACGTGGAACTGGTCGGCGGTCTCGACACCCTCGGCCACGGTGGTGCGGCCCATCGCCCTCGCCATGTCGACGACCGCGCGGGCCACCGCGAAGTCGGCGGGACAGTCGGCGATGCCGGTGACGAACGACCGGTCGACCTTGACGGTCTGCGCGGGGAGCTCTTTCAGCCGGGCGAGAGAGGAGTACCCCGTGCCGAAGTCGTCGACGGCGAACCGCAGCCCTCGCTCCACCAGCTCGGCCATCGCGGCCAGCGCGTGCGGCGGCAGCGCGACGAGGCTGGTCTCCACCAGTTCCAGGACGAGCCGGTTCCACGCCAGCCCGGTCTCGGCGACGATACCGCTCACCACGGTGAGGAAGTCGACCTCACTGGGCAGCAGGCCCGCCAGGTTGATCGCGATGGCCGGCTTGCGGCCGCGGTGCTCCGGCCAGCCTGCCGCTTCGCGCGCGGCCGTCCGCAGCACCCACAGGTCCAGCTCGCGCAGCAGGCCGCTGCGCTGCGCGACCGGCAGGAAGTCGGCGGGCGAGATGAGCCCCCGGTCCGGGTGCGGCCAGCGGACCAGGGCCTCCGCGGAGAGCACCGTGCCGTCCGGGCCGACCACCGGCTGGTACTCCAGCACGAGCGAGTCGCCTGCGATGGCCTCCCGCAGCTCGGCCTCGAGATCCAGGGCCTGGGTCGCGGAGCTCACGATGCCGTCGGTGGCCATCCCGATCGCGCCCCTGCTCTGGTGTCGCTTCGCGTCGTGCATCGCGGCCTCCGCGAACCGGAGCAGGTCGGCGGCGCGCGCCTCGCTCGTCCCGACGGACGTGGCGAGCCCGACCGACGCGGTGAGCTGCACCGGCCTGCCGTGCACCGTGATCGTGGTGGTGAGCAGGTCGGCGACCACCTTGGCGAGCAGCTCCGGACCTCCCACCTCGGTGAAGTCGGAGCAGATCACCACGAACTCGTCACCCGACAGCCTGCCGGCGGTGCAGCTCACCGGGAGCTCCCGCTGCAACCGGCCCGCCAGGGTGAGCAGCAGGTCGTCGCCCGCCTCGTGGCCGAGTGACGAGTTGACCCTGGCGAAGTCGTCGAGGTCGCCGCAGACCACCGCCACCCGGTACCGGGACGCTCCCGTGAGGAGCCGGTCCACGAGTTCGAGACAGGCGGCCCTGTTGGGCAGCCGGGTCAGCTCGTCCACCGTGCCCGCGCTCCGCAGCACCTCGGCGGCGCGCCGCCGATCGGAGATGTCGGTGCACGCGACCAGCCAGAACCAGCCGCCGTCATCGGCGGAGGTGACCGACACCGCCATCTCGCACCACACGGTGGTGCCGTCGCCGCGCCGCAGTGGCGCGGCACCGACCCGGTAGGCGTGGCGGGCACCGGCCGGTACCGGTCGCAGCCAGCCGGGGAGCACCGGGCCGGCATCCGCCCCGGGCACCTCGACCGGCCAGGTCTCCGGGCTCAACAGCTCGTCGACCGACAGCGTTGCCGCCTGGATCCCGCGCAGGCGCTCCAGCGAGGTGTCGAGCAGCCGGCACAGGCCCGGGTTGGCGTCGACCACCCGGCCCGAGGGGTCCACCAGCGCGACACCGGCCGGGACGATGGACATCAGGTCGGCGAAGCGCTGACCCGACAGCTCCACCCGCCTGCGTGCCAGCCGTTCCGCGCTCACGTCGTGGACGACCCCGACCAGCCGCACCGGCGTGCCGTCGTCGGAGCACTCCACCTCGGCCCGGCAGCTGAGCATCCGGTTGCCGGGCAACGTCAGGTCGAGGTGATGGTCGCCGGTGCGCGCCCCGGAACGCAGGCTCTGACACAGCAGTGCCACCTGCTGGCCCTCGACCGGTGCCGACCCGGCACCGTCGGGGTCCACACCGAGGGAGCGGTAGAGCTCCTGCAGCGTCTCGCTGCGGTGCAGGGTGGACGTGGCCAGGTCGAACGTCCAGGTGCCCACCCGCGCCAACCTCTCCAGCTCCGCGGTCCAGCCCGGGTCGACCACTCGGCTCTGGAGAGCCGAGCAGTCGTCCAGCTCGACCAGCACGACGGCCGAGAGACCGGCGCCCGGCAGCTCCCAGCGGACCACCCGCACCCGCACCCGGCTGCCGTCCACGCGGACCAGCCGGGCGTCGGCGTCCGGGCCGACGACGAGCTGCGACAACGTCAGCCCGAACAGCCCACCGCCGGGCTCGTGCGCCCCCCGGATGGCGTCGGCGGGATGGACGGCCGGACCGTCCGTGTCCCGGCCCGACAGCCGCAGCAGCGCCGAGTTGACGCGCAGGATGCGCTCGGCGCCGTCGCAGACGAGCGCGGGCGCCGCGGGCAACGGCACGATCTCCGGCCCCGCGGTGGCGTGCGGGAGAAGGCTGCTGCCGAACACGGCGTCCCGCAGAGCCGGGAGGACATGCGACGAGCTCCGGCGGGCGCCGGGCTCGTCGAGCTCCGCCAGCCGGACGGCGCGCGGGTCGGTGGTGGGCGCCGTGGCCCGCTCCCCCTGGCCCGCGTCCCCGCTCCGCTCCCCCTCGGCCCGCTGCGGTGCGGCGGCCGTGGCACGCGCCGCGCGGGCGAGGAACATCGCCGCCCGCGGGTGCATCTCACGGCCGAAGACCGCGTGGCGAGAGCGGAGCAGATCCGCCCGTGCCGCGGCTTCAGTGATCAGCCGGTCGGCCTCGTTCGGCCCAGCAGCCTGCCCACCGGCCGAACCCTCACCTGATTGGCGTCCGAGCTCATCCACGTGGCCCCCAGCGGTCATGGCGTCTATCTCACCGGGTCAACGACGCCGAATCGCGCTCGATCTGGACGACCGCCCAAACGGCCTACCTAACGTTGAGGACGAGAACCCGCTGGTCAGCACCCTGTGTCACCGGTGCATCCATGTGGGGGTGGCTCGGTAAGGATGGGTTACCCGGCTGCCGCTGCTGTCACTGCTCGTCATCTTTGTCCGGAACGGACCGTGCGGCCCAGTGGCGCGAGTGGCGCAGCCGTCCGGGCCGCGGCCACAGCCGCCAGGCCACCACGGCGAGCACCTCGGCCTCGCCCAGTGCTCGCGAGTCGGTGGAGCCGTAGGGGTTGTCGCCGAGCACCCACCACCCGGTGCCGGACCGGCGCACCGCCCGCTTCACCGACAGCTGGTCCGGACGTGCGGCCCACCGCACCAGCACCACGTCCCCCGGACGGGCGGTGGCGCCGAACCGGGCGAGCACCACATCGGCGTCACGCAAGGTCGGCGACATCGACGGACCCCGTACGGCGACCCTCCGCCAGCGCACGCGCACCCCCTCGCCGCTCTGCTGCGACAGAACTCCCAGAGTAGTGTCGGACGAGCCAGAACGATCACCAACCAGGGAGGACCCATGCGGCTGCTGTCCCGCATTCTCCGCCCGCGGCTGGAGGCCACCGCGCACTGCGACCTCCCCTGCGGCGTGTATGACCCGGCTCAGGCCCGCATCGAGGCCGAGTCGGTCAAGGCCATCCAGGAGAAGTACCAGAGCAACGAGGACCCCGAGTTCCGCAGCCGGGCCATCCTGATCAAGGAGCAGCGCGCGGATCTCGTCAAGCACCACCTGTGGGTGCTCTGGACCGACTACTTCAAGCCGCCGCACTTCGAGAAGTACCCGGAGCTGCACGAGCTGTTCAACAAGGCCACCAAGAAGGCCGGCGGCGGGGCCGACGGCGCCAAGTCCTCCTTGGACCCGGCGACCGGCCAGGAACTGCTCGACCTCATCGCCCAGATCGACAAGATCTTCTGGGAGACCAAGTCGGCTGCCTGATCCAGGCGCTGAAGCGGCGCTGACCGGCGGAAGTACTCTTCCGCAGGTCAGCGCCGTTCTTCGTTGTCGGGCCGCCTGCCGGCGGCCGGCAGAGCGCCCGGGCGCTGCTGGTTCACGGCAGCAACTCGTCGGCGCTGCGGGGTTCTGTGCGCTGCTGTTCGTTGAGCTTGTGACGAAGGATCGACGAGTGGCGGTAGACGTTCTTGCGTGCGCGCATGATGTTGCCGAGAGGCGCGTGTTCGGCCGTCACCCGCCACGGCGTGAAGGACAGCCCATCCATCTTCTCGAGGTTGCCGTCGCCGGAGATGTCCTGCTGTGGGATCCGCAGCTTGGCCACCGTGACGAACGGCGAGAGCCGCTCGGGCCACTCCACGGTGACGTCCTCGACCGGCATCCGCTCCAGATCGGTGCTCAGCTGGACCTGGATGTCGAAGGCGTAGGGGCGTTCGGACAGTTCGGCCACCAGGGCCGGCCGGAAGACCTCCGCTGCCGACGCCGGGTCGACAGCGCGCCGGACCACCGCGTCGGCGAAGGCGGGGTCGGGGGCGATACGGACCTTGGCGATGTAGTCGCCGTGGCGGACCGCGCCCATGGACCAGTAGGTCGACAGCAGTACGTTCACCGGGGATATCTGCGACAGCCGCAGGAACGCCAGGAACTCGTCCCATGCCCAGTCGTCCGGGTCGAGCGTCCCCTTTCCGGTCACGAAGTCGCGGAAGAACTGATGGGCTCCCGGCCGGCCTCGGGCGAAGTAGCTCGGCGCGTCGAGGAAGAGGTCCTGGATGAACAGGTAGTGGTCGACCGTGTTGCAGAAGAAGATCGGCCCGTTGATGTTGGTGTAGTCGAAGGTGCGCGTGTCGGGCTCGTCCGCCAGCAGAGTCGGGCCGTCGATGTCGAAGATCTTCAGCGCCAGTCCGGTCGCGCTGCCGAGCCGCGCGTCCGCTCCGGCGTGGGGTGATCCGTTGGAGAATCGGATGAGCGCACCATGTCGTCCCGGTGTGGCATAGATGCCCTGCGCGTACTCGGCGGGCAACCCGCCCAGGATCTCGACCTCCCCTCGGACGAGGCCATACCCCTTGGCATGGGCATCGCGGACGGCCCGGCCGGTGCCGCCGGCCGTGAGGGACTCGGCGATGTAGCGCTCCGTCTTCTCGATGACCGTCTGCAGATCCTCGTTGAACCGGGGTTCAACGGTCTCGACGTCCGGCGTGTAGGGAACGAACTGTGATGCCATGACCTCGACCGGTCCTTTCTGCGGCTTCCGCGGGCAGTCACGCCTGCCCCGACGCCGCGGGCTGATCCGTGCCCGGGACGACCTTGGCGCGCTTACCGAACTCTCCTGCCGTCGGGAACAGGACGACCATTCCCACCAGTCCCGCTGCGGCCACGTAGACCAGTACGTTCGGCTGGCCGGCGAAGTTGCTCGTCGCGATGATGAAAGCGGCCGACAGATTCCGCTGGCCCGTTCCCAGTGCCAGTACCTGCTTCGTGCTCGTGCGCGGGCCACCGAGTACGTATCCCGCCAGGACCGCGATCACGATCAACAGCAGCGTGGCGATGATGGCGCCGGTGCCGAACAGGTCGAGCACGTTCCTGAAATTCAGTGCCAGCATCAGCACGAGAAGCAGCACCAGGCTGATCGTCGAGATCTGCGCCATGGGCGGCTGCATGGCCTGGGCGATGCCTTCGTATCGAGCCTTGATGAGCAGTCCGATGACCAGCGGCACGAGCATGGTCACAATCAGGGACAGCGCGATTTCCAGGGCACTGACCTCGATTCCCGGCAGCAGCAGCGGCAGCACGAGCGGCAGGTAGACGATCGTCACCAGCATCAGAATCGTCATCAGTCCTACGGCGAACGCGATGTCCGCCTTGGCGATCTGGGCGAGTTTGGGCAGAAATGGTGCGCCGGCTGCGGTGCCGATCAGCAACAACCCGATCTGCACGTCCTGGTCGAGCGGGATGATCCGGGACAGGCCGAACGCGACTGCGGGTACGACGACGAAGTTCACGGCGAGCGCCAGGGCCACCAACCGCGTATTCCGAAGCGGCTGGATGATCTGGGAGACGGTGAGACTCAGGCCCATGCCCAGCATGCTCGTCACGACGAAGGCGAGGGTGAACAGGTTCTGCAGTGTCTGCAACACGCTCAAGGCGATCTCCCGTCAGAGTGCCACCTGATGGCCATGGCCGTCAGGTCTCCAACTCGGCGAGCCAGCGCAGGGCACGCAACCCCGGGAGGAAGCAATACTCGCCGCCCCGCGTGACCACGAAGCTCGGCATGTTCTGCAGGCGCCGCCGGACCGGCCGCTGCGGGATGGTGACGCTGCCCGTTCCGTCGCGATGCCCGGCCACCGGGTCCGTCTCGCCCGAGTACCCGATGAAGTTTCCCTCGTTGACCCACTCGGACTTGATGAACTCGAACTGCCGGTCCAGGTGGGCACCGATGAAGACTCCGACGAGACCCCGATCGGCGCCGTCGTCCTCGAGCACACCCTCCGGCAGCGGCGGGCCGTAGGTGGTACCGCGACGGATGATGCGGTGCAGCCGTGCCTCCCCGATGATGTCGGAATCGCGCGGGTTGACCCGTCGGATATGCGCACCGGCGGGACATCTGAAACCGCGATCGTCGTTCTCCCGGTAGAGGAAATCATTGTTGCGGCGCGGGTCGGCGCCCAGTTCCGCGTCGTCGCGGTCGGGAGAGAGGGTCAATGGCGCCCCGCTCGGCCAGCGCCCGACCATTTTCGCCGCCAGCAGCGCCTCCTCCTCCGGGGTCGATGTGTTCTTGGTCAAGTACTGACGCCAGGCCGCCACCTTGGTGTGAATCTTGCGGACGGCCAGGTAGGTGCCGTTGCGACCCAGGACATCGGGCTGCGGCATGGGCGGCAGGTTGCCGGTCTCATCGGGATAGCCGAGGATGAACTCGCCGGCCTTGAGCGGGGCCTCGTGGGGATTGGTGCCGAGTATTCCGCTACCCTCGATGCCAGGATGGCTGATCCCGTCGCGAAAGCCGAGCG
This sequence comes from Pseudonocardia sp. OZ21, assembly GCF_059359135.1. Lineage (NCBI taxonomy): Bacteria > Bacillati > Actinomycetota > Actinomycetes > Pseudonocardiales > Pseudonocardiaceae > Pseudonocardia > Pseudonocardia sp. OZ21. The sequence continues at coordinate 376,401 of NZ_JCADBN010000005.1, forward strand.
TGGTGCGCCCGGTAGGAAGCTGGTGGATGTCCTGCTGCCAGACCACCGTGACGCCGGACGTCTCCTGGTAGGCGGTGCGGACCCGCTCCAGCGCCTTTTCCAGACGGGCCGCATCGGGCGAGATCGCACTCACCACGATATGCACATCGGATGTTCCGAAGGGCGGCTCCCAGTGAGCGGGATCGCTCTCGCCGACGTCACCGATCAGGTCCGCCCGGCCCGCCATCCCCTGCCGGAACGGGAGCGGGAAGCTGTCGAGCGAGTCCTGGGGCACCCCGAGAGCGCGTAGACCGTGGTGGGTGACGGCCACGGAGGCCCAGGCATCGTGATCGGGATCGGGATCGGGGCCGGGGAGGCCACCGTCGACCGCCGGAAGCAGCCGCCGCAGCATGCCACGGCCGTCCCGCCGGTCGTCGACGCGGAGCACGAAGAACTTCCCCACGTACGGCGACGGCCGGGGGCGCAGCGCTCCGCTCTGGATGTCGTCGATCTCGAGACTCACGCTCGGTACGTCGGTTGCCTCCGCGCTCATGACTGTCGTGTCTCCCCAGGTATGTCACATCGATCCACTCGGGGTGGGTTCGGCGAGGTCAGCCCGCGGCTTGGTCGAGCAGTTTCTGGAAGGCCGGTGTGGCCAGCAGTTCCTTGTTGGCGGGATTGTCGAGCGCCGCCTGGAATTCCGGGGTGTCGAGCACCGCCTGGAACGCCTCATTGATGGTTTGGTCCTTCCAGATCTGCTTGACGGTGAGGTCGGGATAAGAGCTGACGAAGACGAGCGCGGGCTCCTGCTGGGAGACGAACCACTCCTTCACGTTCGGATCCTTGATGCCGGGAAACCCTTCTGCGTGCGAGAAGACTCTGTCGAACCTCTCCCCCACCACTGTCGTCGCGAAGTCGTCGATGTAGGTGTCCCAGGACCCGTCGAAGACACTGGCGAACATGAATTGTGTATCGTTGTCGAAGATCACGTGCCGCGCGTCGTGCAGCGTGCCGATCTGTCGCAGCGCGGCCCGGTCACCCGTCCCCAGGGCGCTCATGAGTTCGTCGAGTACCTCGCGCAGTGCATCCGCGTGGCCCGGCTTGATCTTGCAGAAGACGGTGAATTCGCCCGCCACCCCATCCGTCCGGCCCGGTCGCTTCGGCTGAACAGATTGGGTTGGTCCTTCCATGGTCGCCATGAAGTCCCTCCTCGACAATTGTCGACACTCGCCGAAGCCACGAGACCGTGCCAGTGCCGACCGGCCGACACTCCACCCGAAAAAGGTGATTCCGGAAGTGAGCGCCAATAAGTCGATGTACGCCCCTACGGCAGGCCACGGACGGTGGCGGTTGGCGTCGCCTACGCGTGCGCGACCGCTCCCGTGAGCGCGCCCGGCCGCTGAGCGCCCGCGCCGATCAGCCGCATCGCCGAGCCCAGGCGGTGCTCCCCCCGTTCCACGGCACGGGCGGCGCCCTCCGCGCGCACCCTGGCCAGCTCACCCGGGTCCGCCAGCAGTTCGACCGTCCGCTCGCGGATGGGGCGCAGCGTCTCGATCACCGCGTCCGCCACGGCCTCCTTGAGCGCGCCGTACGACGTGAACTCGGCTGCCAGGTCAGCCGGACGGCCACCACGGCAGCCGGCCAGGATCTCCAGCAGGTTCGCCACCCCGGGACGCTCCTGCGGCACGTACGCGACGTCGGCCGACCCGTCCGTCACCGCCCGCCGCACCTTGCGCCGGATCAGGTCGGGCTCGTCCAGCACGAACACCACCCCGGCCGAGTCCTGTGCCGACTTCGACATCTTGCGCGTCGGGTCGGCCAGGTCGCGTACCCGCGCGCCGGTCAACGGCAGCACCGCCCGCGGCACCGTGAACACCTCGCCGTAGGTGCTGTTGAACCGCCGGGCCAGGGCCCGCGCCAGCTCGACGTGCTGGTTCTGGTCCTCGCCGACCGGGACCTCGTCCGCGCCCGGCAGCAGGATGTCGGCGGCCATCAGCACCGGATACGTCAGCAGGCTCAGCCGCACTCCCGGCTGCCCGCTGCCCTTCTCCTTGAACTGGATCATCCGCGCGGCCTCGCCGTAGCTGCAGGTGCACTCCAGGATCCACGTCAGCGCACCCAGCTCGCGCGCCAGATCCGACTGCACGAACACCCGCTCGGCCGGAATCCCGGACGCCACCAGCACGGCCAGCATCTCGCTGGTCCGCGCCCGCAGCCTGCCCGGGTTGTGGGTGGTCGTCATCGCGTGCAGGTCGGACACGAAGTACAGGTCGTCCGGGCCGCCGTCGGACACCCAGCGCTGGATCGCGCCCAGGTGGTTGCCGAGCTGGGCGTGGCCGGACGGGGTGATCCCGGAGAGTCGCATCGTGTTTCCTCGGGTCGGCGGCCACCCCGCGACGGCCCCGGGAACGACGAAGGCCGCCTGCGCGGGCGGCCTGGGAGGGTTGCTGAGTGTCAGCGCACGTCGGAGGAGCCGCCTGCCGGCGGCCACCAGAACTTCACGATCGTGCGCACCGTGTCAGCCTAGCAGCGCCGCGACCGGGGCCCCCTCGCCGAACTCGTCGGGCTCGGTCCCGGAGGTCGACGTGGCGTGATCATTCCGAGAGTCGTGCGTTCGCCCTTGCCAGGGCGATCAGGCGGATCTCGCGGCCCGCGGCTGCGGCAGTGCCGCCGCCGCGCGGCCGCCCGTCTTCCTCGACACCCTCCGCGGCATCTGCGAGGAACCCGGCGAGCTCGCCGGCCACGGCCCCATCCCCGCCCAGACCGCCCGCGAACTGGCCGCCGACCCCAACAGCACCTGGCGCCGCCTGGTCACCGACCCCCTCACCGGCGCCCTGCTCGACTACGGCACCACCCGCTACCGACCCCCACCCCACCTCACCGACCACGACACCGCGCGCCACCAGTACTGCCAAGCCCCCGGCTGCCGCGTCCCCGCCGACCGCTGCGACCTCGACCACAACATGCCCTTCGACCCCACCACCGACCAAGGCCCGACATCGGCAGCCAACCTCGGCCCGAAGTGCCGGCCCCACCACCGACTCAAAGCCATGCCGGGCTGGAGCGTCAGCCAGTACCCCGACGGATCGATCCTCTGGACCACACCCAGCGGCCACACCTACCGCGTCGACCCACCACCACTCACCGAACCCCGCACCCAGAAGAAGGCCACAGCCACCGACGAGCCGCCACCCTTCTAGTGGGCGAACAAGTTCGTGGCCGCCGCCTCCCAGCCGGCCGTCGGCCCGTAGACCCCGCGCCGCGACCGATCGCGCACTACTGTCGCTGCCGTGACCTCCAGCCGGGTGTTCCTGCTGCGCCATGGCGAGACGGAGTGGTCGCTGTCGGGGAAGCACACCGGCCGGACCGACGTCCCGCTCACCGAACGCGGGCGCAGCCTCGCCAAGGCGGCAGGCGATCTGCTGCTGCGGCTACGCGGCGCCGAGCCGCCCGCCCTCGTGCTCTCCAGCCCCCGCAGCCGCGCCCGCGACACCGCCGAGCTCGCCGGGCTGCACGTCGACGGCGTCGACGAGCGGCTGTCCGAGTGGAACTACGGCGACTACGAGGGCCTGACCACGGAGGAGATCCGGGAGACCGTCCCCGGCTGGACGGTCTGGACCGCCCCCTGCCCCGGCGGTGAGACGGCCGAAGAGGTCAGGCAGCGGGCCGACGGCGTGCTCACCGACGCCCGGGCCGCACTGGACCGCGGGGACGTGGTGCTCGTCGGGCACGGGCACTTCAGCCGCGTACTCGTCAGCCGCTGGATCGGGCTTCCCGTCACCGAGGGCGTCCGGTTCGCGATGTCGGCGCCGTCCTTCGCCGTGCTGGGCGACGAGCGGGGCGTCCCGCAGTTGGAGCACGTCAACCTCCGGGCGCTGGGCTGAGCCCACCGGCCCGGATCGACGGCGTCCTCGCCACCGCAGCGCCGAGCGGTCCGGCCGTGGTCGATTAGGGTCTTCCCGTGTGCTGACCGATCGCATCCGTGGCGTGCGCCCCGAGGACATCCCCGCCGTCGTGGCGCTGGTGCACGCGCTCGCCGAGTACGAACGCGAACCGCAGTCCTGCACGCTGACCGAGCCGCAGCTGGCCACCGCGCTGTTCGGCCCGGCGCCGGCGCTGTTCGGGCACGTGGCCGAGGTCGCCGGACCGGACGGGACTGCCGAGGTCGTCGGCGTCGCACTCTGGTTCCTCAACTTCTCGACGTGGCGCGGCGTCCACGGCGTCTACCTCGAGGACCTCTACGTGCGCCCCACCCATCGCGGACACGGGCTCGGCCGGGCCCTGCTGGCGACGCTGGCCGGCGTCTGCGCCGAGCGGGGCTACGCCAGGCTGGAGTGGTCGGTGCTGGACTGGAACGAGCCGTCGATCGCCTTCTACCGCGGGATCGGGGCCGTGCCGATGGACGAGTGGACCACGTTCCGCCTCGACGGCGACGCGCTCGACGCCTTGGCCGACGAGGGCACGCGCAGCGCCCTGAGCGGCTCCTAGCGCCTAGCTCCGAACGTCCGGGGCGTCCGGGGCGTCCATGCCCATCGACCACTCCCGCGACCGCTCGCTGATGAGCAGCATGAACGTGGACCCGACGTAGACGAGAGCCACCAGTCCCAGCACGAGCTGCCGCGACGGTCCGATCAGCGAGTAGACCGCCGGGAGCAGGAGCAACTGGGTGACGATCGCGGGCGTCCGCGCCCAGCGGCGCCCGGTGAAGAGCCCGACGCCCACGGCGAGCAGTGCAGCGCCGATGACGACGAAGTAGCCGGCCTCGCCGACCACGCTGCCGGCGGCGACCCCGGGCTCGAACGACCGCACGCCCAGCGCCACCGCGAAGCCGATGGCCAGCAGCCCCTGCAGCCCGACCAGCACCCCGGCCAGCCGGACCTGCCTCGGCGGTCCCGCCGCCGGTCGCTGCGCCCTCACAGGGCCGAGAATAGGCCCGCCGGCGAGCGGGCAGTGCGCCCGTCCCGGGCACGGGCGGGAATTCCCGAGGTCAGGGGCGCGTTGAACAGCCCTGGTTGGAAGGAACGCCAAGCTGCTCTGGGCCGTTCGGATCATCCCCCGAAGTACCAAAGGGTGATTTCGTACCGTGTTCGCGGCGCTACGGGTCATCGTGTGAGACGCGCAGCTCGTCGCAGCTGGGCGGGTCCTTTCACTCACGAGGGTGAGGCTTCGCGTCCACTCACCGATGTTTGTGGACCGTCGAGCCGATAAGGGCTCGCACCTGGGCAAACGTTGCCCCAAGGTGGGTCTCGGACAAGCGAGTGATCGCGAGGATCCTCTCGCATGGTCCTTCGGAGGCGGGGTAACCCGACTCCGGTGGGCGGGACGAGGTCGATCGCTCATGGTGACGAGTCACGATCGCGGTACGCAGTTGGTAACCGATCGTGGCGGAGATCGTTGCTATGAGTGGGTGAGAGTGCTCACCTGGGTGGACCTCGGACCTTGAACACCGAGCGCGCTCGTGAAACGATTCACAAGCGCGGAAACACCGTGACAGACGATCGGCGCGACCCCGATCGCGCTAGTACAAGGAGCCGAGAGACCATGGATTGGCGTCACCGCGCTATCTGCCGCGACGAGGACCCCGAACTGTTCTTCCCCGTGGGGACGAGCGGGCCTGCGTTGCTGCAGATCGCCGAGGCCAAGACCGTCTGCCGGCGCTGCCCCGTGGTCACCGAGTGCCTCACCTGGGCACTTGAGAGCGGCCAGGACGCAGGCGTCTGGGGCGGCATGAGCGAAGACGAGCGGCGGGCCCTGAAGCGCCGCAACGCGCGCACGCGCGCACGCACCGCCTGATACACAGCAACATCAACCTCCCCCGCCGCGGGCCCGAGGCCGGACTGCACCCGGCTTCGGGCCCGCGGTCGTTTCACCGGGCGCACGCTGGAGCAGCTCCGGAGGAGATCGACGGACCGGGCTGCGACCGCGCTTCCGGACTCCTCGACCACAGCTGAAGGCTAACGTCCCCGCAACGAGAGCCTGATGACGGCCTCGGTTCCCCCGCCAGGACGGGGTCGAACCTGCAGCGCGGAGTCGAGTTCTGAGTCAAGCAACGTCCGCACGATCTGCAGTCCCAGCCCTTTCGACGACTCCGGGTCGAACTCGGGAGGGATGCCCCGCCCGTCGTCCGCGACCACCACGTCGAGCGCACCGGCCGACCGTTGGGCGGACACCACCACCTCCCCGGCGTGTCCGGGCTCGAAGGCGTGCGCCAGCGCGTTGTGCACGAGTTCGGTGAGCACGAGCACGAGCGGCGTGGCCAGGGCGGCGGGCAGCGTGCCGAAACTGCCCTCCCGTCGCACCTTGGCGCGGAACTCGGCCGTGGCGCCGTCCCCGATGGCGGGCAGCACCTTGTCGACCAGCTCGTCGAGGTCCACCCGCTCGGCCACGGAGACCGAGAGCGACTCGTGCACCAGCGCGATGGAGTTGACACGCCGAACACTTTCCGCGAGCGCCCGGCGGGCCTCCGGGATCGCCGTGCGGCGGGCCTGCAGGCGCAGCAGCGCGGCCACGGTCTGGAGGTTGTTCTTCACCCGGTGATGGATCTCCCGGATGGTCGCGTCCTTGCTGAGCAGCGCCATGTCGCGGCGCCGCAGGTCGGTGACGTCGCGGACCAGCACCAGTGCGCCCGCAGCGTCACCGCGCGGGCGCAGCGGCAGCGCGCGCACGAGCATGACGGCGCCGCGGGCGCGCACCTCCATCCGCAGTGAGTGCCGCCCGTCGAGCGCCGCCCCGATCCGCGCCGCCACCTCGGCGGCGTCGAACGGGTCGTGCACGAGCTCCCGGGTGGCCTGGGTGAGCGAGAGGCCGACCAGATCGCTGGCGTGTCCCATGCGGTGGTAGGCCGACAGCGCGTTGGGGCTCGCGTAGGCGACCAGGCCGTGCGCGTCGAGCCGGATCAGCCCGTCACCTGCGCGGGGGCTGGTGTCGGCGCCCGCCATGGCGGCACGCGGCGGGAACGTCCCGTCGGCCACCATCTGGCACAGGTCGGATGCGCTGCCCAGGTAGGCGATCTCCAGCGGGCTCGGCACCCGCGGCATCGCGAGGTTCGTGTCGCGGGACAGCACCGCGACCACCGACCGGCCGTGGCGGACGGGGATCGTCTCGCGGCGCACCGGCACCTCCAGGTGCCAGCGCGGGTTCTCCTCCCGGCAGATGCGGCCCTCGACGACGGCCCGGCGCAGCTGCGGGTTGTCCGCGGAGCGGACGCGCGCGGCGACCACGTCCTCGGGGTGCGCGGTCGGCGCCGTGGTGGGGCGGGCCTGAGCCACGCAGAGGAACTCCTGCGGGCCGGCCTGCCGGTCGGGCGGCGTGAGGGGAACCCACAACAGGAAGTCGGCGAACGACATGTCGGCGAGCAGCTGCCACTCGGCCACGACCCGCTGCAGGTGGTCGACGGCATCGCCGGCCAGCTCGGTGTGTTCGGCGAGCAGCTCGCTGAGCGTGGACACTCGACTACCCCTCCCGGCCGGGGCGCCTCGCCCCACGAACTCGGCTCCAGTCAAGCACGTGGGAGAATCGGGGCACCGACGGGACGACGTCCGATCGCGGAGAACCCAGGAGCAGGGGAGGGAACCATGTCCAAGCGCGCACGCAAGCGCCGCGACCGCAAGAAGAGCGCGGCCAGCCACGGCAAGCGGCCCAACACCTGATTCTGCAGCATCTGATCGTGCTGTACGAGAGCGCCGGGGCCGATGGCCCCGGCGCTCCGTCGTTCGACCGTCGGTTGTACGGCGCGCGTGCTCAGCCGCGCTGCTCGATACGGGTGCTCCGCACCTCGACCGTGGTGGTGGTGCCGTCGGGGCCAGACTCCACGGTGACGTCGGCCTGTTCGAGGACCGCCACCCGGATCTGCCGGCGCAGCCGGTTCTTCAGCTCGTCGGGGGCGTGTTCACCGCCGCACTTGCTGGCAAGCAGCTTCTTCAGCTTGTCGTCGATGCCGTACTCGGCGAGACACGGGCCGCACTCGTCCAGGTGCTGGGCCAGCAGGGCCCGGCGCGACTGGTCGCACTCGTGGTCGAGGAACAGCCACACCTCGGCGAGTACTTCCGAGCAGTCGGTGTCGTGATGGTTCCCGCAGCTCATGAGGAGACCTCCTGCTCTCCACGCAGGAACCCGCGGTCGCGGGCGGTGTCGGTGAGCATGTCACGGAGCTGGCGCCGACCCCGGTGCAACCTCGACATCACGGTGCCGATCGGGGTGCCCATGATCTCCGCGATCTCCTTGTAGGCGAAGCCCTCGACGTCGGCGAGGTACACCGCCATCCGGAAATCGTCGGGCAGCTGCTGGAGAGCGACCTTCACGTCGGTGTCGGGAAGCCGGTCGAGCGCTTCCATCTCGGCCGAGGGCAGGCCCTGGGAGGTGTGCTCACCGGCCTGCGCGATCTGCCAGTCGCTGATCTCATCGGTGGCCGACTGCATCGGCTGGCGCTGCCGCTTGCGGTAGCCGTTGATGTAGGTGTTGGTGAGGATCCGGTAGAGCCAGGCCTTGAGGTTGGTGCCGGCGCGGAACGTCCGGAACGCGGAGTAGGCCTTGAGGTACGTCTCCTGGACGAGGTCCTCGGCGTCGGCCGGGTTGCGCGTCATCCGCAGGGCAGCACCGTATAGCTGGTCGATCAGGGGCATGGCGTCGCGCTCGAAGCGGGCAGCCCGCTCCTCGGTCGACTCCTCCAGCTCCTGCTCGACCTCGACCTCGTGGTCTGCGGTGATAGCCGCTTCAGCCGCCTGTTCGGTGCCCGGCACCCTGCTCCTCTCCCGTCGGGTCGCACGAGCTGCGACCTCTGGGCCGGCCATCTTCGACCCGGCCTGTTGACGGGACGAGCTTACGCCGCCGCGCGCCGCCTCGTGGGCCGGACGCAGCCGAATCGCCGGGCGTGGCGCATCCATCACTGCCTGTTTCACCCTCTTGACAACGTCCGTCTCCAGCGGGTGATTCCCCGCTGGATATCGTTCCGGAATGGCCGGGAAGGGAACGCAGGCGACCGCACTGCTCGCCCAGCAGAGGGTGGAGCACCGGCTGCACAGCTACACGCACGGGAGTGGCCAGGCCTACGGCCCGGAGGCCGCCGAGCTGCTGGGGCTGGACCCGTCGAGGGTGTTCAAGACACTGGTCGCCGACGTGGACGGGGCCCTCACCGTCGGCATCGTCCCGGTGCTGGCGATGCTCGACCTCAAAGCGCTGGCCGCCGCCGTCGGGGGCAAGCGGGCGAAAATGGCCGACGTCACCCTCGCCGAGCGGGCCACGGGCTACGTGGCGGGCGGCATCTCCCCGCTGGGACAGCGCAAGCGCCTGCCCGCGGTGGTGGACGCCTCCGCCGAGCACCTGGACACGATGTTCTGCAGCGCAGGCCGGCGCGGGCTCGAGGTGGAGCTCTCACCCGCCGATCTCGTGCGGCTGACCGGAGCCCGGTTCGCCCCGATCGCCGCCGTCCCCTGAGACCGCTACGGGGCCGGGGTGAGGGCGCCGACGTGCCTGGTCAGCCAGTCCGCCACCGCGGCGCGCAGGCCAGGCGTGTCGCTCTTGAGGCTGTGGTCGCCGCGCAGCAGCACCACCTCCCGCCCGGGAGCGGGCTCGGGACGGCCGAACGGGTCGGTCAGGCCCTGCACCACGAGCACCGGGACCGTCGGTGCGGCCAGCTCGGCCAGCCGGTCCTTCTCGGGCTTGCCCGGGGGGTGCACCGGGAACGCCAGGCACAGCACGCCGATGGCCCCGCCTTCCGTGGCGGTCCGGCACGCCACCCGGGCCCCGGAGCTGCGTCCGCCGAACAGCAGCGGCAGCCCCAGCTCGGCCCGGACGTGCTCGACCACCGCGAGCCAGGCCGCGTCGAGCTGGGCGGCGGGAGCGGGAGCGCGGCGCCCGGCCACCCGGTACGGCTGCTCGACCAGCACGACGTGCACTCCGGCCGCGACGGCGGTGCCTGCCGTGGCGAGCAGGTCCGGCGCGCCCACCCCGCCGCCCGCGCCGTGCCCGAGCAGCAGCACGGCCCGCGCCTCGCCGTCGGCGTCGTGGCGGGTGAGCCGGGCCGGCCCGTGCGGCGTCGCGACCTCGGTGGTCACTTCGGGTTCGGTCCGGCCAAGAGGTCCAGCTGCAGCGGCTCGCGGACGTCCTCGGTGCGGAGCGGTTCGAGCAGCTCGGGCCCGTTGTTGCGCACGCTGTTGACCCGCGGCGACACCGGTCGCAGTTCGAGCTCCGCCACCAGGTCGGGCGACGGCGGGGCCAACAGAGCCGCCACCGCGTCGGCGTCGGCACCGGCGTCCGGGTCGAGCCAGGCGTCCCACGCCGACCGCGGGAGCACCAACGGCATCCGGTCGTGCACCTGCGCCAGCGGCCCGACGGCCTCGGTGGTGAGCACTGCCGCCGTGACCAGCCCGTTCGGGTACTCGTTGTCGGGGTCGTCCTTCGGCTTCCAGTACTCCCACAGCCCGGCCATCGCGAGCGAGCTGCCGTCGGCGTAGTGGGTGTAGTACGGCTGCTTGTGCTCCGGGCCCCGCTGCCATTCGAACCAGCCGTCGGCCGGGATCAGGCACCGCCGTGCGTTGACGGCCCGGCGGAACGCCGGCTTCGTGGCCGCCGACTCCGACCGGGCGTTGATCATGCGGGCACCCGCCTTGGGGTCCTTGGCCCAGGACGGCACGAGCCCCCAGCGCACCATCCGGAGCGTGCGCTCCGTGGTGTCCGGGTCGGGCGTGCCGTCCTCGTCACGGGGGTGCCGCTCCACCACCGTGATGATCTGCTTGGTGGGCGCCACGTTGTAGTCCGGCGTCGCCACGCCGTCGGTGGCGTCGACCGCGCGGAACTCGTCGGCGAGGTCGGCAGGAGCCTTGATGGAGGCGTATCGGCCGCACATGACTCCATCGTCCCACCGATCAGCGCGCGAGGTCCGCGAGGCGCTCCAGGAGCCGGACGGCACCGTCGGGGCGGGCGCGGGCGGCGTCGACACCTGCTTCCGGCGGCCTCCTGACCGGCACACGGGCCCGCATGGGGAATCATTGCGGGGGTGACCACCCCATGGCCTGCCCCGCTCGCCACCGGCCCCGTCCGCGGCCGGGTGTCCGTGCCGGGGTCGAAGTCCGTCACCAACCGCGCCCTGCTGCTCGCCGCGCTCTCGGGGGGTGCGGCTTCCGTGACCGGGGCCCCTGCCACCCGCGACACAGCGCTGATGGTCGGCGCCATGCGTGCGCTCGGCGTCCCGGTTGAGGTGGACGGCGAACGGGTCACGTTCGCCCCGCACGACGGCCTGCGCGGCGGCGGGGTGGTGGACTGCGGGCTGGCCGGCACCGTCATGCGCTTCGTGCCGCCCGCGGCAGCGCTGGCCGACGGCCCGGTCCGGTTCGACGGCGACCCGCGCGCCAGGGAGCGCCCCATGGCCACGGTGCTCGACGCGCTGCGCGCACTGGGTGCGCGAGTGGACGGGGACCGGATGCCGTTCACCCTGCACGGCACCGGTGCGGTTCCCGGGGGTGACGTGGTGATCGACGCGTCGGCGTCGTCCCAGTTCGTGTCCGGTCTGCTGCTGTCCGGCGCCCACTACGACAAGGGCGTCACCGTGCACCACGACGGCAAACCGGTGCCGTCGCTGCCGCACATCGAGATGACCGTCGACATGCTGCGCACCGCAGGCGTGGACGTCGACGTCAGCGTCGATGCGCGCTTCGCTGGCGCTACGCACGGCGAGCCCAACACCTGGCGCGTCTCCCCCGGCCGGATCGCCGCCCGGGAGTGGACGGCCGAGCCCGACCTGTCCAACGCCGCGGTGTTCCTCGCCGCCGCCGCGGTCACCGGCGGCGAGGTGACCGTGCTGGGCTGGCCCTCCGACTCCACGCAGCCGGGTGTGGAGATCCTCTCCGTGCTCGCGCAGGCGGGCTGCACCGTCGAGCCGGGGCCGGACGGGATGACCGTGCGCGGCCCGGACGCCCTCAGCGGCGTCGACGTCGACCTGCACGACGCCAGCGAGCTGACGCCGACCGTCGCGGCCGTCGCGGCGCTCGCCACGGGTCCCTCCCGGATCCGCGGCGTCGCCCACATCCGGGGGCACGAGACCGACCGGCTGGCGGCACTCGCCACCGAGATCGGCGCGCTCGGCGGCGACGTCACCGAGACCCCGGACGGGCTCGAGATCCGGCCGGCGCCGCTCACCGCCCCGGCCGACCGGCTCTGGGGCGCCTACGCCGACCACCGGATGGCCACCGCCGGAGCGCTGATCGGGCTGCTCGTGCCGTCGGTCTCGGTGGACGACGTCGGCTGCACCGACAAGACCATCCCCGACTTCCCGGCACGCTGGGCCGCGCTCCTCGAGACGGCCCGGTGACCCCGGACGAGGCGGGTGTGACGCCGGAGTGAGCCGCCGCGAGTACGACGAGTCCGACGTCCGCGTGCGTCCCGGCAGGCGAGGCTCCCGGCCGCGCACCAAGACCCGTCCCGAGCACGCCGACGCCGCCGAGGCGATGGTCACCACCGTCGACCGCGGGCGCTGGACCTGCGCCCCCGGGGCCGACAGCACCCGGCCTGCCGTCACCGCGATGCGGGCCCGCGAGCTCGGCCGCACCCCGATCGTCGTGGGCGACCGGGTGGGGCTCGTCGGCGACCTGTCGGGCGCGACCGACACGATCGCCCGCATCGTGCGGGTCGAGGAACGCCGCACGCTGCTGCGCCGCACCGCCGACGACGACGACCCCTTCGAACGGGTGATCGTCGCCAACGCGGAGCAGCTCGTCATCGTCACCGCTGTGGCGGACCCGGAGCCGCGCACCGGGTTCGTGGACCGCTGCCTGGTGGCCGCCTACGCGGGCGGCCTCACTCCGGTGCTCTGCCTGACCAAGGCCGACCTCGGCGACCCCGAGGTCTTCGCCGCGCAGTACCGCGAGCTCGACCTGACCGTGCTCGTGACCCGCCGCGACCAGGAACCGACCGAGCTCGCCGGCGTACTCGCCGGCAAGGTGTCAGCGCTCGTCGGGCACTCGGGCGTGGGCAAGTCGACGCTGGTCAACGCCCTCGTCCCGGACGCCGCGCGAGCCGTCGGGATCGTGTCGGCCGTCGGCAAGGGGCGCCACACCACCGTCGCAGCACTCGCCCTCCCACTGCCGGAGGAGCGCGGCGGTGGCTGGGTCGTCGACACGCCGGGCGTCCGGTCCTTCGGACTCGCCCACGTCACCCCCGACGACGTACTGGCCGCGTTCGACGATCTCGCGGCAGCGATCGATGACTGCCCGCGCGGCTGCGGACACTTCGGGCCCCCCGCCGATCCGGAGTGCGCACTGGACGCCCTCGCGGAGAAGGGACTGCTGTCGCCCGGACGGCTCGACGCACTGCGCCGGGTCCTTGTCGCCCTACGTTGACGGGTTTGGCACTCTCTGCGTATGACGTCCGGGGAAGAATCCTCGCCCCTGCGGATCGGCACTGCTGAACGCACCGCGGCAATGAAGGCACTTGACGAGCACCTGTCGGAAGGCCGGCTCGGTGTGGAGGAGTACGCCGACCGGACGGCGAGGGCGTCGGCCGCCGTCGTCGCCTCCGAGATCGCCGAGCTGTTCACCGACCTGCCGGAGCCTCACCCACAGCTCCCGGGCACGGCCGCCCAGCCCCCGTTGACCGCGCCTCTCCCCGTCGCCCCGGCCGCGGGTGAGGTGGCGCCGGTGAAGGGCGGTTTCCTCGACGGCTGGGGCCCCCGGCTCGTCATGATCACCCCGGTCGTAGCGGTGGCGCTGTTCCTCATCACCAAGCAGTGGTACTTCTTCCTGCTCATTCCGGTGATGGGTGCGCTGGTCTACCGCGGCGGGCTCGGGGGCTCCGACGAGGGGCGCGCCCAGCGCCGCCGCGACCGCCGCGACCGCCGCTGACCCGTCAGCCCAGCTCCACCAGGAACGCCACCTCGGACGGGTCGTACCAGGCCAGCTCGTGGTCCTCGGCCTCGCCGACGAGGAACTCCGCGTCGAGGTCGCCCATGTCGGCAGCGTCGACGGCACCGGCGCCCTGACGCACGGCGTACTCGGCCTCGTCGGTGTCGACGTGCACCGCGGCGATGGACTCGAACGGCACCCCGCCGGCGATCCGGACGGCTCCGTCGTCGAGGTCGGGCCGCAGCGTGACGTTCTCGAGGTCGGCGGCGATGACCACGCGCCGAGCGGGAGTGGAGTCCTCGCCCAGCCCGAACTCCACCGAGAGGAGCCGCAGCGATGCTCTGGCGGCCTCGGTGAGCGCGGCGTACTCGAGCTCCTCCTCCTCACCGCTGGTGTAGGACTCACGCAGCTTGGGGGTGAGCGCGAACGCCGTGCCGCCGATCGGGTCGACGCTGCCGTTCTTCACCAGCGTGCGCAGCATCGGCCAGGTGGCGGGCACGTAGACGCGCATCACGAACCCACCGTGGAGAGGAGCTCGTCGAGCGACTCGTCGACCATTCCGGCGAGGACGTCGAGATCGGACATCGCGTCGCGGTCGCCGTTGAAGCCGTAGTAGACGCCGCCGTCGTAGGAGGTGAGCCCGATCGCGAGCGCCTGGCCCTTGGCCAGCGGCACCACCGGGAACATCTCGAGCATTCGGGCACCTGCGGCGTACAGCGGGAACTGTGGTCCCGGCACGTTCGTCACCACCAAGTTGAAGATCCGCTTCGAGAACCCGCTCGCGGCGCGCGCTCCCAGGGCGTGCAGCGTAGGCGGGGCGAACCCACCGATTCGGACCAGGGTGTCCGCACCCACCGACTGGCCGGTCGAGGTGTGCTCGCGCATCGCGTGCGTGACGTGGTGCAGCCGCACCACCGGACTCGGCTCACCGACCGGCAGGTCCACGATGAACGAGGAGACGCGGTTGCCGAGCGACCCGGCCGTGGCGGAGCTGGGGACGTCCGCCTCGCCACGCACGGACAGCGGCACCATCGCCCGCAACGACGACGACGACGTGACCGGTTCGCCGCGGGAGAGCAGCCAGTTGCGCAGGGCACCGGAGACGACGCTGAGCACCACGTCGTTGACGGTGCACCCGTGGGCGGCCCGCACCTTCCGGTAGGCGTCCAGCCGGGTGCGCGCCACCGCGAACCGCCGCTGCGTGGAGATGTCGACGTTGAGCGGCGTGCCCGGGGCGCGACGGCTCGCGACCCGCGCCATCGAGAACAGGTTGCCCGCCGTCCCGGCGATCTTGCCGACGGTGGCCAGCGCGTCGCCTGCCGCCGCCCGCACGTTGTCGGCGATCTCGCCGGGCCGGGCCACCGCCTCGGCCACGGCTCCGAGGATGAGCTGGGTGTCGGTCGGCTCCGGCCGGGGCATCCACAGCTCCTCCAGCACCGCACGCGGCGCGGGGCCGTTGCGGGGACGCGGGGACTCCGCGGTGCCGGGAGGCGCGACGTCGAGGATCACCTGGCCGATGTCGAAGGCGCTGACCCCGTCGACCATGGCCTGGTGGGTCTTGGTGAGGACGGCCGTGCGCCCCCGCGCCAGCCCTTCCACCAGGTACATCTCCCACAGCGGACGCGTGTGGTCGAGCGGGCGCGACATCAGCCGGGCAACGAGCTCGGTGAGCTGCTCGTCGGAGCCCGGTTTGGGCAGCGCCGAACGCCGCACGTGGTAGGCGATGTCGAAGTCGGGGTCGTCCACCCACACGGGCCGGGCGAGGTTGCCGGGGACGTAGCGCACCTTCTGCCGGTAGCGCGGCACCAGCGCGATCCGCTGCTCGATCAGCTGGACGAGCCGGTCGTAGTCGAACCCGCCGGACGGGCCGGGCGGCCGCGGCCTCCGGAAGATCGACACTCCGCCCACGTGCATGGGGGTGGTCGGCTGCTCCAGATACAGGAACGAGGCGTCGAGTGCGGAGAGCCGGGGCGGCATGCCCGAGATACTAAGTGGCACGCTGACACCCGTGCGGAGCGCGAGTGGGGAGCGCGGTGGCCCGGAGCCGGGAGCCCGTTCACCCAAGGACACCTTCATCACCGTCTACGGGCGCAAGCCGGTGCTGGAGGCACTGCAGGACGGCCGGCTGAAGGTGGACAAGGTCATACTGGCGGACGGGTTGCGGGGCGAGCCGGTGCGCGCGATCACCGCGGCCGCCCGCGAACGTGACGTGCCGGTGCAGTGGGCGTCGGCGCACCGGGTGAAGGTGCTCGCCGGCAACGGGCGGCACGACCAGGGGGTGCTGGCCGACGTCGTCGCGCCCCGGATGGCGCCGGTCGCCGAGTTCGTGGCTGCGCTCGCCCCCGGCGCGCCTGCGTCGGTGCTCGTGCTCGACCGGCTGACCAACCCCGCCAACGTCGGGATGATCCTGCGCAGCTCCACCGCGGCAGGCCTCGACGGGGTCCTGCTCCCCCGCCGCGGGGTGCCTGCGATCGACCCGTTGGTCGTGAAGGCATCGGCAGGCGTCGCGTTCCGGGCCCCCGTGCTGCGGGCGGGCACCGTGGAGGAGGGCTGCGCCGAGCTGGCCGCCGCCGGCTTCACCCTCTACGGCCTCGACGCGGGCGGCGCGTCGCTGCTCGACGCCGAGCTACCGGCCCGCGTCGCACTCGTGCTGGGCAACGAGACCGACGGGCTGTCGGAGTCGGTGCGCTCACTCGTCGACGGTCTGCTGGCGATCCCCATGCACGGTGGCGTCGAGTCGCTCGGGGTGGCCAGTGCGGGCGCCGTCGCTGCGTTCGAGCTCGCCCGCCGGGCTCGCTGAGACGCAGCGCCGTCCCCGAGGGGGATCTACGCTCACCTGATGGTGCAGCGCAGGGTTCCCCGCCCCTCCGAGCTCCGCCCGCTGCTGCGGCCGGCCCCGTTCGTGCGTGACGCCGCGGAGCGCAGGCTGCTGCGAGCCGCGAGCATCGAGGACCTGCGGGTGATCGCCCGGCGCCGCACGCCGCGAGCCGTGTTCGACTACACCGACGGCGCCGCCGACGGTGAGCTGTCGCTGCACCGGGCCCACCAGGCGTACGCCCGCGTCGAGTTCACGCCCACGGTGCTGCGCGACGTCTCCACCGTCGACACCGGCCGCGACATCCTGGGGAAGCGATCGAACCTGCCGTTCGCCTTCGCGCCCACCGGCTTCACGCGGATGATGCACCACGAGGGCGAGAACGCGGTGGCGGCGGTGGCCCAGAAGGTGGGCATCCCCTACGCGCTGTCGACGATGGGCACCACCACCATCGAGGAGATGGCGGCCGCCGCACCGGACGCCCGCAAGTGGTTCCAGCTCTACCTGTGGCGCGACCGCGCACCGGCGAAGGACCTCGTGCAGCGCGCCGCCGAGGCCGGCTACGACACGCTGATCCTCACCGTCGACACTCCGGTGGGCGGGGCCAGGCTCCGCGACGTGCGCAACGGCCTCACCGTGCCGCCCGCCCTGTCGCTGAAGACCTTCGTGGACGGCGCGCGCCACCCGCACTGGTGGTTGAACCTGCTCACCACCGAGCCACTGGTGTTCGCCAACCTGTCCTCCTCCGAGGGCAGCAACGTCGCCGACTTCATCGGCCGCATCTTCGACCCCGCCCTGACCATGGACGACGTCGACTGGCTGCGCAGCACCTGGCAGGGAAAGCTCGTGGTCAAGGGGATCCAGAGCGTCGAGGACGCCCGCCGCGTGGTCGACGCAGGGGTCGACGCTGTGCTCCTGTCCAACCACGGCGGCCGCCAGCTCGACCGGGCCCCCGTACCGCTGGAGCTGGTGGAGCCCACCGTCCAGGCCGTCGGCGACCGTGCGGAGGTGCTCGTCGACACCGGCATCACCCATGGCGCCGACGTGCTGGCGGCGATCGCGCTCGGTGCGCGGGCCGCGCTCGTCGGGCGCGCCTACCTCTACGGACTCATGGCGGGCGGGCGCCTCGGGGTGGAGAAGGCGGTCACCATCCTGGCCGGCGAGATCGTCAGGACCCTGCAGCTCATGGGCGTCACCAGCGTGGACGAACTGCGCCCCCATCACGTCCGCCTTCGCCCGAACGGGTGAGCTCGGTCAGCGGAACCGCCGCGACAGGACGAGGGTGCAGTGATGGGTTTCATGGACAAGGCCAAGGATCTGCTGAACAAGCACGACGACAAGGTCGACCAGGGCCTCGACAAGGCGGGTGAGACCGCCAAGGGCCGGGTCGCGGGCCACGACAGCCAGATCGACCAGGGCGTCGACCAGGTCCAGCAGAGGACGGGCGCAGGCGACACCACCCGCGACCACGCCCCGGACGAGGCGCCGCCCGGCACACCGCCGCAGCGGTAGCCGTCAGGCGGGAGGCAGATCGAGCAGGATCTCGATCTCGGCGGCCGTGGTGGCGGCGTCGCGGTGGTGCACCACCACCGCGCCCGCTGACCGCGCGCCGCGGATGTTGCGAATCTGGTCGTCCACCACCACGCACTGCCCGATCGGCAGCCCGAGAAGTTCCGCGGCCCGGCGGAAGACCTCCGGGTCGGGCTTGCGCACGCCGAGCGCCGGGCCGAGCACCACCGCGTCGAAGAGCACGGAGCACTCGCCGGGCACCTCGTGGGCGTCGGACACCAGAGCGGTGGCCACACCCGCCGCCCGCGCCCGCTCCACCAGCGCGCTCAGCTCCGGCCCGTCGGTGAGCACTCCGGCGTAGTCCATCAGCAGCCCGCGCAGCGCCACCGCCGGGACGCTACCGGCCAAGCGGCGCGGTCACGGAGTGGCGAGGATCTTCTGGAGATCGTCGAGAACGATCATCGCGCCGATCGGCCCGAGGCCCAGGAACCAGACCTCGTCGTCGACGGGGCGCACGTGGCCGGCCTGCACCGCGCCGAGGCGGCTCCAGAGCCCCCCGTTGACCACGGAGTTCTGGTCGGTGGACTCCGGTGCCCCGTAGCTCGAGTAGAAGATCCAGTCGCCGTCGGCGCGGTTGATGGTCTCCGTGGAGACCTCCTGCGCCAGCTCGTCGAAGTCCTGGCCCGGTGCGCGGGGCAGCCCCACGTCCTTGAGGATGACGCCGATGAACGACAGGTTCCCGTAGAGCCGGATCCGGCCGGGCATGAAGCGCACCAGCGAGATCGCGGGCGCGCCGCCCGACAGCGACGCCTTCACCGCGTCGGCCCGCTTCTGGTAGTCGTTGAGGACCTCGGTGGCCTTGGCCTCCTCGCCCAGCGAGGCTGCGACCAGCAGGAAGTCCTCCTTCCACGGGAATCCGGGCCGGATGCTGAGCACGGTGGGCGCGATGGCGCTCAACGGCTCGTAGAGCTGGTCGACGCGGAGCTTGCTGCCGAGGATCAGGTCCGGGTGCAGCGCCGCGACGGCTTCGAGGTCGAGGTTGTTGGTGTCCCCGACCCTGGTCACGCCCGCGATCTTGTCGGCGAGGTAGGACGGCGGCTGCCCGTTGGGGTTCGCCATCCCGACCGGCGTGATGCCGAGCGACAGGACGGCGTCGAGCTCGCCGCTGTCGAGCACGACCACGCGCGTGGGCTTCGCCTCCAGCCGGACGGTGCCGCGGGCGTGGGTGATCGTGCGGGGGAAGACGCCCGGCCCGACGTCGGCGCCCAGCTTCGCGGTCTCCGCGTCGGCCGTGGAGAAGAGCCTGCCGCCGGTGGCCACCTCCTTGTCGCCGGTGCCGCTCCCCGCATCCGGCTGCTGCGCGGCGCAGCCCGTGGCCAGCACCGCCGCCAGCGCGAGGGCGAGGCCCCAGCACGTCCACCTGCCCGACGACCGGCGCGACGGCCGGTCCACCCACCCAGAACTCATGAGGTAACCCTAACCTCACAAGATCTCGGACTCGGCATCGGCAGTCGCCGCGAGCACCGCCAGCAGGTACCGGCGGACGATCTCGGCGTCCTCCGGCGCCGGATCCGGCAACGCGGCCCGCAGTCTCCGCACCACGTCGTCGTGGGCGGCAGCCAGGCGTTCACGGCCCTGCGGCGTGATCCGCAGCCGCACCACCCGTCGATCGTCCCGGTCGCGCTCGCGGAGCAGCTCACCCGCGGCTTCCAGGGCGTCCACCACCGGGGTCAGCGTGGCCGGAGCGACGCCGAGGCGCCCGGAGAGCTCCCGATGGGAGACAGCCTCCGTGTCCGCCAGCACTCCGAGCACGCCCAGCGCGGTCACCGTCAGCCCGTGCGCGGCGATCGTGCGGCGGGAGCAGCGACCCACCGCCTGGCCCGCCCGCGACAGCAGGCGGTGCAACGGCATCCGCTGCGGGTCGGACTCGAAGAAGCCGGGCACCGGCACACCGTACGGATCATGACCATCAGGGTCCGTACTGTTCGCCGCCTGATCACTCCAACGGACCTCGCGGGGCCCGTCGGAGCACCCACCCTCGACGCGTGACCACCACGCTGGCCGCGACACCGCCACCCGCCACGGGCACCGCCACCCGGCCACGGCTGCGGCGGATGACCTACGAGCCCGGCCCCGGAGCGGCCGGCGCCGTCACCGCGATGCCGCTGCCCCGGCCACCCGCTCCCGTCGTCGCCGCCGCCACGCCTGCCGACCTCGCCCACGCACACCGCGGCACGGGGCGGATCCTCCGGCTCGCGCTGGAAGTGCTCGACGGCCGCAGACCCCCGGCGCAGCTGACGAGCCACATGACCGCACCCGTGCTGCGCTACTGGCGGGCCGCCACCCTGCAGCGCACCGTGCGGTCTCCGGCCCGCTTCACCCGGATGCGGCTGTGCCTGCCGCAGCCCGGGATCGCCGAAGTGGCGGTGGCGTGCGCCATGGACGGCCGCGTGCGCGCCATCGCGGCGCGGTTCGAACGCACCGACGACCCCGGCACGGGCTGGCGGTGCACCGCGCTACGGCTGGGCTAGGGCCCTCAGGGCCGGGCCGCCGTGGGCGAGCCGTGGCACTGCTTGTACTTGCGACCCGAACCGCAGGGGCACGGCCGGTTGCGCGACGGCTCCGTGGCACCCGCCACCGTGGCCTCGCCCCGGCTGCCGTCCCGGGCCGCCGCCCCGTTGCCGGAGCGCGTCCGCGTGGCGCTCCCGTCCTCCGCGGGCCCGCTGTACCGCAGGTCCGTCGGACGGGAACCGCGGAACGCGGGCGGCAGCACGCTCGAGGCAGCCGGTTCCACGGCAGCGTGCCGACCGGTGGAGGTGGGCGCCGCGGTCTGCCGCTGGGGCGCCTGCTGCGCCGGAGCGGCCTGCCGCACCGGCACCTGCTGCACCTGGGCAGCCTGCCTCGGCGCGGCGGCCTGCGGCGCCGGGGCCTGTTGCACCGGTGCCGGTGCCGCGGGCTGGGCCGCGGCGGCGGGCTGCTGCTCCGGGGCGGGCTGGGGGGCCTGCACCTGCGCGTTGAAGAGGTAGGAGACCGTCTCCTCCTTGATGCCCTCGAGCATCGCGGAGAACATGTCGAACCCCTCGCGCTGGTACTCGATGAGCGGATCGCGCTGGGCCATCGCCCGGAGCCCGATGCCGTCCTTCAGGTAGTCCATCTCGTACAGGTGCTCGCGCCACTTGCGGTCGATCACCGTGAGCAGGACCTGCCGCTCCAGCTCCCGCATGCCGCCGAGCTGGGTGATGAGCTGGTCGACCTCGGACTCCCGCCGGGCGTAGGCGTCGCGCGCGTCGGCCAGAACGGCCTCCGTGAGCGCCTCCTTCGTCAGGTCGCCGGGGTCGGACAGCCCGCGGTCGTCCTCACCGTCGGTGAGGGCCTCCCAGCGGATGCCGACGGTGTAGAGCGAGCGCAGCGCCGTCCACAGCTTCTCGAGGTCCCAGTCCTCCGCGTAGCCCTCGGCGGTGGCACCGTCGATGTACGCCGTGACGACGTCCTCGAGCATGTGCTCGATCTGCTCCTTGATGTCCTCGCCCGCGAGGACCCGGCGACGCTCGTCGTAGATGACGGTGCGCTGCTTGTTGAGCACCTCGTCGTACTTCAGGACGTTCTTGCGGATCTCGAAGTTCTGCTGCTCGACCTGCGTCTGGGCGCTGCGGATGGCCTTCGTGACCATGCCCGCCTCGATCGGCACGTCGTCCGGCAGGTTGAACCGGTTCATGATCGACTCGACGAGCTGCCCGTTGAACCGGCGCATCAGCTCGTCACCGAGCGACAGGTAGAAGCGCGACTCGCCCTGGTCACCCTGACGGCCGGAGCGGCCGCGCAGCTGGTTGTCGATGCGCCTCGACTCGTGGCGCTCGGTGCCCAGCACGTACAGGCCGCCTGCCGTCTTGACCTCCTCGGCCTCGGCGGCGACCTGGTCCTTCATCCCCGCGACGATGCCGTCCCAGGCGGCCTCGTACTCCTCGCGCGTGTCCACCGGGTCGAGCCCGCGGCCGCGCAGGTCCAGGTCGGCGAGGAACTCGGGGTTGCCGCCCAGCACGATGTCGGTGCCGCGGCCCGCCATGTTGGTGGCCACGGTGACCGCACCGGCCTGCCCGGCCTGGGCGATGATCGCCGCCTCGCGCTCGTGGTGCTTCGCGTTGAGCACCTCGTGCGGCACCTGGAGTCCGACGAGCAGCTTCGAGAGGTACTCCGACTTCTCGACGCTCGTGGTGCCGACGAGCACCGGCTGGCCCGCGCGGTGCTTCTCGGCGATGTCAGCGGCCACCGCCGCGAACTTCGCCTCCTCGGTCTTGTAGATCAGGTCGGGCTGGTCCTTGCGGATCATCGGCCGGTTGGTGGGGATCGGCACCACACCGAGCTTGTAGATCTGGTGCAGCTCGGCCGCCTCCGTCTGGGCGGTACCGGTCATCCCGGAGAGCGTCTCGTAGAGCCGGAAGTAGTTCTGCAGGGTGATGGTGGCCAGCGTCTGGTTCTCCGCCTGGACCTCCACCCCCTCCTTGGCCTCGATGGCCTGGTGCATGCCTTCGTTGTAGCGGCGGCCGGCCAGCACGCGACCGGTGAACTCGTCGACGATGAGCACCTGCCCGTCGCGGACGATGTAGTCCTTGTCCTTCTTGAACAGCTCCTTGACCTTCAGAGCGTTGTTCAGGTAACCCACCAGCGGGGTGTTGGCCGCTTCGTAGAGGTTGTCGATGCCGAGCTGGTCCTCCACCAGCGCGACACCTTCCTCCGTGACGCCGACGGTGCGCTTGCGCTCGTCGACCTCGTAGTGCACGTCGCGCTTGAGCAGCGGCGACATCCGTGCGAACTCCTGGTACCAGCGAGCGCTCTGCTCGGCCGGACCGGAGATGATCAGCGGCGTGCGGGCCTCGTCGATCAGGATGGAGTCGGCCTCGTCGACGATCGCGAAGTTGTGGCCGCGCTGCACCATGTCGGCCGCTTTCCAGGCCATGTTGTCGCGCAGGTAGTCGAAGCCGAACTCGTTGTTGGTGCCGTAGGTGATGTCGGCGGCGTACTGGCCTCGGCGGACCGCGGGCGGCATCTCCGACAGGATCACCCCGACCTCGAGCCCGAGGAACCGGTGGATACGGCCCATGTTCTCGGAGTCGCGTCGGGCCAGGTAGTCGTTGGTGGTGACGACGTGCACGCCGTCGCCGGAGATCGCGTTGAGGTAGGCGGGGAACACCGAGGTGAGAGTCTTGCCCTCACCGGTCTTCATCTCGGCGATGTTGCCGAGGTGGAGGGCGGCGCCACCCATGAGCTGCACGGGGAAGGCCCGCTGCCCGAGCGTGCGCAACGCGCCCTCGCGCACCACCGCGAACGCCTCGAACATGATGTCGTCGAGCGACTCGCCCGCCTGGTAGCGCGACCGGAACTCCTCGGTCTTCGCCCGCAGTTCGGAGTCGGTGAGCGCCTGCACCTCCGGCTCGAGCGCATCGATGCTGTCGGCGTAGCGCGCCAACCGCTTCACCAGCTTCGTCTCACCGGCACGGAGCAGACGGTTCAAGAGCGGCACGGTCGACCTCATTCACCTTCGCGGATCAGTACGCGGGTTCTCCTGTGGCGATCCGCCGTGCCACGGCGAACCACCCGGCCCAGGGTAGCGAAGCTACGGGTGCCTTCATGCACAACGCCGGAGGGGCGGCAAGCGTTCCGGTTGGAACGTCTGCCGCCCCTCCTGGGCGAATGCGTCGCTACCGTGAGAGACGGATCATGCCGTAGTCGTAACCCTTGCGGCGGTAGACGACGCAGGGTTCGCCGCTGTCGGCGTCGGCGAACAGGTAGAAGTCGTGGCCGACGAGCTCCATCCGGGACAGGGCGTCGTCGACGCTCATCGGGTCGGCGGTGTGGACCTTGCTACGGACGATGCGACCGGGGGCCGCCTCGTCGGCGGACAGGTACTCGTTGTGATCGCGGGGACTGGGGACGTCCACTCCGTCCGGCGACATGTCCTCCAGAGCGAGCTCGTCGAGGACGGCGGTGCCGGCACCACGCCCGACCAGAACCCGGGTGCGCTTGCCGTTGACCCTCCGTCGGTCGTGCGACCGGCGCAGCCTCGACTCGAGCTTGGCGACGGCGGCGTCGAGCGCGGCGTAGAAGTCCTGGGCACAGGCTTCAGCTCTGGCCGCGGGGCCGCACCCCCTGCCGGTGATCTCGACCCGCTGGCAGTTCTTGGCCTGGCGGCGGTTCGGCTCGTGGAAGAGCTCGACCTCCATGCCCACGATCTTGTGGTCGTAGCGCTCGAGGCGCGCGAGCTTCTCCGTGACATGAACCCGGAAATGATCCGGGACCTCGACGTTTCGGCCGGTGACAACGATCTCCACGCAGACTTCCCTCGCTTTCGGCGTCGGGTTGACGTTGCGACTGCGCCGGGAATCCATCCCCGGGCGCACGATCGGCAAATCCTCCTGATAGGGGGCCTCGGCGGATGCGGAGCACCGTAACGCGCATCACGGTTCGGCAACAGCCCTGACAGACGAGTGCGGCCAACCTGGGTGAATGCGGTGATCGACATTCACAGGACGCTTCCGGTTCGGTACGCTGCTACGCTCCGTTCACCCGTTCGGTTCACCCGATCGGCGGTGCCCCGCGAGCCTCGGGACGCCTGGTGGCGTCGCACAGAACGAGCGCCACATCGACCCGCACCCCGGCCGACGCGAGCGCGCCACGGCACGCCCGGAGGGTGGCCCCGGTGGTGACCACGTCGTCCACCAGCACCGTTGCCGCACCCGCCGGCGGCAGCGTGGCGGACCGGACGCGCAGCCGTCCGGCGAGGTTCTGCGCGCGCTGCGCCGCGTCGAGTCCTACCGAATCGAGAGCCCCGCCGGCGAGCCGCAGCGGCCGGGCCACCCGCACCTCGGGACGGTCGGCGGCCAGCGCGCGGCAGAGCCGGGCCACATGATCACCACCGCGGGAACGCGCCGCGGCCGGCCGGGACGGCGCAGGCAACAGCCACGTGACCGCCGGGGGCGGCGGCAGGATCTCGTCGAGCGGCCCACCCAGCAGCGCGGCGAGCGGCACCGCGAGATCGCGACGGCCCCGCTCCTTGTAGCGCAGCAGCGCGGTACGGAGCGGGCCGCTGTACCGCCCCACCGCGAGCACGTCCGGCATCCCGGGGACCACGGGCCACGACGGCTCCCCCAGCCCGGCCAGACACCGCGGGCACCACGGGTGCACGGGATCTCCGCACCCCGCACAGTCGCCGGGCAGGACGAGATCCACCAGCGCCGACCCGAACCCCCGAACCCCCACCCCCCGATCATCCGCCCCACCCCCGCCCCCACCCCCCGCCGAACGACGAGTTGTCCACACCCCGTCCCCACCCCGCGAGTCGCCCGAATCGCGCGCGCGAGTCGCCCGTTCCCGGCGCGCGAGTCGCCCATTCCCACCCCGCGAGTCGCCCATTTCCGCCCCGCGAGTCGCCCGGTTCCCGCGCGCGAGTCGCCCCGTTCCCGTGCGCGAGTCGCTCATTCCCGGCGCGGGAGTCGCCCGTTCCCGCGCGCGAGTCGCCCGTTCCGGCCCCGCGAGTCGCCCATTCCTGGCGCGCGAGTCGCCCCCCTTTCCGCGTGCGGGCCGCCCGACCCGCGGTAGGTCGCCAGTCCCGCGCGAGTGGGCCTGGCGCCGCGCGCCCGCCCGGCCCCCGCGAGTCGCCCGGTCAGGCTCCGCGAGTCGCCCGAACCCCGCACGTGAGCCGCTGGTCCGACCCGGCGAGGCGGCCCATGGCCCGTAGCCACCCACGACTCGCCCGTCCCGCGGGCGAGCCAGAGCCGTCCTCGCAGAGGTCACGCCCTCCTCGCAGAGGCCACAGCATCTGCGAGGAGACCAGGCACCCTGCGAGGACGGCCAGGGGGCTCGTGATGCCCGGGGCCTTGCCGTGTCCGGAGTGGTCTCACGTCGGCCGCGCTTCCCCGGTGGACTCCCGATCTTCCCGAAATCTCGTCGGGATCGCGGCGCCACTCGTGACAGAAAGCCGGGAGCAGGCGAAACAGGAACGGTGTGGTCGCGAGATCCGGACCAGACGCTCAGCCATCTGCAATGGCGACCCGGGGGTCTTCGGACGAGCGAACAAACCGGAGAAATCGTGCCGAGCCCGGGATGTAGGCGGGCGACTCACGCACGAGAACGGGGCGACTCGCGGGGCCAGAGCGAGCGACTCGCGGGACCAGAACGGGCGACTCGCGGGACCAGAACGGGCGACTCGCGAGGCCGGGGCGGGCGACTCGCGGGGAGGGGCGGGGCGGGGTCAGCCGGGGTAGAGGGGGACCGCGTCGGGGGCGCCGCCCAGCACCTGCTTCCACGCGGCCTGGTCACCGCCCGCGAAGCTCCAGACCCCGGTCTGGTCGGTGACGAGCATGGGGCGGTTGGCGGCGGCCGCGATGGCGGTGAGCGGGGGCGTGAGGTTGTTGCCGAGCACCTGCTGCACGTTGAGCCCGTCGACCGAGACCTGGCCGACCAGCATCTCGGTGCCGCGCGTGACGGCGACGATCGACTCGGCCGATCGCCAGTCGGCTGCCACGACCTCGCCGAGGTCGTCGGGGCGGAGCCGGTTGATGTTGCGGATGGCGACCTCGCCGTCGATGCTGCGGGCCACCGCGCCGGTGTACAGCGCTCCGCCCACCACCGCCACCACCCGCATGCCGTCGCGGGAGAGGCGCAGGTCGCGGATCGGGCCGAGCGCGGACAGTTGGTCCGCGTTGACCTGGCCGGTCCGCGCAGGCGCCGTGCCGTCCACGAGCACCCTGGCGACGACGGTGCCGTTGAGGACCGTCCAGACCTCGCCGCCGGTCGGCGTCCACGTCGGCCTGGTCATCGTGGTGGCGTCCAGCGCCACCGGCGAGACCGAGCCCTCGGGTCCGCTGCCGACGAGCAGGATGCGGCGGGAGCCCTGCCGGGCGACGGCGGCGAGTCGTCGCCCGTCGCCCGTGGACGCCGCGGACTCCACGTAGTAGGCGCCGTTGCCCACGGGACCGGGGAGCGGCGCGCTGGGCTCCGGTCCGGTGAGCTGCCGGACGCGGCCGCCCGCGACGACGAGGCCGGGCACGTCCGCTCCGGGCTGTACCTCTGCGGACAGGGCCGCGACGTCCTCGCGGGTCAGCTCGGGCCGGCCCGGCAGCAGCGGTTCGCCGTCCACCAGCAGCCGCACCCGGGCCACGTTCACCTCGGCCAGGGTCAGCACCACCTGGGCGGCCATCAGCTGGCGCGCGGGCTCGTCGAGGTCACCGACACCGGTGAGATCGACGATGAGCGCGCCGTCCGGCCCCACGGCCGCGTTCGACCGCAGCTGGGCACCCGGCGGGAACTGCGACACCACCGCACCCAGCAACGCGCCGGAGGGACCGGCGAGCAACAGCTCCAGTGCCCTGGCCGGCTGCGCCTTCGACGGCACGCTGGGCACGTAGCGCGGGTCGGCCACCGCGAGCCTGCGGACCGGGTCGACGAACCACGTGCGCACCTGCTTGTAGTTGTCCCGGAAGATCGACAGCGGGACGACGACGCCCGCCGGCACGTTGGAGATGCGCCACTGACCGTCGCGGCGAACGACGGTGATGTCCTCCTGGAACGTGGCCTGGTCCGGTTCGAAGGCTCCTGCCGACGAGAGCCTGCCGACGGCGGTGCCGCGGATCCGGATCGTGGTGGTGCCCGTGCTGGGATCCTGCGCGCCGGGGGCTGGCACGGTGTCGAACTGGCCGTCGAGGACGGTGACGGTGGCGGCGTCGTCCCATTCCACGGCGTCGGTGGCGAGGAAGCGGCGCGCGGAGCCGTGCTCGGCGGCGCTGCTGCCGGAGGCGAAGACGAAGTCGCGCACGAGATCCAACGGGTTGCTGCCCTCGACGGGACCGGGTGGCGGGT
This sequence comes from Pseudonocardia sp. OZ21, assembly GCF_059359135.1. NCBI lineage: Bacteria > Bacillati > Actinomycetota > Actinomycetes > Pseudonocardiales > Pseudonocardiaceae > Pseudonocardia > Pseudonocardia sp. OZ21. The sequence continues at coordinate 404,388 of NZ_JCADBN010000005.1, forward strand.
TGCCGACCTCGCCGTCGCCGACCTGCCGCAGGACCTGTACCGGCGAGGTCTCCGGCAGGCTGGCGCAGCCCGCCACCCCCGTGAGGGCCAGTAACAAGGCGAGTGCGGGGAGGAACCGTCGGCGCGTCACGGCGTGCTGGCGTGGTGGTCGGGGACGTCGGCTTCCGACCAGGACGGCACGACCGTGATCGGGCGCCCGCGTGGCGGTGTGGGCACCGACGAGCCGATGCCCTCCACCGGGGCGCCGGGCTCGGGTCCGAGCGGCAACGGGCTGGACTCCACGGGGTCTCCGATGGTGCGCGGCAACGTCAGCCGGAACGCGGCACCCTGACCGATCGCACCCCACGCCTGCAGCCACCCGCCGTGCAGCCGCGCGTCCTCGATGGCGATGGCCAGTCCGAGCCCGCTGCCTCCGCTGCGCCGCGCTCGTGACTCCTCCGCGCGCCAGAACCGGTTGAACACCAGCTCGGCCTCCCCCGGACGCAGTCCGACGCCGTGGTCGCGCACCAGCACGGCGACCACCGACTCGTCGAAGGCCAGCTCGACGTGCACCGGGCGGCCCTCGCCGTGGTCGATCGCGTTGGCCACGAGGTTGCGCACGATCCGCTCCACTCGGCGCGGGTCGACCTCGGCATACGCGCCGGTGGCGAGCTTCAGCTCGAGCGGGGTGCCGCTCTCGTCGGCGAACCCGCGCACGGCCTCGACGGCCCGCGACACGACCCCGTGCATGTCCACGCGCTCGGCGCCCAGGTCGGCCACGCCCGCGTCGAGCCTGCTGATCTCGAGGAGGTCGGCGAGCAACGCCTCGAACCGGTCGAGCTCGGCGACGAGCAGTTCGGAGCTGCGCCGCAGCGCGGGCAGCAGCTGCTCCCGGGAGGCGTAGAGCACGTCGGCCGCCATGCGGACGGTGGTGAGCGGCGTGCGCAGCTCGTGGCTGACGTCGGAGGTGAACCGCCGCTGCAGGGCGCCGAACTCCTCGAGCTGGCGGATCTGGCTCTGGATGCTGCTGGCCATCTCGTTGTACGACTCACCGAGCCGCGCCACGTCGTCCTCGCCGTGCACGGGCATCCGCTCGTCCAGGTGCCCGTCGGCGAACCGTTCGGCGATCTCGGCCGCCTGTCTCACCGGCCGCACGACCTGCCGCGTGACCAGCCCGGCGATGCCGGCGAGCAACAGTAGGAGGACGAGGCCGCCGACGATCAGCGTGCTCTGCACGAGCCCGAGGGTGCGCTGCTCGGCCACCAGCGGGAACAGCAGGTAGAACTCGAGGTCACCGTTGGCGGTGCGCACCGGCTGGCCGACGATGAGCGTCGGGATGTCGACGCCCTGCTCGGTGAGCGTCACGTACTTGCTGGAGAGCGTGCCGGCGGCGACGGCGTCCCGCAGGTCCGGCGGGACGTCCTCGACGGGGCCCGCTCCCACCTCGGGGCCGCTGTCGCCGCGCGGGGTGGTGAGCACCGCCCGGAACTCGCCCGCGCCGGTGGACGACGGTTCGTCGGCGACGCTCGCGTTGGTCAGCCGGTCGAGCGCGTTGTTGAGGTCGCCCTGGGCACCGTCACGGCTCGGGTCGACGCCGGACAGGTCGCGCTCGAGGAGCACGGCACCTGCCTCCGTTCGCGCGAGCGTGTCGGCCTCCTTGCCCTGCAGCACCTGGAGCGCGATCTGGGTCTGCAGGACGAAGCCGAGCACGACGAGGACGGCCGTGGAGAGGGCCAGCGTGCTGATCACGACCCGCAGGTGAAGCGACCGTCGCCATACGGCACCCCACGCCTCCGCCAGCTCCGCCGCGAACTGGCGTGCCTGGGCGGCGGCGCGCCGGGCGCGGTCGGTGAGCGGGGTGGCGGTCATGCCGATGCGCCGGCCTTGACGATCATGGTGGGCCGGCCTTGTATCCCACGCCGCGCACCGTCAGCACCACCTCGGGGTGCTCCGGGTCGCGCTCCACCTTGGACCGGAGTCGCTGCACGTGGACGTTCACCAGCCGGGTGTCGGCCGCGTGGCGGTAGCCCCACACCTGCTCGAGCAGGACCTCGCGGGTGAACACCTGGCGCGGCTTGCGGGCCAGCGCGACGAGCAGGTCGAACTCCAGCGGAGTGAGGGCGATCTGCTCCCCGGCCCGCTCGACCTGGTGGGCCGGCACGTCGATCGTGACGTCGCCGATCGCGAGCTGCTCGGCGGGCTCGGCCTCGGTGCGGCGCACCCTCGCCCGGATCCGGGCCACGAGCTCCTTGGGCTTGAACGGCTTCACCACGTAGTCGTCCGCGCCGGACTCCAGCCCGAGCACGATGTCGACCGTGTCGCTCTTGGCCGTGAGCATGACGATCGGCACGCCCGACTCGGAGCGGATGGCGCGACAGACGTCGATGCCGTTCATGCCGGGCAGCATCAGGTCCAGCAACACGACGTCGGGCCGCAGCTCACGGACGGCAGGCAACGCACGGGTGCCGTCGCCGACGACTGCGGTGTCGAACCCCTCGCCCCGCAGCACGATCGTCAGCATCTCGGCCAACGCCGGGTCGTCATCGACCACCAGAACGCGCGACTTCATGTGGGAAGCATCCCATCACGTGGTCCGACTGCCGCCTTCAACCCGTTCATGTGGGGGCGTCGGGGGCCGGGTGGCCGTCGTCACCCGCCGAGGAAGATCGGCCGCTCGGGTTCAGGACAGCCGCCCGCCGGCTCGCCGGGCTACCCGTGATCGGCGGTCCCGTCGACGGGGATCTCGTACTCCGGCGGGAGGTGCACGAGGACGTCGTCGTTCTCCACCCGCACCTCGTGCACCCGGGCCGGCCGGGTGGCCGGCGGACCGAGCACCGCGCCGGTGGCCAGGTCGAAGCGGGCGAAGTGGAGCGGGCACCCGACCGCACCGTTCTCGACCCAGCCCTCGGCGAGGGAGTAGTCCTCATGCGTACAGGTGTCGTCGATGCAGTGGATCCGGTCACCGGACCGGAAGAGGGCTATCGGTGGGGTGGTCCGGACGAGGGTTCCCTCGCCCACGCTCAGCTCGGCGACCGAGCAGACCCGGACCCATCTGGCCTCGGCGACGGTCATGCGCGTTCCTGGCCGCTGCATCAGAAGAAGATGCTGATGGCGGGCGCGAGGATCGTCGTCTGCTCGAGCACGAACTTGCGATCCGCGATCCGGTAGGGGTAGTCGCCCTCGGCGGGTCGGAGCAGGTCGAACCGCTCCCCGATGAACCAGTCCTGGTGGCGCTCGAGCCTGCTCCGGTAGACGGCGAGGTTGGTGCGGACCTCGAGCCGGCCGTCGTCCTGCTCCCGGATCCTGATGTTGGTCAACAACCGGCGGGTGCGCGACGGCGGCTCCTCCGACCACTGGATCCCGGAGGTGACCCGGCGGATCCGGCCCCGCAGCCTGGTCATGTCGTCGTCGACGTGCGCCCCGGCACCCCGGCCGGACAGCTCCTGGTCACGTTCCCGCAGCGTGCGCGTGATGCGGGTCGGCAGCCAGTAGCGCGCGTCGTCGGTGAACAGATCGATCCACTCCTGGTAGCGGTACTCGTCGAGCAGTTCGGCCTCGGCGAACAGGAACTGCTCGACGCGGTGCTGCAACTCCACCGTGGTCGCCCGCATCGCGGTACGCGGCGGGGTGACCGCCAGCTCGTCGGTCGCGGTCATGCGCTGCGCACCTCCTCCGCGGCCAGACGCTCGGCGTCCAGCTTCGCGATCTCCGGCCAGGAACGGTCGAGCATCAGGTCCTGCCAGCGCTGGTAGAAGCCGCGCGCCGCGGTTTCGCTGAACGCGTCGTTCGACCGTCCCGGGAGACCGTGGGTGTCGCGCTCCTCGAAACCGAGGCCCATCTGGACGTTGAACGCGTTCTGCCGGGCCTTCCATCCGCGCAGCACCGTCTGAATCTCCGTCCAGTTCTCCCCGTCATCGGTCTCGAATACGCCGGCCGGGGTGAACAGGAACTGGTTGTACTCCCGAATGGCGTCCTTGACCTCGGGCGGAGCCTCTTTGGGAACGTACGTCCACGCCCACACCTCCAGCTGCCCCGGACCGCGCGGATGCCATACCCGCAATGTCTGGGTGTTCTCCATGCCGAGCCAGGAGAAGTTGGGGAAGACCGTATTGTGCGAGTTGACCTTATGTGCCCGGTCCACACCGATCCGGCGATAGACCTCGTCCCGGTTGGCGATCTGCCACTCCCTGAACTCCGGCCCGTAGTAAGGGTTCGGACCGAACTCCTGGATCCAGAACGAGCCGGACCCGTGACCGTTGCCGGCGAACTGCCGGCCCGGCCCGAAGGCCGGGCCCCCCTGGCCGAGCTCGAACATCGCGACCATCCCCGACGCGTGCGAGACCGGCACGTGGTACATGTCGCCCGCGAACTGCTCGGCCGCGAACTTCCAGTTGCAGTCGATCACCCACCGCGACGGGCCCGGCACCAGCTCGATCCCTCCGTCGTACCGGTCGAACGTCGCGTCGAGGTAGTACGCCATGTCGCCCAGGTACTCCACGAACTCCGGAACGTCGTCCGACCACGTGCCGAAGATCAGGCCCCGGTAGGTGGTGATCCGCGGAACCTGGGTGGCGCCCCACTTCGACTTGTCGATCTGGTCCCGGTAGGCACGCTGCTGCTCCGGAACATTGATCAGGTTGCCGGCGAGGTCGTACCCCCACCCGTGATAGCTGCAGGTGAATACCTTCTTCGTGCCCTCGTCCGCACGACAGATGCGCATACCTCGGTGGCGGCACTGATTGAGGAAGGCCTTCACCGAGCCGTCCCGCTGCCGGACCACCAGCACCGGGTCCTCACCCATGTAGGTCTGGACGAAACTTCCCGCTGTCCGAAGCTGCGACTCGTGGGCCAGGAACAGCCAGGAGCGCGCGAACACCCGCTCCAGCTCCAGCTCGTACAACTCCGGATCCGAGTAGATCCGGGGGTCGATCAGCCCCTCGGCCGTATTGACATCGGAAACTTCCCGCATGCTCGTCCCCTCCGCTTCACCCGCCGACCCGGGCGGGCACGGAAAATCATTCACCCTGGCCGCGTATTCCCGCAGTGAGACGGAGCCCACATCGGTGAGCCCATAAAGGGACGCTTCGGGAAAGCGGGGAAATCGGCCCGCGCCTGATTATTCGGGTGCCAGGAAGGCCGCTAGTCGAGCAACTGCGCGGCGAGCCCCTCGGGGGCGAGCGGGGCGGAGCCGTCGACCACGGTCCACGGCGACAGCCACGAGGCCGACGCGAGCTGCGCGTACACCTGCGCGGTGCGGGTCTGCAACGCGCCGTCCGACTCGTAGGCGTCGCGTTCGCGGCCCGCCTCGGTGCGCTCCCGATGGGCGACCCGTTCGACGGCGACGGCCTCGGGCACCGCGAGCAGCACCTGGCGGTCGGGCACCGGGATCCCGAACCGCTCCAGCTCCAGCTCCCGGACCCACGCGACGAACTCCCCGCCTGCGTCCTGGTGCAGCCGGGCGGCGCCGTAGGCGGCGTTGGAAGCGACGTACCGGTCGACGAGCACCACGTCGTGCGTCGCCACGGCCTCCCGCAGCTGCGCGGCGGCCGCCCTGCGGTCGAGCGCGAACAGCAGCGCCATCCCGTGCACGGAGTCGGCCAGGTCGCCGAGCCTGCCGTACAGCGCGTCGCGCACCAGCTGAGCGTGCACGTCGGTCTCGTAGCGGGGGAACGCGAACCGGGCGACGCCCGCGCCCCGGGTGGCCAGCTCCGTGCACACCGCGTCCGACAGCGTGCGTTTGCCCGCACCGTCCAGTCCCTCGAGCACGATCAGCCGACCCACGCGGGCACCCTAGTGTCGTGCGTCGGCCGGCCCGCCCACCGGGCGGCGCAGCGCGTCAGGCGATCGCCCGCACCACGTCCCAGGTGGCGGCGAAGCCCGGATGCAGGGTCAGCTCCCCGAGGCGGTCGGCGGGCACCCACCGCATCTCGATGGTCTCGCCGGTGAGCGCGGTGAGGTCGACGGCAGCGCGCGCCTGGGCGACGACCGTGGTGTACGACCAGCCGCCGTGGTCGTCGACGTAGCAGCCGGTGACGGTGTAGACGTCGGACCGGAGGCCCGCCTCCTCGGCCGCCTCGCGCTCGGCGGCCTGCTCAGGCGTCTCCCCGCCGTTGCGGGCGCCGCCCAGCAGGCCCCACGTGCCGCCGTGGTGACTCCACAGCGCCCGGTGCTGCAGGAGGACGTGGTCGCCGTGCCACAGCAGCAGCCCGGCCGCGCCGAACAGCCCCCAGTGGCGGTGGCCGAGAGCGCAATGCGTCCAACCGTCACCATCGCCGCGGGGGAGCACCACCACTCCAGAATAGGCGCCGCCAGGCCGGTAGGCGGAGGTTCAGGAAAGCCACTTTCGCCGAACGCCGAGGGCAGCAACATGGCTTTCCTGAACCCGAGGTGCCGCCGGTCAGTAGCGGTAGTGCTCCGGCTTGAAGGGGCCTTCCACGTCGACGCCGATGTACTCGGCCTGGTCCTTGGTGAGCTTGGTCAGCTCCCCACCCAGCGCGAGCACGTGGATCTTGGCGACCTTCTCGTCCAGGTGCTTGGGCAGCCGGTAGACGTCCTTGTTGTACTCCTCGAACTTGGTGAACAGCTCGACCTGAGCGATCACCTGGTTCGAGAAGCTGTTGCTCATCACGAACGACGGGTGGCCGGTGGCGTTGCCCAGGTTCATCAGCCGGCCCTCGGACAGCAGGATGATCGAGTGGCCGTCCGGGAACACCCACTCGTCGACCTGCGGCTTGATGTTGAGCCTGCGGATCCCCTGGTAGCGGCCCAGGCCGGCGACGTCGATCTCGTTGTCGAAGTGCCCGACGTTGGCGACGATCGCCTGGTGCTTCATCCGGGCCATCGCCTCGACGGTGACGATGTCCTTGTTGCCCGTGGTGGTGACGATGATGTCGGCCTGGTCGACCACGTCCTCGAGGCGGGCCACCTGGTAGCCCTGGAGCAGCGCCTGCAGCGCGCAGATCGGGTCGACCTCGGACACGATCACGCGCGCGCCCTGGCCCGCGAGCGCGGCCGCCGAGCCCTTGCCCACGTCACCGAAGCCGCAGACCAGCGCGACCTTGCCGCCGATCAGCACGTCGGTGGCGCGGTTCAGGCCGTCGATCAGCGAGTGGCGGATGCCGTAGGTGTTGTCGAACTTGCTCTTGGTGACCGAGTCGTTGACGTTGATCGCCGGGAACAGCAGCAGGTCCTGCTCGGCGAGCTGGTAGAGCCGGTGCACGCCGGTGGTGGTCTCCTCGGTGACACCGCGGATGTCGGAGGCCACCGTGGTCCAGCGCTGCGGGTCCTCCTCCAGCGAGCGGCGCAAGGTGTCCAGGATGATGCGGTACTCGTCGGAGACGGAGAGGTCCTCGTCCTCGACGGTGGGCACCACGCCGGTCTTCTCGTACTCGACGCCCTTGTGCACGAGCAGGGTGGCGTCACCGCCGTCGTCGAGGATCATGTTCGGTCCGACGATGTTGCCCTGGTCGTCGGTGAACTTGAACACCTGCTCGGTGCACCACCAGTACTCCTCCAGCGTCTCGCCCTTCCAGGCGAACACCGGGACGCCCTGCGGTTCCTCGGGAGTGCCGTTCGGGCCGAGAACGGTGGCGGCGGCCGCGTGGTCCTGGGTGGAGAAGATGTTGCAGCTCACCCAGCGCACGTCGGCGCCGAGGCTGACCAGGGTCTCGATCAGCACCGCGGTCTGCACCGTCATGTGCAGCGAACCGGCGATCCGGGCGCCGTGCAGTGGGCGCGCCTCGGCGTACTCGCGGCGCAGCTCCATGAGGCCCGGCATCTCGTGCTGGGCCAGGCGGATCTCCTTGCGGCCGAACTCGGCCAGGCCCAGGTCGGCGACGGCGAAGTCGATGCCGTTGCGGGTCTGCAGTCGACTCTGAGGTCCGGTCGTGGTGTCGGCAGTGGCGGTCATGGGGTGGTAACGCCTCCTTGCTGGGGCTGTCCGGCCGGCATCGCTACTCGGCGCCGGGGCACGGACGGTGATGGATCGACGGCCGTCTCGGCTCGCGGCCGACCGTCGGGATGAGCGCACACGGGAAGGGCGACGGCGGACGCTGAGCGTCCATCTCCGTGGGATTCCACGTCCTGCCTCCTCGTAGCGAGGTGCAGGCGCCCTTACGACCATGCAACGGCCAGGTGGTCGAGCGTGGCGGACCAGAGTCCGTCGCAGCGCCTCTCGACCCCGACTACGCAATTGCCCTGCCAGGATCCCCAAGCCGTCGGCGGGCTGTCAAACCCGGCCGTCCTGTCGCGAGGTGATGGCGCTCACAACTGCAACGCCGGGCCGTCCACAGCGCGTCACAGGGCTGATATCGCACGCCCACGACGGAACGGACAGGTTCGCCCGATGGCAACTCGTATCCCCGCCGGCCGCCTTCTCGGCGGGATGGCTCTCGCCGCGACCCTGGCCGGGGTCCTCCCCGGTCAGGCTCTCGCCACGGAACCCGCACCCACGCCCGCACCCGCACCCCCGGTAGTGAGCCAGCGCTCCGCCCCCGCACCGGCGCAGACCACCCCGACCGTCAGCCCGGAACGGGCCGCTGCCGCCGCCAGTGCAGAGGCCGAGCAGGCCACCACCCCGGCGGCCCCGACCCCGGCGCGCCCCGCGCCCGCGCCGCCAGAGGCGCAGCCCCAGGTCCGGGCACCCCGGGGAGCCCCCGACACCGGCGGCGGCAGCACCGCGAACGGCGCCGACATCGCGCTGCTCGCGCTCGGCGGCCTCGGGCTGGCCGGGGCCGTCGGCACAGGTGGCATGGCCATCGCCCGCCGCAGGCGGGACGCGACTCAGGCGTGAGCGTCGAGCACGGCGTGCCCGCCCCGCCCCGGGCGACCGGGCGGGGCGGTCTGCGCAGCCTCCCCGTGCTGGTGGCGCTCACCGTGCTGCTGGCTCTCGCCGGGGCGGGCGCGCTCACGCTGGCCGTGACCGGCACCCCCGGTCCCACCCGGGCGGAGCCGGTCCCGGCCGCCGCGTCGCCCGCCCCCGCCGGAGCGGGCGTGGTGGTGGCCCCGGCGGATCCGGTGAGCCTCGACATCCCCGCGATCGACGTGCACACGCCGCTGCTGACGCTGGGCCTCAACCCGGACGGCACCGTCGAGGTGCCGTCGCTCGACGCGATGCCGGAGGCGAACCAGGCGGGCTGGTACGACGGCTCGCCCACGCCCGGCACGCTCGGACCGGCGGTGATCCTCGGACACGTCGACTCCGCGCGCTTCGGCCCCTCCGTCTTCTACGACCTCGCGGCACTGGTGCCCGGCGACCGCGTCGACGTGACCCGCACCGACGGCAGCACCGTGACCTTCCAGGTCGACTCCGTCGCCCGCTACCCGAAGGACGCCTTCCCGACCGAGGCCGTCTACGGCGACATCGACCACGCGGGGCTGCGCCTGATCACCTGCGGCGGCGAGTTCGACCGGGCAGCGCGCAGCTACACGGACAACATCGTCGTCTACGCTTCCGCGGTATCCGCTGGGCGAGGCGAGTGAGGACCGTCGACGATGCGACGGCGGCGCCGTCGTTCGAGTCGTTCGTGCTCACCCATGGCCCCGAACTCGTGGCGTTCGCGCGCCGGCTGACCATGGACCACCACCGGGCCGAGGACATCGTGCAGGACGTCCTCGCCCGGATCGGCCTCTCGTGGTCCAAGGTGTCGCGCGTCGACGACGTCCGGGCCTACGTCTTCAAGGCGGTGCTCAACGACTTCCTGTCATGGCGACGGCGGCTGTCGTCGTCCGAGCGCCCGACAGCCGAACTCCCCGATCTGGACCCCGGCGCCGCACCGGGCGTCGAGGACGTCGTCGTGCGGCGCGACGAGATGCAGGAGGCACTGGCGCGGCTGCCACCGGTCCAGCGGGCCGTACTGGTGCTGCGCTACTACCACGACCAACCGGATGCCCGGATCGCGGCGCTCCTCGGGTGCCGCGAGACCACCGTGCGCTCGCACGCCCGCCGGGCGCTGACCACGTTGCGCAGTTTCCAGGCCGACCGCACGAGCGAAGGGAGCAGGCGATGACCGACGCTGAGGAAGCACTCCGAGCCGGCCTCCATGACCCGGCCCTGGACGAGGGCATCTCGGCCAGCGGGCTGCTCGCCGGTGTCCGGGCCCGTCAGGACCGGCTGCACCGTCGCCGTCAGCACGCGAAGACCCTCGCCGCAGCGGTGGCCGCCGTGCTGGTCGTCGGGGGCACGGCCGTGGTGACCGCGAACGCGCGGGCACCGCGGGTGGAACCCGCCCGTCCGCCCGCCGTCGCGCCCGTCGCGCCCGTGGCACCGACCCTGGTCACACCGGACGCGCCGGCACCTGCCACTTCCCCCACCGCGGAACCGCCGAACACAGTGCCTTCGAGACCTGCCCCGCCGCCCGCTGCGGCCACTCCGCTCCCGACCGTCGAACCGTCACCGGCGGTGACGCGGTCGCGCCCCGCGCCCGTCACGCGCTCCGTCCCGCCCGGCCCGCCCCGCGCGGAGCAGGACCCCACGCCGACGAGTGGTCCGGAAGCCCCGAGCAGGCGGCGTGCCCAGTCCCAGGAACAGCCCGGCTGACCCGATGTTGACAGGCAACCGCCTAGTTGCCTATTCTGGCTCGCGTGCAGGACGACGACACCGTCTTCCACGCCCTGGCCGATGCGAGCCGGCGTGAGCTTCTCGACCGGCTCTACGCCCGTGACGGCCAGACGCTGCGGGAGCTGACTGCAGGCCTCGAGATGTCGCGGCAGGCGGTCAGCAAGCACCTGGGCGTGTTGGAGGCGGCGGACCTAGTCGTGACGCGCCGCTCGGGCCGGGAGAAGTTGCACTTCCTCAACCCGGTGCCGATCCGGCTGATCCACGACCGGTGGATCGACAAGTACACCGAGCACCGCATCGCGGCGCTCATGGACCTGAAGTCCGAGCTCGAGGAGAACCGGCCATGACCAGCACCACCGTCCCCACCACCACCGTCCAGGTGTACCGCGTGCACATCCGGGCGACGCCGGAGGCGATCTGGGAGGCGATCATCAGCCCGGAGTGGACCAAGCGGTACGGCTACAACACCCCTTCCGAGTACGAGCTGCGGGCGGGCGGTGCGTACCGGTCACTACCCAGCGAGGAGATGGTCGCGCACGGCATGCCTGCCGACTCCGCGGTGGTCGACGGCGAGGTGATCGAGGTCGACCCACCGCGCCGGTTGGTCCAGACCTGGCGCATGCTCTTCACCCCCGAACTGGTAGCGGAGGGCTTCACGCGGCTCACCTACGAGATCGAGGCCGAGATGGGCGGGGTCACCGCGCTGACGATCACGCACGACGTCACCGGTGCACCGATCACCGCCGAGTCGATCAGCGCCCCGGCCTCGGGCGCCGGCGGGGGCTGGAGCGTCATCCTCAGCGACCTCAAGACCCTGCTGGAGACCGGCGAGCCCCTCTACCGCTGACCGGAGCGGGCGACTCACCCCCGCACACCGGGCGACTCGCCCGCAAAAACCGGGCGACTCGCGGAACCCCCCGCGAGTCGCCCGTTTCAGGCCCGCGAGTCGCCCGTTCTGGATGCGCGAGTCGCCCGGTTCGGATGCGCGAGTCGCCTGGTTCGGGCCCGCGAGTCGCCCGGCTGCGGGCGGGCGGGCTCAGCCGAGCAGGTGGTCGCGCAGCAGCGACTCGGCCGCCGTCTCGCGGCCCCTGGCGGCGAGCAGTCCGGCGGGCACGACGGCGAAGTCGGCGTCCACCACCACCGGCGCGTCGCGCAGGGCGGGAGCGAGCACCGGGTCGCTGCGCAGCGTCGCCACCACGGCGGCGAGTCCGCCCGAGCGGTCGCGCTGACGGAAGACGCCGCCGGAGAGCACCACCAGCTCCACCGCGCGTCCCACGTCGCCGTACACGCGCAGGTGGCGGCGCACGGCGATCACGGAGGCGAGTGCCGCGATCCGGCGGTCCTCTGCTGCGCTGCCCGCATCGCGCGGGACGAGCCCGATCTCGCTCGCCATCCTGGCCACCGTGGGGCCGAGCAGGTCGGCCTCGACCGGGTCGACCACACCTTCGGCCTGGCCCTCGACGAGCACCCCGCCTGCCGCGGCGCGGACCCCGAGATCACCCTCCACCGTGCGACGGACGGCGGCCAGGTCGGCGGAGTGCACGTCGGTGGTGGCGCATCCGACGTCGACGAGGAGCACCCGGGCGTCGCAGATCCGGGCGAGCGCCGTGGCCGCGTGGCCGACGGCGTCCGGGGTGGCCACGCGCACGAGCCTGCGGAACCGGGGCGCGACGGCCGGCCCTCGGCCGCCGAGCGCGTGCCGCTGGTACAGCTCGCTCAGCGCCGCCCGCGCCGGGCCCGGTGTCAGTTCGCCGCGGCGTGGGAGCACGTTGTCGCATGCCACGACGCTGCGGCCGGTGGCCCTCAGCAGGGCGAGCGCGTCCTCCTGGGCCGCGGCGTTCCCGGCGAGCACGATCGGGGTGCGGATGCGGGCGCGCGCCAGCCGCCCCGCGTTGTGCAGCAGGTCGGCCGGATCGTCTCCGTCGGCGCCCCCGAGCAGCAGCACGACGCCGGGCCGGGAGCTGCGCAGCAGCCGGACGTCGGACGGTTCCAGCGGACCCGCGTGCACGTGCACGACGTGGGCTCCTGCCGAGCAGGCCACGCGGTGGCCGGCCTCCGTGGCGACCAGCCGTTCGCTCCCGACGACCGCGAGGCGCAGCCCGCCTCCCGCCGACGAGCAGGCGAGCAGTTCGGGCTCCGCTCCGATGCCCGACGGGCCGGCGGCCGACACGGCGCGGACGGCAGCATCCATGCCGGTGAGCACGTCGCCTGCCGTGGTCGGGTGCTCGGCGAAGCCGGCCAGAGCCCCGTCGGAGCGCACCAGCACGGCCTTCGTCCAGGTGGAACCCACGTCGAGGCAGACCGAGGCGGCCTGGTTCGGGGGCGTCACGGCAACCGAGCCTAACGGCAGTGCGACCGGTTGGCGTGAATTGGCGTGATGGTCAACCACGGGAGCCGGCTGTAGCTTTCCGGGATGAACCCGACGCAGAGCGTGCAGGAGGCCCGATGCTCGGACTGATGCAGCACCGCCCCCTCGCCCTGCCGCACGTCTTCCACCGTGCGGAGCAGTACTTCGGGCACAAGACGATCGTCAGTGTCGAGGCCGCGGGCGAGACCTCCATGACCGTCGCCGAGTGGGCCGAGCGCGTGCGGCGGCTCGCCACCGTCCTCGACACGCTCGACGTGGGCGCCGACAGCCGGGTCGGCACATTCTGCTGGAACACCCGCCGGCACCTCGAGCTCTACCTCGCGGCCCCGTGCACCGGGCGCGTGCTGCACACGCTGAACGTCCGGCTCTTCCCCGAGCAGCTCGTGTACATCGTGAACCACGCGGAGGACGAGGTCGTGTTCGTCGACCGGTCCCTGCTGCCGGTGCTCTGGCCGCTGGTCGACAAGCTCGAGACGGTGCGCCACTTCGTGGTGATCGACGACGGTTCCGACGCGGAGGTGCCCGAGGACCCTCGCGTGCACGACTACGAGGCACTGCTTGCCGCGGCCACCCCGTTCGCCGGCACCTTCGTGATCGAGGACGAGAACTCCGCCGCCGCGATGTGCTACACGTCCGGCACCACCGGCAACCCCAAGGGCGTGGTCTACAGCCACCGGTCCGCGGTGCTGCACTCGCTGATCTCGCTGGTGGCCGACGGTGTGGGGCTGTCCGAGCGCGACGTCGTGCTGCCCATCGTCCCGATGTTCCACGCCAACGCCTGGGGCCTCCCGTACGGCTGTCTGCTCGCCGGTTCGGACGTGGTGTTGCCCGGCCCGAACATGACACCGCAGGCGATCGCGGCACTTCTCGAGAAGCACCGGGTGAGCGTCACCGGTGGCGTCCCGACCATCTGGATGGGCATGTTGCCGCTCCTGCCCGACCACGACCTGTCGGCGCTGCGGGCGATCCTCTGCGGCGGGTCGGCCGTGCCGAAGGCGTTGTCGGAGGGGTACCGGGAGGCCATCGGCGTGCCGCTCCTGCACGCGTGGGGCATGACCGAGACGAGCCCGATCGCCACGGTCGCCACCACTCGCAGCCAGCATGAGGGGCTCAGCGAGGCCGAGCGGGCCGACGTCCGGTCCCGGCAGGGGACTGCCGTCCCGCTGGTCGACCTGCGCCTCGTCGACCCGTCCACCGGCGAGATCCAGCCGTGGGACGACACCGCCACCGGCGAGATCCAGGCGGCCGGGCCGTGGATCGCGTCCGAGTACTACCGGGGTGAGGGTGAGGGCGCGCAGTTCACCGAGGACGGGTGGCTGCGCACCGGTGACGTCGCCGCGATCGACCGCTACGGCTACGTCCGGCTCGTCGACCGGACCAAGGACCTGATCAAGTCCGGCGGCGAGTGGATCGGCTCCGTCGAGCTCGAGAACGAGATCATGGCCCACCCCAAGGTCGCCGAGGCCGCGGTGATCGCGATCCCGCACCCGAAGTGGGTGGAACGGCCGATGGCGTGCGTCGTGGTGAAGCCCGGCGAGACGCTGACCGCGGAGGAGGTGATCGCCCACCTGGAGCCCCGGGTCGCGAAGTGGTGGATCCCCGACGCGGTCGAGTTCATCGACGAGGTGCCCAAGACCAGCGTCGGCAAGTTCTCCAAGAAGACGCTCCGGGAGAAGTTCGGCGGCTACCAGACGGGCGTGCCGAGCTCCGCAGGCCCGGCCTGACCAGCCGCGACACATCGACCGCCGGATGCTCCGCCTCGTCGCCCCGCCTGGTCTGAAACCGGGATGAAACCGGCGTGAGTCCCGTGGCCTGCACGCTCACCGAGCCACCGGGCACCACGGGAACCAGACAGACGGAGCATGCCGATGACCACCACGCCGAACATCCTCGATCCCGCGCTCATCGCCGACCCCCGCGGTGGGTTCAGCCTGGTGCGGGAGGAGGCGCCGGTGGTGCTCGGGCAGAGCGCCGAGGGCACCCCTGCCTGGTACGTCACCCGCTACGACGACGTACGCGCTGTGCTCGGTGACCCCCGGTTCGTCAACAGTCCCGTATCGGCCTCGGGAACGGCGGCGGTGGACAACCGGGACCAGATGTTCGAGATGCTCGGGATCTCCCGCGAGTTCGTCCCCTACATGACGTCGTCGATCCTGGACGTCGACGGCATCGACCACGTCCGGCTGCGGAAGCTGGTGTCCCGCGCGTTCACGGTGCGGCGCATCAACGCCCTCCGGCCGCGGGTCGAGGAGATCACCTCTTCGCTGCTCGACGGCCTCGACGGGTCGGTCGACCTGATCTCGGAGTTCGCCTACCCGCTGCCGATCACGGTGATCTGCGAGCTGGTCGGGATACCGGAGGCCGACCGGCCCCTGTGGCGCGAGGCGGGCGCAACCAGCAACTCGCTCGCACCGGGCGCGATGGGAACGGCCGTCCGGCAGATGGTCACCTACACCCATGACCTGATCGACAAGCGTCGTGCCCAACCGGCCGACGACCTGCTCACCGAGCTGATCAGGGCGCAGGACGAGGACGGCGACCGCCTCTCCGACGTCGAGATGGTGACGATGGTGGTGGCGCTGGTGACCGCCGGACACGAGACCACCGCCAACCTGATCGGCAACGGCGCGCTCGCCCTCATGACCCATCCCGACCAGCTCGAGACGCTCCGCCGCGAGCCCGAACTCTGGCCCACGGCGGTGACCGAGCTGATGCGCTGGTGCGGGCCGGTACAGATTGCTCAGCTGCGCTACGCCAGCGAGGACGTCGAGATCGGCGGCCAGGCCATCACGGCGGGCGAGGCCGTGCAGGCGGTGCTGGTGTCGGCGAACCACGATCCGCGCGAGTACGACGAGCCCGGGCGGCTCGACGTGACACGCCGGCCGGGAGGCCGAGGGGACGGGCACGTCGGCTTCGGCCACGGCATCCACTACTGCCTGGGCGCTGCTCTCGCCAGGCAGGAGGGCGAGGTGGCGCTGCGCAGCCTGTTCGACCGCTTCCCCGCCGTGACGCTGGAGGCGGCCGAGCCGACCTGGGTCCAGGTCCCGGGCATGCGCCAGCTGGCGTCGCTGCCGGTGACGATCCGCTGACCGCCGGGGGACTCGTGGTGCCGGTCGCCGAGGTCGCCCGCCGGGTGCTCGACGCCGCACCGTCGTGCGGGACGACCCGGCTGGTCTGCGTCGACGGGCCGTCCGGATCGGGCAAGACCTCGCTGGCCACCCGGCTGGCCACGGCGCTGGGCCACCCTCCCCTGGTGCACATGGACGACCTCTACCCCGGCTGGGACGGCCTCGCCGACGCCGTGCCGCTGCTGCACGACCGGATCGTCGCCCCGCTCGCGGCCCGGGCACCCGCGCGGTACCGCCGCTACGACTGGGAGCTCGGGGCCTACGCCGAGGAGCACGACCTCGGGGTGCCGCCCCTGCTGGTCGTGGAGGGCGTGGCGTCGGGAGCCCGGGCCGTCAGGGAGTTCACGACGCTGCTGGTGTGGGTGGAGGCACCGCGCGACGAGCGCTTCCGCCGCGGCATCGAGCGTGACGGCGAGAGCTACCGGCCACACTGGGAGCGCTGGGCCCGGCAGGAGGCGGTGCACTTCGCCGAGGAGGGCACCCGGGCAGGCGCCGACCTGCGGGTGGACGGCGCCCCCTCGGTCCCCCACGACGTGCAGACCGAGCTCGTGCTGCTCCCCTGACCCGGTTACGTCGGCGCGATGACGATGTCGGTGCGCCGCTGTCAGACTGGGCCGGTGAGCTTGCCGTTCCCCTCACCGACGGATCATCGAGCGTCGCCCGCGGACACGCTGCTCGGCTACCTCGACTACTTCCGCTCCGTCATCGTGGACAAGGTTGAGGGCTGCCCGATGAGGAGCTTCGGGCCAGCCGTCTCGTCTCAGGCTGGACACCTCTGGGCTTGATCAAGCACCTCACCTACGTCGAGCTTCGCTGGATGGTGTGGGGCTTCGCCGGGGAGCAGGTCGAGCGCCCCTGGGGCGACTCCCGCGACGGTCTCTGGTTCGTCGCCGACGACGAGCGCCCGCTCGATCTCATCAACGACCTGCACCTTCAAGCAGCCCGCACCCGCACGATCGTTCGCGACCACCAGCTGACCGACCGCGGGCAACCCGGTCCACGCTGGTCGGACGCCGAGCCGGCAACCCTCGAACGCGTCCTGCTGCACCTGATACAGGAGTACGCCCGCCACGCCGGTCACCTCGATGTCGTCCGAGAACTGATCGACGGACGAACCGGCGAGTAGCTCCAGGACCAACCGGTTTGCTACGAGGGCGGGTCAACACAGGGCGCGAGGGACTCGAGCTTCAGCTCGTAGCGGCTCACCACCACGTGCCGCTCGGTGGACCACATCAGCGCAGCCGTCGGGACGGCGACGTCGCCGCAGAAGAGGAAGCCCGCGTTCTCGTAGTAGGCGCGCAGGGAGGCGTTGGTGGCGGAGCAGTCCAGGCGCAGCCGGTCGCGGCCTCGTTCCCGCGTGGTGGTCGCTGCCCAGCCCAGCAGCTCGGTACCCAGCCCGGCCACCTGCCGGCGCACGGCGAAGCGGTGCAGGTAGCCGGCAAGCCCGTCGTCGGGCCACAGCGGGTCGGACCACTGCAGGGTGACGGTGGCGATGGCCGCACCGGCACGCTCGGCGAGCCACACCTCGCCGGACCCGAGCGCCGGTTCGATCCACTCGGCGCGGAAGGCCGCGGGCCACTGCTCCACCCCGCGAGCGGCCAGCCAGCGGGCGGCGTCGTCGAGGACGCCGAGTACGACAGGTCCCTCGTCCGGCTCAGCCCGCCGTATCCGCACCGGTTCCATCGAGTCGATCTTGCCAGTGGCTACGAGAGCCCCGCCAGGAGTTTTGCCATGCGGGCGCCGCCCGCCACCAGCGCCTGCTCCGGGTCACCCTCGGTGCCGACGTGGGTGAGCACCACGCGAGCGCCGTGGCCGGTGCCCTCGGCCAGCTCCCAGCGCAGCCGGCCACCTGGTTCGGCGTCGTGTTCGAGCACATCCCCGTCCTGGACGGCGCCGGGCGGGGCCTGCGCCGACAGCACGGCCCACACCTCATCGGCAGGCCGCGTGAGCTGGCGCTCGTAGCGGACGCACCATCCGTCGGCGGTGCTCTCGGCCGATCCGGCGTCGAGCCCGAACCGGACGACGAAGTGCTCGTGCAACGCCACGTGGTCCACGCCGGGGTCGGTGCCCGGGCGCCCGTCCAGAGCGAGATCCAGCGCGGCGATGCAGACGTGCCAGCCGGAGGCGAAGCTGGCGGCGCCGGGACGGTCGGTGAACGTGACGACGAGGACGAGCCGCGTGCCCTCGCCGTCCGGGTGGAGCTCCCACCGCAGGTGCTGGTCGTCCCAGGTGTAGGCGAACAACCGTGGCGGGTCGAGGTCGGTGACCGTGCCGTCGGCGCCGAACCCGAACTCGACCACACCCCCGATGCGCAGGTCCGGCGTCATCGCGGCCGGGAACCAGTCGGCGAGCCGCTCGGGTTCGGTGACCGCCCGCCAGACCTTCTCCGGCGGGTGCCGCAACCGGCGCTCCATGGTCAGCACCGACCGGCCCTCGACGGTCTCCAGCTTCTCGCGCTGCCCTGATCGTGCTGACGGTTCGCTGCTCATGATTCCTCCGCAGGCTCGGCATCCAGGTGGCGTTCGAGGGCGTCGAGCCGGTCGGCCCACATCCAGCGGTACGGGGCCAGCCACGCGTCCACCTCGGCGAGCGGGGCGGGATCGAGCTCGTACCACCGGCGCTGGGCGTCGACCCGCACCGTCACGAGGCCGGCGTCGCGCAGCACCCGCAGGTGCTTCGACGTACCGGGCTGGCTCAGGCCGAGCTCCGCGGTGAGCTCCCCGACCAGGCGCGGGCGTTCCCGGAGCAGGTCGAGGATGCGTCTGCGCGTCGGCTCGGCGAGCACCTCGAACGTCATGGCCCGAACATACGCAGAGCGTTATATAACGGCAAGGGCATTCTCAGCGGTAGGTATCGGGCCGCCGCTCCTTCAGGTGGGCGAGCACCCGGCGCGCCGCCGCCACCGACCCCTCGACGTCCACCTCGGCCACCGCGATGCCCGCCTTCGACCACGTACGCGCGAGGATCTCGCCGTCCGGACCGACCACCTTGGACTGGCCGAGGAACCGCATCCGGCCGGCGCCGCCGGTGAGGTTCGACGACACCAGCACCACCTGGTTCTCCGCCGCCCGCGACCGGTCGTAGAGATCGAACAGCTTGGCCTGCCTGTCATCGGCCATGCGGGGCGCGCGGTTCGTGATGCTCGTCGGCCACGCCGACAGGCACGCCAGGATCTGCGCCCCGTCGAGCGCGAGAGTGCGGGCGGACTCGGGGAAGGTCTTGTCGTAGTCGACGAGCATGCCGAGTCGCCCGACCGGCGTGTCCACCGCCCGGAACTCCGAGCCCGCGGCGTAGACCCTGGACTCACCGGGCGGCTGGTGCACCTTCCGGTGCAGGCCCAGTACGCCGTCGCCGCAGACACACGCCGCGGTGTTGTACCGCAGGCCCCCGTCGGCCTCGCAGAACCCGACGCAGACCACCATCTCCCTGGCCAGCTCCGCGACCGCCGCGACCTCGGGGCCGTCCGGGTCGAGCGCCGGCGGCAGGGCGGTGGGGTCGGGATCGGTGATGTCGTCGAGGTAGCCGCCGAGCGCGGCGTCAGGCAGGACGAGAAGCTGCACGCCGTCGCGGCGGGCGTGCTCCACCAGCGTCGCGACGCGGGACAGGTCGAACGTCAGGTCCCTCCCGAACCCGGCCGCGACCGCGCCGATCCGGATCGTTCCCACGCCTCGGGCTTCAGGCGGCAGCGGGGCTCGGAGCCGCCGCGGCGTAGGTGTCGGGTCGCAGGTCGCGCAGGAAGCCCATGACGCGGCGGGCCGACTCCACCACCGCGGCGACGTCGAGTTCGGCCACCGCGGTGCCGGCCGCGAAACCGGTGGTGGCGAGCACCTCGCCCCCGGGGTCGACGACCTTGGCACTGGCCGCGAACCGCAGCGAGCCGAACGTCCCCATCTGGTTGGACGCGAGCCAGACGATCTGGTTCTCCAACGCCCTGGCCCGGTCGAAGAGGTCGAACCGGCGCATCCACCGGTCCCGGGACGGGTCGGGGTGGGCATTGGTGGCGCTCAGCGGCCAGGCCGACACCGAGACGATGATCTCGGCCCCGTCGAGCGCGAGGGCCCTGGCCGCCTCGGGAAAGGCCTTGTCGTAACAGATCTGCATGCCCAGCCTGCCCACCGGCGAGTCGAACGCCGCGAAGCCGTCACCCGCGCGGTAGCTCAGGTCCTCGCGGAGCGGTTGGTGCACCTTGCGGTAGTTGGCGAGCACGCCGTCGCCGGTGACGCACACGGCGCTGTTGTAGCGGGCGCCCACGTCGTCCTGCTCGCAGTAGCCGGCCACCACCACCATCTCGCCGGCCAGCGCGGCGAGCCTGCGGATCTCGGGACCGTCGGGGCGCAGGGCGGGCGGGAGGTCCTCGGGACCGTTCAGGTTCGCCAGGTAGCCGCCGAGGCAGGCCTCCGGCAGCGCCAGCAACCGGACGCCCGACGCGCGTGCGTCGGACACCAGGGTCGAGATCCGCGCGAAGTTCTCCTCCAGATCGCGGCCGAAGGGGGCCGCGACCGCCGCCATGCGCAGCGTCGCCATGTCCGTGCTCCGTTCTTGGGGGTTGACGAGCGGGGTGGCTCGCGGCCACGCCGTGCCCGATGGTCACGGCAGGCGAAGGGGACGAGGATCGACCCCGGACGACCCCCGCCCCCACCCGTGTCCGTCGAGCGCCTGAAAGCCGACGGGTCAGAACATGTAGGTCGAGTTGATGATCGCTCCCTTGCGGGCGTAGTGGATCAGCGCGTCCTGCACGTCGAGCGGGTGAGTAGGGATGACACCCTCGATCAGGTCCTCCTCGCGGGCGCCGTGCAGCGAGAGGCCGAAGCGGCAGCAGTAGACCTTGCCGCCCTCCTGGATGAACGTCCCCAGCGAGTTGTTGATGTTGTGTTCACCGGGGAACGCCGAGTTGCCCGTGGTCGGGAACCCGCGGGTGGCGAGGCAGTTGAGCGAGCCGGGGCCGTAGAAGTAGATCGCCGACTCGAAGCCCTTCCGCAGGGCCCGCGTGGCCTGCAGGATCGCCACGAAGCTCACGGACGACTCGTGCGCGATGCCGTGCACGAGGGTGAAGTAGGTCTCGCCGTTCTCGGCCTGGTAGTCGGGGAAGACCTTGGTGCCCCCGTAGATCGTCGAGCCCTCGGGCAGCGCCGGGTGCTGGATCTCCTCGAGGCTCTGCTTCTCGAGATCGGTCAGGTCGGCCATCAGTTGCTCCTTCTGGTGGGTGATGCGAGGGGCTGTGCGGCGGACCGGCTAGGCGACGGTGCGCGGGGCGATCCAGTCCTCGTCGTCGGCGGGCGAGGTCTGGTACGGCGTGCCGGCCAGCCAGTGCAGGCCGGTGTGCACGGTGCGGTGCTGGTGGGCGACCACCTGCCGGGCGAGATGCTCGGCGTCGGCGCCGACGCCGGCGAAGCGGCCCGAGCCCCAGGTGTGCAGCCACGGCAGCCCGAGGAAGTACAGGCCGGGGCAGCTCGTGACGCCGCGCAGATGGGTGGGGTAGCCGCGACCGTCGAAGATCGGCAGCTCGATCCATCGGTGGTCACGTCCGAACCCGGTGCTCCACACCACGCCGGTGATGCCGGCCGCGTCGAGATCCAGGGCGGCCGGCTCCTCGGCCGGCTCCCAGACCGGGACGTAGCGGGGCTCGGTGGGGGCGTCGATCCCCCGGGCGGCGATGAAGGCGTCGATCGAGTCCTTGATGCCCTCGGACACCGCGTCGGCGCCGTCGAGGTTCTTGCGGAGGTCGGGTGCGAACCGCAGGAGTCCGCCGTCGATGTCCGAGAGCCGCCCGTAGAGCCGCATGCCGTCGCGGGCGAAGGCACGCAGGTCGATGTCGCGGCCGCCGTCGCGCCCGGTGACGTAGTGGTTGACCCGGAACCGCACCGCGTCGGCGTCCTCGAAATCGGTGACGGCCTTGCCGTAGTAGCCCATGTCGGACAGCCACGCGACCACGTCGCGGCCCCGGTAGAAGCGCGCCACCCGGGGGGCGCTGCCGGTGGCGAGGTGCACGCGGCGCCCGGCGAGGTGCAGATCCTCGGCGATCTGGCAGCCGGACTGACCGGTGCCCACCACCAGCACGTCACCCGGCGGGAGCCGGCCGGGGTTGCGGTACTCCGAGGAGTGGATCTGGACGATGCCTGCCGGCAGTCGCTCGGCCATCCGCGGTCGCATCGGTACCTGGTACGGGCCGGCCGCCAGCACCACCTGGTCGGCGGTGAGCGTGCCCGCCGTAGTGCGGACCTCGAAGCCACCCTCCGGGCGGCCGCGCAGCCGCGTGGCCGCGACGCCCTCGACCACGGGCGCGTCGAAGGACGCGGCGTAGGCCTCCAGGTAGGCGACGATCTCGTCGCGGACCATGAAGCCGTCGGTGTCGTCACCCGCGTACGGATGGCCCGGGAGGTCGCACTGCCAGTTGGGCGTGACCAGGCAGAACGTGTCCCACCGGCGATTACGCCACTCGCCGCCCACCCGGTCGCGTTCCAGCACGACGTGCCCGATCGACCGCTGGGTCAGCCACCAGCTCATCGCGAGCCCGGCCTGCCCACCGCCGATCACGACGACGGGGTGGTGGTCCCCGTCGTGGACGCTGCGCGTCGTCTCGATCACACGGACGATTAGACCGAGCGCTCGTCACCGGAGCGTTTCCCCCGGAACACGCCGACGTTATGGCGTGTTGCGTGGTTCTTTCCGAACGCTCACACCCTCGGCGTCGGCTCCGCCGCGCTTGCCGAGCAGGGAGTGCTTGCGGCCGTACAAGGCGTAGACGACGAACCCGATCAGCATCCAGACGACGAACCGCAGCCACGTCTCGACCGTCAGGTTGAGCATCAGCCAGAGGCACGCGAGCACGGACAGCACCGGCACCAGCGGCACCAGCGGGGTGCGGAACCCGCGGTGCAGGTCCGGCCGGGTACGGCGCAGGATCACGACACCCACCGACACCAGCACGAACGCGAACAGCGTGCCGATGTTGACCATTTCCTCCAGCGCGCCGATGGGGAAGAACGTGGCACCGGCACCCACCAGGACCCCGACGATGAGCGTGGCCCTGGCCGGCGTGCCCCGCTCCCTGCTCGTGCGGGCGAGACCCTGGGGCAGCAGCCCGTCGCGCGACATCGCGAAGAGCACCCTGATCTGCCCCAGCATGAGCACCATGACCACGGTGGTGAGCCCGGCGAGCGCGCCGACGGCGATCACGGTGGCGGCCCAGGTGACGCCCAGCGACTCGAACGCCGTGGCCAGGGTGGCCCGTGTGCCGTCGGGCTGGGTCTTCAGTTCGGTGTAGCGGACCATTCCGGTGAGTACCAGCGCCACGGCCACGTACAGGACGGTGACGATGGCGAGGGAGCCGAAGATGCCCCGGGGCAGCGACTTCTGCGGGTTCTTGGTCTCCTCCGCGGTGGTGGCCACGACGTCGAACCCGATGAAGGCGAAGAACACCAGCGAGGCGGCCGCGAGGAGGCCGAACACGCCGTAGGTGCTGCTGGCGCCGCCTCCGAAGAACGAGAGCAGGGACTGCTGCAGGCCGCTGGCGGTGTCCCCGCCTTCGGCGGCCGGCGGGATGAAGGGGCTGTAGTTCTCGGCCTTGACGTAGCCGACGCCCACGACGATCACCAGCAGCACGATCACGACCTTGATCGTGGTGAAGACGAGGCTGACCCGGCTCGACAGCTTGGTGCCGAGGGCGAGCAGCACGGTGAGCACCGCGACGAGCAGCAGGGCTCCCCAGTCCAGCGTGACCGGTCCGATGCCGAACGTGGTCGGCACCTCGGCGCCGAACACCAGCCCCAGGACCGTGGCCAGGTACTCCGACCAGGCCTTGGCCACCACCGCCGAGCCGACAGCGAACTCCAGCACCAGGTCCCAGCCGATGATCCAGGCGATGAACTCGCCGAAGGTGGCGTAGGAGAAGGTGTAGGCGCTGCCGGCCACGGGGACGGTGGAGGCGAACTCCGCGTAGCACAGCGCGGCGAGCCCGCAGGCGACGGCGGCGAGCACGAACGCCAGCGACACCGACGGCCCCGCGACGTTGCCCGCGGTACTGGCCGCCAGCGTGAAGATGCCGGCGCCCACCACCACCGCCACGCCGAAGACGATCAGGTCCCAGGTGCCGAGGTCCTTGCGAAGCCTCGTGTCGGGCGCGTCCGTATCGGCGATGGACTGCTCCACCGACTTGGTGCGCCAGATCCCGCTCTGCCTGTCCTGAACGGCCATGCCGGGAAACTAACTCTCGGTGCCGATCCCGGCCACCGGAAGCAACGGGGTCTCGTGCGGGCGGGTCACGATCACCCGTGAGCCCATGAATCTGGCGAACCGATCCCGGTGCGACCGACAAGATCAGTCAGCCCGGCGTGACGCGCACGCATGCTCGTCAGTGGGGTAGAGCTTCTCGCGCTCGCTGATGAACACGATCTCGACGGCGCCGCTGTCATCGGGGCGGGTGGTATGGACCGAGTAGACAAGGTCGCTCACCCTGATGACCTTACGGGGTCCGTAAGAAAGAGCCACCGACACTACCCCGATGGCGGACCCGGATGAGTCGGAGTGCGCGGCCGAGCTGGCGCGCCTCATTGCACGGGACGTCGCGACGCTCACCGACGACGAGCTGGTTGAGCTGATCCGAACGTGGGGTGAGCTGCGGAGGTCGGCACCCGACCGGATCGGCCGTGCTGTCGCGGTCCTCTATCAACGAGACAAGTTGAGCTGGCCGGAGATCAGCCGGTTGACCGGGATCGCAGCCATGACCGCCCATGGGTGGGCGCAGCCGTACCTGACTTCGGACCACGAGACCGAGCGGAGCCCTCGGAAGGGTCGACGGCGGGAACCCGGGAGCTGAGCGGCGCCCCGGGCGGCCGGACCCCGCAAGCCCGGCCGACCACTCGCAGCGCCGGTGGCAGCTGGGTCAGCCCGCCACGCGGGTGCGGTCGAGATCGGGCTCGAGGTAGATCACCCTGGCGTCGGGCACCGCGGCCCGGACCCGTCCCTCGGCCTCGTTGATGCCGCGGGCGACGTCCTCGACGGACAGGCCGGGCGGGAGCGCGATCTTCGCGGCCACGAGGAGCTCCTCGGGCCCGAGGTACTGGGTCTTGATGTGGATGACCCGCTCGACGTCGCCCTCCTGCAGCGCGGCGATGATCGTCGCGAGCACGGGCGGCGTGGCGCCCTCGCCGACGAGCAGGCTCTTCATCTCGATGATCAGGATGATGGCGATGATGCCGAGGAGCACCCCGATGCAGATGGTGCCGAGTGCGTCGAACACGGAGTCGCCGGTGAGCACGGTGAGCCCGACGCCGAACAGCGCGAGCACCAGGCCGACGAGAGCGCCGAGGTCCTCCAGCAGCACGACGGGAAGCTCGGGCACCTTCGACTGGCGGATGAACTGCCACCACGTACCCGAGCCCTTGAGGGGGCGTGACTCGTGGATCGCCGTGCGGAAGGAGAACGACTCCAGGACGATCGCGACGACCAGGATCACCACGGCGACCAGTGGCGACGTCAGCGGCTCGTGCGACTCCAGCTTGTGGATGCCCTCGTAGAGCGCGAACACCGACCCGAGCGTGAAGAGCAGCAGGGCCACCACGAAGGAGTAGAAGTACCGGTCACGGCCGTACCCGAACGGATGCTCCGGGGTGGCCGCGCGCCGCGCGGTGCGGCCACCGAGCAGCAGCAGCCCCTGGTTGGACGTGTCGGCCACCGAGTGCACCGCCTCGGCCAGCATGGACGACGACCCCGTGATCGCGAAGCCGACGAACTTGGCGATCGCGATGCCGGCATTGGCCAGCAGGGCCGCCACGATCGCCCGGGTTCCACCACTCGCTGCCACTGCACTCTCCTCGACCTGCGGGCCTGATCTGCGGGCGAACCCTAGCGGCCCGGGCCCGCCATGTCCGATCAGCCCAGTCCGTCGCCTGCCAGGAACAGCTGGGTGTCGTCGGCCGTGGGGATCACCGAGACCCCGGTCTCGGCCGCTGCCATCCACAACGAGCCGCCCCGGGAGATCTCCAGTTCCGCTCCCGGCGCTCGGACGCAGACCGACCCCGACGTGCACAGCAGGATCCGGGGGCCGCCGTCGGGCACCGCGACCGGGCCCGTCGGCCCGCCTGCCCAGCGGCGCAGCAGGAACTCCTTGGCGGGGGTGTCGTAGCGGATCCACCCGCTGTCGGGGCTGCCCGTGAGCACCGGAGGGGGCCCCGCGGTGAAGTCGAGCACCCGGAGCAGCTCCGGCACGTCGACATGCTTGGGGGTGAGCCCGCCGCGCAGCACGTTGTCGGAGTTGGCCATCAGCTCGATCCCGGCCCCGGACAGGTAGGCGTGCAGGTTGCCTGCCGGCAGGTAGAGCGCCTCACCCGGCCGGAGCGTGACGCGGTTGAGCAGCACCGCCGCCAGCACACCCGCGTCACCCGGGTAGCGCTCCGACAGCTCGAGGACGGTGCGCGCCTCGACGTGGAACTCGCCGCCGCTGCCCGCCAGCCGGACACAGCCCTCCTGCAACGCGGGTACGAGCGTGTCCAGCATCGACTGCGGGAGCGTGATCCAGGTGGTGAAGAGGGCGCGCAGGCCGTCGTGGTCGGGCTGCGCGGCGAGCAGTTCGGCGTGCCCGGCCAGCTCCGGGACATCGAGCGCACGCAGCAGCCGGACCGTGACCGCGGGCTCGCGGAACCCCACGAGCGCATGGAATTCGGTGAGAGCGCAGATCAGCTCAGGCTTGTGGTTGGGGTCGCGATAGTTGCGGTCGGAGGCGTCGAGCGGGAGCCCGGCGGCCTCCTCGCGGGCGAAGCCGGTGCGCGCCTGGTCGATGCTGGGATGTGCCTGCAGGGAGAGCGGCTCGTCGGCGGCCAGCACCTTGAGCAGGAAGGGCAGGGTCGAGTCCCAGTGACCGCTGCGGTCCACCCCGAGCAGCCGCTCCGGGTCGGAGCGCAGGGCGTCGAGCAGCGATGTGTGCGAGCCGTCCGCATTCACCAGGCGCGACGGGTCGCCCGGGTGCGCACCGAACCACAGCTCGGCCTGGGGGTGCGGCGAGGGCACCTCGTGGCCGAGCAGATCGGCGATCACCGTGCGCGAGCCCCACGCGTAGGCCCGCACCGGGTTGTCCAGCAGCTCCACGGTCTCGTCAGCTCTCCTCACGCCTGGCACCCCGGTACCCCGGCTCGATCGTGCGGGTGGCCAGCCCCAGGTACACCGCGGCCACGTCGAAACGCGACGCGAGCAGCCCTGCCCGCAGTACGCCCGCGTGCGCGACACCCCGGGCCACCTCGTCCACCGGGTGCACCACGTCGGCGGACGGCCATTGCCTGCCGGCGAGCCGGAGCGTGACCTGGGTGGGGTCATCCTCCCCGGTGGCGAGCAGCACGAGACGCACCGGGGGTGCCTCGGTGGCGCCATCGGCGTCGTCGAACGGGTCGTGGAACACGTCGGCCCCGGTCGCCACCCGGTCCAGCACCCGGACCAGCCCGGCGGCGGTGGCGGCGCGCCCGACGCTGTCGGCGTGGGCGACCACACCGGCGTGAGTGGCCAGTGCCGCGGCGGCGTGCGCGGCGACCGCGGTGCCGAGCGGATCGGTGCCCCACAGCAGCGGCGTGTGCTCGGCAAGGCGCAGCGCGAGGGACTTGGCCGGGTTCATGAACGGCTCGTGGCCGGGCTGGTTGCGCTCCGCCTCGGCATCGAGGTGGTCGGCCAGCGGATCGAGCGCGGGGTGCAGCGGAGTGGAGAACAGCTCCATCGCTCCCGCCACGACGAGTCCGACGGCCAACGCCCGTGGCAGGTCGAGACCAGGCGGAACCGGGATCCGCTGTTCGACCAGCCGCACCCGGCCCGCTCCGGCCGAGGCGACCGGACCGTCCGCGGGAGCCGACAGCACGACCTCGGCACCCCGGCGCACCGCGAACGCCACCCCGTCGGCGAGGTCAGCGTCGTCGGCGTCTGCGGTGTGGGCGATCACCACGTCGAGCGGCCCGACCCAGCCCGGCATGGTGTCGGCGACCACGACCGGCACGGGGCACGTCGGCCCGAGCGCCGCGGTGAGCAGGCCGGCCGCCGCACCGGAGGTACCCGGCCTGCGCAGGAGCACCAGCGCCCGGGGCCGCGTGCCGGAGAGATCAGAGATGCGGGCGTCGACGGCCCCCTGGGCCGCTGAACGCACCTGGGCGCCCGCCATCGCGGCACCGCGGAGCACGCCACTCGTGTCGAGTGCGGTCAGCGCCCGCGGATCAGCAAGCAGGATGTCGTCGAGCACGGTCACCCGCCGACCGCGCCGGAGGTCGGGGGGTCGGCGGGCTGGATCGCCTCGTCGAGCA
Organism: Pseudonocardia sp. OZ21; assembly: GCF_059359135.1. NCBI lineage: Bacteria > Bacillati > Actinomycetota > Actinomycetes > Pseudonocardiales > Pseudonocardiaceae > Pseudonocardia > Pseudonocardia sp. OZ21. Next base: position 432,693 of record NZ_JCADBN010000005.1, read on the forward strand.
GCAGCACCGGGACACCGTCCACCACGGGGAAGGCGCGACCGCACTCCGTGCAGGTGAGCACGTCGGCCGACGGGTCGGTGGCGGTTCCGGCCCGCAGCGGGGCGTGGTCGTCGGAAGGGCAGGCCAGGATGTCCATCAGCTGGGGGTCGAGCTCTACGGCCACGGTCTACCTCTTTCTGTGCGTGACGGCTCCGCGGGGCGGATCCGTACCCCGCGATGCTGCCAGGGCGAAGCGCTCGGCGCCGGGTCCATCCGGACACGGTTTGCATGCCCGAGGAGCCGTTCGCTAAGCGCGAATGACCGCGAGAACCTCGTCACGCAGCCCGGCGACCGCGGCTGCGTCGGCGGCCTCGACGTTGAGCCGGAGCAACGGCTCCGTGTTGGACGCGCGCAGGTTGAACCATGCCCCGTCGGGCAGCCGCACGGTGAGCCCGTCGAGCTCGTCGAACTCGACGCCGTCGCGGCCCCCGTAGCGCTGCTTGATCGCGGCGATCCGGTCGGCCTGGTCGGCAACGGTCGAGTTGACCTCACCGGATGCGGCGTAACGCTCGTAGCCGGACATCAGCTGGGAGATCGGCCCGTCCTGCTCGGCCAGCGCGGCCAGCACGTGCAGCGCGGCGAGCATCCCGGAGTCGGCGTTCCAGAACTCGCGGAAGTAGTAGTGCGCCGAGTGCTCGCCGCCGAACACGGCGCCGGTCTCGGCCATCGTCTGCTTGATGAACGAGTGCCCCACCCGGGTGCGGACCGGCTTGCCACCGTGCTCGGTGACGATCTCCGGCACCGCCTGGGAGGTGATCAGGTTGTGGATGACGGCGGAGCCGGGTGCCTTCGCCAGCTCGCGGACGGCCACCAGCGCGGTGATGGCGCTCGGGCTGATGGGGCCGCCCAGCTCGTCGACGACGAAGCAGCGGTCGGCGTCGCCGTCGAAGGCGAGGCCGATGTCGGCGCTCTCCTCCACCACGCGCTTCTGCAGGTCGACGAGGTTGGCGGGGTCGAGCGGGTTGGCCTCGTGGTTGGGGAAGGTGCCGTCGAGCTCGAAGTACATCGGCACGACGTCCAGCGGCAGATCCCCCAGCACGGACGGAACCGTGTGTCCGCCCATGCCGTTGCCCGCGTCCACCACGACGCGCAGCCGTCGGCCGCCGGACAGGTCGACGAGCCCGCGGAGGTACTCGGCGTAGCCGACGAGCAGGTCGTCGCGCGCGGTGACGGTGCCGCCGCCGGGGCCGGCCGGCACTCCCGCCTCGACCGCGTGGCGGATCTCCGTCAGGCCGGTGTCCTGTCCGATGGGGACGGCGCCCGCGCGGCACAGCTTGATCCCGTTGTACTTCGCCGGGTTGTGGCTCGCCGTGAACATCGCACCGGGCAGGCCGAGCGTGCCCGAGGCGAAGTAGAGCATGTCGGTGCTGGCCAGACCGATGGCGACGACGTCGAGGCCCTGCCCCGTGACGCCCTCGGCGAACGCGGCCGCGAGTTCGGGTGAGCTGCTGCGCATGTCGTGGCCCACGACGACGGCGCTCGCGCCGTCGGAACGCACGATTGCCGCCATGGCGGCGCCGATGTCTCGGACGGTCGGGGCGTCGAGCTGCTCACCGACGACGCCGCGGATGTCGTAGGCCTTCACGATCGCCGACAGGTCTGCCACGGGTAAAGACCCTAGCGGGCGTCCGAACCCGCAGACGGTCGGCCGCGCCGCTCAGTCCTCGGCCGGACCCGGAAGCACCCGAAGGTGCCCTCGACGGCCGGTGCCGGTGGTGGGCACGGCCTCGACCGGCCGGTCGACCCGGCCCGCCTCCCGCACGGCCTCGGCCAGTGCGGTGAGGTCGTCGTTGCTGTGGGGTGGCGGGGCGAACTCGCCTTCGAACCGCACCACCTCCCAGCCGCGCGGCGCCGTGAGGCGGTGCGCATGCTTGGTGCACAGGTCATAGGAATGCGGTTCGGCCTGCGTGGCCAACGGGCCTACGACCGCCGTGGAATCGGCGTAGACGTAGGTGAGAGTGGCCACCGCGAGCTCGGTGCACCCGGTCCGCGAACACCGCCGCACACTCAGCACGTCACTGACGATAGCGCTTGGACCGTCCGTCATCCCACCGCGACGCGCGGGCATCGAGCAGCGGGCCCCTGGAGCCGTAGGATCGCGCGGGTGACCACCGCGCGCCGCACCCTGCGCCGCTCGCCCCGCCGCCGGGACCGACGAGGCCGGGGCCTGCGCGGGCTGATGTATCCGGCCACCACGCCTGCCTCCCGCACCCGCGCGGAGAAGTTCGACGCGATGGTGCTGGAGGCGCTCGAGCCGATCGAGCTGCGCTGGGGCACCGAGCTCGCCGAGCTCGACCTCGCCGTCGACGAGGTGCCGGAGGTCGACGAGACCTCGCCGGACGAGGTGGTGTGGGGCCAGGGCGTGCTGGCCGACATCGGGGTGCCGCTCGCCCAGCTGGTGCCGGCGGGCGTCGACCCGGAAGGACTGCCGTCGCGGGCACGGATCGTGCTCTACCGCCGTCCCCTCGAGGCGCGGGCCCGGGGTGGCGCCGACCTGGCCGACCTGCTGCACGAGGTGCTCGTGGAACAGGTGGCGGAGTACCTCAACATCGAGCCCGACGCCGTCGACGGCGGGGAGAGCTAGCACCGGTTCGCGCTGCTACGGCCCCCTCGCCGACGAGGCCGGTGCGGCCGGGCGCCCGGCGCCCGGATGTCGACGGGCGGACACTGCCCCGGCCCGGCAGTGACGGCCCGGGCTCGCCCACGCAGCTGTTTCCCCGGCGCTGCTGATCCGGGGGCTGCGGGCGAGGTCGGGCGAGACCGGGGTGGGCTAGGACGGCGTCACGTGAGCGGGGCTAGGAGACGGCGCGGCGCAGTCTGCGCCGTTCGCGCTCCGACAGGCCGCCCCAGATCCCGAACCGCTCGTCGTGGGCGAGGGCGTAGTCCAGGCACTCGGCCCGCACCTCGCAGCCCGAGCAGATCCGTTTTGCCTCTCTCGTGGAGCCGCCCTTCTCGGGGAAGAACGCCTCGGGATCGGTCTGCGCGCAGAGCGCGCGCTCCTGCCAGTCCTGCTCCTCGGCATCATCCTCACCGAACGAAACGATCCCCTCTCCGAACGGATCGAGAGCCGGAAACGGCACACCCGCCGTCGTCTCGACCAGCTCCATCGTGGCTGTGATCACGTTCACTCGCCCACCTCCCCGCACCCCGGCGAATGGCTGCCCGCGGGGATCCATCGGTACCCCACCCCTGAATAACAGCTATGTAAGTACAGCGCTGTCAGTCCGGCCTTGGCAAGCCGAAGCTGCCGTCCGGGTGATGCACTCCACCCGGTCGGTCGCGCGATCAGCACAATGGTCAGGTGCGCCACGTATCGAAGAGGGTCAGTCCGTGGTTCCTGATACTTCTGGCCGTGGCGATCGGCGGTGGCGTACTCACCGTGCTCGGCACCCCGGAGATGGTGTTCTCCGGCACATCCGTGCTGCTCACAGCCGGTGTCGTGCTCCTGGTTCTCGGGGGCTGGGCGGTGTCGCTGTGCCTCCACGAGTTCGGTCACGCGGCCGTCGCGTACCGGGGCGGCGACCTCTCGGTGCGAGACAAGGGGTATCTCACCCTCGACATCCGTCGCTACACCGATGTCGGACTGTCGTTCGTCCTCCCAATCGTGTTCCTCCTACTGGGTGGCATTCCGCTGCCCGGTGGCGCTGTGTGGATCAACCATGCGGCGATCAGGTCACGCGGCATGCGGAGCTTGGTCTCACTTGCCGGTCCCGGGATCAATTTCGTGATCGGAGCGTTACTTACGGCAGCCGTGGCGCTCGTGCCGATGCCGTACGGGCTCGCCGTCGGGCTGTCGTGCCTCGCGCTCATCCAGGTGCTCGCATTCGTCCTGAACATCCTGCCGGTGCCCGGTCTCGACGGGTTCGGGGTACTCGAGCCGTACCTCTCCCTGTCCGCGCGCCGGCTGGCGGCGCAAGTCCGCCCGTGGGCCCCGATCGTCCTGTTTCTGTTGATCATCGGTGTGCCCGGCGTGGCCCAGCTGTTCTTCCAGGCGGGCGGGGCGGTCTACTCCGCGGTCGGCGGCGACTTCGGCCTCGCAGCCGAGGGATACGACCAGCTGCTCTTCTGGCGCTGACCAGGCACGCCCGTCCTCATGGCAGCAAAGCCACGTTCATGCCGTCAGATTGCGTGAACGTGGCTTTGCTGCGATCCGGGGCCCCGCGCGGCGCGGACCATCGTCGCCACCGTGTCGGAGTCCTCGGGCAGCGCGTCGAGCGGCCACCAGCGCAGGTCCAGGGACTCGTCGCTGATCAGGGGCACCGCGCCCGCCGGCGCGCGCACCAGGAACCGGACGTCGAGGTGGCGCGTCGGCACGCCGCTGGAACAGGTGATCGGGTGCACGTCGATGTGCAACGGCTGCGGGGAGATCGTCAGACCGTCGATGCCGGACTCCTCGGTCGCCTCCCGCAGCGCGGCGTCCCGGAGCGAGACGTCGCCGTCCTCGCAGTGACCGCCGAGCTGCAGCCACCGGCCGACGCGGGGGTGCAGGGTGAGCAGCGTCCGCTCCCCCTCCGCGTCGAGGACCAGCGCCGAGGCCGTCAGATGCCCGGGCTCGCACGACCGCGAGCACGCATCGTCGGGTCGGGCGGCGAGGAAGGCGAGCAGGGCCTGCTGCAGGGCCCGCTGCTCCTCGCCCTCCGGCTGCCAGGCCGCCAGCTCAGCTGCCGCGACGGCAGGGGCTACCACTCGACGAGCCCGGTGCCCGGGTCGCGCGGCGGCCGTGGGACCAACGGCTCCGCCGGCATCCCGACGGCGACGGCGCCGAGCGGCTGCCAGTCGGCCGGCAGGTCGAGCGCTGCGCGCACCACATCGGGGGCGAAGATCGTGGACCCGACCCAGCAGGACGCCAGTCCCTCGGCGGCCAGTGCCACCAGCAACGACTGCACGGCCGCGCCTCCCGCCACCGTGAACATCGTGCGTTCACCGAGACGGCGGGCCTCGTCGGGATAGGTGTGCATGCCGTCGCCGGTGCGGAAGGCCAGCACGAGTTCGGGAGCGCGGCGCAGCAGGTCACCGCGCCGCATCCGGCGCTCGACCTCCTCGGCCGGGCGTTCGTCGGCCTCCAGGTGCTCGCGCCACCGGGCCGCCATCCCGTCCAGCACCGCGGCCCGGCGCTCGGCGGTGCGCACCCAGGCGAAGCGGATCGGCGTGCTGTGGTGCGGCGCCGGCGCGGTGAGCGCCACGCCGACGGCCCGGCGCAGCGCGGCGCCGTCGACCGGGTCGGCGGAGAAGTCACGGGTGCTGCGGCGCAGCAGCACCGCCTCCCGCCTGCCCTTCGCGATGGCTTCGTCGGTGCCCAGCCAGAACATGTCCTCGTCGAGCGGGCGCACGAGCTCACGGGCGGTGGAGCCGTCGTCGACGGGGCGCATCCCGCGCACCACGGCCACCGGCAGCCCGCCCAGCTTGCCCTTCACGAGGTCGGCGGCGGACGCCAGCTCGTCGGCGATCGCGACCTCGGTGACCACCAGCTCATTGCCCTCGGCGTCCTCGGCGCCCGCGTAGCGGTGCAGTACCTCGAGGCCGGCCGAGCCGATGGCGACGTCGGTCTGCCCGACCCGCCACGACCGGCCCATCGTGTCGGTGACCACCACGGCGACCTCGACACCGAGCAACCGTCCCAGCTCCGCGCGCAGCCGCGTGGCGCTGGCGTCGGGGTCGGCGGGCAGCAGCGCCAGCTCGTCGCGGCGCACGTTGGAGCCGTCGATCCCCGCTGCGGCCTGCACGATGCCGAGCTTGCCCGCGACGATCAGCGTGCGCCCGCGCCGCGCGAGCACGCGCTCCGTCTCGGCGTCCACCAGCTCACGGCGCAGTGCGTCGCGCGCCTCGGGGTCGGTGGGCGCGGGCACGAGGCGGCCCTCGACCTTGGAGAAGATCTTCGACGTCACCACGACGACGTCCCCGTCGACGATCCACGGTGCGGCGGCGGCGAGCGCGGCAGCCAGGTCGTCGCCCGGCCGGAACTCCGGCAACCCACGAACCGGGAGGACGGTGATGGCGTCGGGAGCGGCGTGGTCGGTGACCGGCTGCTGGTCAGGCAACTGCGGCACCGGCCAGCTCCAGGGCTCGGCGCGCCATCTCGGCCGTGGCGTCGACGTCGGTCATCAGCAGCGGCACCGACCGCACCTCGACACCGGGCACCTCCGCCGTGTCGCCGGTGTGCACGAGCCAGCCGTCGAGCAGGCCGCCATCGGCGCGGGCCCCGAGGTGGCGGCCGACGGCCTCCGCCGTGGTCTCCACCCCGATCGCGGTGAGGCACGCGTCGGCCATACCCCGCAACGGCCTGCCGCCGACGATCGGCGACAGCCCGACGACCTTGGCCCGCGTGTCACGCAGGGCGTCGCGCATCCCCGGGATCTCCAGCAGCGTCCCGATGCTCACCACCGGGTTGGACGGCGCGACGAGCACCGCGTCGGCCCCCGCGATCGCGTCCCGGGCCGCGGGCAGCACGGTCGCCTGCTCGGCGCCGACCGAGGCGAAGCTGTGAGCGAAGGGCTCGGCCTTGTGCCGCACCCACCACTCCTGGAAGTGGATCGCCTTGCGTGCCTTCGGGCCCGTCTCCGGGTCGTCGACCACGACGTGGGTCTCCACGCGGTCGTCGGTGGCGGGCAGCAGCGTGACGCCGGGCTGCCAGCGGTGGGACAGCGCCGCCACGACGTCGGAGAGCGGGTAGCCCGCGCGCAGCATCCGGGTGCGGACGAGGTGGGTGGCGATGTCGCGGTCACCGAGACCGAACCACGTGGGGTCGGCCTCGTAGGCGGCGAGCTCGTCGCGCACCGCCCACGTCTCCCCCGCCCGGCCCCAACCGCGCTCCGGGTCGATGCCCCCGCCGAGCGTGTACAGGCAGGTGTCCAGGTCGGGGCAGATGCGCAGGCCGTGCATCCAGACGTCGTCGCCGACGTTCACGACTGCCGTGATCTCGTGCTCCGACGCGCCCGCTCCGGCAGCATCGATGCGCGGCTCGCTGTCGCTCCCCACCGAAGGCAGCCCGAGGGCCGCCTTCACCCCGAGCAGGAACCTGGCCCCACCGACGCCGCCGACCAGCACCGTGACTCTCACCCGCGCGAGCCTACGCGCGGGAGATCGGCCGCTGAGCAGCGGCGGCGGGTACCGGGACACCCCGGCCAGGGCGCGAGGCCAGGGCGTTCCGCCGCCCAGGCCCGCCCGGTTCACCGGAAGGCGGTGGCCTGCTCGGCCGCCCACCGGTCGAAGCGGAGCGGCGGGCGGCCGGTGAGCCGTTCGACGGTGTCGGCCACGGTGGACGCCGCCGCGGGCGGGTTCGACTGCCACGCGGCGAGCAGGTCGATCAGCTCATCGGCATAGCCGTCGGCCCGCCACCTCGCCCTGGCCTGCTCCTCGGTGAGCTCCACGAACTCGACGGGCCTGCCGATCGCCTCCGCGATGGCCGCCACCCGCCGGCGCGGGGTCAACGCCTGCGGACCCGTGATCGAGTACGTCCGCCCGGCATGGCCCTCACCGACGAGCACCGCGGCCGCCACCGCCCCGACGTCCGCCTCGTGCACCACGGCCACCGGCACGTCCGCGAACGGCTCCCGCACCACGCCGTCGGTCGTGATCGAGGCGGCCCAGGCGAGGGAGTTGCTCATGAAGTCGACGGGCTGCAGGCGCGTCCACTCCAGCCCGCTCGCCTCGATGGCCTGCTCCACGGGCCCGTCCTGGCCGTTCCACAGCAGGGCGACCCGCCGGACGCCCGCCTTCTCCGCGAGGTCGGCGAGCTCCGGCCCGGTCTTCAGGGTGGCGTAGTCGTCGCCGCCTGCCGTCAGCAGATGAACCGCTGTCACGCCGTCGAACGCCGGGCCGAGGGTGTCCGGATCGGTCAGGTCACCCGCCACCACCTGCACCCCGGCGGGGAGCACCGCGCGCTCCGGGCGGCGGGTCAGCGCGCGGACGTCCTGGCCCGCACGAAGCAGGTGCTCCACCACCTGGCGCCCGGCCTTGCCGGTGGCGCCGGTCACGAGAATCGTCATGCGGGCGACGCTAGGAGCTGAAGTCGACTGCAGGTCAACCCCGTCGCGCAGGCTCAGCCGGACATCCACCCGCCGTCGACGATCCAGCGCTGCCCGGTGCAGGAGCGGCTGTCGTCGGCGCCGAGCCAGAGAACCATCCGGGCGATGTCGTCGGGCTCGAGACGGTGCGGGAGGCACTGTGCCCTGGCCCGGTCGGCGTCCGCCTCCGGGGTGAGCCAGTACTTGAGCTGACGCTCGGTCATGACCCAGCCGGGCAGGACGCAGTTGACGCGGACGCCGTCGGGGCCGTAGTCGCGGGCCAGCGAGCGGGTCATGCCTTCGATCGCGGCCTTGGCGGTCATGTAGGCGGTGAGGTCGAGCAGGTCGATGTGGGCGCTGATCGACCCGAGATTGATGATCGAGCCCCGTCCGGCGGCGCGCATGGCGGGGGCGACGGCCTGGGCGGCGAAGAACTGGTGGTCGAGGTTCACCCGCATCCGGGCGTCCCAGTAGGCGGGGTCGATCTCGGCGCTGGGGTGGCGGGTGTCGTCGGCGGCGTTGTTGACGAGCACCTGCACGTCGCCGAGCTCACGGGCGATCTCGGCGATCGTCGCGCGGTAGGCGTCGAGGTCACGGACGTCGCAGCCGCGGAAGAGCGGCCGGGGGTGCCCGCCCGCGACGACGGTCTCCACGAGCGCGGCACCGGCCTCCTCGGCGATGTCGACGAACCCGACCCGGGCACCCTGGGCCGCGAACTGGCTGACGAACTCCGCCCCGAGCCCGCTGGCCCCGCCGCTGATCAGCACCACGGCGTCGCGCAGGCTCGGGTAGGTGGCGTAGGCGGTCACGGAGCCACCACCGCGCGACCCATGGCGCCGTCGCGCAGGGCCCGGTAGGCGTCGTCGACGCCGTCGAGGGGGTACTGCGCGCCCAGCAACGCATCCAGCGGGAGCCTCCCCGCCTGGTACAGCGACAGGATCCGGGGCAGGTCCACCGGCGGGTTGGCCGAGCCGTAGAGGCTGCCGACCAGGTGTTTCTGCTGCTGCACCAGCTCGTTGATCGGGATCGACGCGGTGGCGTCCACCGCGGCCAGCCCGATCGCGATCGCGGTGCCGCCGGGGCGCAGCGCGGTGAAGGCCTGGCGCAGGGTGTGCGGGCTGCCGACGGCGTCGAGCGCCACCTCGGGGCCTCCCCCGGTCAGGTCCTGCACCGCCGCCACCACGCCGGCCGCGTCGAGGCTGGCGGCGTCGACGGTGTGGGTGGCGCCCAGCTGCCGCGCCAGCTCCAGCTTCTCCGCCGCCACGTCGACCACGACAACGGGCCCGGCCCCGACGAGGACCGCACCCATCACCGCCGACAGCCCGACCCCGCCCGCGCCGATCACCAGCAGCGGACGGCCCGCCAGCTGCCCGCCGACGTTCACCACCGCACCCAGCCCGGTGATCACCGCGCAGCCGGTGACCGCGGCGACCGCGACCGGCACGTCCTCGGGCAGCGGCACCACCGCGCGCTGCGACACCACCGCCCGCTCCGCGAAGCACGAGACGCCCAGGAAGTGGTGCACCTGCTCCTCGCCGCGGCGCAGCCGCGAGGTGCCGTCCATCAACCCGCCCGAGCGGGCCTGCACCCGGCCGTAGATGCACATCACCGGCCGGCCGGTCATGCAGAACTCGCAGAACCCGCACCGCGGGCGCCAGGTGAACGAGACCCGGTCCCCGACCTTCAGCGTGTCGACCCCGGAGCCGACCTCCTCGACGACCCCGCAGCCTTCGTGCCCCAGCACGATCGGCAACGGGCACGGGATGTCGCCCGCCATGTAGTGCAGCTCGGTGTGGCACACCCCGGCCGCCTCCACCCGCACCAGCACCTCGCCGTCGTGCGGGGCGTCGAGCTCGACCTCCTCGACCTGGACCGGCGTGCCGGGTTCGCGCAGGACGGCGGCCCTCATGCGGCCGTCCCGCTGCCCGCCCGGCCGGCGTACCAGTCCTCGGGACCGTTCTCGGTGACCGCGACGAAGACGTCGTCGGGCCGGACACCCACCGCCTCCAGCTCCTCGGCGATCGCCGCGAAGGTGGCCTTCTTCGTCTCGGTGCTGTAGCCGCGGACCATCAGGATCTGCACGAAGACCACGGCGCTGCGATCGACGCCGAGGTAGTGCTGGTCGTAGGCGAAGGACTCGACGGGCAGGCTCCGCACGATCTGGAACCGGTCGTCGACGGGCATCCCGAGACCGCGCACCAGGCCGGCGTTGACGCCGTCGGCGATCGCGCGGCGCTGCTCGTCCGGGGTGGTGTCGGGCAGGTCGATCCTCACCAGCGGCATCAGGCCCACGGCTCCTTCGTCACACGGACATCCTGCCCCGTACGGGCGGACTCGCCGATCGCCAGCGCGATGGCGTGGTCCTGGCAGCCCTGGGCGAGCGGGTAGGGCTCGGGGCCCTCCCCGCGGGCCCACGCTCCGGTGGCCTCCAGGAACGCCGCGACGGCGATGTCGTCCTCGGACAGCCGGGTGCCGGCGTAGGGGTTGCGGTACACCACCTTGCCGTCGACGCTCACGAAGTCGAGGTCGTTGCCCTCGAGGTTCATGTCGACGCCGGTGCGGCGGTAGACGAAGTGCGACTCCACGGGGCTCGTGGCGTCGACCATCCGCACGAGGCGGTCGTCGACGAGCTCACCGGTGGAGCCGCGGACCACGATCCGGCGGGCGCGCAGCGGGTTCCACCACTGGTTGTCGGTGAAGTCGTAGAGACCGGAGCGGCCGCCGAAGTCGATGGTGGCGAGCGTTGTCTTGCGCGGCTCAGGGGCAGCGTCCTCGTTCCAGCCGCCGAACGAGAGCGGGTCGACCAGCGGCGCGGTGAACTCGCGCCCGGTCACCACGGCCTCGTCCATGTCCACGCCGAGCAGGCCGCGGATGAGGGAGACCGCGTGGTACATGTGCGTGGACGAGAGCTGCACCGAGGTGGGCTCGCCGATCAGGCCGTCACGCACCACCGCGAGCCGGGCGGCGTGGCCCGGCATCAGCAGGTACTGCTCGGCCACCTGCACGAGGCCGCTCCCGCCCACGCCGGACCACAGGGAGCGCAGGCCGTCGAGGTCGGGCGCCGGTGGGGTCTCGGCCAGCACGGGCACGCCGAGGGCCACCACCTCCCGCGTGGTGACGGGCATCTGGCCCCACGGCACGGACGCGATCACGAAGTCGGGACGGTCCGCGGCGAGCAGTTCCTCCACCGTGCGGAAGGTCGGCACGCCCCACTCGTCGGTGACCTCCTGGCCCCGCTCGGCGGTCCGCGTGACGACGCCGGCGGCGCGCAGCCGGTCGGGCGCGGCCTGGGCGAGCCGCAGGAAGAACAGCGAGCGCCAGCCGCTGCCGACCACGCCGAACGTGGTGGGGGTGCGGGGCGTGGGGTCGGGTGCGGTCATCGCAGCCAGTTCTCCTCGGCGGGGGTGAGGTCGGCGAGCACGGTCCAGAGCTCGTCGGGGATCGGGTGGGTGGCGAGCGAGATCGTCTGCTCCAGCCGTTCCGGCCGGGACATCCCGACAACGGTGGACGTGATGCGGGGTTCCCGCAGGGAGTACTGCAGTGCGGCCGCCGCGAGTGGCACGTCGTGCTCGGCGCAGGCCCGTTCCATGGCGGTTGCGGCCGCGAGCACCGGCTCGCGCGCCGGCCCGTAGGCGTACTTCGGCTGCGCCGCCGGGCCCTTCACCAGCAGGCCGCCCCCGAAGGGAGCGCCGTTCAGGACGGCCACTCCGGCCGCCGCGCACTCGGCGAGCAGCGGTTCGGCCGAGCGGTCCAGCAGCGTCCAGCGGTTGTGGGTGAGCACCACCTCGAACGCGCCGGTGGCCACGAACCTGCGCAGCAGGTCGATCGGGCCGCCCGCCACGCCGATGTGGTCGACCAGTCCCTCGGCGACCAGCTGCTGCATCACCTCCACCGGACCGCCGGGCGCGGTGGCCTCGGCGAAGGAGATCCGCTCGGGATCGTGCAGGTGCAGCAGCCGGATGCGGTCCACCCCGAGGTTGGCCAGGCTCTCCTCGAACGACGCCCGCACGCGCGGCCCGTCGAACGGACCGCCGTTCACGGGGTCGACCTTGGTGGCGAGCAGTACCCCGTCGGGCACGCCGCCCAGCTCCCGCACCACCGCGCCGATGCGGCGCTCGCTGGTGCCCGCGCCGTAGCCGTTGGAGGTGTCGACGAAGGTGAACGGGCCGGCGAAGGCGCTCCGGACCGTGGCGAGCGCCCGTTCCTCCGGCACCGCGTAGCCGTAGACGGAGGTCATGTCGCCGAGCTCACCGGTGCCCACACAGAGCGGGGTGACACTCAGCCCGGTACGGCCCAGCGGCCTCGGGGTCAGCACGTCCACGAAGTCTGCTCCTGTCCGATCTTGCTGTCACTGCTCATGATTTCCCTCTCAGGTCTTCACCGCGCCGGCGGTGAGGCCGGCGACGAACCAGCGCTGGAAGACCACGTACGCGATCACCATCGGCAGCGCGCTCAGCGTCATCGCGGCGGTGAGGGCGGGCCAGTTGGTGGAGTACTGGCCGATCAGGGCGTTGGCCGCCGGCTGGATGGGCTGGTCCCCCGGCTCCGAGATCAGCGCGCTGGCGAACAGCAGCTCGTTCCACACCCCGATCATCTGGAAGATCGCCACGGTGGCGATGCCGGGCATGGCCAGCGGCAGCATCACCCGCCAGAAGATCTGCACCTCGCTGGCGCCGTCCAGCCGGGCCGCCTCGGCGAGCTCGTTGGGGAGCGCCTCGAAGAACGTGCGCATCAGGAACAGCGAGAACGAGACGCCGCCCGCGGTGTAGACGAGGATCAGGCCCAGCTGGCTGCCCAGCAGCCCGAAGGTCTGCAGCTCCAGGTAGACCGGAATGAGCGTCGCCACGCCCGGCAGGAACAGCGCACTGGTGATCACGAAGAACAGCAGGTTGCGCGCGGTGAAGCCGATGCGGGCGAAGGCGTAGCCGGCCAGCGTGGCGGCCACGATCGTGAACACGAGCGTCGCGCCGGTGATGAGCACGCTGTTGAGGAAGTTGCGCCAGATCTCCAGCTCGTTCCAGGCGAAGACGTACGCCGAGAACTGGATCTCCTCCGGGATGAGCGGCCCGGAGAACGCGGTGTTCTGGGGCCGCAGCGAGGTGAGCACCATCCACACGAGCGGCCCGATCGCCCCTGCGGAGATCACCACCATCGCCGCGTGCCACAGCACCCGCCGCAGCACCGCCCCCGGGTCGCGGCGCCTGCCGCCCGCCGCCGGGGGCGGGGCCACCGGCCGGACGCCGGCGTCCACCGTCGTGGTCATGCGTCTCCCTTCCGGAACCGGTAGAGCAGCAGGGTGGCCACCCCGGCGACGATGAAGACGACCACGCTGATCGCCGAGCCGTAGCCGAAGGAGGAGACACCGCCGGTGGAGGACCCGAAGGTCAGCAGATAGGTGTAGGTGCTCAGCGACTCCGAGGCGTGCAGCGGGCCGCCGTTCGCCATCACGAAGTTGAGGTCGAACACCTTCAGCCCGTTGAGGACGTTGAGCATGACGACCACCTCGATCACCGGCCGCAGGATCGGGATCGTGATGCTCCACGCCTCGCGCAGCGGCCCCGCGCCGTCCATCCGGGCGCTCTCCGCGATCGACGGGTCGATGTTGCCGAGTGCCGCGTAGAAGATCAGCATGAACAGCCCGGTGGCCTGCCACAGCGACACGACGATGATCGTCGGCAGCACGGTGGCGGTGTCGCCGAGCCAGGGGTGGGTGAGCGCGCCGAGCCCCACGTCCGTGAGCAGGCGGTTGACCACGCCGAAGACCGGCGTCAGGCCGAGGCGCCACAGCAGGCCAGTGACCGTCAGCGAGATCGCGGCCGGGAGGAACAGCAGCGTGCGGTAGACCACCGCGCTGCGCCGGGGGCCCGCGTTGACCAGGAGCGCCAGGCCGAGCGCGAGCCCGGTCTGGAGCACGGTGGTGACCACCGTGTACACGACCGTCACCACCGCGGCCTGGACGAACGTGGGGTCGGTCAGCATGACGCCGTAGTTGTGCAGGCCGGCGAAGTAGGTGCCGCCGAAACCGTCGGAGCGGGTCAGCGACAGGTAGAAGGTGCGGGCGACCGGGTAGGCGATGAACACGACGAAGAACGCCAGCGCCGGGACGACGAAGCTCAGGCCGGTGGGGGTGGACCACCCGGTCAGCGGACGTCGGCGCCCCGGCCGCGGCGGGGCCGCGGCTCGGGTGCTCGGGGCGAGGGAAGCCATGGGCGGGGCCGCGTCAGATCTTCCGGGCCTGCACGACGGCGGCCTCGATGGCGGTGGCGGCCGCCGCGGGGGTGGCCGAGCCGTTGATCACAGAGACCACGCCGTTGGACACGGCGTCCAGCGAGCCCTGTCCGAAGAGGATGTGCGGGGCACCCTCACCGTCGAGCAGCCACTGGGTCATGGTCTTGATGTCATCGCCGGTCACGCCGGCTGCGGCCTGCTTCGTGCAGGGCATCGAGAAGGTGTCGTTCATCATCTTCAGGTAGCGCTGCGGGTCGTAGAGGTACTTGAGGAAGTCGATCGCGGCGTCCTTGTTGTCGGACTTCTCGCTGATCGCCCACGTGTAGCCCGCCTGGTTGGCACACCAGTGCTTCCCGCCCGCGGTGTAGGCGGGCGTCTTCGCGATGCCGTACTCCTTCAGGAAGCCGGCGGGAGCCTCCTTCTGCAGCACCGGCGGGAAGAACGACCCCGAGAAGAGCATCGCCGCCTTGCCTGTCATGAACGTGCTGTTGGAGGTGTCGCTGTCGACCGCGAGCACTCCCTTGTCGAACACCCCGGCGTCGGTGAGCCGCTTCACGACCGTCAACGCCTCGACCACCTCGGGGCGGTCCCAGGTCATGCCCGGCTTCTCGTGGGAGTCGAGGTCGAGCACGATCTGCGGGTCGCCGGAGATCTGCGTGATGATCGGCAGCATGAAGTCCGACAGCTGGTTGCTGGGCGTGCCCTGCGCGGACATCGGTACGTAGCCCGCGGCGTTGATCGCCGGCGCCATCGCGATCAGGTCGTCCCAGGTCTCCGGCGGTTCGAGACCCAGCTTGCCCATGATCGTCTTGTTGTAGAACAGGCCGAACGTCTGGGCCGCCCAGCCCACCGCGTACTGGCCGTCGCCGTAGACGTTCTCGTCGTTGGTGGACGGGAAGAACCCGTCGAGGAACGGCTGCCCCAGCGCCTGGCGCAGGTCCACGATCCGCCCCGCCTTGCCCAGGGCGAGCGTGGAGACCAGCGGCATGAAGATGTCGGCCTCGTCGTTGGCCGCGAGCGCCGCCTGCAGGGCGGGCGCGTAGCTGCCGAAGTCCCAGTAGCGGGGTTCGATCTTCACCCCGGGGTTGATCGCGGTGTACTCGGCGATGGTGGCCGCGAACGCGTCCTCGAACTCCGAGGCCCAGGTCCACAGGCCGAGGGTGGTGGTGCCGCTGCCGCCACCCGCACCGCAGGCGCTCAGCGCGGCGGCGGCACCGGCGGACAGCCCGGCGACCGCACCCATCCGCAACAGGCTGCGGCGACTGAACCGACCCGCGTCGAGGGTGCGGGCCAGGGAAGAACCGTTCACGTCTACCTCCGGGGAACAAGCGCCGACGAGACCTCGACGCCGGTGTCAGGTCACGGGCTGGGTGGGCCCGCGCAGTGCCTCAGCCCTTCGCCAGCTGCTCGCGCAACGTCTCGCGGACGGTGCAGTTCTCGAAGGCGAAGGAGTCGGCGAGAGCGCAGAGCTCGCTCTCGTCGAGCCCGCGCAGCAGGTCGGCGTACTCGTCGACCAGCGGCTGCGCGAAGGTGATGTTGAGCAGCAGCGTCCGGACCCAGTCGAAACGCCCCCACGGGTAGGGGTCGAAGCCGGGGAACTCCCGCTCCACCAGGTCCTGGACGGGCTGGGTGACCTCGCGGATGCCCTCGCCCCTGCTCCCCCACTGGTCGGCGCCCAGCCGGTCCTTCTTCGCGACGAAGTCGGCGAAGTGGCGCCGGTAGGGGGAGTCCGGGGCGGCGCTGACCAGCCCCTGGCGGCCGATGTCCTTGTACATCCAGATCGACCAGCCGGCGTCGTACTCCCGGTAGATGTCGAGCTGGTCGGCCAGGATCTGCCTGCGCTGCTCGTCGACGACCGGGTCGCCGGTGTAGATGGGTCCGAACTCGCCGACGTAGACCGGTGTGCCCGTCGACCGCGCGTACTCCGAGCGTTGCAGGAACTTGCGCTCGACGGCGTCCCGGTCGATCCACGTCCCGTCCGTGTGCCCCGGGTAGGGACCCCCACGGCCGAGACCGGCCGCCACGTAGTCGTGGCAGGTGTAGACGGTGTTCTCCCAGGGTTCGGTGAACATGTCGAACTCGGTGGAGTACGTGTTGCCGTCGACGAAGAGCGTGTGGTGGGGGTCGACGGCCCGGATCGCGGCGGCCAGGCGCTCGTAGAACGGGCCCACCACGGCGCGGGACTCGTCCGCGGGCTCGTTCATCAGGTTGTAGCCCGCCACCCGGACGTCATCCTTGTAGCGGTCGGCGATCGCCTCCCACAGGTGCACGACACGGTCCTGGAAGTGCCGGTGCTCCCAGAGCAGCGCGCGGTGCGTGGAGTTGTCGGAGTGCCAGTGCTGGTTCTGGGATCCCGGCAGCGCGTGCAGGTCGATGACCGACGTGATGCCGTGGGCCCCGCAGGCCGCGATCGCCCGGTCGAGGTGGCGGAAGCCGTCCTCGTTCACCTCGAAGGGGCGCATGTCGTCCTCGAGGTGGCGGTAGTTGAGGGCGATCCGCACCGAGTTGAGACCGACCTCGGCCAGGAAGGCGGCGTCGGCCTCACCGAAGAAGCTGGTGAGGAGCCGCTCGAAGAACAGCTCGTAGTGGTCGTCGCCGATCGCCTTGCGGACGGCCGCGCGCATCATCGACTCGTTCGCCGCGTAGCCGGTGATGAAGTTCTCCATGTTGAGCCAGCCGCCGAGGCACACCCCCCGCATGCGGAACGGCTTGCCGTGAACGTCGAGCAGCTGGGCTCCGTGGGTGCGGATGTGCTGCGGGGCTGCGGCGGGCACTCAACCAGCTCCTCATCGAGTGGATGTTTCGAAAGTTTGCGATACTTCCGATGCTCGTCGGGACGCTAGAGCGCGGATGTGATCTCCGTCAAGCCTTGATCTCGGTCTCTGCCAGGAGGACAGCGCTGGACAGCGTGTCTTACTTATCGAAACCTTTCGCATACTGCGAGTATCGGTGCAAGCTGTGCCGTCGACACCGCGCCCGGCCACAATGAGGACGATGGGGGGAAATCGGATGACTCAGCCCGAGGGCCGCCGCAAGCGGTCCACGCTCGCCAGCGTGGCGTCCGCGGCCGGCGTCTCGCTCGCCACGGTGTCCAAGGTGGTCAACGGCCGCGACGACGTGGCACCCGACACCCGCGCCGAGGTCGAACGGCTCCTCGAGGAGCACGAGTACGTCCGGTCCGCCAAACGCCGCGTGCCCTCCCGCTCGCGCACCATCGCACTGGTCTTCGACGACTTCATGAGCCCGTACGCCACCGAGCTCATCCGCGGGGTCACCGACGCGGGCGTCGAGTCCGAGGTCGACGTCGTGGTCGGCCGCTTCTCGATCGACAGGGCCGGGCCGAGCAGCGGTGCCGGGTGGGCCCAGCGGCTCGTCCGCGACGGCCGCGACGGCGTGCTCATCGTGACGTCGGACCTGACCCTCCAGCAGCTCGCCGCGTTCGAGCGCGCCCGGCTGCCCCTGGTCGTCATCGACCCCGTCCACCTGCCACGCGCCGACGTCACGAGCATCGGGGCCACGAACTGGTCCGGGAGCCTGAGCGCCACCGAGCACCTCATCGGCCTCGGTCACCGGCGTATCGCCTTCGTCCGCGGCCCCGACGGCGCGATGGTCGGGCAGACCAGGCTGCACGGCTACCGGGCGGCGATGACGAACGCGGGGCTGACCCCGGAGCCGGACCTGGTCGTGGCGGGTGACTTCGGCTTCGAGGCGGGCCTCGCCGCCGGCAGGCGGCTGCTGGGCATGCCGGAGCCGCCCACGGCGGTCGTCGCCGTCACGGACGTCGCGGCGTTCGGGGTGCTCCAGGCCGCGCACGCCGCGGGCCTGCGGGTGCCCACCGACCTCAGCGTGGTCGGCTTCGACGACACGTACATGGCCGCGTGGTCGTGCCCGCCGCTCACCACGGTGCATGCCCCGCTGCAGGAGATGGGTCGCGTCGCGCTCCGCACGCTGCTCCGCATCGTCGACGGGGGCACGGTCGACTCCCACCACGTCGACCTCGCCACGGAACTCGTCGTACGCGAGTCGACCGGACCACCCCGGCCGGGCTGAGCACCCCCTAGATCGCGCGGTAGTCCTTCGGGGAGAACCGCGGGCCGAACCGGGGCCTGCGGAATCCCGAGACCTCCACGAACCGCACCGCCCGCTGGCGCTGGGGCGCGTACGGCGCGAGGACGCCGAGCATGCCCGCGTCGTCGAGCGGACGGCCGACGAGTGCCCAGCCGACGAGCGTGGGGATGTGGAAGTCGCCGACGCTCACCGCGTCCGTGTCGCCCCACGCGCGCTGCGCCACCTCGGCCGCGGTCCACACCCCGATGCCGGGGACCTTGCGCAGCAGCTCCCGCCCCGGCTCGCCACCCAGCTCGCAGGCGGTCTCGAGGCGGTGCGCCACCGCGGCGCAGGCGAGGATCGCGCGCCGCCGGGCGGAGTCGACGCCCGCCTTGTGCCACTCCCAGTCCGGGATCCCCCGCACCTGCGCCGGGCTGGGCGGCACCCGCATCCCGTCCGGCGCCGGACCGGGCGCCGGGTCACCGAAGCGCCGGCAGAGCTCCCGCCACGACCGGCGGGCCTCCACCCCGGTGACCTTCTGTTCGAGCACCGACGGCACGAGCACGTCCCACACCCGTCCGGACGCACCGAACCGCAGGCCGGGCATCCGCCGCGAGGCGTCGGCGACGAGCGGATGGTGGGCGACGAACTCCTCCGGCCGGTCGTCGACCCCCAGGAGGGCGGGCAGCCCGTCGAGCGACCACTGCGCGCCCGGACCCCACGCGTCGCAGACGACGGTGCCGTCGGAGCGGCGGCGCAGCCGGGTGGTCGCCGGGCCGTCCGGGGTGGTGGAGACACGCCAGATCGCCGAGCCCTCGGCCGCGGACCGCCACGTGGGGTCGCCACGGCCGCGGCGCAGGGGGGCGAGCACGCCCGCCAGGTCCAGCCGGAAATCCGGTCGCCACTCCCGCGTCTCCATCAGACCCGCGGCGAGCCTGCTGAACTACACATCGGGGGAGAACCGCAGCCCGTGCGGAGGCAGGACCACGTCCGGCCAGACCCGCATGCCCCGGCGCAGCTCGCAGTGCGCACCCACGACGGCGCGGTCGCCCACCACGGTGTCGTTGACCAGGGCGCCCTCCTCGACCCGGGCGCCCGCACCGATGACGGAGTGCTCCACCACCGCGCCCTCACCGACCACGGCTCCATCGAACAGCATGGCGCCCTCGACGCGAGCACCCGCCCCGATCCGCACGCCCCGGCCCACCGTGGTGCCCCCGAATACCAGCGCGCCGTCGGCGATCTCCGCGCCCTCCAGCACCAGCGACTCGCCGGTCGGCCCGGGGAGCGCAGCGGAGGGGGCGACGCCACGCACCAGGTCGGCCGAGCCGTGGATCAGGTCGGCGGGGGTGCCCATGTCGCGCCAGTAGGCGTTGTCGACGTGGCCGGACACCTGCGCGCCGGCCGAGAGCAGCTCGGGGAACGTCTCCCGCTCCACCGACACCGGGCGACCCTCGGGGATCGACTCGATGACCGAGCGGCGGAACACGTAGCAACCCGCGTTGATCTGGTCGGTGGGCGGGTCCTCGGTCTTCTCGAGGAACTCCAGCACGGAGCCCGACTCGTCGGTGGGGACGCAACCGTAGGCGCGGGGGTCCTGCACACGCACGAGGTGCAGCGTCACGTCGGCGTCGGTGCGCCGGTGGGTCTCGACGACCGCACCCAGGTCGGTGCCGCACAGCACGTCCCCGTTGAAGACGAGGACGTTGTCGGTGGTGAGGTACTTGGCCACGTTGCGGATGCCGCCGCCGGTGCCCAGCGGGTGGTTCTCCACCACGTACTCGATCTCGAGCCCGAGGGAGGCCCCGTCACCGAAGTGGGCGGAGAACGTCTCGGCCAGGTACGACGTGCCGAGCACGACACGTCCGACACCGGCCGCACGGATCCGCGACAGCAGGTGCGCCAGGAACGGCACCCCCGCCGTGGGCAGCATGGGCTTGGGGGCCGACAGCGTGAGTGGCCGTAGTCGTGTCCCTTTGCCCCCGACCAGCACCACGGCTTCGACGTCCTGCAGCACGCTATCTCCTCCAGCTCCGGTACGACTCCGGGTAAAGCTCGGTCTCGAGCTCGGTAAAGCCCGGTAATCAGCTTTCGGTTTTTCGACTCGCGGTGTTTCGCTGCACGTCGTTTCGGCTGGTCACGACACCCGGACGGGTTGCGAGCGCCAGGAGCAACCGGGCCGGAGCCCGGCTGCGGTCCGATACGTAACGGCGCAGGCCGTCGGCCTGTGCGGCCAGGACGCCGTCGCCGTTGCGGAACCCGGTCCCGGTGGCCACCTCGACACCGGGGGCGTGAACCACCAGCCAGCCCGCGCGGAGCAGCCGGTCGGCCAGATCGACGTCGGCCATGTCCACGGGCCCCGGAGCGTCGAGATACCGCGGGTCGAAACCGTCCACGGAGTCCCAGGCGGCCCGGCGCAGCAGCACGCACGACGTCGAGAGCCATCCCGTCGGCCCGGCGTCCGCCCCGACCGGGATCCGGCCGCGCAGCGCCTGGGTGATCGAGGGCTGCGCACCGGCGGACGGCAGGACGGACCCCGCCGCCTCGCGCAGCCGTGGCCCGATCAGGCCTGCTCGCGGGTACCGGGCGGCGACGGCGAGTAGCCCGTCCAGGACGCCGGCGTCCCACCGCACCGCCGGGTCGGCGATCAGCACCCAGCCCACCTCGGCGTCGAGGCCGGCCACCGCGCGGTTGATCGCGGCGGGGCGGCCGATGTCCTCGGCGAGTCGCAGCACCTCGACGCCCCCACCGGGAACGTCGCCGACCGTGGTGGCGCCCCCGACGACGGTCAGCACGACGCGGACCGGACGGATGGCCGGCACGGACGCGGCGAGACGGTCGACGTCCGGGCGGCCCGCTCGCGCGACGGCGACCACGGCGAACTCGCTCCCGTACTCCCGGGCGGCGTCGCGAGTGGCCGATTCAAGCCAGACCGGATCGCGGCGGGTGTCCCCATTGATGGGGGCCTCGCGGATCGGATCTCGGTCCACGCGCGAACCCTAGTGGCGATGCGGCACCCGACCACCGCGGCCCACCGGAAACGGCAGGCACCCGATCGGTGAACCTTCGGCTCAGTCGTCGGTCGGGTCGCCGCCGTCCAGCTCCGCCAGCGCCTGCCGCGCAGCGGAGTCCCCGGAGTCGACCGAGATCTGCAGGTAGCGGCGTGCCTCGTCGAGCCTGCCCTCGTCGAGGAGGAACCGGCCGAGCACGTACGCCCAGCCCGGCTCGGCGTGCCGCTCCGCCTCGCGGAGCTCGCGCTCGGCACCCGCGGAATCGCCCCGGCCGGCGAGGAACTGGCCGTAGGCGGTGTGGGCCCGCAGCGCGCCCAGCTCCCCGGCCCGGCGATACCACGCGTCGGCCTCGTCGGTCCGGCCCTCCATCGCCCGGACGTCGGCGAGCGCCACCAGCGTGTCCGGCCTGCTCTGGGCGGCGTACCGCTCGGCCGCAGCGGCGGCAGCGGAGAGGTTGCCCGCCTCGAGGTGCAGCTCCACGACGTTCGCGGCGGCCAGCTCGTCACCGGACTCCGCGGCGTAACCGAGAAGCTGCACCGCCTCGGCGAGCCTGCCCTCGTCGCGGAGCAGGATCGCGAGGTCGTTGGCCGCCACGAGCTCCCCGGACTCGACGGCCAGCCGCAGCATGCTCTCGGCACGTGCGCGTTCGCCGAGCTCCGCGAGCGCCACCCCGAGGCGGCCGGCGAAGCGCACGTGGCCCTGGTCCACCACCACCGTCAGCCAGTCGGCGGCGGCGTGCCAGCTCCCGCTGTCGAGATAGGCGCGGGCCAGCAGATCAGCGGCCGACGGCTCGCCGGCCGCCACGGCGCGGCGCAGCACGTCGACGGCGTCGAGCGGGTGACCCGCGTCGAGCTGGGCGGCACCCTCCGCGGACAGGGGTTCCGGCGGCACCGGGGACGGCTGTGTCATGGGGCTCCCTCGATCGAGTGATCGATCGTCCCACCATGCGGACCGATTTACCCCTTGTACGTGGCGATCACCGTTCTGTAAGCCATTCGGCGGATTCGTTCGGGGACCACGCGGTAGCCACCCCGCACGAGGACGTTGCGGGCGAACTGGGGCCACGTCGTGAACCCGATCAGTTTGAAGCGACGCTGGATCGCGACCTCGGCACGAAGCTGGCGCAGCCCGCCCCTGCGCGCGTAGGCGCCCGCCCCGACCCGGTACTTCACGAGCGGCTCGGCGACGTTGGCCACCCGCGCCCCCGCGACGATCAGCTTCGCCCAGAGCAGGTAGTCCTCCATCAGCGCGAAGTCGGTGTAGCCACCGACGGAGCGCACCAGGTCGCGCCGGTAGACGACGGTGGGGTGGTTGAACGGGACGGCGAACCGCGCCCGCGCGCGGATGTCGGCCGGGTCGACCGGCGGGGTGCGCATGCCCACGATGTCCCCCGGGTCCGCACCGAACTCCAGCAGGCCGGAGCCCACGATGTCCACGCCCGACTCCATGATCGGCATCTGGACGGCGAACCGGTGCGGGAGCGAGATGTCGTCGGCGTCCATCCGCGCGACCACGGAGTGGCGGCAGGCCACCAGCCCCGCGTCCAGCGCGGGCCCGAGGCCGACGTTGCGCTCCAGCGCCACCACGTCCACCGGCACGGGGCTCGCCGCGGCGAGCTCCGCGATCCGCGCTCCGAGCGCGGCGGGCACCGGGCCGTCGCGCACGATCACGACCTGGTCCGGCCGCCGGGTCTGCTCCTCCACCGACGAGCGGAACGCCTCGGTGAGGAAGTCGGGCCGGTCACCGGCCCACACCGGCAGCAACAACGACAGCTGCTCGGGCAACGAGAGCTCCCCTCTTCCCCGGGGCTACCAGCCCGGGTGACTCTCAGTAGCGACGACGAGGGCGACCATGGTCACCCGCGACACGCGCACGGCCATCGCGGGAGTGCGCAGCCGGTGCTGCACCCTAGGAGATCCGGTAACGACGGCCAGCGGAGGTGCACAGGTGGACGGGCGGGGCTGGTCGGACGGGTCGGCCTGGTCGTCGTCCGGCAGGCCGCGAAGCAGCGCGTACCACCCCACCCGGCCCACCCGTCGCGAGAGCGAGCCCTATCCGGACCGCACGGCCCGGTACCGGTCCGGCCGCCGGACCTCGCCCGAACCTCCGACGAGAGCACGTGGCGTGCCACGGGAGCCGACCCGGCGTCCCACCCGCCGCGCCGCGTCGGGCACGACGACGGCGCCCCCCAGACGCACCCGCCCGGCCCCGCCGGCACGTCCGAAGAAGCCCCCACGCACCCTCCGGGAACGCATCAGGCTCTTCCTCGTGGTGGCGTCGGCGCTCGTCCTGGTGCTCACCGGCTCCGCGTGGGGCCTCTTCCGGGACATCACCGCCGGGATCACCACCACCGACGTCATCACGGGCAGCGATGACGACGGCGCGGACAACATCCTGCTCGTCGGCGTGGACAGTCGCACCGACGCCCAGGGCAACCCGCTGCCGCCCGAGGTGCAGCGCCTCCTGAACAGCGGCCCCGACTCGGGCGTGCTCAACTCCGACACGATCATCGTGCTCCACGTCCCGCAGGGCGGCGGAGCGGCGGCGGCGTTCTCCATCCCCCGCGACAGCTACGTCGACATCCCCGGCTACCGCCGCGACAAGATCAACGCGGCCTACCCGGCGACCAAGGCACTGGCGGCGGAGCGGCTGGTGGCCGACGGCGTGCACGACCCGAAGCAGGTCGACGCCGAGTCGGCGCAGCAGGGCCGCACCGCCCTGATCCAGACCGTCCAGAACCTCACGGGCCTGCACATCGACCACTACGCCGAGATCAACCTGCTCGGGTTCTACAACCTCACCACGGCGATCGGGGGCGTCGACGTCTGCCTCAAGGCACCGGTGGACGACCCGTACTCCGGAGCTGACTTCCCCGCCGGGCCGCAGACGATCTCCGGTGCCGCCGCACTCTCGTTCGTCCGGCAGCGCCACGGCCTGCCCGAGGGCGACCTGTCCCGGATCCGCCGCCAGCAGGTGTTCCTCGCCGCCGTCTCCGACAAGATCCTCTCCGGTGGCACGCTCACCAACCCGGGCAAGCTCAGCTCCCTGATCGACGTCGCCCAGAAGTCACTCGTGATCGACTCGGGCTGGAACCTCCTCGCGTTCGCGCAGCAGGCGTCCGACATGGCGGCGGGCCACCTGGAGTTCGTCACCATCCCCACGCAAGGCGGCCAGACCAATTCGCGCGGCGACGTCGTACTCGTCGACCCCGGCGTCGTGCACACGTTCATCCAGCAGCGGATCGCGCAACAGCAGCAGGCCGTGCAGGCCACCCAGGAGACTCCCCCACCGCCGCCGCCACCGGCGCAGCTCGACGTGATCGCGTCGCGCTACGTCGTCGACGTGCGCAACGGCTCGAACCTCTCCGGAATGGCCGCCACGGTCGCCGACCGCATGCGCGACCTCGACTTCGTCCCGGGCACGGTGGACAACACCGACCCGACGCCCACCTCGACCGTGCACTACACGGGCTCGGACGGTGATGCGGCGCGCGCCGTGGCCGCTCAGCTGGGCGACATCCCCGTGGAGAGCGACGACCAGGTCACGCCGGGCCACCTGCTCGTCGTGCTCGGGGCCGACTTCAACCCGGCGACCGTGCCCACTCCCGTCGACGACGCTCCGGCCAGCCCGTCCCCCGCCGCTCCGCCGCCGTCGGCGCCGATCACGGCGGCGGGCGTCCCCTGCGTCGACTGACCTACGGTGAGGCGGTGACGCTCACCGCCGCCCTGCTCGACCCGCTGCGCTCCGGCGCGGCCGCCGCCAGACCGCTGATCACGTTCTACGACGACGCGACGGGTGAGCGCATCGAACTGTCCGCCGTCACCACGGCCAACTGGGCGGCGAAGACCGCCAACCTGCTCCGCGACGAGTGCGACGTGGAGCCGGGCACCCCGGTGGCGCTGCTCCTGCCCGCGCACTGGCAGACCGCGGCGGTGCTGCTCGGCGCGTGGTGGTGCGGCGCCGAGATCGTGGCCGGCCCCGAGGACGCGGAATGGGTGCTCTGCGACGCCGACCGCATAGACCTCGCGCTGGCCGCCGAGCCGGCAGGCGGCGTGGTGGCACTGTCGCTCGACGCCTTCGGGAAGGGCGTGCCCGGGCTCCCGTCCGGCGTGATCGACTTCGCCACCGAGGTGCGGCTGCACGGCGACGACTTCGTGCCATGGTCCCCCGTCCCGGACAGCACCCCCGCGCTGGCCGGAGCCACGGTCACCGAGGTGTTCGCCGACGCCAACGCCCGGGCCGCGGCGCTGGGGCTCACGGCGTCCGACCGGGTGCTCTCCACCCTGGAGTGGTCGGGCCCCGACGGCCTGGGGGACGGCCTGCTCGCGGTGCTCGCGGCCGGGGCGTCACTGGTGCAGGTCAGGAACCCGGCGGCCGACGCGCTGGAGCGCAAGGCGCAGACCGAACGCACGACGAAACGCCTGTACCCCTGACCCCCACCCCGTCCCTGATTGCAGCAAAGCCACTTTCATGCCATCTCCTTGCGTGAAAGTGGCTTTGCTGCAACGGCGTCCGGGGGTGGCCGGGTACAGCTAGTCGGTGAAGTCGTCGGTGCGGGTCTCGGGCATCAGCAGCAGGCAGACCAGGCACAGCACCGCCACCCCGATGAGGTACCAGGACACGCCCGTCGTCGCATGGGTGCGGGCCAGCACGTCCGTGGCGATGAGCGGGCTGATACCGCCGCCGATGATTCCGGCGGCGCTGTAGGCGAACGAGGCACCGGAGTAGCGGTAGCGCACCCGGAAGAGCTCCGGGAAGTAGGCACCCATCGGGCCGTAGAGCAACGCGAAACACAGCAGACCGACGATCATCGCGATCCCGATCAATACCGGCTGCCGGGTCTGGATGAGCCAGAACAGCGGAAATGCCCAGAGCCCGGACAGCACGGCCGCAGCGATACACAGTTTGCGCCTGCCCACGCGATCCGAGAGTGCCGCGAACCAGAGCGTCGCGGCCCCCATGGCCAGCGACGCGATGATCGCCTCGGTGAGCATCGTGGTCTTGTCGATGTGCAAGGTCGCGGTGCCGTAGGACAGGCAGAACGTGGTGATCGTGTAGAACATCGTGAACGCCAGGATGAACGACAGAGTGGCGAGCACGAGCACGCCGGGCTGACGCCGGAGCAGTTCGAGGAACGGCACCCGCACCTGCTGGTGGGCCTCCACCGCCGCGCGGAACACCGGGGTCTCCGCAATGCGCAGCCGGATGTAGAAGCCGACCACCAGCAACACCGCCGAGGCCCAGAACGGGATACGCCAGCCCCAGGACGCGAACGCCTCCGCGCTCATGCTCGCATTCAGCACCAGGTACAGGAAGTTGCCCAGCGCGAACCCGATCGCCGGCCCGAGCTGTGGGAATGCCGAGTACAGCCCGCGTTTGCCCGCCGGGGCGTACTCCGTGGCCAGCAGCACCGCGCCGCCCCACTCACCACCCAGCCCGATGCCCTGCAGGAAACGCAGCACCGCCAGCAGGATCGGCGCGGCCACGCCGATCGCGGCGAACGACGGCACGCAGCCGATGAGCACCGTGGACAGGCCCATGACCAGCAGGGAGGTGATCAGCATCCGCTTGCGGCCCAGCCGGTCACCGAAGTGGCCGAACAGGATCGCGCCCAGCGGCCGCGCGATGAAACCCACCGCGAACGTGGCCAGCGCGGCCAGCGTGCCGGCGGCCGCCGAGAAGGACGGGAAGAACAGGTTGCCGAAGACGAGCGCGGCGGCGGTGCCGTAGATGTAGAAGTCGTAGAACTCGATCGCGGTGCCGATGAAGCTGGCAACAGCAATCCTGTTCCGCGACGGCGCAGCGGCAAGCGTACTGGTCATGAATTCATCCCAACGCCCGAGCACGGACAACGGTGGACGGCATTCGACTCCGACTCGGAGCGGATTTGCCCGTTTCGCGATTGTGGCGCCCGGCTGTCCGGTTCACCTGCGACGTCGGAAGTGTTGCTGGGCAGCGCGCCGGTGGACCCGCTTGATCTGGTCATGACTCCTCCGGTCGCGGATCCGATTCCGGCCACAATGCCCCAGCCTTCGGGACGCAGCAACGTCACCGGCAGTTTGTTACGTCACAGGTCGGCTCGAAGGCTTTGCTGATCGCACCCGGATTACGTCACCGGTCATTTCGATGCAATTACGCAGCGTTCATGACATCGGCCGGCAGCAGGCGTCGGGGCGCCCTCCCACATCGACGTGGGAGTGGCGGCGGCCGCGCCCCCACCACTCCCACGTCGATCTCGGCGCCACCGCCCGGCGTCAGCCGGGCCGGCTATCGCGTCTAGCCCTTCAGCAGGGCGCGGGCCATCACCAGGCGCTGGATCTGGTTGGTGCCCTCGTAGATCTGGGTGATCTTCGCGTCGCGCATCATGCGCTCCACCGGGAAGTCCTTCGTGTACCCGGCGCCGCCGAGCAGCTGCACCGCGTCGGTCGTGACACTCATCGCCGTGTCCGACGCCAGGCACTTCGCCGCGCTCGAGATGAAGCCGAGGTTGGGCTCGCCGCGCTCGGCACGCGAGGTGGCGACGTACACCAGCTGGCGCGCGGCCTCCACCTTCATCGCCATGTCGGCGATCATGAACTGGAGGCCCTGGAACTCGGCGATGCTGCGGCCGAACTGCTTGCGCTCCTTGGCGTAGGCGATCGCGATGTCGAGCGCGCCCTGCGCGATACCCACGGCCTGCGCGCCGATCGTCGGACGGGTGTGGTCGAGGGTCTTCAGCGCCGTCTTGAAGCCGGTGCCCTCCGCCCCGATGATGCGGTCGGCGGGGATCCGGCAGTCGGAGAAGTAGATCTCCCGGGTGGGTGAGCCGTTGATGCCGAGCTTGCGCTCCTTGGGCCCCACCTCGAAGCCCGGGTCGTCCCGGTGCACCACGAACGCCGAGATGCCGTTGGCGCCGCGCTCCGGGTCGGTCGACGCCATCACCGTGTACCAGGTGGAAACCCCGGCGTTGGTGATCCAGGCCTTGGTGCCGTTCAGCACCCAGGAGTCGCCGTCGCGGCGGGCGCGCGTCTTCATCGACGCGGCGTCGGAGCCCGCCTCCCGCTCCGAGAGGGCGTAGCTGATCATCGCCTCGCCCGAGGCGATGGAGGGGAGCACCTGCTTCTTCAGGTCGTCGGATGCCGAGAGCAGGATCGGGGTGAGCCCCAGCCCGTTGACCGCGGGAATCAGCGACGACGACGCGCAGACGCGCGCCACCTCCTCGATCACGATGCAGCCCGCGAGCTCGTCGGCACCCTGGCCGCCGTACTCCTCGGGGACGGTGATGGCCTGGAACCCGGCCTTCACCAGCGCGGTGCGCGCCTCCACGGGGTAGCGACCCTGCTCGTCCACCTCGGCGGCGTGGGGGGCGATCTCCTTCTCCGCGAGCGCACGCACCGCGTCGCGCAGCGCCTCGTGCTCGTCGCTGAGCCGATACGTGTCGAATGCGGCATCCATGGGTCAAGCGTAACGGCACTGCGTGCCATGATTCAAGACGGTTGCTACCCTGCGTGCCATGACTGGGGCCACCCGCCGCGGCCGCTCCGCACAGGGGCGCGCCGAGGTCCGTCGCGACCTGGTGGCGGCCGCCGTCAAGCTCTTCCGGGAACACGGCTACGAGGACACGACGGTCGACGACATCGCCGCGGCCGCCGGCGTCGGGCGCCGCACCTTCTTCCGCTACTTCCGCAGCAAGGAGGACGCGGTCTCCCCCGACCACGAGACGGCGCTGACCAGGGCGGCGGAGGTCTTCGAGGGCGCGCACGCCACCGAGCCCGCCGCAGCGCTGGCCCTGCGCGCAGGCGAGACCGTGTTCGACATCTACACCGACGACCCGCAACTGTCGGTGGAGCGCTACCGGCTCACCCACGACGTGCCGGTGCTGCGCGACCGCGAGTCCGCGAGCGTCGACCACTACCGGCGGCTGTTCACCCGGCACCTGCGCGGCCGCTTCGCCGGCGATCCGGACGGCGACCTGCGCGCCGCGGTGATCGGCGCGGCGGTGGTGGCGGCGCACAATCTGGCACTGCGTGCCTGGCTCGCGGCCGGCGCTCCCGAGGACGGGATGGAGGCCTACCGCCTCCGGTTCCGGCGGGTGGCCGAGATGCTGCCGGAAGAGCCTGAGCACACCAACGGCCTGCACGCGGTGACCCGGCGCCTGGAGCAGGCGGTCGTACGCCTGGAGCGCACGACACCCCCCGCGCAGTAGCGTTTCCTCCCGGGTCGGTCACAGGGCCCTCAGCTACGGGTGCCGCGGAGGCCCCCCTCCATCTCCGCGCTGGCGGCGTCCAGTGGCACGCCGGACGGGTCTCGCAGCACCAGGGTCGCGAGTATCGCCAGCACGAAGCACACACCTGCGAGCAATGTGGTGGTCCTCAGGCCGTAGGCGCTCAGCACGAGCGGTGCGACGAGAGCGCCGAGGAACGCCCCCACCTTGCCGAGGCTGGAGGAGATCCCGTGGCCGGTGCTCCGCGCCGCCGTCGGGTAGCACTCCGCGCTCAGCAGAATCAGGCCCGGATTCGGACCGAATGCGGAACCGAACAGGGACAGCCCAAACACCACCGCGAATGGCGCCACCGTGTCCGTCAGACCCGGGATCGCTGCAATCAGCAGCATCGATGCCGCACACAGACAGAGCCCTGAGATCTGCAACGTGGTTCGCCGCATACGGTCGATCACGGCGAGCCCGACCAGCGCACCGGTCACCCCGAAGCAGACCACCAGCAGGGCGTTGATCGCCACGTTCGTCACGTTGTCGGTGGCCGGCGAGATGCTCTTGATCAGCAGCGGCTGGCTCACCGAGTTGCCGTAGGACGCCACGTCGTAGAAGAACCAACTCACCCCGGTGCCCACGAGCGTGATGAGAAAGATCCGGTTCCGGAGCATGTCGCTCAATGAGAGCTTGACGCGAGCCTGGCGGGATACCCCAATGGTCTCGCTTCGCTCCGAGAACGCGGCGAGATCGTCGGCCGCCCGCTCCCGGTCCCCCGCCACCCGCAACGTCCAGCGCGGTGATTCGGGCATGTGCCTGCGGTTCCAGAGCACGATGATGGACGGAATCGCGCCGAAGCCGAGGATGAGGCGCCACGCCAGATCGGATGGCGTGCCCGCCGCCAGGATGAGCAACGACACGAGATACGCCGTCATCTGCCCGAGGACGTAGAACGCGAACGACAGGCCTACCAACCTGCCCCGATTGAAGCGGTTCGCGTACTCCGTCATGATCACGCCGGACGCGGGGTAGTCGCCCCCGATGCCCAGACCGAGGATGAACCGGGCGACCAGCAGCCACGTGAAGTTGGGTGAGACGGCGGAGAGCAGGGCGCCGACCACCATGATCGCTGCTTCGAGCCCGTAGATCCGGCGCCGGCCGAGCAGGTCGCCCAACCGCCCGAAGAGGAACGCGCCGATCGCGGTGGCCAGCAACGCGGAACTGCTGGCCACCGCCACCTGGCCCGCGTCGAGCCCGAACTGTGGTCTCACGAGCAACATCACCGTGCCGATGACGTTGAGGTCGTATGCGTCGGTGAAGAAACCCGCACCCGCCGTGATCGCCGCCTTGAAATGGAACAGGCTCAATGGCGCATCGTCCAGCGCTTCCTCGATCGGGTCGGATATCACCGGCACCGCCGTCCGGCCACGGCGGACTGATCGCAGCATCTACAGCTCCATACTTCAGGCACAACTCGACTTCCCTCAACATTCCAAGAAGCTCTTCGACGGTAATGCTGACCAGACGTGACACTCTGGTGAACTCCAGCGAAACTGCACCGACCGAAGCCCGGACAACTCGATCCGGTTCCCCGGAGTGGCCGAGGCCATACTGTGGCGATAACTATCTATGCCAGAAGCTGCCGGTTGCGCCTACGGTGGATGCGATTATCAGGGCGCCTCCTCGCTCGTTTCCATGATTCGCCCCGATCGGCCGACTCGTCGGAAACTCGACAACAAGGAAGGACCGGACATGTCGCGCGTGCTTTTTCTGGGAGACGTCGTCGGACCCGATGCGGTCGATTACGTCTGCGAGCGGATTCCGACGCTCCGCCGGGAGCGACGGGCGGATCTCGTCGTGGTCAACGCCGAGAATGCACTGCGCAGCGGGCCGCAGATCCGCACGGGTTTCGGTATGAGCCAGGACATCGTGCGACGGCTCTGCGAGTCCGGTGTGGACGTCATCACCAGCGGAAACCACGCGTGGGACGGCGAGGTCGCCGAGGTGGAACGGGTCCTGGCGCATCCGCGCGTGCTCCGCCCGGCGAACATGCCCGCCGGCGTTCCCGGTAAGGGTGCGATCACGCTGCATGTCCGCGACCACACGATCACGGTGGTCAACATCATGAGTAGATCAGCCGTGGTGGAGGCCCAGCCGATGTTCCAGCGCTGGCTCGACCACCCGGGGCATGTCGGCCCGCTCTGGCCGGCCTGGGAGGCCGTCGATCGGCAGGGGGCCACCATCGTCGACTTCCACGGCCTGGTGATCAGCGAGAAACAGGCGTTCGCCTATGCGGTGGACGGCCAGGCGGCCGCCGTGCTGGGCACCCACACCCACGAGGCCACCCACCATCTGCACCTGCTCCCCCGCGGCACCGCGCTGGTCACCGACGTGGGGATGACCGGGCGGCTCGGCGGGGTCACCGGCATCGCTCCGGCGCATTGGGTGGCCACGTTGCGGGGCGAGGACGTCACGGATCTCCCGCCGTACGAGCTCGCCGACGGCCCCATGACCCTCGGCGCGGTCGTGGTGACGATCGACGGGAACCGGTCCACGGCGATCGAGCGGGTCAGCTGACCATCCGACATGTCCCGACCGGGTTCATGAGGACGCCCCGCAGCCCTCGTGCCGAGCTCGTGAGGGACGTGGACGTGCGTGATCCCCGGGCCGCACCATTGGGTGCGCAAGCCGAGCTGGACGGGCTCGGGCCCGGGGATCACGGGTGACTGCCTGGAATTCGCCGGCACCACACCGGCTTCCACTTGGCCGTCGAAACGAGTCCTGTGGTGCTAGCGGACAGCCACCTCACGAGTCCTGTAGCTAATCAACGCCGGACCACCTCCTCTCACGTGTACTGCCACCCTACGTGCGGGAAGCGGCAGCGCGCCACGGGATTTTCGGTGTCCTCAGCCCTGCCCCGCGGTGGCCCGCAGGGCCGTGTCCTTGGCCAGGACGGACTCCGCCAGCTCGGCTTGAAACCGCTCCATCCGGGCCAGAAGTTCGGGGTCGCCCGCCGCCAGGATCCGGACGGCGAGCAGGCCGGCGTTGCGCGCGCCGCCCACGGCGACCGTGGCCACCGGAACCCCGGCGGGCATCTGCACGATCGACAGCAGCGAGTCGAGCCCGTCGAGCTTCGCCAGCGGCACCGGCACGCCGATCACGGGCAGCGGGGTGGCTGCGGCGACCATCCCGGGCAGGTGCGCGGCCCCGCCGGCGCCGGCGATCACCACGCGCAGCCCGCGGCCGGCCGCCGCGGTGGCGTAGTCGAGCATGCGCTGCGGGGTGCGGTGGGCGGAGTACACGCCCACCTCGTAGGGCACGTCGAACTCGGCGAGGGCCAGAGCGGCGGCCTCCATCACCGGCCAGTCCGAGTCGCTGCCCATGATCACGCCGACCAGTGGCTCAGACATGCTGCACCTCACGTTCGACCGTGCCCGTGTGGGGCGACCACCCGTCGGGCCACTCGGCGGTGGAGAGCCACGCCGCGGCCAGGACGGCCCGGCGGCGCACGACATCCATCTCGGCGCCCAGCACCGTCACGTGGCCCACCTTGCGCGCCGGCCGCTCCTCCTTGCCGTACAGGTGCACCTTGACGTCGGGGAAGCGCGCGAAGAGGTGGTGGAGCCGCTCGTCCGTGCTCATGGCGGGCGGCTGCGCGGCGCCCAGCACGTTGGCCATCACCACGGCGGGAGCGGTGGGCGTGGTGGTGCCGAGCGGGTAGTCGAGCACCGCACGCAGGTGCTGCTCGAACTGGGACGTGCGGGAGCCCTCGATCGTCCAGTGCCCGGAGTTGTGCGGGCGCATCGCGAGCTCGTTGACGACCAGTTCGCCGTCGGTGCGCTCGAAGAGCTCCACGGCCAGCAGGCCGGTGACGTCGAGCTCGGCCGCGATCCGCAGGGCGAGCTCCTGCGCCGCGACGGCCACGTCCTCGTGCAGGCCGGGGGCGGGCGCCAGTACCTGGACGCACTGGCCCTGCTCCTGCACCGTCTCCACCACGGGCCACGCCGCCGCCTGCCCGTACGGCGAGCGCGCGACGAGCGCGGCCAGCTCCCGGCGCATCGGCACGGCCTCCTCGACCATCAGCGGCGTGCCGGCGGCCAGCAGTTCGGCGACCAGGTCCTCGGCGGGGGCGTCGAGTATCCAGACGCCGCGACCGTCGTACCCGCCGCGGACGGCCTTGAGCACCACGGGCCAGCCGTGCTCGGCCCCGAAGCGCTCGACGTCGCTCACGTCGCGGACCTCCGCGAACCGCGGCACGGCAGCACCGAGCCCGGCGAGCCTGCGCCGCATCACCAGCTTGTCCTGGGCGTGCAGCAGCGCGTCCGGGCGCGGGTGCACGGTGACACCCGCGTCGACGAGCGCGCGGAGGATCTCCTGCGGCACCTGCTCGTGGTCGAAGGTGACCGCCGTGCAGCCGCGGGCGAACTCGCGCACCGCCGTCAGGTCGGTGGCGGCGCCGCTGTGCACGTCGGCACAGACCAGCGCGGCGGGGTCGCCGGGGCGTTCGGCGAGCACACGGAGCGACTGGCCGAGCGCGATGGCGGCCTGATGGGTCATGCGGGCCAGCTGCCCGGCACCGATCATGCCGACGACGGGGAGGGGGCGGATAACGGACGGGTCCACGATGCGGGAAGCCTACCTGCGGGCGCCGCGCTGTCGGCGTCTGGCACGATCGAGCAGGTGCCTATGGTCGAGTCGGTGCTGGCAGCCATCCCGCAGCCCTACCGTGACGTCGCCGTCAAGCATCGCGAGCTCGTCAAGTTTGCCGTGGTCGGCGGCTCGACCTGGGTGATCGATACTGCGATCTTCCTGTTCCTCAAGAGCACCGTGCTCAGCGACAAGCCCATCACGGCGAAGATCATCTCGGTGCTGGTGGCCACGATCGTGTCCTATGTCCTGAACCGCGAGTGGTCCTTCCGCACCCGTGGGGGCCGGGACCGGCACCACGAGGCCGCGCTGTTCTTCATCATCAGCGGCGTGGGCGTGGTGGTCTACACGGCTCCGCTGGCGATATCACGCTACGTACTCGATCTCCAGGTGCCGGGCGTGAGCCTCCTGACGCAGGAGATCGCCGACTTCGTCAGCGGCCAGATCATCGGGGTGCTCGCCGGCATGGCGTTCCGCTGGTGGGCGTTCCGGCGGTTCGTCTTCCCCGACGAGAACGCGCGCAGCCGGGTCCCCACGAGCTGAGCCCGCCCCCGGAGAAGCCCCCGGGACGGTCAGCGCGGTGGTGAGGAGACCGGCAGCGGCGTGCCCACCACGGCGTCCGCCCGCGCCACCGGCAGGAAGATCGTGAACATCGGCGGCCGGGCTCTGGACAGCTCGAGCCGCCCGCCATCGGCCTCGACGAGTGCGCGCGCCAGCGCGAGCCCCAGCCCGGTGGACGACCCCACCGAGACCCCCCGGTCGAAGACGTGGGGCACCAGCTCCTCCGGCACCCCCGCCCCGGCGTCGCTGACCTCGATGAGCAGGCTGTTCTCCGCCGACCGTGCGCTGAGCGTGACGGTGCCGGCGCCGTGCTGGATGGCGTTCTCCACCAGCGCCCCGACCGCCTCCCGGATCCGGGCAGGCGTCACCCGGGCCAGCAACCCGGCAGGCACCCGCAGCTTCAGCGACCGCCCTGCGGCGCGCAGAGCGGGCCGCCACTCATCCGCGACGGTGCTCAGGCCCTCCCGCAGGTCCTGCAGCTGAGCCCCTGCCGCCCGGGCCGCGCGGGCCGCCTCGAGCAGCTCGTCGAGCACGGCGGAGAGGCGCTCGGCCTGCTCCAGCGCGGCCAGTGCCTCCCGGCGCGCGCTCGGGTCGGGATGCTGGGTGAGCTCGTCGAGCCGTAGCTGTAGGGCGGTGAGGCGGCTGCGTAGCTGGTGAGAGACGTCACCGACGAGCGCGCGCTCGCGCTGCACGAGCTCCGCCAGCGCCGTGGCCGAGGTGTCGAGGACGTCGGACACCGCGTCCAGTTCGGGGATGCCGTGCCGCTCGGGCGCGGAACGGAAGTCGCCCGCGCCCAGCCGGGCCGCGCGGTCGGCGACTCCGCGGAGCGGCTCGGCCAGCCGCCGTGCGGTGACGGTGGCCACCACCGCTCCCGTGGCGACCGACAGCACCACCAGCAGTGCGACCACGAGCGTGACCTGCACCTGCTCGGCACGCAGGACCAGGTGTGGCTCCTCGAGCGTGATCGAGCCACCTGGCCCGAAGGGGATGGTCTCCGACACGGGGTTCGCTCCCACGTCGGGGCCGATCACGTGCGGCGGCTGACCGGCCTGCTGCAGCACGAGCCGGCCACCCGCCGGGATGGCCAGCTCGAGCGCCCGCATGTCGACGTTGGAGAAATCCCCGTTCGCGCCGGTGAGGGTGGCGTCCAGCCGACCGGCGACGCGTTCGAGGCTGGACGTCAGCTCGCCGCGGGTGAAGTCCTCGACGAGCCGCCACGTGGTGATGGTGAGCGGCCCGCCGAGCACCAGCGCGGTGATGGCGACGACGAGCAATGTGGACTGCAGGATGCGGCGACGCAACGCAGGGACCGATCAGTCGTGGTTGAACCGGAAACCGACGCCGCGCACAGTAGCGATCCGGCGCTCACCGCCGATCTTGCGGCGCAACCATGACATGTGCATGTCCAGGGTCTTGGAGGTCTTCATCTCCGGGTCGTTCCAGACCTCTCGGAGGATCTCCTCGCGGGTGACGACCTGGCCCGCGCGCAGCAGCAGCACGCGCAGCAGCTCGAACTCCTTGTTGGCGAGGCCCACCTCGGCCCCGTCAACGAGCACCCGCCTGCCGGACAGCTCCATGCGTACGCCGCCCACCTCCACCGACTCCGGGGTGAGCCTGCGCAGCAGCGCCCGGACCCTGGCCAGCAGCTCGGCGAGCCGGAACGGCTTGCCGACGTAGTCGTCGGCCCCCGCGTCCAGGCCCACGACGAAGTCGACCTCGTCGGTGCGCGCGGTGAGCATGAGAACCGGCAGGTCAGGGGCGTCTAGCCGCACCCTGCGGCACACCTCCAGCCCGTCCATGCCGGGTAGACCCAGATCGAGAACGAGCAGGTCGACGTGCCCGAGCCGCACCCGCTCCAGCGCGGCGGCGCCATCGACGGCGACGTCCACGTCGTAACCTTCGCGCTGCAGAGCGCGCGACAAAGGTTCCGCGATGGCGGCGTCGTCCTCAGCTAACAGGACGGTGGTCACAACCCCAGTGTATGCACCTTCTGGTCGGGCTGTCCGACAATCGAGCCGCGGCACGTCGCGCGTCCCTGCTCACCCCGTCACAGACGAGCCCCAACGGTCACCGGCGGCCCGTGCGGCGGGAGCGGAAACCCGGCGTCACCGGCGCGTGAGGCAGGCTCTCCGGTTGTGGACAGCGATCTCGAGCTCGCCCTGCGTCTCGCCGACACCGCGGACGCGATCACCCTCGACCGGTTCCGCGCGACCGACCTGCGGGTCACCCGCAAGCCGGACCGCACGCCGGTCACCGACGCGGACACCGCGGCCGAGGACGCCATCCGCCGCACCCTCGCAGCGGAACGTCCGGACGACGCGGTCCTCGGTGAGGAGGGCGGGGGTGGCGTGCCGGAGTCCGGCCGCGGCTGGGTGCTGGACCCGATCGACGGGACCAAGAACTTCTCGCGCGGCATGCCCGTCTGGGGCAGCCTGATCGCCCTCGCCGTGGACGGCGAGCCGGTCGTGGGTGTCGCGAGCGCGCCCGCGCTGGGCCGGCGCTGGTGGGCGGCCCGCGGCGCCGGCGCCTGGACCACCGACGCCCCGGGCGGCCCGCCGCGCCGGATCACCGTCTCCGGCGTCACGGACCTCTCCGACGCCTACGTCTCCACCACCGACATCCAGACGTTCGCCGAGCTGGGGCGCCGCGAGCACTACCTGCGCCTCGTCGACTCCTGCTGGGAGAGCCGCGCCTTCGGTGACTTCTGGCAGCACTGCCTCGTCGCCGAGGGCGTGCTCGACCTCGCCGTCGACGTCATCGCGAACACGTGGGACCTGGCCGCGCTGCTGCCGATCCTCGCCGAGGCGGGCGGCGCGCTCACCGACCTCGCCGGGGTGGCGACACCCGCCGGTGGGGACGGGATCGCCTCGAACGGCAAGCTGCACGACGCCGCGCTGGCGATCATCGGAAGGGAGAAGACGAACCTGTGACCGAGCTCGCCTACGAGGACTTCACCACCGGCCGGGTCTTCGACCTGGGGACGACGGTCGTGGACCGGGACGAGATGCTCGCGTTCGCCCGCCGGTTCGACCCCCAGCCGTTCCACGTCGACGAGGAGGCGGGGGCGGCGTCGATCTTCGGCGGCCTCGCGGCATCCGGCTGGTTCACCGCGGCGCTTTGGATGCGCGCCTACGTCGACGGCGTGCTGGCGCACTCCACGTCCGTCGGCTCCCCCGGTGGCGACGAGATCCGCTGGCCCGCACCCGTCTTCGCGGGCGACGAACTGCGCGCGTCCATGGAGGTGCTGGAGGCGAGACGCTCCCGCAGCCGCCCGGGGCTGGGGCTGGTGCGGCTGCGGGCGCTGACGCACCGCGGCGACGAACTGGTCTACAGCAGCACGTTCACCGGGATGTTCAGCACGCGCGACGCGGAGTAGCCCTCCGCCCGCAGCCCGCCCCCCGTTGCAGCAAAGCCACGTTCATGCCATCTGGTTGCGTGAACGTGGCTTTGCTGCAACTCCGGGGGGTCCTTTCAGCCGCGGTCGGCAAGCTCCTTCTGGTACTTCTCCGTCATGTGGGCGACGGCCTGGTTCTGCTGCTCGGCGTGCCCCTCCCGGGTCTGGGTGGCGCGGGCCTTCGCGTCGAGCGTGGCCTGTGCCTGGCCCTGGAACCTCGGCATCACGTGCTGTGCGATGAGCTCGTAGGACCGCCGGGTGGCCTCCGGGTTGGCCCACTCGTGCGCCATCAGCAGCATGGCGCCGAAACCGCCCGACTGGTCGACGAGCTTCTGCACCTGCGCGGCGGCGTCGTCGGGCGTGCCGATGGCGCCGATGCCGGCCTCGTTGACGAAGTCGATCATCTCCCGGACGTCGCCGCCCGCCACGGCCATCTGCGGGAACGCCGCCACCTTCTGGAAGTAGCGGAACCACTGCTCGATGCCGTGCTCGACGTCCTTGTACGCCTGCTCGCGGGTCTCCGCGACGTGCATGAGCCCGACCAGGCGCCACTTCAGCCGATCGACGGCGGTGCCGTACGCCCCGGCCCGCTCCTCCATGACGCCCCAGTGGTGCGCCAGCGCGTCGAAGCCCTCCTTGGTGAGGGTGGCGCCGATGGAGAGCAGGCCGACGCCGTACCGGCCGGCGAGCCGGGGCCCGGTCGGCGAGGCGACCGCAGCGACCGCGACGTCGAACAGCGGGTCGGAGTACGGCCGCAGGTGCAACCGGGCGTCGACCAGCGTGTGGGTGCGCGTCGTCGCGTTCACCGGCTCGTCGCCGCGCAGCAGGCGCATGACGATGTCGAGGTTCTCCTCGAGCAGCTCACGCGTGTCGGTGGGGTTCAGGCCGATCATCGCGGAGTCGGTGGGCAGTGAGCCCGGACCGACCCCCAGCATGATGCGGCCGCGCGTGAGGTGGTCGAGCAGCACCATGCGTTCGGCCACCCACAACGGGTTGTGGTAGCTCAGCGAGGTCACCCCGGTACCGAGCTTGATGTGCCTCGTGCGCTCGGCCGCTGCGGCGATGAAGATCTCCGGTGACGCGATGATCTCCGAGCCGGCGGAGTGGTGCTCGCCGATCCACGCCTCGTCGTAGCCGAGGTCGTCGAGATGCTGGACCAGCCGTAGGTCGCGCTGCAGGGCGCTGGTCGGGTTCTCCCCCGCCGGGTGGAACGGGGCCAGGAAGGTGCCGAAACGCAGTCGTGTCACGAGCGGACTCCAGTCGTCGACGACAGTCCTCTCGACCGTAGGCATGCCGACGGGGAAGCGCAGCCCCTCGTCAGGTCAGGTACCGCCCAGCGCGCGCACAACTCGCGACGGCGACGGTCTGCCGAGGTGGTGGGCCATCCAGGTGCTCGTGGCGACGAGAGTGTCGAGATCCACACCGTGGCGGATGCCCAGGCCGTCGAGCATCCAGACGAGGTCCTCGGTGGCCAGGTTGCCGGTGGCCGACTCGGCGTAGGGACAGCCGCCGAGCCCGCCCGCGCTCGCGTCCACGGTGGTGACCCCGTGGCGCAGCGCGGCCAGCGTGTTGGCCAGCGCCTGCCCGTAGGTGTCGTGGAAGTGCACGGCGATCTGCCGGATCGGGACCCCGTCGGCCACGCACGCGTCGAGCACCGCACCGACGTGGCCCGGCGTGCCGGTGCCGATCGTGTCGCCCAGCGACAGCTGGTGGCACCCCATCTCGACGAGCCTGCGCCCCACCGCGGCCACCTGGCCGGGCGCCACCACGCCCTCCCACGGGTCGCCGAAGCACATCGACACGTAGCCGCGCACCCGTAGCCCCTGCGCCAGCGCCCGCTCGACGACCGGGGCGAACATGTCGAACTGCTCGTCCAGGGTGCGGTTGAGGTTGCGCTTCGCGAACGTCTCGGTGGCGCTGGCGAAGATCGCGATGTGCCGCACGCCTGCGGCCAGGGCGCGGTCGAGCCCTCGCTCGTTGGGCACCAGCACCGGATAGTCGATGCCGTCGACGCGCACCATCCGGCGCAGCAGGTCGGCGGCGTCCGCGAGCTGCGGCACCCACCTCGGGTGCACGAAGCTGGTGGCCTCGAGAACGCGGAGACCTGCTCGCGCGAGCCGCTGCAGGAACTCGGCCTTCACCTCGACGGGCACGACCGTCGACTCGTTCTGCAGCCCGTCGCGCGCCCCGACCTCGTAGATCGTGACGTGGTCGGGGAGCGTGGGATCACGCACGACCATCGGAAGATCGCGGGCACCCCGTCCACCACCGCTCACCCGCGACACCTTGGCGCTCTGCGGCCGTCGGGTCAACGCACACGCCGCACGGCGCAGGTCAGGCCTGGCTGTCGGCCAGCTCCTGGTACAGCGACGCGTGCACTCTCTGCACGCCCGGAACGTCGTCGAACTCCAGTGGCTCGTCCGACGCCGACTCGATCACCAGGGTGCCGCAGCCCAGGATCCGTTCGAAGATCGTGTGCCGGAACTGCACGCTGTTGATGCGTCGCATCGGGATGTCGATGCCCTGGCGCGAAAGCACCCCTTCCCGGACCAGCACCCGCCGCGTGGTGACGACGAAGTGGGTGGTGCGCCACCGGACCACCGGCACCACCGTGAACCGGATGACGAGGCCCAGCGCGAGCACGGCGAGCGCCAGCCAGGCCCACGGCGCCCAGGTCTGCGTGCGCACCACCGCGGCGAGAAACGTGCCGACCGCGACCACCAGCAGCAGCACCAGCACCGGGACGACGACCATCTTCCAGTGCGGGTGCTTGTGCATCACGACCTGCTCGCCCTCGACGAGGAGCTCGTCCGGGTAGGCCACACGGCCACGGTACTGCTCAGTCGGCGGGCCGCAGGTGTACGACGTCACCCGCTGCGACCGCCCGCCGGTGGCCCGCCGGGTCGAGGAGCAGCAACCTGCCGTCCCGGTCGACGTCCTCGGCGATGCCGGTGAGGACCGTGCCGCCGGGCAGCTCCACCCGCACCTCGGCACCCAGGCTCGCGCACCCCGACCGGTAGTCGGCACGCAGCCGGGTGGCGTCCGGGTCGCCACGGCCCTCGCGCCATGCGGCCTCCCGCTCGGCCAGCCGCCGGAGCAACGTCACGAGCACGGCGGTGCGGTCGGCCGGGCCGCCCTCGGCGACCAGCGACGTGGCGCCGGGCTGGTCGGGGGGCGCCGCGACCACGTTCATCCCGATCCCGACGACGACGGCGGGGCGGGCGTGGTCGGCGACCTCGGCGAGAATCCCCGCCACCTTCCGGGACTCCGCGCCGAGCAGCAGGTCGTTGGGCCACTTCAGCCCCGCCGGAGCGGTGGTGAGCTCCCGGACGGCGTCGAGGGCGGCGAGCCCGGCGAGCAGCGGCAGCCAGCCGTACCGCGACGGCGGGACGCCGGTGGGGCGCAGCAGGACGCTCACGGTGATGCCGGACCCGGGCGGGGCCACCCAGCTGCGGGCGAGCCTGCCGCGTCCGGCCTCCTGGAACTCCGCGACGAGCACCGAGCGGTCGGGAGCGCCTGCCGCGGCGGCGGCCATCAGATCGGCGTTCGTGGAGCCGGTGCGCTCGACCACGTCGACCTGAGCCCAGGGGCCGACGAGCGACGTGCGCAGCACATCCGCGTCCAGCGGCTGAGCGGTCCGGTTCATACGGGCGGACGCTACCGGCGGTCCGGTCGCGACGTGGGATGCGGCACGGATGTCCGCGACGGACGGACCCCGACGGGCGACGGACGTGCCGGTGGAGGTCCGCGCCCCGACGGACAGCCGGGCGCCGTCGCGTCTCCGGCGCACGGGCCCCCACGCCCGGATTAAGCTGCGCAGCCATGAGCGAGGGACGACGATGAGCGCCGCTGCGGAGCCGGTCGGGGACGCGTCCGGGGCCGACGAGCCCGACATCCACACCACGGCAGGCAAGCTCGCCGACCTCTACCGGCGCATCGACGGCGCGGTGCACGCCGGGAGCGAGGCGGCGGTCGAGCGCCAGCACGCGAAGGGCCGGCAGACCGCCCGCGAGCGGGTCGACCAGCTGCTCGACCCGGGCTCCTTCGTCGAGCTCGACGCCCTCACCCGGCACCGCTCCACGAACTTCGGGATGGACGCCAACCGCCCGCTCGGCGACGGCGTCGTCACCGGCACGGGCACGATCGACGGCCGTCCCGTCGCCGTGTTCAGCCAGGACGCCACGGTGTTCGGCGGGGCACTCGGCGAGGTGCACGGCGAGAAGATCGTCAAGGTCATGGACCTGGCGGTGAAGATCGGGTGCCCCGTCATCGGCATCAACGACGGCGGCGGGGCCCGCATCCAGGAGGGCGTGGTCGCGCTCGGCCTCTACGCCGAGATCTTCGTGCGCAACGTGCGCAGCTCGGGTGTCGTCCCGCAGATCTCACTGATC
Source organism: Pseudonocardia sp. OZ21 (assembly GCF_059359135.1). NCBI lineage: Bacteria > Bacillati > Actinomycetota > Actinomycetes > Pseudonocardiales > Pseudonocardiaceae > Pseudonocardia > Pseudonocardia sp. OZ21. The sequence goes on from NZ_JCADBN010000005.1 coordinate 475,202, forward strand.
ATGGGTCCGGCCGCGGGTGGCGCCGTGTACTCGCCTGCTCTCACCGACTTCACGGTGATGGTCGACGGCACCAGCCACATGTTCATCACCGGACCGGACATCATCAAGACGGTCACCGGCGAGGAGGTCGACTTCGAGGACCTCGGCGGCGGCCGGGCCCACAACACGAAGTCCGGTGTGGCGCACTACCTCGCCGACGACGAGGCAGACGCGCTCGCCTACGTCAAGGAGCTGCTGAGTTTCCTGCCGTCCAACAACCTCTCCGAGCCACCCGTCTTCCCGGCGCCGGAGCCGGTGGCCGGCGCGATCGCCGACGGGCTCACCGACGTCGACCTCGAGCTGGACAGCATCATCCCGGACTCGCCGAACACGCCGTACGACATCCGCGAGGTGATCAACCGGGTGCTCGACGAGGGCGAGTTCCTCGAGGTGCACGAGCTGTTCGCGCCCAACATCGTGGTGGGCTTCGGCCGGGTCGAGGGCAGGTCCGTGGGCATCGTCGCCAACCAGCCCATGCAGTTCGCCGGCACCCTCGACATCGACGCCTCCGAGAAGGCGGCCCGTTTCGTCCGCACCTGTGACGCGTTCAACATCCCCGTACTCACGTTCGTCGACGTGCCCGGCTTCCTGCCCGGCACGGAGCAGGAGTGGAACGGGATCATCCGCCGCGGCGCCAAGCTGATCTACGCCTACGCCGAGGCCACGGTCCCGAAGGTCACGGTGATCACCCGCAAGGCCTACGGCGGCGCGTACGACGTGATGGGGTCCAAGCACCTGGGTGCCGACGTCAACGTGGCCTGGCCCACCGCGCAGATCGCCGTGACGGGCTCGGCGGGCGCGGTGAGCATCCTCTACCGCAAGGAGCTCAAGGGCCTCGAGGGCGACGAGCTCGCCGCCCGGCGGGCGGAGCTGCAGCAGGAGTACGAGGACACCCTGGCCAACCCCTACATCGCGGCCGACCGCGGCTACATCGACGGTGTCATCCCGCCGTCGCACACGCGCGGCCACATCGCGCGCGCCCTTCGCCTGCTGGCCACCAAGCGGGAGGCCGTGCCGGCCCGCAAGCACGGGAACATCCCGCTGTGACGGCGCCGGGCGAGGCGACGCCCGAGGAGCGCCGGGCGATGTTCCGGGTGGTGCGGGGCGAGCCGACCGACGAGGAGGTGGCCGCGTTGACCGTGGTGCTCGCCGCGGCGGCCACCACACCGGGCACGTCGTCGGCGCCTGCCGCCCGGGACCGCTGGTCGGACCCCGTGACCAGGTTCCGCGTGCCGTTGCACCCTGGTCCCGGCGCGTGGAAGACCTCCACCTGGCCCCGCTGAGCACGACCCGGACCGCACCGCGTCTCCAGCCTCAAGGTTCACCCAAGTTCCTGGCCTCCTCGCTGTGATCGCCCCCACACTCGGTTCACCGGCCGAGGGGGACGGGCCGCCCGTTCGGACGGCAGACCCACGGCCAGGAGGAGGGGACCGACGTGGACACCGACACGATCGTCAGAATCGGCCTCATCGCGCTCGTGGCCATCGCGGTGCTGACCGCGATGCCCAGCCTGCGCGGCACCTCCAGCAGGCGGGGCGCCACCGGCGCCGCCTCCGCGTCCGGCCGGCGGGGGCAGCACGACACCGGCGCCGACCACACCCCCGCCTGCGCTGACCACCCCGTCGGCCACCCCACGGGCCACGACGGAGGCGGGGGCGGCGACCCCGGCAACGGCTGAGGCCCGGGATTGCAGCAAAGCCACGTTCATGCCACCTCGTTGCGTGAACGTGGCTTTGCTGCAACGGGGTGGGCCATGATCGGGGCATGGGGGAACGCGTGGTGCCGTCGGTCGAGGAGATCCGGCACGCCGCGGAGCACCTCGATCCGGTGTTCGCCGGATCACCCCAGCTCTCCGGCACCACGCTCGATGACGGGGGCGCCCGGGTCGTGCTCAAGGTCGAGACCCTCAACCCGATCCGATCGTTCAAGGGGCGCGGGGCCGTCACGTGGATGCGCGAGGTCGGGTCGACGGCAGGCGGGGTGGTGTGTGCGTCGGCGGGGAACTTCGGCCAGGGGCTGGCGTATGCGGCCCGCGCGGCCGGGACCCCGTGCCGGGTCTTCGTCGGGGCCTCCGCGAACCCGGCGAAGGTCGAGTCGATCCGCGCTCTCGGGGCCGAGGTCGAGGTCGGTGGGCCCGACTACGACTCCGCCATCGCGAGCGCGCAGCGCTTCGCGAGTGAGTCCGGGCTGAGCTTCGTGCAGGACGGCCGTGACCCGTGGATCGCCGCGGGAGCCGCAACGATGGCGCTCGAGGTCACCGAGGCCGGGACGCTGCCCGACGTCGCGCTCGTTCCCGTCGGCAACAGCGCACTGATCCTGGGGGTCGCCCGGTGGCTGCGGCACCGCAGTCCCGGCGTCCAGGTCGTCGGCGTCTGCGCCGAGAACGCCGCGGCGCCGGCTCTCTCGTGGCGGGCGGGCCGGGTGGTCACCACCGCGAGCGCCACCACCGTCGCCGACGGGATCGCGGTGCGCGAGCCGTTCCCGGAGTCGGTCGAGGCGATGCTCGACCACGTCGACGACATGGTCCTGGTCAGCGAGAAGCGACTCCGCGCCGCGACGCGGTGGCTGGTCGCCGAGGTCGGGCTCCTCGTCGAGCCCGCCGGTGCTGCCGGTGTGGCCGCGCTCCAGGCGGACCCCGTCCGGTACGGGGGCCGCACCGTTCTCACCCCGCTCTGCGGTGGCCACCTGCCACCCGACGCCCTCGGCTGGAGCAGGGAATGGAGCACGTGAGCGGCTGACCCGCAGGTGGGTCCACCGTGGGGTGGAGACGCGATCTCCACCCCGGGTCCACCGCGGGGCCGATGATCACCGAGCCCGCACGCAGCAGGGTCATCGGCATGGAGAACCTCTCGTACGCCATTGCGGGCCTCGGCCTCGTCTGGGTGCTGTCCCGGCAGTTCACGGGCCGGTTCGTGTCCTTGCGACGGGCCGTGGCGGTGCCGCTCGTCCTCGTGCTGGTCGGGCTCGACCAGGCCTACAGCGCCGACATCCGCTGGACGGCAGCGGCCGTCGGGGTGGTGGCGCTCGACCTGCTGCTGATGGTGGGACTCGGGGCCGCGCGAGCCTCCGCGGTCCGGCTGACCGAGCGCGACGGCTACCTCTACCAGCGCGGTGGCTGGCCGCTCCTGGTGCTCTGGGTGGTCTCGATCGGCGCCAGGGTGGGCCTGGCCGTGCTGACCACCGGCGACGCGAGGACGGCCGCTGAGGCGACCGTGGCGCTCTCGGTGGGGGTGAGCCTCGCCGCTCAGTACGCGGTGCTGACCGCGCGGGTCCGGGCCGACGGGAGGCCGCTGCGGCCGGGTGCCCGTGATCGACGCGGCGCCGTGGCGGGGTCCAGACTCGACCCGTGATCGTGGAACGCGGCCCCCTGCGGGTGGCGGGCAACCTGGTCTGGTTGCCGATCGTGCTGGTGGCGTCGTTCGTGCGAGAGCCCCCGCCTGCCCACCCGCTCGGCGCGGTGGTCGCCGCCACCGCCGCGACCACGGGCTGGGCACTCCTCGGGTGGATGCGCGAGAACCCACCGTGGTGGTGGACGCCCGCCGGTGTCGCCGCCGCCGGTCTGGGCGGCGTCGCACTCCTGGCCACCACGCAGTCCCCCACCCCGTTCGCGTTCCTCCTGTATGCCGTGCTGATCGCAGCCATCAGGCTCCCCGTCGCCGCCGCGGCGGCGACGCTCTCCGGGACGGTCATCGGCCTGGTCGCGGTGAGCCTCGGGGCCGCACCAGCCGTCGTGACGGTGTACGTGCTCCTGCTCGTGGCGATGCTGCTGTTCGGGATGGGGCGCCGCGAGAGCGCCCACCGCGCCGAGCAGCGTGAGCTCGCCGTCGTCGCCACCGCGAGGGCGCACGAGGAGCACGCCCGCGCCGCGGCATTGGACGAGCGCGCCCGGATCGCCAGGGACGTCCACGACGTGCTCGCCCACTCGCTGTCCGCGCTCGCGGTGCAACTGCAGGGCGCGCGGCTGATGCTGCTGCGCGACGGCGCCCCGCCGGACACCGTCGCGCAGGTGGAGCGGGCGCAGCGGCTGGCAGCCGACGGGCTGGCGGAGGCACGCAAGGCCGTCACCGCCCTGCGCACGGAACCGGTCGACGTCGTCGAGGGGCTGCGCGCCCTCGTCGCCGACGCGCCCGACGCCACGCTGCAGATCGACGGCGAGCCGGTCGACCTGGTGGCGGGCGAGCGGGAGACGGTGCTCCGCACGGCACAGGAGGCCCTCACCAACGCCCGCCGGCATGCCGCGGGAGCCCCGGTGCACGTGCGACTGACCCGCCTCGGCGGGGCCACCGAACTGGAGGTGCACGACCGCGGCGGGGCGCCCGTACCCCGGCGGCCCGGCGGCTACGGCCTCACCGGCATGGCCGAACGGGCCGCGCTGGCCGGTGCCGAGCTGGAGGCCGGCCCGGTGGCGGACGGCTGGCGGGTGCGCTTGCGGCTGCCCGCTGCTGACGAGGTGCAGGCGTGAGCGCCCGGGACGGCAGCGCGGCCGCGGAGCTGCGCGTCGTGCTCGCCGACGACCAGACGATCGTGCGCGAGGGCCTGGTCACCCTGCTCGACCTGCTGCCCGGGATCCGGGTCGTGGGCGCCGCCGCCGACGGCGAGGAGGCCGTCGCCCTCGTCGCCCGGCACGCCCCCGACGTCCTGCTCACGGACCTGCGCATGCCGGTGTGCGACGGCGTCGGCGCCACGCAGCGGGTGCGCGCCGAGCACCCCGGCACGGCGGTCGTCGTGCTCACGACCTACGCCGACGACGCCGCCGTGGTCGACGCGCTGCGGGCAGGCGCGCTCGGGTGGCTGTCCAAGGACGCCGACGCCGAGGCGATCGGGCACGCGCTGCGGTCCGCCGCCGCGGGACAGTCCACGATCGACTCCGCCGCGCTCGCCCGACTGGTCGCCGCCGGTCCCCGGCCGGCCGGCCCACCTCCGGACGGCCTGACGAACCGGGAGGCCGAGGTGCTCGCGCTGATCGCGGCCGGGCTGTCCAACCGCGAGATCGCACGCCGCCTCGTGGTCGGAGAGGCGACGGTGAAGACGCACGTCAACCACCTGTTCGCCAAGGCCGGACTGCACGATCGGGCCCAGGCCGTGCGCTACGCCTACCGGCACGGGCTCGTCGCGGAGTGACCGCCTAGGGTCGGTCGTCGTGCGTGTCGTACTCGCTTCCGCCTCCCCCGCCCGGCTGTCGGTCCTGAGGGCGGCGGGGCTCGACCCGGTCGTCGAGGTGGCCGACGTCGACGAGGAGGCGCTGCTCGACACCGTGCCGCACGCCTCGCCCGGTGAGAAGGTCACCACTCTCGCCGCCGCGAAGGCCACCACGATCGCCCGCCGGATCGCCGGCACCCACCCGGACGCGGTCGTGATCGGCTGCGACTCGATGCTGCACGTCAACTCCGAGCTCGTCGGCAAGCCCGGCGACGTCGAGGTGGCCAGACGGCGCTGGCGGGCCATGGCCGGACGCACCGGAGAGCTCGTCACCGGCCACACCGTGCTGCGGATGGCCGACGGGGAGATCGACCGGGTCGCCGAGGGACACGCGGTCACCGTGGTGCGGTTCGCCGAGCCGAGCGACGAGGAGCTCGACGCCTACCTCGCCACCCGCGAACCGCTCGCCGTGGCCGGGGCCTTCACGCTCGACGGGCTGGGCGGCTGGTTCGTCGAGGGCATCGACGGCGACCCGTCCAACGTCATCGGGATCAGCCTGCCGTTGACGCGCCGCCTGCTCGCCGGTGTCGGCGTCCGCGTGACCGATCTGTGGACGTCCGGAGCCCGACCGGAGGCGTGATCGACTCCTCCGGAATCGGTATACCGTCGGCGCCATGAGCTACTACGCGGACACGCGTGCGGCGTTCCGTCGTGGCGACACGGCGGTCGTGGAGCGGTTGAGCCGGGAGGAGCTCGCCCGCGCTCGCGAGAGCGCCGACGTCGACGCCGAGGTAGAGGCGCTCTGCATGCTGGCCAGGGTCGCTGTGCGCGGCGGTGACGTCGCCGAGGGCAGGCGGCTGGGCCGGGAGGCCCTGGAGCTCGCGCGGCGCGCGGGCGAGCGGCGGCTCGAGCTCGCTCCGACGCACATCCTGGCCGGCTCCGCGCGGATCATGGGGGACCTCGCGTCGGCACGCACGCACCACGCCGAGAGCATCGCGCTCAGCGAGGAGTTCGGCAACGCCGACCGGGTGGTCATGGAGCTGCACAACCTGGCGTACGTCGAGTGGCACGCCGGCGATGTCGACCGCGCCCGCGAGCTGTTCACCGTGACCTGCAGGCGGACGCTCAAGCAGGGGATCGACGACTTCCTGCCCTACGTCACGCTCGACGCGGCGATCGTGGCCGAGATCGACGGCGACCCGGCGCACGCCGCCCGGCTGCTCGCCGCCACCGAGAGCGCGCTCGGCACGCTCGGGCAGATCCTCGACCCGGACGACGCGATCGAGCAGAAGGAACTCCGCAGCCGGCTGGTCGCGGCGCTCGGGCGGGACGGGTTCGACTCCGCGTACGCCACGGGGACCGGCCTCGGGCTCCGCGAGGCGCTCGGGGAGTGAACATCGCTCCTCGCTGCCGTACGCCCGCGGACGGTGAGGACTAACCTGAACGCATGGCGCTGCCCCATGACACCGACCCGAAGCTGGCCGAGTACGCCCACCCGGAGCGGCTGGTCACCACCGAGTGGCTCGCGCAGAACCTGGGCGCCGACGGCCTCGTCGTCGTCGAGTCCGACGAGGACGTGCTGCTCTACGACACCGGGCACATCCCGGGCGCTGTGAAGGTCGACTGGCACACCGAGCTGAACGACCCCGTCACCCGCGACTACGTCGACGGCGAGGGGTTCGCGCGGCTGTGTGCCGAGCGGGGCATCTCGCGGGAGAGCACCGTGGTCTTCTACGGCGACCGCAACAACTGGTGGGCCACCTACGCACTCTGGGTGTTCTCACTGTTCGGCCACCCTGACGTGCGCATCGTCGACGGCGGCCGGGCCAAGTGGGTCGCCGAGGGCCGCGAGATGACCACCGAGCAGACGAAGCCGACCCCCACCGACTACCCGGTGGTCGAGCGCGACGACGCCACCATCCGCGCGTTCAAGGACGACGTCCTGGCCCACCTGGGCAAGCCGATGGTGGACGTCCGCTCGCCCGGCGAGTACTCGGGCGAGCTGCTGCACATGCCCGACTACCCGCAGGAGGGCGCGGTCCGCGGCGGCCACATCCCGGGCGCGGCGAGCGTCCCGTGGGCGCGCGCGGCCGGCGAGGACGCCACCTTCAAGCCGCGGGCCGACCTGGACGCCATCTACGTGCAGGAGCAGGGGCTCTCGCCCGAGGACGACGTGGTCGCCTACTGCCGCATCGGCGAGCGCTCCAGCCACACCTGGTTCGTGCTCACCCACCTGCTGGGCTTCGGCAGGGTCCGCAACTACGACGGCAGCTGGACGGAGTGGGGCAACACCGTGCGAGTGCCGATCGTCCAGGGCTCGGAGCGCGGTTCGGTATGAGCGCACGAGCGACCGCAGCACCGACCGAGGGCTGCGGGGGCGGGCGATGAGCCTCCCCCCGCAGCTCGCCGAGCTGGTCGAGGACTTCTCGGAGGTCGGGCCGAAGGACCGGCTGCAGCTGCTGCTGGAGCTGTCCCGGGAGCTGCCCGCGCTCCCGGAGCGCTACGCCGACGCCGCCGACACGATGGAACAGGTGCACGAGTGCCAGTCGCCGCTGTTCCTGGCGGTGGAGGTGGAGCCTGCGGGTGACCGCGCCGTGCACCTGTTCTTCTCCGCTCCGCCGGAGGCGCCCACCACCCGGGGCTTCGCGTCGATCATGCACACCGGGCTCGACGGCGAGCCCGCCGCCGACGTGCTGGCCGTGCCCGACGACTTCTACACCGCACTCGGGCTCGCCCAGGCCGTCAGCCCGCTCCGGCTGCGCGGCATGGCGGCGATGCTCGCCCGGATCAAGAACCAGGTGCGCACGGCCACCGCAGCGGCCTGACTAGGCAACCTCAAGTCCTGGTCAAGAAGGTTCTCGCCGCCGTAAGAGGGCAGCAACACTGTGAGACGTCTCATAAGGACGGCTCAGGAGGTGTGTGGTGGCCCTCGCAGCAACAGCTGACACCTGGGGCATCAGCGGTCCGACGTTCCTGCTCGCCTATCTCGTGATCGCGGTGGCGGTGTGGGTGGCGAGCACCCGAGCGCGCCGGGTGCTCGCCGAGTCCCGGGTCACCGCCCCGGCCACCGACCTCACGGCCCGTCCGCACGACATCGCGTACCTCAACGGCGGTGCCGAGCTCGCGGTGTACTCGGCGCTGAGCTCGATGCACCTGCGCGGCACGATCACGTCCTCGCGCGGCGCCGTCCAGTCCGCCGGCCGGCTCGATCCCGGTACCGACGGGCTGGAGCGCGCCATCCACTTCACCGCTCGGGGCCGGGTGCGCCGAAGCCGCTTGCCGTTCCACCGCCCCGTGCTGACCGCCCTGTCCGAGATCGAGAAGCGGCTGGTCGGCGCCGGCCTGCTGTTGTCGGAGGAGCAGCGGCTCCGCATCCGGCGCGTCGGGGTGTGGATGCTGGCGGTCGCCGTGCTCGGTCTGGTGCGCGTGCTCGCCGGGGTGGCCGAGGCCAAGCCCGTGGGGTTCCTCGTCGCGGCGCTCATCGCCGTCGCGCTCGTGGCCGTCGTGCAGTTCGCACGGGCCCCACGACGCACGCGAGGCGGTGACCGGATGCTCGCGACGTTGCGCACCGAACACCACCTGCTCTCGCCCGAGGTGAAGCCCGACTGGTCGGTCCACGGACCTGTCGGCGCCGCGCTGGGCGTCGGGGTCTTCGGAATGGGTGCACTGTGGGCGTCCGACCCTGCATTCGCCGACGAGCTCGCCGCCCAGCGGCTGGCTGCGGGCGGATCGGGGGGCGACGGCGGCGCCGGGATCAGCAGCTACGGCGACAGCGGGGGCGGGGGCGATGGGGGCGGGGGCGCGAGCTGCGGCGCAGGCGGGGGCTGCGGTGGCTGAGACGGCCGCGCCGCTGCCCGCGGGGGTCGGCATCGGCTGGCGACCCGAGATCGCCGCGTGGGTCGCGCGCCTCGCCGCTCCGGCCTTCTGCGAGGTGATCGCCGAGTCGCTCGCTCCCGCAGCGGCACATCGAGGGGTGCTGGAGCTCCGGGAGCGTGGCGTCCCGGTCGTGCCCCACGGCGTCCGGCTCTCCCTCGGCGGCGCGGAACCCGTCGAGGCCCGCCGGGTCACGCACCTCGCGGCGTGCGCCGCCGCACTGCAGGCTCCGCTGGTGAGCGAGCACGTCGCCTTCGTCCGCGCGGGCGACCTCGACGCGGGACACCTGCTCCCGGTGCCGCGCACGCGGGAGGCACTGGACGTGCTCGCCCGCAACGTCCGGCGCATGCAGGCCGAGCTCGACGTCCCGCTCGCCCTGGAGCCGATCGCGGCGCTGTTCGACTGGCCCGAGGACGAGTACACCGAGCCCGACTTCCTCACCGCCCTGCTGGAGCGCACGGGGGCGCTGCTCCTGCTCGACGTGGCCAACATCCACGCCAACGCGGTCAACCGCGGCCAGGACCCGGAGGCCGTGCTCGACCGGCTGCCGCTGGACCGGGTCGCCTACGTGCACGTCGCCGGGGGCGCGGAACACCCCGACGACCCCGGGATCTACCACGACACCCACACCCATCCGGTGCCCGCAGCGGTGCTGGGCCTGCTGCAACGGCTCGTGGAACGGACGGCGCAGGCTCCGCCGGTGATGCTGGAGCGCGACGGCCGCTACCCACCCGCCGCCGAGCTGCTGGCCGAGCTGGACGCCATCGCGGCCGCGGCCGGGCACCCGCCCGTCGGCCAGCAGCGGGTGCCGTGGTGACCCAGGACCGCGACCTCGGGGCGCGGCAGGCCGAGCTGGTGGCCGCGCTCGTGACGGGAGCACCGGTCCCCCACGGCTTCGACGTCGCCCGGATCGACGCCACCCGCCGCGCGCTCCTGCGCAAGCGCGCGGGCGCGGCCGCGACGGCGTGGCCGCTGCTGGCGACGTCGCTGGGAGCCGAGTGGCCCCGCGTCTTCGCCGCGCACCACGCCGGCCGCGAGCCCTCCGGCGCGCTGCGCGACGGCTGGGACGTCGCCCGCGCCCTGCACCGGCGCGGCGAGCTCAGCGGCGCGGCCCGAGCCGAGCTGGCCGAGCGGGAGGCCGCGTTCCGGTACGACGGGCACCGCCACCCCACGCCGCGGCGCCTCCTTCCGCGAATCGTGGCGAAGCTCGCGGGCCGACGCTGACCGACCGCGCCGGGCAGGAGGGATCCACCCCCTAAACTCCCCGGTAACAACCGACCCGGGGCACCGGTCCCCAGCGGACACCACGAGGAGGCCGACCGTGGCGCGCTTGAGCAAGGTTCTCGTCGCGAACCGGGGGGAGATCGCCGTCCGCGTCATCAGAGCCTGCCGCGACGCCGGGCTGAGCAGCGTCGCCGCCTACGCCGACCCCGACCGGGACGCCCCCTTCGTGCGCCTGGCCGACGAGGCGTTCGCCCTCGGCGGCACCACCGCTGCCGACTCCTACCTCGCGTTCGACAAGCTGCTCGACGTCGCGAAGCGCGCCGGCGCCGACGCCGTCCACCCCGGATACGGCTTCCTCAGCGAGAACGCCGACTTCGCGCAGGCCGTCATCGACGCGGACCTCACCTGGATCGGCCCCACCCCGCAGGCCATCCGCGATCTCGGGGACAAGGTCACCGCCCGGCACATCGCCACCCGCGCCGGCGCGCCGCTCGTGCCCGGCACCGCCGAGCCGGTGAGCGGGGCCGAGGAGGTGGAGGCCTTCGCCGAGGAGCACGGGCTCCCCATCGCGATCAAGGCTGCGTTCGGCGGCGGCGGCCGGGGCATGAAGGTGGCCCGCGAGAAGAAGGAGATCGCCGAGCTCTACGAGTCGGCGGTCCGCGAGGCCACCGCGGCGTTCGGTCGTGGCGAGTGCTTCGTCGAGCGCTACCTGGACAAGCCCCGCCACGTCGAGGCCCAGGTGCTGGCCGACACCCACGGCAACGTCATCGTGGTCGGCACACGCGACTGCTCCCTGCAACGGCGGTTCCAGAAGCTCGTGGAGGAGGCGCCTGCGCCGTTCCTCACCGACGAGCAGCGCAGCACGATCCACGAGGCAGCCAAGGCGATCTGCACGGAGGCCGGCTACCACGGCGCCGGCACCGTCGAGTTCCTCGTCGGACAGGACGGGCTGATCTCGTTCCTGGAGGTCAACACCCGGCTACAGGTGGAGCACCCCGTCTCGGAGGAGACGAGCGGGCTCGACCTGGTGCGCGAGCAGTTCCGCATCGCCGAGGGCGAGGTCCTCAACCTCCTCGAGGACCCCGAGCCGCGCGGGCACTCCATCGAGTTCCGGATCAACGGCGAGGACGCCGGTCGGAACTTCCTGCCCGCCCCCGGCGCCGTCCGGTCCATCTCCTTCCCGGCCGGGCCCGGGGTCCGGGTGGACGCCGGCGTCGAGGCCGGTTCGGTGATCGGCGGCCAGTTCGACTCGCTGCTGGCCAAGCTCATCGTCACCGGCTCGGACCGGGCGCAGGCCCTGGAGCGGTCGCGCCGGGCGCTGGCCGAGTTCCAGGTCGAGGGCATGGCCACGGTGCTGCCGTTCCACCGGCTCGTGGTCGAGGACCCTGCGTTCGCCGCGGCGGAGGAGCCGGACTTCACCGTCCACACGCGGTGGATCGAGACCGAGTGGGACAACACCGTCCCGCCCTTCGAGGGCGGCGAGGACGCCGAGGAGGACGCCGGACCGCGCCAGACCGTGGTCGTCGAGGTCGGCGGCAGGCGGCTGGAGGTCTCGCTGCCCGGCGACCTGGCCATCGGCGGAGGCGCGGCCGGTGGGGCCGCGGCCAAGGCGGCGCCCCGCAAGCGCGGAGGCGGCCGGGGCGGCGCGAAGGTCTCCGGCGACGCGGTGACGGCGCCCATGCAGGGCACGATCATCAAGGTCGCGGTGTCCGACGGCGACACGGTCTCGGCCGGCGATCTCGTGGTCGTGCTGGAGGCCATGAAGATGGAGAATCCCGTCATGGCCCACAAGGACGGCACGATCACCGGCCTGTCGGCGGAGACCGGCAGTTCCCTGTCGCAGGGCACCGTGATCTGCGAGATCAAGGAGTAGGCGCGCCGCGCGCTCCCGCCATGGAACCGGTGGAGATCAACGCAGGCACCTGGTACCTGCGCGCTCTGCGTGCCGACGAGCGCATCGACGACCGGCCCGCCGTGGTGGCGTCCTGCCTCGATCCGGAGATCCGCCGCTGGCGCCGCCGCCCGGCGGCCACCCGGGCGGAGGCCGACGCCTACGTCCGGCTCCGCACGCGCGAGTGGAGCCGCGACGAGCGCTACACGTGGGCGGTGTGCGCGCCCACCACCGGGGAGATGCTCGGTGAGGTCGAACTGGCCGCTCTCGACCTCGCTGCAGGCACGGCAGAGGCGGCCTGCTGGGCGCTCCCGGAAGCCCGCGGCAAGGGGATGACCACCACTTCACTCTCTGCGGTGCTGCGGTTCGGGTTCGCCGGGCTGGGCCTGCACCGCGTCACCTACGCGTGGGCCGAGGGCAACAACGCGTCGGCCCGCGTGGCGATCAAGTGCGGGTTCCGGCCGGAGGCGCGGCAGCCGTCGGCCTGGGTGGTCGACGGGCGGCACATGGACGTCCTGGTGGCGGCCCGGTCGGCGACGGACGGTTGACCTTCGAGCACACAGCGTCCTACCGTCGTCGAGCCAGGCATTCCACAGCGACCCCGCACCGTGCTGGACAAGTGCATAGCGGACAGCAGTGACGCAACCCGTGACCACCACGGGGCCCGGTGACTCCGCCACGCGGAAGTGCCGCGCCGCGGATCCGTTCGCCACGCAGGCTCAGGCCGCGCCGCGAACACGCCCCCATCCAGACCGGCGACCAGGATCCGTATGCCCCCCGACACGTTCGTGACCACGCACATCCACATCGACGGGCCGATACCCGGTCCACACTCCCTGCTCACCCTCACGTCCGCCGCGCACTCGCCCGGCGGAGACCCGACAGCCGTGTTCACCACCAACGTGCGTGAGCTGCCCGGTGCCACCCTCCACCCCGTCGCCCTCCAGACCTGGAGGCGGCGGGCGGACGACTGGCTCTCCACCCGCCGGGCCACCCGTCCACCAGCCCTCGCGATGAGCGCCTTCGCCCAGTGGATCGACCGACTCCCCGGGCGTCCGGTGTTCGTCGCCGACACCGCAGAACCGGACTATCTGTTCCTGTACTGGTACCTGCAACGCTTCACCGGGCACTGGCCCTTCGCCAGGACCCTCACCGATGCGGATCTCCACGCCCGCATCGGCTGCTCGACCCTCTGCCCGCTCGCCGGGTGCCGGACACCGGAGGCGGTGCTGGCGAGGACGAGCTGACGCTCCACGACGGCCGGTGCGGACTGCAGCCGCACCGGCCGTCGTGCGTCGGGCCGCGACCCGTCGGACGGAAACAGGCCCCCTGCGAGGGATGGGATCCCACGCGAGGGGGACTGATCTGGTTCCGTCGTCGCCTAGCTTTCTTTCGCATGGGTTTCTGTTCGGACAGCAGGCCGGCCTTGTTCTCTGCCGCTTGGTCTGCCGGGTACGCGGTGATCCTTGCCTCGAGCGCGGTTGTCGACTCACCGTCGTTCAGCGGAGTGCCGTTCTTTCCAGCAGGGTGGGTTCCGGTGATACCAGCGGCCCTGGCTGCAGTGGTCTGCCTGGTGACAGGTCTGCATGCGACACGCAGCTGGCCGCCACGAGCGCGCTTGCTACTGGCCGGCCTGGGATGGGCCGCGGGGGCGTCGATGATCGCGTACTGCCTCCTGTTCTGGATCGATCTGACGATGATCGTCATGCTGCCCTTCGGTGTGGACAGCGGAGATCAACTCGCCGGCCTGCCCTTGCGGGCCGCGGGAGTCGCGGCTGGAGGTCTGACACTGTGGTGTGCTGCCACGGACCTCCGCCGTGTGCGGTCGGCATGTGATCGCTGCGGCCGGATCCACGGACTGTCCCCGGAGCGGCGCACCGAGCCGTCACCGTGGTGGGCCTACGCGGGCGCCTACGTGGCTGTCGCAGGTCTGGCGGTACGTCTCAGCCCCGCAATCGTCGAAGGACTGAACCTCGATGGGCCGGGCGGGCCGGGGTTCACGATCTTCTTCGGCCTCATGATCCTGGCGGGGACACTCTTGCCGTTGGCGCTTGCTCACCCCTGGGGAAGAGTGTGGCCGAGCTGGTCGCCATGGGCAGGGCAGTTCGTCCCCAGGTGGCTGGTGCTCGGTCCGGGGGTGTTCATGGGGGTCGGGTTGAGCGCGTATTTCGGCGTCGGCGGGATGAGTGCGATCGCCGTCGGGGCGACTCCCGCCGGCCCGGGTGCGATCATGGAGATCGGCGGCTACACGATCTGGGGTGCCGGACTGCTCATCGCGTCGACCTCCTACTACCGCCTGACCAAACCCGAGTGTCAGGGGCTCGAGCAAACGGGGCCTGAGAGCGTCATCGATGGAGCGGGACGAGGCCTGTCGTATAAGCGATGACCACGGCCTGTGTGCGGTCGCGTGCTCCGAGCTTGGCCAGTATCCGTGACATGTGAGTGCGCACGGTCTCGACGCCCAGGAAGAGCGCTTGCGCGATCTCGGCGTTGGTCTGCCCCGCAGCCACCTGGGTCAGAACGTCGGTCTCCCGGTCGGTCAGCGCCGGCCCCCGGTAGGTCACCTCTGTGGGGGCCCGGGTGGCCAGGAGCGTTCGTAGCGCCTGGGGGAACACGAGGCTCTCCCCGAGGGCGACCGTCCGCACCGCGGAAATGATCTGCTCGGCGTTCGCGCGCTTGAGCAGAAACCCGGAGGCGCCGGCGCGCATCGCCCTGAAGACGTACTCGTCGGTGCCGAACGTCGTGAAGACCAGCACCCGCGGCGCGTCGGGCAGCGTCAGCAGCTGCTCGGTTGCGTGGATGCCGTCGAGCTTGGGCATCTGGACGTCCATGCACACGACCGCGGGACGTACGCGGCGTACCAGTCCCACCGCCTCGACGCCGTCGCTCGCCTCACCGACCACCTCGATGTCCGGTTCGGACTGCAGCAGGTTGCGTAGGCCGCTGCGGATGATCGGCTCGTCGTCGACGACCGCAACGGAGATCGGTTCAACCACGGTGGCCCACCCCCCACGGCAGGTGCGCAGACAGACGCCATTGGGTGTTCTCGGTGCCCGCCTCGAACCGGCCGCCGAGCAGCGCGACGCGTTCGTCGAGCCCGATGAGCCCGCGGCCGCGGCGGCCCGACGGCGAGCCGGTACCAGCGGGGTTGGTCGCGGTGATGACGAGATGGTCGTCCTCGGGTACCACCCTGAGAGTGACGGGCCCGCGGCCGCCGTGTTTGGCGGCGTTGTGCAGGGCCTCCGAGCAGACGCGGTATGCCGTGGTCGACAGGAGCGCGCCGGCCGGCAGCTCGGCTACCTCGAACGTCACGTCCAGACCGAGCTTGCGATGCTCGTCGACGAGGGTTTCGAGCTGGTCGAGCCCCGGTTCGGGCTGTCGCAACGGTTCGTCGTCGCGCAGCAGTGCCAGCACCTGGTCCAGCTCGCCGAGCGCTCGCCCGGCAAGTGACTCGATCGTGGCGAAGGACTCAGCCGCCACGTCGGGATCGCGGCGCAGCAGCCGGGACCCGGCGGCTGCGTGCAAGGAGATACCGCTCAGCGCGTGCCCGACGCCGTCGTGCAGCTCACGCGACAGCCGGCGGTACTCGGTCTCCTGGTGCAGCCGGGCCGTGACCTCGGCGAGCCGGTCTGTGCTGGTCGGGCCCAGCAGCCGGGACGCGGCCCGGGCCATTGCCGCGCCGGCACCGAGGACGAGCCCGATGGTCCCGGCAACAGCGCTCACCGCCCCGGCCGCGGTGAGCGCCCAGCCCAGTGGAGTCGACGGCCGGGCCAGCCAGACGATGAACTCGACCTGTCCGCCCCTCACGATGACCACGGCCAACGCGCCCAGTGCCCACACCACGAGCACCACCGACAGACCGGTGACGAAGCCCAGGATCTGGTGGGCGGCGGTGTAGACGGCGGTGCGCCACCGGTGCTCCCACCGGAGCCGTTGCGGACGGGCCAGCCCGGTGTCGACCCGTAGCAGCGACCCGGCCGCCGCGACCTGCAGGTCGCGGATACCCGGTAGCAGGCCGACGGTCAGCACTGGTAGCAACCCGACCCCCACCACCACTGCCGGCATCGGCATGCCAGGCCCTGCCAACGCAGCGGAGACGGTCGCAACGACGACTGCGACAGCGAGGCAGATCGCGGCGCCGATCAGCAGGTAGACAGCGCGGCGCGGCACCTCCCGCCAGCTCATGCGTCCATGATGCCCACCACGCCCGCATCGGACGCCTCCCCCGTCCGGGGGACGCTCCCCCTGTCACGGGGGATGCGCGGTCGGCGGGGAGGAACCGTTCCCGGCCAGAACGCGTCGTCGGCCATCTCCTGCCCGGCGAACCCGGACCTATGCTGCTCAGGCGTGGACGTCGAACTCCGTCATCTCCGGGCGTTCGCCGCCGTCGCGCGGCAGCGGTCGTTCACCCGCGCGGCGGAGCAACTCCTGATCACCCAGCCGGCGTTGACCCGCACGGTCCAGCAACTCGAGGCGGCACTCCAGGTGCGACTGCTCGACAGGACCTCGCGCCGGTTCGAGCTCACCGAGGCCGGGCAGGATTTCCTGATCCGTGCCGAGCGGGTGCTCGCCGAGATGGACGAGGCTCTGGCGGCCGTGCGCGGGCAGGTCACCGTCCGCCTCGGGTTCAGCTGGCTGCTGCCCGATCCATGGGCCCAGCACGCGGTGAGCATGTTCGAGCAGGCCACTGGCAATACCGTCTCGCTGGTCCGCTGCGACGACGCGCTTTCCTGCCTCCGGCAACACACGATCGACGTCGCGCTCGTGCGCGGCGACATCGCCCCGTCACCGATCCGCGTGGTGCACCTGTTCGACGAGAATCGGGTCGCGGTGTGCTCCGAACACTCCGAACTGGCCGACCGGGAACAGTTGGCGTGGAGCGACGTGCCCCGGTGGCCGCTCGTGGTGAACACCCTCAGCGGCACGACCGGACCCTGGACGTGGGCGCCGGGCGAGGGACCGGCTCGCATCATCGAGACCGCGAACTTCGACGAATGGCTGGAGTCGGTGGCCGCCGACCGCGGGATCGGCGTGGTCCCCGACGTCGCGAGGCGGCGTCACATTCACTCGGCCGTCAGGTTCGTCCCCCTGGTCGGCGCGCCACCGGTTCCCGTTTCCCTCGCATTCATGCCGCACGTGCAGGAGGCATTGATGCGGGAGTTCGTCGAAGCCGCCGTTGCAGCGATCGGTTCCTGAACTGCTGACCGAAAGCGGCGAGCGCCGGAGAATTACGTAGCCCGACGTCCATACCTGCGGAACATGGATGCGCTACGCCAGGCATTTAACAAGTCGCTGCGCCACGCTTACGTTCGATGACGAGCCGACAAGGGAGAACTCGTCGTCATGATCCGCGTCGTGAGTGCAAGGCAGGCTATGTGCCGGGGAGCGTCGTCGTCTCCCTGGCCGACCGTCGTGCAAGGCGCAGCGGCACTCGCGGCGAGCATGGGGATCGGCAGGTTCGTCTACACCCCGATCCTGCCCCTCATGCAAGCGCAGACGAGCCTGTCCCCGCAGTGGGGGTCGGCGCTGGCGACGGCGAACTACGTCGGCTATCTCGCCGGGGCGACGGCCGGAATCCTCGTCCCGACGTTGGTGCGGTCGGCGGTGGTGCTACGCACGTCGTTGATCGTGCTGGTCGCGACCTTGGCGCTGATGCCGGTCACGCAGAACGACGCAGTGTGGGCCGTGCTGCGGCTGGGCGCGGGCGCCACCAGCGCTCTCGTGTTCGTCATCGCCGTCAGTGCCGTGCACCGTCACCTGCGTGATCACGGTGCCCACCTGACCGGATGGGCGTTCGGCGGCATCGGCACCGGCATCGCCCTGTCCGGGATCCTGGTGCTCCTCCTCCGATCGGTGGCCACCTGGCGTGCCGCCTGGTGGGCGTCGGCGGCTCTCGCGCTCGTGCTCGCGGCAGGCGCCTGGGCGCTGGAACCGGAACCACCGGAACCCGCGGGCGCGGCCGGAGTTCGCCGGGCCGGGCCGGGGACGGACCGCTGGTTCTGGGCGCTGTTCGCCGGCTACACGCTGGAAGGTGTCGGCTACATCATCGCCGGGACGTTCCTGGTCGCGGCGATGGACCAGAACGCCTCCGGCCCGGCCGGCAGCGGTGCATGGGTTCTGGTCGGGCTCGCCGCCCTGCCGTCCTGCGTCCTGTGGGCGCGGCTGGGCACGCGGTGGCCGGCATCGGTGCTGCTGCCGGTCGCGCTGGTGATCCAGGCTCTCGGCATCGCTCTGCCCGCTGTCTCCGGGGGCACCGGACCAGCAGTGGTGTCAGCTCTGCTGTTCGGTGCGACGTTCGTGGGTGTCACCTCGATGGCACTCGCGATCGGTGCGCACCTGCGGTTCCCGCGTGCGGTGGCCTTGTTGACCACCGGGTACGGCGTCGGGCAGATCGCCGGCCCACTGATCGTCACCCCGTTGTTGAGCCATGGCTACCAGCAGCCTCTGCTGGTCGGCGCCGCCGCCGTCCTCGCCGCCGCCCTCGCCTCCGCGGCACCGCGATTCCGACGCCGGCCGGATCGCGTGGCGGAAATCGCTCGATAACCCACTCCGTACGACAACCAGAGAACACGAAGGGGAACAGATCGATGGGAAACCTCCAGGGACAGCAGGTCGCCATCATCACCGGCGCCTCGCAGGGTATCGGCGCCGACCTGGTCAGCGCCTTCCGGAAGCTGGGCTACGGCGTGGTCGCGAACTCGCGCTCGATTACGCCGTCCGAGGACCCGGACGTCGTGAGCGTCCAGGGCGACATCGCCGACGCGGACACTGCGCAGCGGGTGATCGGAGAGGCGCTGAGCAGGTTCGGCCGCGTCGACACGCTGGTCAACAACGCCGGCCTCTTCATCGCGAGGCCTTTCACCGAGTACACGGAGGAGGACTTCGCCGCAGTGGTGGGGGTGAACCTGGCCGGGTTCTTCCGCGTCACGCAAGGCGCCGTGGAACTCATGGAGAGCCAG
This sequence comes from Pseudonocardia sp. OZ21, assembly GCF_059359135.1. Taxonomy (NCBI): domain Bacteria; kingdom Bacillati; phylum Actinomycetota; class Actinomycetes; order Pseudonocardiales; family Pseudonocardiaceae; genus Pseudonocardia; species Pseudonocardia sp. OZ21. The sequence goes on from NZ_JCADBN010000005.1 coordinate 494,327, forward strand.
GGAACAGGTCACATCGTCAACATCACGACGAGCCTGGTCGACCACGCCAACTCGAACGTGCCGTCCGTGCTCGCCTCGCTGACGAAGGGCGGCCTCAGCGCCGCCACGAAGTCGCTGGCCATCGAGTACGCGACGCGCGGCATCCGCGTGAACGCCGTGTCTCCGGGAATCATCAAGACCCCGATGCAACCGGTCGCGACCCACGAGGCGCTGGGCGGACTGCACCCCGTTGGTCACATGGGCGAGATCAGCGACGTCGTCGACGCCGTGGTCTATCTCGAGTCGGCGCCCTTCGTGACCGGAGAAGTCCTGCACGTCGACGGCGGCCAGAGCGCCGGTCACTGACTCGCGCACCATCTCGGAGAGGAGCAAGACGACATGCCGGTCGTGACCATCCAGGTGACCCGAGAGGGAACCACCCCTGACGCGCACTCGGTGACCGCCGAGGAGAAGGCCGCACTCATCAGCGGAGTCAGTGCGCTGCTGCTCGACGTGCTCAACAAGCCGGTCGACTCCACCTTCGTCATCATCGACGAGGTCGAGACCGAGAACTGGGGCTGGGGCGGCCTGCCGGTGGAGCGGTTCCGTGAGCAACTGCGTGCGCGTCAGGCCGAATGACCAACAAGAGGTCCGACGACGGGTTCGACCGGGTGCCGGAGGCCGCGACGGCCGGTGCGGACTGCAGCCGCACCGGCCGTCGTGCGTCCCGGGTCGTTCACGTCCGCACACGGCTTCCCGGGAAAGCCCCCGGCACCGGACCTTCCCGCCCTACCGTCGCCGCGAGATCTCGCGCACGGGAGGACACCATGGCCGAGCCCGCTCTCGAACCGCTGCCCGGCGCACCCCGGCACGTGCTCACCGCAGTCGAGTTCGACGTGCTGTGGGAACGGCTCCGGCTCGGCCCCACGCCCGTCGTCCTGCGCCTGGAGTCGCCGGGCCGCACCCGTGCCGGGCGGCGGGAGCTCCAGGCGGCGGGCTGGCAGGCGCTGCGCCGGCGCGGGCTCGCCGGGCCGTCCGGGCCCGACCCCGAGCTCGCCCGGCTGCTGCGCCTGCTGGCCCGCCCCGTCGAGCAACTGGAGCTGCGGGGGCGGTGGCAGCACCGGGTGCGGGCCGTGGCCGCCGGTGCCCCCGACGCGTGCGTGCTGGCCGTCCGCCAGGACGCCACCGTCACCCTGGGAGCGCACGGCTCGCTGCCGGCCGCTCTGCTGCGTGCGCTCCCCGCTGCCCCGCCGGGCCCCGGGCGGGCCGCCACCGTGCCCTCGGCCGTGCTCGCCGCTGCCGCTCCGGGCACCGCGCTGCGGACGGCGCTCCTCGCCGGGAAGGTCGCCCCCGCCGACGCCGGCCTCCTGGCCCGCATGGTCACGGGCGTCGACGCGGGCGCGCAGATCGTCGCACTCAGCGCCGACCGCTGGGGCGTGCTCCACCGCGGGGGCGGTGTCCTCGCGATCCTCGACGGGCCCCGTGGCCGCTACCTCATGACGCGCTCCGCGAGCGAGGACGGCGTCGAGTGGACCACGGTCGCGCCCACCGACCCTCGCAGGCTGGGCCACCGGGTGTCGCAGCTGCTCACCGCGGCGAGAGCCGCCGTGGGCAGCGGCTGAGGCCCCTGCACCCGGCTCGCCAAGATCATGCCCGCTTGTCGGGCATACCTCCGAACGGGTTAACGTACCCGCCTCTCGCCCCTCGGAGGATCACCATGGCCGTCAGTCGCAGGGCGCTGCTTCTCGGTGGAGGATCGGCGGCGTTGGCCGTCGCCGCGGGCACCACCACAGCCTTCGCGCAGACCCCGGTACCGGTCCCGCCGCCGGGCGAGCCGGGGGTCACCGGCACGCTCCGGGTGCTCGGCAACACGGCGCCGGTCCGGGCCGAGCAGCGCCTCACCCATCTCGGGCTGAGCTGGTCCGGCGAGCCGGACGTCGGGCTGAGGGTGCGGATCGGGTCCGAATGGCACGCCGTAAAGGTTCCGGCGGCGTGCGGCGGGGGCCGCGACGACAGGCCCGGCAGACGGCGCTCCGCGCTGGTGGCCGTCCCCGACACCGGGGAGTACACACTCGAGATGGGCACCGACACCCCGGTCCGGGTCGGCGAGATCAACACGATGGCCGAGCCGAAGCCGGCGCCCGGACCTCGGAGCGAGAAGTGGGACGGCGGCCTGGTCTACCGCACCCGTGCCGGATGGGGTGCCGACGAGGGGCTGCGGTTCGGCGCTGACGGCACCGAGCTGTTCCCGCCCACCTGGCACCCGGTGCAGACGCTGACCGTGCACCACTCGGCCACCCAGAACAACGACCCCAACCCGGCGAGCACGGTGCGCGGGATCTACTACGACCACACGGTCACGCGCGAGTTCGGTGACATCGGCTACCACCTGCTGATCGACGAGGCCGGCGCTCTCTACGAGGGCCGCTGGTCGGGCGACGACCCGGTTCCGGTCTTCGGCGGCGCGTCCACCCCGAAGGCACCGCTGATGGCCAACGCCGCCCATGTCGGCGGCCTCAACGCGGGCAACGTCGGGGTGGTGCTGCTCGGAGACCTCACCGACGTGGAGCCCACATCCGCGGCGCTGGACACCCTGGTCCAGGTGCTCACGGTGCTCACCCGCGTCAGCCGGCTGGATCCCACCGGCACCACCGACTACGTCAACCCGATCTCCGGTGCCACGGCCACGGTGCCGACCATCTCCGGGCACCAGGACTGGGAGCCCACCACGGAGTGCCCCGGCGACAAGCTCAGCGCGAAGCTCCCCGGGATCCGGAAGCAGATCGCCGCCGTCGTGGCCTGAGGGCCGGCTCGGCGTGGCTCACCGGCGCGGGCCGGAGCGCTCAGCCGTTGCCGGCGTTCCTGACGGCCGTGCCGCGCCCGGCCACCGCCCCGGCGACGCCCGCCACCACCGTCACCCCGGCGAGCAGGATCGCCACCAGCCCGAGGCCGCCGACGAACAACCCGATCACCGCGGACACCGCGCCGACCGCGAGCCCGGTGCGCGCCACCGCCGCCCCCGTGCGGTCCCGGGACACGTAGCGAGCGGCTCCTGCCGTGAGCAGGATCGCGAGCAGCCCGCTGAGGGGGGCGAGCAGAGCGACAGGCGGCAGGATCAGGTAGGCGGCGTCGTCCACGAGCTGCGCGCCGATCCCGGCGATCAGCACTGCGCCGGCGGGCACGCGGGACGTTGCAGGCAGAGTGGTCATCACTCGATCGTGCGCGGCCTGCCGGGCGCCGACATCAGGGATCGCCCGGACCGGACCCGGAGCCGGGACCGCAGGGCGCCGGGATCGGCCTTGCCCTGGCGAGCGCCCGGGGTAGCTTCAAGATCCCGTTTGCCCCATCCGCCGGACCTCGTCGTCCGGCCGCACCGGCAGGAGCTCTCCCAGTGCCGTCCGCATCCCGCGTCTTCACGGAGCTCAGCACGTCCCGACGGCCGACGGACACGAGACCGGTCATGGGGCGCGCGGTCGTGCTCGGCGCCAGCATGGCGGGCCTGCTGGCCGCACGGGTGCTCAGCGACCACGCCGAGGAGGTCGTCGTCATCGAGCGCGACGCGGCCGACACCGGGTACGAGCCCCGGCCGGGGGTGCCGCAGGGCAGCCAGGTGCACGCGCTCCTGCCGGCCGGTCAGGTGCAGCTCGAGCGGTGGTTCCCCGGGTTCGCCGAGGAGGCGCTCGCGGCAGGCGCCGTGGTGCCGTCCCCGACGGGCACCCGGATGTACTTCAACGGCGTGCTGCAGCCGCCCCCGCAGCGGATCGCCGGCTCGGGCATCGCGCTGGTGACCACCCGGCCGTTCCTCGAGGCCATGGTCCGGCGCCGCACCACGGCCATCGCCAACATCCGGATCGTCCACGGACGCGCCGATGGCGTGGTCCTCACCGGCGACAGGACCACGGGAGTGCGGTATCGGCCGACGGGCGAGAGCGCCGACGCCGAACCGACCACAGAGCCCGCCGACCTGGTCGTCGACGCGATGGGCCGGTCGAGCCGCCTCAGCGACTGGCTCGAGGACAACGGCTGGCCCCGGCCGCCGATGCAGCGGATGCCGATCAAGCTGAACTACGCCACGGCGATGTTCCGGCGCGACGAGCGGATCAGCGACATCAGCGTCGCCGTGTCGCAGACGCGCCCCGCGGCGGGCCGGGTGGCCCGGATCGGCGGGATCAACGCCGTGGAGGACGACCGCTGGATCATGTTGATCTCGGGTTACGCCGACGACCGGCCGAGCCGGGATCCCGCCGAGTTCGCCACCCGTTGCCGTCGCGACTTCCCGGCCGTCTTCGGGGACATCGCCGAGCAGGCCGAGATGCTCGGGGACGTGATCACCTACCACCAGGCCGACAGCAGGCGGCGCGAGTTCCACGAGCTGGAGCGGTTCCCCGCCGGGCTCCTGGCCACCGGTGACGCGGTGGCGTCGTTCAACCCCGTCTACGGGCAGGGGATGACCTCGGCGGCGCTGCATGCGTCCTGCCTGTCGTCGTACCTGCGTGGGGAGCCACGGCTCGACGAGCCGGCACGGGAGTACTTCGACAAGGTGCGGGTGGTGGTCGACGCGGCCTGGCAGGTCTCCACCCTCGCCGACCTCGCGCTGCCCCACGTCGACGGCCCCTACCCACCCGGCTACGCGCTGATCTCCAAGCTGGGCGACATGGTTCTCGCGATGTCGGCGGTCGACCCCGAGATCAACCGGCGAATGAGCATGGTCACCACGATGCTCGCGCACCCGAGCACGCTGGCCCGGCCCAGCACGCTCGTGCGTGCCGTGGGCGCCAGGCTGCGCACCGGCCTCCGGAGCCAGCCCGGCAGGTGATGCAGCGCCGGGGCAGCGCCGCGACACACGGCCCCGCGAGTCGCCCGCTCCGCGCCCGCGAGTCGCCCGTTCCGTGTGCGCGAGTCGCCCGTTCCTGCTGGGGACGGCCACGGTGACACCGTTGTGGTCCCGGGTCGCTGTCCCGGAGCGGCCCGACGCCGCACCATGTGTCCATGACGCGGCACGGGCGGCGGCGTCCAGACCTCGCGGTCAGTCCAGGTCGCCGTGGCGCATCAGCTGGCGTCCGGCCTCGGTGATCGAACCCGACAGCGACGGGTACACCGAGAACGTGTGGGCGAGGTCGGCCACGGTGAGCCCGTTCTGCACGGCCAGCGCGATCGGCAGGATCAGCTCGCTCGCCACCGGGGCCACGACCACACCCCCCACCACCACGCCGGTGGCGGGGCGGCAGAAGAGCTTCACGAACCCGCGGCGCAGCCCCTGCATCTTCGCCCGTGGGTTGGTGGACAGCGGCATCATGATCGTGCGAGCCGGCACCTCACCCGCGTCGATCGCACGCTGGCTGATGCCGACGGTCGCGATCTCCGGCCGCGTGAACACGGCGGCCGCCACCGTCTTCAGCTTGATCGGCGCCACGCCCTCACCGAGCGCGTGCCACATCGCGATCCGTCCCTGCATCGCGGCCACCGAGGCGAGCATCAGCACCCCGGTGCAGTCGCCTGCCGCGTACACGCCCGGCACCGACGTGCGCGAGACCCGGTCGACGGGGATGAAGCCACCACGCCCCAGTTCGACGCCGATCTTCTCCAGCCCGATGTCGGCGGTGTTGGGCACCGAGCCGACGGTCATGAGCGCGTGCGAGCCGGTGACGGTGCGGCCGTCGGCGAGGGTGACGACCACGCCGTCCCCGTCGCGCTTCACCGTCTCGGCGCGCGCCTGCGGAAGGATCTCGACCCCCCGCTCGGCGAAGACGTCCTGCAGCACGGCGGCCGCGTCGGCGTCCTCGCCGGGGAGGACGCGGTCGCGGCTGGAGATGAGGGTGACCCGCGCCCCCATCTCCACGTAGGCCGAGACGAACTCCGCGCCCGTCACCCCGGAACCGATGACGATCAGGTGCTCGGGCAGTGCCTGGAGGTCGTAGAGCTGGCGCCAGGTGAGGATGCGTTCGCCGTCGGGGGCGGCGTCCGGCAGCACGCGCGGGGTGGCGCCGGTGGCGATGAGGACGACGTCGGCGGGAAGCTCCTCGCGACCACCATCGGGTGTCCGTGTCTCGACCACGTGGGGCGCCCGGACCGAGGGCTCGTCGGTGAAGACGGCGGTGCCGCGGACGATCCGCACACCCTCCCGTTCCACGCGGGCGCGCACGTCGGCGGACTGCGCGAGCGCGAGGCGCTTCACCCGGGCGTGCACCGTGGGCAGGTCGATGCCGATGGCCTGCCGGTCGGCGGTGACGCCCAGGTCAGGGGCACGATGCAGGTCGACTCTGATGCCCGCGGACGAGATGAAGGTCTTGGACGGCACGCAGTCGTCGAGCACGCACGCGCCGCCCATCCCTTCGCGCTCGACGACGGTGACGTCACTGCCGTGCTGAGCGGCCACCAGGGCCGCTTCGTACCCCGCAGGCCCCCCGCCCATGATCACGATGCGCGTCACCGATGCATGCCTCCTCCTGATGTCCGGTTCCCCGAGCACGGTACGCGGGCGATGGCGCACTACTCTGTGGCGGTGCCGCTGTACGCCGCTTACGGGTCGAACATGGATCCCGCGCAGATGAAGGAGCGTGCCCCGCACTCGCCGATGGCGGGTACCGGGTGGCTCGTCGGCTGGCGGCTCACCTTCGGAGGCGAGGACTACGGCTGGGAGGGCGCGCTCTCCACGGTCGTCGAGGACCCGGACTCCCAGGTGTTCGTCGTGCTCTACGACGTCTCCGAACTCGACGCCGACCAGCTCGACCGCTGGGAAGGTGGCGAGCTGGGGCTGCACAAGAAGCTGCGGCTACGCGTGCACACCCTCGACGGCGACGTCCTGGCCTGGATCTACGTGCTCGACGCCTATGAGGGCGGGATGCCCAGCGCCCGCTACCTCGGGGTCATCGCCGACGCCGCCGAACAGGCCGGCGCCCCGGCCGACTACGTCTCGGCGCTGCGCAACCGCCCGAGCGGCAAATCCGTCTGACCCTCGCGCTGGACGTTCCGGACGGCGAGATCGACGTGAGCGTGGCCAGGAGCGCACCCGACCACTCCCACGCCGATCTCGATCGGACAGGGGTCAGGGAGCGGTGAGGGCCGTGAGAGCGGCCTGGATGAGGACGCGGACCCCGAAGGGCAGGGCGCGCTCGTCGAGGTCGAACGTGGGCTGGTGGATGTCGCGCATCGGGCCGTGACCAGGCCACACCCCGAGCCGGGCCATGGCGCCGGGAGCGTGCTCCAGGTACCAGGCGAAGTCCTCGCCACCGCTGCTCTGCTCGGTGCTGGTGGCGGCGTCGGGACCCCGGACGGTGATGGCGGCGTCGGCCATAATGCCCGCGCTGACGGCCTCGTTGACCACGGGCGGCACGCCGCGGATGTGCTCGAGGACGTAGCCGGTGCCGGTGGGTGCGAGCAGCGCCGAGACCAGCGAGCGGATCTTGGCCTCGAGCTCCCCCCACGTGTGGTGGTCGGCGGTGCGCAGGGTGCCCCGCAGGACGCCGTGCTGCGGGATGGCGTTGGCCGCCTCCCCCGCGTGCACGGCACCCCAGACGAGGACGGTGCCCGAGCGCGGGTCGACCTGGCGCGTGAGGAGCAGCGGCAGCTGCGTGATGAGCAGCCCGAGTGCCTCGACGAGGTCGGCGGTGAGGTGCGGACGTGAGGTGTGGCCACCGGGAGAGGTGAGCCGGACCTCGATGACGTCGCACGCCGACGTGATGGGCCCGACCCGGGTGCCGACCTTGCCGACCTCGAGCCGAGGGTCGCAGTGCAGGGCGAAGACGCGGTCGACACCCTCCATGACGCCGTCGGCCACCATGTCGATCGCGCCGCCGGGCTGGACCTCCTCGGCGGGCTGGAAGATGAGCCGCACCCGGCCGGGCAGCGCAGGCGCGGAGGCCAGCGCGAGACCGGCCCCGAGCAGCATGGCGGTGTGCGCGTCGTGCCCGCAGGCGTGCATCACGCCGTCGACGGTGGAGCCGAACGGGAGTCCGGTGTCCTCCTTGAGGGGAAGGGCGTCGAGGTCTGCGCGGAGGGCGACGCAGCGGTCGCCGTATCCGATGTCGCAGACGAGGCCGGTGCCGCCGGGGAGGGTGCGGGGCTCGAGCCCCGCCGCCATCAACCGCCGCGCCACCAGTTCGGTGGTGCGGTGCTCGGCGCGCCCGAGCTCCGGTACGGCGTGTATGGCGCGTCGCCAGGCGACCACGTCGGTTCGGTGTGCCGCGAGCCAGGAGTCGAGCCATGGCGGGCCACTGCCCGCACCCATATCATTCACGGCCAGCTCCGCAGGCGGCACGAGGTCGTTGTGAGCCTCCAGCAAGGTCACCGCACACCACCGCGTGCAGCGGTCCCCCGAGGACCGGTCGCAGCGCGCAACGTCAGCGGTGCGCGCATTGAGGCTGCTTCGTCGTGCATCCAGCCATGGTGCTCACCCGGACGGCGGTGTTCCAACCGGAAACGCATCAGGGGGCGGAATCCGCGCCGAGGGGTTGCGGATCTGCTGCGGGCGGGCACGCGGACTGTGACGAACGGTCGCCGGAAGCTGAGGCGAACGGGGGTTGACACCGTTCGTCGCCGCTCGTCGAACGCGGGCGTGGAACGCAGTGTCGCCATGACGGCCCTGTCGACAATCACCCACACCCACAGGGGTCAACTCCCCCCTCGGGGAGCAACCCGGGAGCGACTCGCGTACGTACGCGGGGGGCGCCATCAGCGCTCTTGTGCGGGCCGGTGAGAATGGGCACGTGTCGCAGGACAGCCCGGAGGGCCAGCACGTGCGCCTGATCGGAGGCCGGTACCGGCTCTCCGATCTCCTCGGCAGCGGCGCCATGGGCACCGTCTGGGCGGGCTATGACGAGGTGCTGCAGCGCCGGGTGGCGGTCAAGGAGCTGAAGGTCCCGCCGGGTGTGCCCGACCAGGAGGCGGCGGAGGCGCGCGAGCGCATCATGCGTGAGGCGCGGGCCCTCGGCGGCCTGTCGCACCCGAACATCATCACCGTGTTCGACGTCGTCGACGTCGACGGTGCACCGGTGGTCGTCCTGGAGCTGGTGCCGTCCCGCAACCTGGCGACGATGATCGGCGAGCAGGGCACGCTGACGCTGCAGCAGTCGGCGGTGGTCGGGTTCGCGACGGCGGGCGGCCTGCGGGCAGCACACCGCAGCGGGATCACGCACCGGGACGTCAAGCCGGGCAACGTGCTCGTGGCCGACGACGGCCGCGTGAAGCTCACCGACTTCGGCATCGCCCGCAACATCGCCGACGCCCCCATGACGAGCGTGGGGCTCGTCCTCGGCTCCCCCGCGTACATCGCGCCGGAGGTCGCGGCAGGCCAGCCGGTGACGCCCGCGGCGGATCTCTGGGGACTGGGCGCCACGCTCTTCGCGGCGCTGGAGGGGCGGCCGCCCTACGACGTGCACGGCGACCCCGTGTCCACGATCACCGAGGTGGTGGACGGCGAGGTCCCGCGGCCGCGGACGTCCAACGCGGTGGCCGAGGTGATCATGGCGCTGATGGTCAAGGACCCCGACGCGCGGATGCCGCTCGACGAGGTCCGCCACCGGCTGCGGCCGCTCATCGACGACCCGGACGACCCGCTCTACCCCGGTTCGCCGGACGCGCCCACCATCGGGGCGGGTCTCCCCGTTCCGACCGCCGCGGAGCGCGCCGAGTTCAGCGCCGGTCGCCCGGCTCCCCTGCCGCCTGCGCCGACCGGCGCGCGTCACCTCGTGGAGCCGGCGCCGTTGGCCTCGTCGCCCGGCCCCCTGCCGCCGTCCCGGACCCGCCAGCCCGCCCCGGTCCGGCCGGTGGCCTCCACGGGCTCCCGGCGCCACTCGGCGGCCGCGGCACCCGTGACGGGCTGGGCCGCGGTCGGGCTGGTGGTCGCGGGGGCGGCGGTGGTCGTGGCCGGTGCGATCGGCGGGTGGACCGCCACCCGGCTGCTGGGCGGGCAGTCCCCGTTCACCACCGCCACCGTCTCGTCGGCCGACACCGCACCGTGAACGTGGCCGGCCGGCACCTGCTGAACGCTGCCGGCTCCGCCCTCACCACCGCCTGACGTCACCGTCGGTCGATAAGCTCCGCTCATGAGCGCCGAGGTCTCCCCAGCACCCGCCGACGCCGCGGCAGCGGCCATCGCCGCAGCCACCGGAGTCGACAAGCACGACGTGGCCGTGGTGCTCGGGTCGGGCTGGCGGCCCGCCGCCGACATCATCGGCGAACCGGCCCACGAGATCGCGATGGCCGACCTGCCCGGCTTCGTCGCCCCCGCCGTCGCCGGGCACGGCGGCACGATCCGGTCGGTCCCCGTCGGAGAGCACCGGGCGCTCGTCCTGCTCGGCCGCACGCACCTCTACGAGGGCCACGGCGCCGACCCGGTCGCCCACGGCGTCCGCACGGCCGCGGCGGCGGGCTGCCGCACCGTGGTGCTCACCAACGCGGCGGGCGGCATCCGGGAGGGCATGTGGGTCGGTGAGCCCGTGCTGATCTCGGACCACCTGAACCTGACCGGGCGCTCGTCGCTGGTGGGCCCGCGCTTCACGGACCTGACCGACCTCTACTCGCCACGGCTGCGTGCGCTCGCCCGGGAGATCGACCCGTCGCTGTCCGAGGGTGTCTACGCCGGTCTGCCCGGCCCGCACTTCGAGACGCCCGCCGAGATCCGGATGCTGCGCGGGCTGGGAGCCGACCTCGTCGGGATGTCCACGGTGCTGGAGGCGATCGCAGCGCGCGCCGAGGGCATCGAGGTGTTCGGGCTGTCGCTCGTCACCAACCTGGCCGCCGGGATGACGGGCGAGCCGCTCGACCACCACGAGGTGCTGGCCGCGGGTGCGGCGTCGGCAGGCCGGATGGGTGCGCTGTTGCGTGACCTCATCGCCCGCTCGTGACCCTGCCGCCCGACCTGCGTGACGCCGCCACGCGCTGGATCGCCGACGACCCCGACCCCCTGACGCGCACGGAGCTGCAGCGGGTGCTGGCCGCGGCCATGGTCGGCACGCCGGGCGCGGTGGACGACCTCCGCGACCGGATGGCGGGAATGCTGTGCTTCGGCACCGCCGGGCTGCGCGGCCCGGTGCGGGCGGGTCCCGCGGGGATGAACGTGGCCGTGGTGCGCCGGGCCACCGCCGGGCTGGCCGCCTGGCTGGCCGGCCGGGGTGATTCGGGACCGGTGGTGGTCGGCCGGGACGCCCGGCACGGGTCGGAGGCGTTCGCGGCGGCGGCTGCGGAGGTGCTGGCGGGCGCGGGGTTCCGGGTGCTGACCCTGCCGGCGCCGTTGCCCACGCCGGTGCTGGCGTTCGCCGTCCGCGAGCTCGGGGCCGTGGCGGGCGTGCAGATCACGGCATCCCACAACCCGCCCGCCGACAACGGTTACAAGGTCTACCTGGCCGACGGCGCGCAGCTCGCGCCCCCGTCGGACGCCGAGATCGAGGCGGCGATCAGGGCGGCTCCGGCCGCCGTGTCCGTCCCGACCGCCGCCACCGCCACCACCGTGGACGTCACGGAGGCCTACCTGGACCGCGTCGGGCGGCTGCCGCGCGGCACGGCGCGGCAGCTGCGGGTGGCGCTCACGCCGATGCACGGGGTGGGCGGGGCCACCGCGGTGCACGCGCTGCACCGGGCCGGGTTCACCGACGTGCACGTCGTCACCGCGCAGGCCACCCCCGATCCCGACTTCCCGACCGTCTCCTTCCCCAACCCGGAGGAGCCGGGGGCCACCGACGCGCTGCTCGCGCTCGCCGCCGAGGTGGACGCCGACCTGGCGATCGCCCTGGACCCCGACGCCGACCGCTGCGCGCTGGCCGTGCCGGACGCCGGGGGCGGCTGGCGGATGCTCACCGGCGACGAGACCGGTGTGCTGCTGGGCGACCACCTGCTGCGGTCGGGCGCCGCCCGGGGTGTGCCCTACGACGACCCGCTGGTGGTCACCACGGTCGTCTCCTCGTCGATGCTCCGGCCGCTCGCCGCCGCCTACGGGGCGCGGTACGCCGAGACCCTCACCGGGTTCAAGTGGATCGTCCGGGGTGGCCCGGGGCTGGTGTACGGCTACGAGGAGGCCCTCGGCTACTGCGTCGACCCCGACGCGGTGCGCGACAAGGACGGCATCGCTGCTGCCGTGCTGGCCTGCGACCTGGCGGCCGGGCTGAAGGCAGCGGGCCAGGGGCCGGCCGACCGGCTCGACGAGCTGGCCGTGGCGCACGGGGTGCACCGCACGGAAGGGGTGTCGGTGCGCCGGGACCCGGCAGCCCGCGACGCTCTCGTCGAGCGGCTGCGGTCCGGGGCGCCGGCAGGGTGGTCGGCGCAACGACCCGCACCCGACGTCCTCGTCCTGCGGCGCCACGGTGCACGGCTGGTGATCCGCCCGTCCGGCACCGAGCCGAAGGTCAAGGCCTACCTCGAGGTGGTCGAGCCGGTGCCGCACGCCGCGGCGCTGGCCGGAGCGAAAGCCACCGCCCAGAGCCGCCTCGACGCCCTGCGTGCAGAGGTCCACGAACTGCTGGACGGCTGACGGGCTAGCCTGCGCCGATGGCGCGGCCGAAGGTCCACGACGAGGCGCTGCGGGACCGACTACTCCGGCACGCGCTGGAGCGCGTCTCGGCCGACGGGATGCCGGCGTTGAGCCTGCGCGCCCTCGCTGCCGAGTGCGACACGTCCACCACCGCCGTCTACTCGCTGTTCGGCGGGAAGGCCGGGCTGCTGACGGCCCTGTTCGACGAGGCGCTGTGCCGGTTCCGCGCCCACCTGGCCGTCCCGCCGGGCAACGACGCCCTCGACGACCTGGTCCAGCTGGCGCTCGCCTACCGGCAGGGTGCGCTCGCGCAGCCCCACCTGTTCGAGGTGGTGTTCGACGGCGACCCGCAGGAGCTCGCGAGCGGTGCCGCACTCGCCCCGCTGCGCGAGTTCGTGCAGCGGGCCGTCGAGGACGACGCGCTGCGGCCCGATCTCGATCCCGCCACCGCCGCGCTCGCCCTCTGGGCCACCGTGCACGGCTGGGTGTGCCTGCAGCTGCGCGGCCTGCTCCCGCCGGGCGCGGAGACCCGCTTCGAGGACGCGCTCCGTTCCGTCACGGCCGGGTGGGCCGCGGCGGCTCCGTAACCGGCCCGCGCACGGGGTGGCCGCGGACGGGTCAGACGGCGCCGAACTGGCGGTCGCCCGCATCCCCCAGGCCCGGGACGATGAACGCCGAGTCGTTGAGCCGCTCGTCGATGCTGGCGGTGATCACCCGTACCGGGAGGCCGCTGCCCCGCAGGTGCTCGACGCCCTCGGGCGCGGCCAGCACGCAGATCGCCGTGACGTCGGTGGCACCCCGCTCGGTGAGGAGCCGGATCGTGTGCGCCATCGAGCCGCCGGTGGCGAGCATCGGGTCGAGCACGAACACCGGGCGCCCCTGCAACGAGTCCGGCAACGACTCCATGTACGGGACGGGCTGGTGGGTCTCCTCGTCACGGGCGAGCCCGACGAACCCCATCTGCGCCTCCGGCATCAACCCGAGTGCGGCGTCCGCCATGCCGAGCCCGGCACGCAGCACGGGCACCAGCAGCGGCGGGTTGGCCAGCCGGAACCCGACGGTGCGCGCCACCGGCGTGTGCAGCGGGGCGGAGGCCAGCGGGGCGTCCCGGGTGGCCTCGTAGATCAGCATCAGGGTCAGGTCCCGCAACGCCGCGCGGAAGGTGGGGTTGTCCGTGCGCGCGTCGCGCAGCTCGGAGAGCCGGGCCTTGGCCAGTGGGTGGTCGACGACCTGCACGTCCATGGCGGAAGGCTAGCGCCGACCTTCCGGACGGCACGGGCGTCCTGTCCGTCCTGTCAGGGCGACGGTGCGGTCTGCGCCGCGTCGTAGGCGGCACGCGCGGCGGCGATCTCGTTCTGGTGGGCCTCGGTCCAGGTGACCAGCGCCTGGATGGTCTCGTGGAGCGTGGAGCCGAGGGGCGTGAGCTCGTAGTCCACTCTCGGCGGGACGACGGGGTACACGGTGCGGCGCACCAGCCCGTCGCGCTCGAGCTGGCGCAGGGTGACGGTGAGCATGCGCTGGCTGACGCCGTCGATCTCGCGGCGCAGCTCGGTGAAGCGCAGCCTCCGCCGCTCGAGCAGCGCGATGACCAGCAGCGACCACTTGTCGGCCACCCGGTCGAGGATCTGCCGGACCTCGCAGTCCTCGCGGGTGTCCCACTGGTAGGGATCCCCGTGTCCTTCGGTGTCCCCGTGCTGTGGGCCGGTACCGCAGCAGTGCGTCGGTGACTTCGAAGTGCCTTCTTCCATGCCTCCCGATGGTGACTCACGATGTGGTCGGTTACAAGACAGAACCGACGATCGGAGCAATTCGGTGTCCGTACCCACGTCCTCGCCGGCGCCGGCGGCGCCCCATGAGCGCATGAGCGGCCGCGCGTGGGGTCTGCTTCTCGTCCTCTGCGGCGCGATCTTCCTCGAGGGCATCGACATCTCCATGATGGGCGTGGCCCTGCCGTCGATCCGCGCCGAACTCGGCATGTCCACGAGCTCGCTGCAGTGGGTGGTGACCGCCTACGTGCTTGGTTACGGCGGCTTCGTCCTGCTGGGCGGCCGTGCGGCCGACCTGCTGGGCAGGCGCCGGATGTTCGTGACCTGGCTCGTGGTGTTCGTGGTCTTCTCCGGCCTCGGCGGCCTCGCCACCGACGCCTGGCTCCTCGTCCTCGCCCGCTTCGTGACGGGAGTGGCTGCAGCTTTCCTGGCTCCCGCGGGACTCTCGATCATCACCACGACGTTCGCGGCGGGCCGCGCCCGCAACCGCGCCGTCCTCATCTATGCCGGTGCAGCGGCCGGTGGGTTCTCGCTCGGCATGGTCGTCGGCGGGCTGTTGGCGGCCGTGAACTGGCGGTGGGTGTTCTTCGCGCCGGTGCTGATGGCCGCGGCGATCCTGGTGGCCGCGGTGCTCCTCATCCCCCGGGAGCCACGACCGACAGCGGTCTCCGGAGGCTTCGACATCGCCGGCACCGTCACGTTGGTGGGCGGCATGCTGCTGCTCGTCGTGACGGTCGTGCGGGCGCCGGAGGTCGGGATCGGGACGACGATCGGCACGCTCGTCGCAGCCGTCGTGCTCTTCGTGGCGTTCGTGCTGGTCGAGCAGCGGTCGGCGGCACCGCTCGTCCGGCTCGGGATCCTGCGCTCCGCGCCGTTGCTGCGGGCGAACGCGGGAGCGCTCCTGCTCGTCGGCTCGTTCATGGCGTTCCAGTTCACGGTGGTGCTGTACCTGCAGGAGATGCGCGGCTGGTCGGAGGTCGAGACAGGGCTCGCGCTCGCCGTGGCCGGCATCGACGCCGTGCTCGCGCCGACCCTCACCCCGTGGCTGGTGAACCGCTTCGGCAACGCGCGGGTGGCCGCAGGCGGGCTCGTGCTCGCGGCCGTCGCGTACCTGCTGTTCCTGCCGGTGGGGCCGGACTGGGGCTACCTCGCGATGCTCCCGGCGCTGCTCGTGCTGGGTACCGGCTTCGCGCTGGCGTACGGCCCGCTCACGATCGCGGCCACCGAGGGCGTCGCCGACGAGGAGCAGGGTCTCGCGAGCGGGCTGCTGACCACCTCGTTCCAGTTCGGCGCGGCGCTCGGGCTCGCGGTGGTGGCGGCGGTGATCGCCGCCAACTCCGCGGGCGGCACCACGCTCGACGGCCTGCAGGCCGGGCTGGTGGTGCCGCTCGTCGGCGCGGTGCTCGGCGCGGTGCTCACCATGGCCGGGCTGCGCAGGCGGGCGCCGCGAGCAGCGTGACCCGAGGCCCGCGGCGGGCGACTCACGCACGCAGAACGGGCGACTCGCGCACGCAGAACGGGCGGGTCACGGCACCGGACGGCCCGGGGTCTCGCTCGTCCATACCCACCGGCCGTCCGGCTGCCGGGTGGCGCGCATCCGGTCCTCCAGCACCGGGTCGACCTCGTGCTCCCGGCAGCCGGTGGCGGCCCAGCACGACACCACGATCTCGTCGCCGGTGGCGTCGAGCCGCAGGAAGCTCTTGAACTGGGGCACGGCGTTCGAGTCGAACAGCACCGACATCAGGTTGTGCGCCGGCGCCGTGCCCCGCGCGGGCAGCGGGAAGATGACGTCGGCGGCCCGGCGCTCCCTGGCCGGCACGGAGGGCGAGCCCGGCCGCGGCGGCGTGATGCCCACCCGCTCGGCCATCAGCGTGGTCGCGTCGTCCGGGGAGATCACCAACCGGCCGAGCCCGAGGCCGAGGACTCTGTCGTAGCGCCTGCTGAAGTGGGCGAGCGAGTCACCGCGCAGCGGGTAGCAGCGGAAGTCCTCCTCGCGGACGGCGGGCGCGAGCCGGTCCACGTTGGGGATCTGGTGGGTGGCCGAGAGATAGGCGCCCGAGCCGCCCGCCACGAGGTACAGGATCGTGCGCCCGTCGGGCTGGCGCACGGGGTAGCGCTGGTAGTTGTGGTCGTCCCCGCCGATCGCCGCGACGTAGTTGTTCGCCGGGTCGGCGACGATGTCGTCGACGAACCCGCCGCCCTCGATCGGGCACGGCTGCGCGTGGGCGTAGCTGTAGAGGGGCTTCCCGGTGAGCAGGATCTTGGGGCGGTCGCCCGCCGACACCTCCCGCAACCAGTCGCCCTGGTCGCGGTCGAGGTGGCCGTCGATCCCCACGTCGATGAGCACCAGCCGCACCGGACCGGCGTCGATCGCGCAGTACGGACCCGGCTGCACCGCCTGCTGCGACTCCGCGTCGCGGTAGCGGCGCATCTCGGCGACGTCCTCCGCGGTGGCTTTCGGCGCGTGCCGCCAGAGCAGCCGGTGCAGCGCCCGCTTCCACCAGGGGCCGGGCACCTCGGGCGAGGGCTCCCCCACGTCGGGCGCCACGTCGCAGAAGGTGGTCATGAAGCCGGTGAGCCCGTCGTACCAGTCGTGGTTGCCGGGCAGGCCGTAGAGCGGAGCCCGGTAGCCGGCGTAGGCGCGGTAGAAGCGGTCGCGGTAGGCGCGGACCCCACCGGCCGGGTAGACGACGTCACTGCACACGACGCCGAGGTCGGTGTCGCCCGCCACCCGATCCAGCACCGGCACCACCACGTACTGCGAGGCGTCCCCCTCGCCGGGGTCGCCGAGCACCGCGACGGAGATGCGGTCGCGGTCGGCGAAGCGGGTGACGAGCCGGTCGCGCGGTGGCGGCGGCGCGCCTGCCGCCTCGGCGTAGGCGTCGAGCCTGCGCAGCCATTCCCGGCGCTGGCCGTCGGTGGGGTCACCGAGCCTGCGCGCCACCATGTCGTTGCGCGAGGCGATGAGCGGGCCGGGCGACAACCAGCTGAGCCGGTTGTCGACGGGCGCGAGGCCCGCGCCGACGCCCTGCTGCCTGCAGCCCCAGCCGGCACCGCCCGTGGAGCTGCGGGAGGGCTCGCTCCCGAGTTCGGGACGCAGTGCGGTCACCGCACACCCCCCACGAAACGCACGATCTCGGCGGCCAGCGCGGGCCCGGCGTCCTCCTGCAGGAAGTGCCCGGCGCCGGTGATCGTCGGATGCTCCCGGCCTGCCGCGCCCGGCATGGTGCGGCGCAGGACCGGCTCCATGGCCGCAGTGATCGGGTCCCCGTCGCTGAACGCGCAGAGGAACGGGATCTCGCTGCGCGACAGCGTCGCCCATGCCACGCGGTTGGCCTCCGTTGCCGGGTCGTCGGGCCGGGTCGGCAGGAGCAGCGGCATCGCCCGCGGGCCCGCCTTGTAGCTCTCGTCCGGGAACGGCGCGTCGTAGGCCGCGCTGACCTCCGGGACGAACGGCGTGCGGCAGCCGGCCTGCACCAGCCGGGCGATGTCGAGGCGCTCCGCCCTCTCCACGGCCCGGCGGAACTGCCACCAGACGTCGGGCATGTCGTGGTCGCCGGTGGGCAGCCCGGTGTTCGCGGCCACCACGGCGGCGAACCGGTCGAGGTGCTCGGCCACCAGCCGCAGCCCCAGCAGGCCGCCCCAGTCCTGCCCGACGAGCGTGACGCCGCGCAGGTCGAGCACGTCGAACACGAGCGACCGCAGCCACTCGACATGCCGGGCGTAGCTGTGGTCGGTCACCTCGGTGGGCTTGTCGGAGCGGCCGAACCCGACGAGGTCGGGGGCCACGACCCGCAGCCCGGCCGCGGCCAGCACGGGAATCACCGTCCGGTAGAGGAACGACCAGCTCGGCTCGCCGTGCAGCAACAGGACGGGCGGGCCGTCCGCCGGGCCTGCCTCCACCCAGGCCATGCGTAACGATCCGCCGTCGGGATCGGGGACGTCGCCGTAGCAGGGAGTGAGAGCGAAGCCGGGAAGGAGGGCGAACCGCTCGCCGGGTGTGCGGAGGCAGCGCATGAGCTGATCTTGACAGTCGCCCCCGTACCGACCGACGCCGCTTCGCTGAGCCGTGGCACTCCCGCGCGAGCCGCTCCGGCGGCACGCGGCCCACAGTCCGCGGTGACCGTCCGCGATCCTGGGACGGACGGTGACCGGCGCCACAGTTGCGACGGGCACCGGCGGCGACCGCCCGCTACCGGCGCCGGTCGAGGCGGGCCGTCACCACATCGGGAGACGAACACCCGACCGCGGTCCGCGGCCAATCACATTCCGCAACGATTCCGGGGCGTGCTACTCCATCGTGGACGGGCGGCCGAGGTTCGATGGAGCAGCGGAACACCTGGTCCGGACCGTCCCTGGATCATCGTCGGCACCGGCTCGACGGGCGAAGTCCGTACCGAGGGTAATGATGACTAAGAGTGTCAAGATCGACACGTTGATCCTAGTCAGGGGCGGGTGTACACCGTTTCGACGGCCCTATCACCCACTTGTCGGTACCCACCGTGATCGAACTTGCAGATTCACCCTGACCCGAATGGGTGGTCTGCCACAAACACTGTCACGCCGAAGGCCTCCCCGACGCTGTACTTATGACTAGGAGGTGATCCGGTGCCGGAGAACTCAACTTCCGACGAAGCGACGCTGGTCGCTGCAGCGGAGAAGCTTACGCAGTGCGACGGTTATGTTGTGCTCGCCGTCGACCCTCAGACCGGAGAGGTTGATGCCCACGGACCGTTCGACGGCCTGACGGCAACAGTCAAGGCCGATCAACTGCGCCGCGATTTCGATCGCGGTGGACTGGAGGACGTCACTGTCGGCGTCGTCCGTCTGCACAGCTCCACCTGACCCCACCCGCTACGGGACGCTCCCCCCAACACTCGCGGTCGCCCGCTGCGCCCATCGGCGCAGCGGGCGGCGCGCTGTTCAGGATCGAGCAGTGCGGCCGGCGCCCTCCGGGTGATCGCGCCGGGAGGCCGGACGTCCGCGGCGACGACCCTCGATCGCGGGCCTCCGGCCCCTACACTCAGCGCCGTGACAACGATCGTCCCCGCCCCGCGGCCCGACGCGCGCAGCGCAGGCCGAGCGCCTGTCGACACCGGAGACGGCGTCGCCGGGCCGGGGTTCGGCGACGTCGCCCGCGACGAGGCCTCCTTGCGCCGCTTCCTGCACGGGCTGCCGGGCGTCGACCAGGTAGGGCTCGAGCGCCGGTCAGCGGTGCTGGCCACACGGAGCATCAAGCGGGAGTCGAAGCTCCAGGCCCTCGACATGGCCATCTCCATGATCGACCTCACCACGCTGGAAGGGTCCGACACCCCGGGCAAGGTGCGGTCGCTGTGCGCGCAGGCCCGCCGCCCCGATCCCGACCACCCGCAGGTACCGCCCGTGGCCGCCGTCTGTGTCTACCCGGACCTGGCCGGGGTCGCGGTGGAGGCGCTGCGCGGCTCGGGGGTGGCGGTCGCCGCCGTCGCCACCGCGTTCCCGTCCGGGCGGTCGTCGCGGGTGGTCAAGCTCGCCGACACCGCGCTCGCCGTCGAGGCCGGGGCCTCCGAGATCGACATGGTGATCGACCGCGGCGCCTTTCTCACCGGTCGCTACGGCGCCGTGTACGAGGAGATCGCCGCCGTGAAGCAGGCCTGCGGCAGCGCCCACCTCAAGGTGATCCTGGAGACCGGGGAGCTCGCGGGCTACGACGACGTGCGCCGCGCGTCCTGGCTCGCCCTACTCGCGGGCGCCGACGTCATCAAGACCTCCACGGGCAAGATCTCCCCGGCGGCGACGCTGCCCGTGGTGCAGCTGATGCTGCAGGCCGTGCGTGACTGGCACCGCGCCACCGGCGAGCTGCGGGGCGTGAAGGCCGCGGGCGGGATCCGCACCGCGAAGGACGCCATCCGCCACCTCGTGGCGGTCAACGAGATCGCGGGGCCGGCATGGCTCACCCCGCAGCTCTTCCGGTTCGGCGCGTCGTCCCTGCTCGGCGACCTCCTCCGGCAGCGCCGCACCCAGCTCGACGGGCACTACGAGAGCACCGACCGGATCGGGAACGCCTGATGGACTGGACCTACGCCCCCGCCCCCGAGTCCGCGGCGCTCGCGAACCTGCAGCCTGCCTACCGCCCGTTCCTCGACGGGCAGTTCGTCGACGGCGGCGGCGAGCCGCTGAAGACGATCAACCCGGCGACGGAGGAGGTGCTCGCCGAGGTCGGCACGGCGGGCCCGGCCGACGTCGACCGGGCCGTGGCGGCCGCCCGCCGCGCGTACACCGAGGTGTGGGGCCCGATGCCCGGGGCCGAACGGGCCAAGTACCTGTTCCGGATCGCGCGCGTGGTCGCCGAGCGCTCCCGCGAGCTCGCGGTGCTGGAGACGCTGGACAACGGGAAGCCGATCCGCGAGTCGCGCGACATCGACGTGCCCACGGCCTCGGCGCACCTGTTCCACCACGCCGGCTGGGCCGACAAGCTCGGCTACGCGGGGCTGGGCCCCGACCCTCGGCCGCTCGGCGTGGTCGGTGCCGTGATCCCGTGGAACTTCCCGCTGCTCATGGCCGTCTGGAAGATCGCTCCGGCACTGGCCTGCGGCAACACGATCGTCCTCAAGCCTGCGGAGACCACCCCGCTCACCGCGCTCGTGCTGGCCGAGATCGCCGCCGATGCCGGGCTGCCCCCTGGCGTGCTGAACGTCCTCCCCGGCGCCGGTGACGTGGGCGCCGCCCTCGTGGGTCACCAGGGGCTGGACAAGGTGGCCTTCACGGGCTCCACCGAGGTGGGCAAGGAGATCCAGCGGCGCCTCGGCGGCACCGGCAGGCGGCTCACGCTGGAGCTGGGCGGCAAGGCCGCCAACATCGTCTACGACGACGCGGCGCTCGACCAGGCCGTCGACGGCGTCGTCGACGGGATCTTCTTCAACCAGGGCCACGTCTGCTGTGCGGGGTCGCGGCTGCTGGTGCAGGAGTCGATCGCGGAGGAGTTCGAGACGCTCCTGCGCGCCCGGATCGAGACGCTGCGAGTGGGCGATCCGCTCGACAAGAACACCGACGTCGGCGCCATCAACTCGCGTGCCCAGCTGGACCGGATCGTCGACCTCGCCGCCGCGGGCGACGCCGAGGGGGCGCAGCGCTGGACCAGTTCCTGCGCGCTGCCCGAGCGCGGTCTGT
Source organism: Pseudonocardia sp. OZ21 (assembly GCF_059359135.1). Lineage (NCBI taxonomy): Bacteria > Bacillati > Actinomycetota > Actinomycetes > Pseudonocardiales > Pseudonocardiaceae > Pseudonocardia > Pseudonocardia sp. OZ21. Next base: position 515,684 of record NZ_JCADBN010000005.1, read on the forward strand.
TCTTCCCGCCCACCGTCTTCTCCGGCGTGGAGCAGACGATGCGGGTGGCGCGGGAGGAGATCTTCGGGCCGGTCCTGTCGGTGCTGACGTTCCGCACCCCCGACGAGGCCGTCGCCAAGGCCAACAACACGCCGTACGGCCTCTCCGCCGGTATCTGGACCGAGAAGGGCGCCAAGGCGCTCTGGACCGCGCAGCGGGTGCGTGCCGGCGTGGTCTGGGCCAACACCTTCAACCGCTTCGACCCCACGGCGCCCTTCGGCGGCTACCGCGAGTCCGGCTTCGGCCGGGAAGGCGGGCGGATCGGCCTCGAGGCCTACCTCGACGCCTGACGCCGCCTCCGGGACGCACACCGGCGCGGCCGTCACGTACGGGTCGTGGTGATCGGCAGCGCCGGTCACGTGACGGATTCGGTGGGTCCCTCCTCGCTCCTAGCGTCCCTCGCATCAACAGCGACGAGGGGAAGGAGCCCACCATGACCGACGAGCGACTGCGCCTGGTGGTGATCATCGGGAGCACACGGGAGGGCCGGTTCGGGCCCACGGTGGCCGACTGGTTCGTCGGGGAGGCGACGCAGCACGCCGACATGGACGTCGACGTGCTCGACCTCGCCGACGCCGCGCTGCCGGACCGGCTGACCGGGTTCGGGCAGCCGGCGCCGCCACAGGTGGCGGCCGTGGCGCCGCGCCTGGCGGCCGCCGACGCGTTCGTGGTGATCACGCCGGAGTACAACCACAGCTATCCGGCGCCGCTGAAGACACTCGTCGACTGGTACGGGCGGGAGTGGCAGGCCAAGCCGGTGGCCTTCGTGTCCTACGGCGGGATGTCGGGCGGCCTGCGTGCGGTGGAGCACCTGCGGCCGGTGTTCGCCGAGGTCCACGCGACCACGGTGCGCGACACCGTGAGCTTCCACGGCGCGTGGGCCCGGTTCGGCGAGGACGCCCGGCCGCTCGATGAGGCAGAGTGCTCGGCGGCGGCGAAGATACTGCTCGACCAGCTCGCCTGGTGGGCCGTGGCCCTGCGCGACGCCCGTGCCGCCCGCCCGTACGTCACCGGGTGATCGAACTTGACCTCGACTCAACTTCAACTCCTAACGTCCGAGTCCCGATCCGCCCAGAGGGGACGACGATGGTCACGAGAGCGGTAGAACCCGGCCGGACGAGCTGGCCGCCGGTGGTGGCGCTCGGTCTCGCGATGCTGATGGTCACCTCCGAGATGACGATCCCCGCGGTGACCCTCCCCGGCATGGGCGCGGACCTGGGCGTGTCCCCGGCGGCGACGGCGTGGGTGCTGCTGGCCTACGCGCTGCCGTCGGCCGCCGTGTCCGTTCCGGCCGGGCGCTGGGCCGACGGCGCGGACGTCCGCGCGGTCTTCGCCCTGGCCTTGACCGGCCTCGGACTGGCGAGCGTGCTGGTGGCCTTCGCTCCGTCCTTCGCACTGGTCGTCGTCGGCCGCCTGCTGCAGGGGATCGCCGGTGCGCTCGTGGTGGCCGCGTACATGCCGATCATCAGCGGCAGCGTCCGCCCGGCACAGCGGGGCCGGGCGATCGGGTTCGTGATCACGATCATGACGATCGGCGCCACGGTGGGCATGCCCGTCGGCGGGCTGGTGGCCGACGTGTTCACCTGGCGCGAGGTCTTCCTGATGAAGATCCCGCTGGCGGCCGTCGTGCTGTGGATCGGGCTGCGCAGCATCCCGCGTACCCCGGACCGCGGCCTGCCCCGGCCGAGCGGTGCACTCGTGCGCGAGGCGCTCCTGCTCGGGGGTGCGGTGGCGACGCTGCTGCTCGCGCTGGACGCGGTGGACGGGCAGCCGCTCGTCGCCGCCGCTCTCGGGGTGGCGGCGGTCGGCCTCGGGCTGTGGTGGGCCCGGCTGACGGAGTCGGGGCCGGTGATCGCGCTGGTGCGCGGGCGCTCGTTCGCCGGCACGCTGCTCGCACTGTTCGCGACCACCTTCACCGGCGGCCTGATCGCGTTCCTGCTCCCGTACTTCGTGGCCGACGTGCTGGGCGACGGGCCGGACGTCACCGGGGTGGCGCTGCTGTTCGTGGTCGGCGCGATGGCACCGATCTCCCCGCTCGCGGGCCTGCTGTCCGACCGCTACGGGACCAGGGTCGTCGCGATCGTCGGGAGCGCGGTGACCGTGGTCGCGATGCTCTCCATGCTCACGCTGGACGCCGGTTCCGGACTGGCGGACCTGGCCTGGCGGCTGATCCTGCTCGGTGTGGGGTCCGGGCTGTTCAACCCGGCGATCAACACCGCACTGCTCGCCGGCACCCCGGCCGGGTCGGAGGGGGTGGCCGGTGGCGTCGGCATGACGGTGCGCACGGTCGCGATGACGGTCGCCCCGGCGGTGACCGCGCTGGCCTGGACGGTGGCCGGGGGCGGGGCGGCGGGCTTCCGCGCCGGCGTCGTCGTGGTCACCGCGGCGGCGGGCATCGGGCTACTCGTGCTGCTGGTACCCGCCTCGTCGGGAGCCACCCGGCCCGAGGCGGAGGGGGCCCGATGAAGAACGTGGCCGCGGCGCCGGGCCACCGCGCTCTCCCCGGCCGGGCCGCCGAGACGGCAGGCGTGCAGCGCCTGCTCGACACCGCCCGCGCGGGACGCAGCGCCGCGCTGGTGGTCCGTGGTGAGGCCGGGATCGGGAAGTCGACCCTGCTCCGGCACGCCGCCACGACCGCGCCGGACATGCTGGTGCTCACCAGGACGGGCGTCGAGACCGAGACGGAGCTGCCGTTCGCCGCCCTGCACCTGCTGCTCAAGGACAACATGGCGGGCGTCGACGAGCTGCCCGAGGCGCAGGCGGGCGCGTTGCGCGCGGCGCTCGGGCTGGCGACGACGGAACGGGCGCCCGACCGGTTCCTGGTCGGCCTCGCCGTGCTGACGCTGCTCGCCGAGCTGGCGGCGCAGCGGCCCGTGCTGTGCCTGCTCGACGACGCCCACTGGTTCGACCGCGCCTCGGCGCAGGTGCTGCTGTTCGTCGCGCGCCGCCTCGACGCCGAGGCCGTGGTGCTGATCTTCGCGGCGCGTACCGGGCACGCCCCCGCGTTCCCGGGCCCGGGGCTGGCGGAGCTCACCCTGCCCCGGCTGGACGAGGCGACCGCCCGGCACGTCCTGGACTCCGGGGCCGGCGACCTCCCACGGCACATCCGGGAACAGCTGTTGCGCGAGGCGGCAGGCAACCCGCTCGCCCTGCACGAGCTGCCCGCGGCGCACCGCGCGGGCCGGTCACCGGTGTACCCGCTCGGTCCGCCCGAGGCCGGGCGCGGCGGGTCGGCGCCGACCCACAGTCCGGTGGAGCGGGAGTTCGCCGCCCGGATCGCGGCGCTGCCCGACAGCGTCCGCACCATGCTGCTCGTGGCGGCGGCCGACAACACCTGCGACACCGGGGTGGTGCTCGCGGCGGCGCAACGCCTCGGCTGTTCCCTGGCCGATCTGGAGGCGGCGGAACGCGCGCGCCTGCTCATGTTCCAGGAGGGGTGCCTCGGCTTCCAGCACCCGCTGATCCGCACGGCCGCCTACGGCAGTGCCACCGTGGTGGGCAAGCAGGAGGCCCACCGCGCGCTCGCCGACGTGCTCGACGGGCGTCCCGACGTCGACCGCCGCAACTGGCACCGGGCCGCCGCGAGCATCGGGCCCGACGAGGACGTCGCCGCCGCGCTCGAGGAGAGCGCGCGCGGGGCAGCGGACCGGGGCAGCAACGAGGGGGCGGCCGCAGCGTACGAACGCGCCGGTTCGCTCAGTCCCGACCCGGCCCGGCGGACCCACCGGCTGACCGCGGCAGCGGAGGCCGCGGCGGACGCAGGCCACCGCGAGTGGGCGTCCACCCTGGCGGTCGACGCCGCACGGCCCGTGGCAGGCCGTGCGCAGCTTGCGCGGCTCGCGCTGATCCACGCCCGGCTCGCCGACGAGGTCAACCGGCCGGAGGAGACGCACCGGCTGCTGATGGAGGCGGCGGTGCCCACGGCGGCCGTCGCGCCCGGGCCGGCCGGTGAGATGTTCATGTGGGCCGTCGAGGCGGGATGGTCGGCTCGGGACCGCGGCATGATCGAGCGGGTGGTGGCCGCCGCCGACCGCCTCGGCGACGCGCGACACGTCCGGGCGCTGGCCGCGGTGGCGCTCGCCCAGCTCCCCGACTCCGACGACACCGCACTGCCGAGCGCGGTCGCGGGCCTGCGTGAGCTGGTGGTCTGCCATGGTCCGGGATCGCCGCGGGTCGGCGCCACCCTCGCGGCCTGGCACCTCGCACTCGGCGACCACGTCACCGCCCACGAGCTCGCCGCCTCCGCCGAGCGCGACTGCCGCACCCGCGGCGCGCACGGCGTGCTGCCCCGGGTGCTGGCCGTGCTGGCCGCGGGCCGGTGGCACCTGGGCCACCGCCACGACGCGGCAGCCGCAGCCGCCGAGGGGCTGCAGCTCGCCCGCGACGCGGGCCACGAGCAGGCCGTCGGAGAGCTCGTGGCCGTGGCGGCGCAACTGGCGGCCGTCGAGGGGGACGAGGTGCGCCTGGCGGCCGTCCTCTCCGAGCTCGACGGGCGACGGAAGCCGCGGGGCTTCTCCGAGGCGGCAGCGGCGGCGCGCAGCCTCCTGGACGTGGGACTCGGCCGGTTCGAGACCGCCGCCGACCGGCTCACCGAGCTCGTCGCGCACCCGAGCCGTCGTCAGTCGCTGCCCGACCTCGTGGAGGCGGCGACCCGCGCAGGCCGCCCGGAGCTCGCCCGCGACGCGGCCGCGCGCTTCGATCGGTGGGCGGGCCACGTCGGGCAGGACTGGGCGCAGGCGGTCGCGCTGCGCTGCCGGGCTCTCGTCGAAGGCGGTGACCGGGCCGAACGCCTCTTCGCCGAGGCCGTGGCGCTCCACCGGCTCGACGGGGCACGGCCCTTCGAACGAGCCCGCACGGAGCTTCTCCACGGGGAGTCGCTGCGACGGGGCAGGCACCGGGCACAGGCCCGGGCACCGTTGCGGTCGGCGCTGGAGACGTTCGAGGAGCTCGGCGCCCGCCCCTGGGCCGAGCGCGCGCGGGCCGAGCTGCGGGCCACCGGGGAGAGCCGCGCCGACGCGCAGCCGGGCCCCGACCTGCTCACCGAGCTCACCCCGCAGGAGCGCCACGTCGTCCGGCTCGCTGCCGCCGGGCTCAGCAACCGGGACATCGGGGCGCAGCTGTTCCTCAGCCCGCGCACCGTGGGCTACCACCTGTACAAGGCGTTCCCGAAGCTCGGCGTCACCTCCCGCGCGCAGCTCGTCCGGCTCGACCTGCCCGCCTGAGCCGCGCCGCCCTGTCGATCGTCAGGTGCTCGACCCTGACGAACGACAGAGGCAGCACGACGCTTCCGACGACGGCGGTCGACCGGCCCCGATGAATAGCGTTCTCCCCGTGATGAACGCGCTCGTGGAGCCGATTCCGGACGGCACCGGAATTCCGGATGTGCCCGATATCAGCGCGGAATGGTATCGACAAATCGTCGAATCGGCTGCGGCGAGCCCCGAGGTGTTCCACGTAGTCGTGGTGGTCGCCGGCGAGGCGGTCGCCGTCGTACTCGCCGCGATGTTCGTGGCGGCGTGGTGGCGCGCGCGGACCGGCCCACCGCTGCTGATGGCGCGGGGGCTGCTGGTGCCTGCGGTGACGGTGATGGCGTACCTGCTGAGCGAGACGGCGAAGGAGCTGTGGCAGGCCGAACGTCCGTGCCGGACGCTCGGCGGCCTGGCCACGATCGCGGCGTGCCCCGAGTACGGCGACTGGTCCTTTCCCAGCAATCACGCGACGGTCGCGGCAGCGGCCGCCGTCGCTCTCGCCTGGACGGGCGGGCGCCTCGCTTTCCTCGCCATCGGCATGGCATTGTTCGCCGCAGCCTCACGGGTCGTCGTCGGCGTGCACTATCCGCACGAAGTGATCGCCGGCCTCCTCCTCGGGGCAGCCGTGGCCCTCGTCCTCCCGGTACCGGCACGTCTGCTGGCTCCGGTCATCACCCGGGCCCGGAACCGGGCCGCGGCGGGGTGGCTGGTGGGCGATGCGGGAGCGGGAGATGCGCCGACGGTTCGCCTTCGACGCCCACGCGCCTGAGACGGCGTCCGCGACACTGATGGGCGTGCGCGCACTCGCCCTCTGGACGATCACGGCAGTGCCGGTGCTCGCGGCCGCGGTCGGACCGTGGGACGGCCGGCTCTCGGTAGCCGAGGCCCTCGCCGGGCTCGCCGTCCTCGGCGTCGCCACGGCTCTCGTGCACCGCCTGCCGGTCGCGGCGCTCGCGCTGGTGGTGGCGGCGTGGCAGGTCACCTTCCTGTCGCGGGCCGAGCTGAACAGCACGCTCGGGGTGATCGCGTTCGCGGGAGGCCTGGTGGCGGTCAGCTTCGTGGCAGGCCGGAACGCGACCGCGGGCACCGCGGGCGCGATGGTGCTGCTGGCGGCCACCGCGACCGGTGCTGCGGCTCCGCTGGCCCTCGGCGGCGGGGGTGACGCCGCGCTCGGGACGGTCGCCGCGGTGGCCGTGCTCGCGGTCGTGCCCTGGACGATCGGCCGGTACCGGCGTCAGTACATGCAGATGGTGCGGGCCGGCTGGGAGCACGCGGAAAGGGTGGAGCGGGAGCTCGGGCTGGCCGAGGACAGGGCCAGGAACCGCGAACGGGCCCGGCTGGCCGGCGAGATGCACGACCTGCTCGGCCACGAGCTCGCGCACGCCGCACTGCGCATCGGGGCGCTCGAGCTGGACGCCGGGCTCGACCCGGCGCATCGATCGGCGGCCGGTGGCGCCCGCGCGGCCGTGACCACCGCTGCCGAACGGCTGGCCGACGCCGTGCGCGTGCTTCGCGCGGACCAGGCCCGCCCCGACAGTCCCGGCGAGTCCGTGGCCGAACTCGTGGCCCGGAGCCGGACGTCGGGGCTGGACGTGGATCTCGTCACGGACCCACCGCGCGACCACGACCCCGTCATCGCACGGACGATCCATCGCGTGGTCGCCGAAGCCCTCACCAACGCCGTCAAGCACGCCCCTGGGGCGGGCGTGAGCGTCCGGATCGAGGAGACCGGCGAGGGCAGCGTCGTGCGGGTGGCCAACGCGGCGGCGGCCGAGCCGCCCGGACGCGCGGTCACCGGTGGGTACGGCCTGCTCGGGCTCGCGGAACGAGTGCGGCTCGTCGGGGGGCGGTTCGACGCCGGGCGGCGCGCCGACGGCGGGTACGAGGTCACGGCGCACGTCCCCCACCGGCCCTCGACCCCCGCGGGCCCGGCCACGGCCACTCACCTGCACCGCAGGCAGGCCGAGCTGCAGGTCCGGCGCAGTGGGCGCCGGACGATCCTCGTCACCGCCGGGGTGTCGGCCGGCGTCGTCGCCTGCGTGATGGCCTACATGGTCGTCGACGCGGCCACGTCGGTGCTCGAACCCGCCGACTACGCGCGGCTCACGATCGGGCAGGACGAGCCGTCCATCGCCCTGCTGCTGCCCGCCGAGACGCGGGTCGACCAGCCCGGCGGTGTGACGCCGCCGCCTGCCGGCTCGGCCTGCCGCCACTACAGCACCCACCCCAACCCGTTCGACGAACGCGGGAGCGACCTGTACCGGCTCTGCTTCCGGGACGGCCGGCTGGTGAGCAAGGACGAGCTCGTCCGGGGCGCACGGTGACGGGCCAGGATGGCGGCATGATCCGTGTCGTGCTCGCCGACGACGAGGCCGTCGTGCGCGTCGGAGTGCGGGCCGTGCTCGCCGCGGCGCCGGAGGTCGAGGTCGTCGCCGAGGCGCAGGACGGGCGCGATGCGGTGGACCTGGTGCTGGCGCACCGCCCGGACGTCGCCGTGCTGGACATCCGGATGCCGCGGCTCGACGGGATCCAAGCCGCGGCGGAGATCCGCCGGCTGACCGTCGGCACCGGAGTGCTGGTGCTGACCACCTTTGCCGAGGACACCTACATCTCCCGGGCGCTCGGAGAGGGAGCGGGAGGCTTCGTGCTCAAGACGGGCGACCCCACCGAGATCATCGCGGGGGTGCGTGCCGTCGCCTCCGGCGCGGCCTACCTCTCGCCGTCCGTCGCCCGGCGGGTGATCGACCACCTCGCCGCCACCGGGTCGCACCTCGGCGCCGCGCGGCAGCTCGACGGTTTGACCAACCGTGAACGAGAGGTGCTCGGGCTACTCGGATCCGGGCTGTCCAACGCCGAGATCGCCGAGCACATCCACGTCGTCGAGGGCACCGTGAAGGTCTACGTGAGCGGGATCTTCCGGCAGCTCGGGGTCCGCAACCGGGTCGAGGCGGCCATCCTGGCCCACGAGGCAGGCCTCATCCCACGCAAGGCGCGCTGAGAACGGGCGACTCACGCGGAGGAAACGGGCGACTCGCGTGCGCGGAATGGGCGACTCGCGCGGCGTGATCGGGGGGTCCCGGCCGTAGGCTCGGCGGCATGAGTCAGCCCGCCGCCGTCGACGGCCGCCTCGGTGTCGCCAAGACCTACAAGCTCTACGTCGGCGGCGCGTTCCCGCGGTCGGAGTCCGGCCGCAGCTACCCCGTCCGCGACGCGCAGGGCGCGCTCCTCGCGCACGCCGCGCTCGCGTCCCGCAAGGACGTCCGCGACGCCGTGAGCGCCGCCCGTTCCGCGTTCGGCGGCTGGTCGGGAGCCACCGCCTACAACCGCGGGCAGGTGCTCTACCGCGTCGCCGAGATGCTGCAGGGCCGCCACGACCGGTTCGTCGACGTGGTGGCCGAGGCCGAGGGGGTGCCGCGCGAGCGGGCGACGGCGCTGGTGGACGCGGCGATCGACCGCTGGGTCTGGTACGCCGGATGGACCGACAAGATCGCCGGTGTGCTCGGCTCGGTCAACCAGGTGGCCGGTCCGCTCGTGAACTGGTCCACCCCCGAGCCGACCGGCGTCGTCGGTGTGCTCGCGCCACAGTCGTCGGCGCTGCTCGGGCTGGTCGATGTGCTCGCCCCGGTGCTCGCCACGGGGTGCACCGCCGTCGTCGTGGCGTCGGAGAACCGGCCGCTGCCTGCGATCGAGCTCGCCGAGGTGTTCGCCACCTCGGACCTCCCCGGCGGGGTCGCCAACGTGCTCACCGGCCACGTCGCCGAGCTGGCGCCGTGGCTCGCCGCCCACGCCGAGGTGCACGCGCTCGACCTGGCGGGCGCCCCCGCGGAGCTGACCACCGACCTCGAACGGGCCGCGGCCGACACCGTCAAACGGGTGCTGCCCCGGCCCGCCACGGAGCCCGATCCGCTGCGTCCGCCGGGGATCGCACGGCTGCGGTGCTACACCGAGATCAAGACGGTCTGGCACCCGGTCGGGCGCTGACCCGCCAGCGGCCTACCCTTTCGTCGTGGCCAGCGACATCGTCCCGATCCAGCTCTCCCTCACCGAGGGGGACCTCGTCACCCTGTGGGCCCCGCGGTGGCGCGAGGACGGCGAGGAGTGGGAGGCGTTCCTCGGCGACGACGAAGCGCTCTTCGCGTTTGCCGAGGTCGCCCAGCTCGCCGCGTTCGTTCGCACCGCCCCCGAACACGACCTGGTGGACCACCCGGCGTGGTCGGTGGTGCCGGACCTGACCGTCGCCGAGCTGACGCCGGAGGAGACCCAGCGCTACGACATCGTCGGCGTGCCGGAGCTCGTGGCCGAGGACCCCGACACCTGGACGATCAGCGAGCTCGCCGAGATCACCGACATGGTGCGGTCGATCGCCGACGTCTGCGAGCTGGACGTCGTCACCGAGGTCGTCGACTCGGCGCCTGCCTTCGGGCTGCTGCGCCAGGGCACCCTGCCGTTCGTCGGGCGTGAGGGCGCGCGGCTGTGGACGCAGCTGGTCGACACGGTCGCGGAGCGGTGGGACGAGGTCATCGACGCGCTCGACGACCTCGTCGTCACCCCCGACGTCGACTCGGCGGCCCTCGCCGCGGCGGAGAAGGAGGTCGTGGTCGTCGACGATGTCGACGAGCCCGTGATCGCCACCGTCGGCGACGACCGGGACGAGAGCGAGGACGACGAGCCCGCCGGCTTCTGGGAGGAGGTCGGTATCGACCCGGTCCGGATCACCACCCGCGACGGCGAGTACGTCACGCTGCGCTGCTACCTCGACGACGCCCCGGTCTTCCTCGGCTCGAACGGCAAGATCGACGTCTTCACCACCGAGCGCGCGCTCGCCCGCTGGATCGGCGAGGACGGCGCCGAGGGGCACGACCTCGTCGCCGCCTCCACGTGGTCGGAGGTCGTCGAGCGGGCGGCGGTCGGCGAGCTGGAGGTGGAGGTCGACGAGCTGAACGCCTACACCCTCACCGGGCTCGACGACGACATCGCCGAGGGCACCCTCACGGTCGACCCGTCCCAGCTGGAGCTGGCCGTCGAGCTGCTGCTGGACGTGGGCGAGTGGGCAGGCGACGACGACGCCCGTGAGGCGCTGGCCGAGTCGCAGGCGCTCGGCTGGCTCGTCTCGTTCGTGATCAAGCCCGACCCCACCCGGCTCGCGCCCAGCCCGCCGTTCGACGCGGAGGCGGCGCGGTTCCGGGAGCTGGTCGAGGAGCTCACGGCGCGCCTCACCGTGCACTGACCCACCCGCACGGCCGGGCCGTCAGGCCAGCAGCGCCGCGTAGCCCGGCTTGATCACGTCGTTGATCAGCGCGAGCCGCTCGTCGAAGCCGAGGAAGGCCGACTTCATCGCGTTGACCGTGAACCACTGCAGGTCGGCCCAGCCGTAGCCGAACGTGTCGGCGAGCGCCGCCATCTCGCTGGTCATCGACACGTCCGACATCAGCCGGTTGTCGGTGTTGACCGTGACGCGGAACCGCAGCTCGGTGAGCAGGCCGATCGGGTGGTCGGCCAGCGACTTGGCCGCGCCGGTGTGCACGTTGGACGTGGGGCACATCTCCAGCGGAATGCGCTTGTCACGCACGTAGGCGGCAAGCAGGCCCAGCCGGGGGGTGCCGTCGGCGCCCAGCATGATGTCGTCGACGATCCGCACGCCGTGGCCCAGCCGGTCGGCACCGCACCACTGCAACGCCTCCCAGATCGACGGCAGGCCGAACGCCTCCCCGGCGTGGATCGTGAAGTGCGCGTTCTGCTGGCGCAGGTACTCGAACGCGTCGAGGTGACGGGTTGGAGGGAACCCGGCCTCGGCACCGGCGATGTCGAAGCCCACCACTCCGAGGTCCCGGTAGCGCACCGCCAGCTCCGCGATCTCCCGGGATCGGGCGGCGTGCCGCATGGCGGTGAGCAGGCAGCCCACGCGGATCCGCCTGCCGCGCTCGGCGGCCCGGGCCGAACCGACCCGGAACCCCTCCAGCACGGCCTCGACCACGGCGTCGAGCGCGAGGCCCTGCTCGACGTGCAACTCGGGAGCGAACCGCACCTCGGCGTAGACCACGCCGTCGCTGGCCAGGTCCTCGGCACATTCGGCTGCCACCCGGACCAGCGCGTCGACGCTCTGCATCACCCCGACGGTGTGCCCGAACGTCTCCAGGTAGTGCTCGAGCGAGCCGGAGTGCGAGGCGGCGAGGAACCAGCTGCCCAGCTCCTCGGCGTCCGTGCTCGGCAGTCCGGCGTAGCCGGCGGCGTCGGCGAGGTCGACGACGGTGGCGGGCCGCAGCCCGCCGTCCAGATGGTCGTGGAGCAGCACCTTCGGTGCGTCCCGGACGGAGTCGATGTTCAGCGGCACGGGCACCCCGTCACGCTAGAACACGAGCGCCGTCGCGCGGGTGCCCGATCCGGTACGCGAGCTTCGGGCGGCGGTCACCGGTCGGGAGACGGCCGCGCGGGCCGCGTCCGCCGCCTTCCGTAGCGGCACGCGCAACACGCCGGGTCGGCGGAGCCGATCGGATTGTCGGCCGTCCGACCCAGCCGGGTGGTTCACTTCCCCTTGCCGCCCTTGCTGCCCTTGCCGCTGCCCTTGCCGCTGCCCTTGCTGCCGCCGTGATCCGCGGCATCGCCCCGGTTCTCCGCCCCACGGCGGTTCGTGGCACCGCTGTTGTTCTTCGCGCTGCTGTCGCCGTCGTCCTCGGCCGTGCCCCTGCCCGCCCCCGGGCGGGGGCGACCGGTATCGGGGTCGTCGGGCCGGCCGGCCGGGGGCGTCGAGCCCGACCGCGCGTCCCGGGATCGCTGCGCATCGCTGTCCGCGGCGACCCGTTCGGCCGCGGCCGTCGCCGAGCGGGTCGGGACAGGACGGGGAGCAGCAGCGGTGAGCACAGCGGCCCCCGCCTGCGGGGGCGCCGCTCGTGGCGCTGCGAGGGGTGCCACCACGACCGGCGCGACCGGCGCAGCGGGGGGCGGGGAGGACGGACCGTCGGCGGCGGCTCGGGGCGTCGCGGGGGTGTCCGTGGCCGTGGTCATGACCAGCGCCCCCGCTGCGAGCACGGCACTCGCGGCGGCCGCAGCAAGCCACGTCCACCGGCGGCTCGGACCTGGTGCCGAGCCCGTCAGGCCGGCCACCGTGTCCCCGGCCGACGCCGTGAGCTCGGCCGCCACGGTGGCTGCAGTGGGTCGCTGGTCCGGGTCGTCGGCGGTCATCGCGGTCAGCAGCGATCGCAGGTCGGCCGGGAGCCCCGCGGGAACCGCGGGCCGCCGGTGCAGCCGCGCGACCGCGGACTCCACCACGTCGCCCGGGTACTCGCGCCTGCCCGTCACCGCCTCGAGCAGGATCAGGCCGAGCGCGTAGACGTCGGCCGGCGGCCCCACCACCTGGCCCCGGACCTGTTCGGGAGCCATGTACGCCGGCGTGCCGACGACGAACCCGGTCGCGGTCACCCGGGTTGCGTCGATGAGCCGGGAGACCCCGAAGTCGGCGAGGTAGGGCCGCTGATCGGCGTCGAGCAGGACGTTGCCGGGTTTCAGGTCGCGGTGCACCAGACCCTGCTCGTGCACATGCGCCAGTGCGTCCGCCAGGCGTGCCCCCATGGCCGCGGCCGTCCCGACCGGCACCGCCCCCCTGGCGATGCGCTCCGACAGCGTCTCCCCGTCGACCAGCTGCATGACCAGGTAGGCCAGGCCGTTGTCCGCGCCGGTGGCGTAGAGCTCGACGAGAGCGGGGTGGCGCAGCTCGCCCAACGCCGCCGCCTCCACCACGTGGCCCGGACGGCGCGGGCGGGACACCTGCGGGTCGAACAGCTTCACCGCGACCGGTCGTCCCGAGTGGCGGTCGACCGCCCGGTACACCGTCGCAGCGGAACCGGCACCGAGGACGTCCCCGAGTTCGTAGCGCTCGGCCAGCGCGGGCACGGAGCGGTCCTCGTCGGCATCGGGCACGGGTGATCTTTCCCCGGTGCCCCTCCGCTCAATCCCGCACCGGCCTGACATGCTGATCTCCATGGCCTTCGATGGCGTTGTCGTGCTCGTCACGGGCGGTTCCCGCGGTATCGGCCGGGCCACCGCCCTCGAGTTCGCCGCGGCGGGCGCCACGGTCGCGATCCAGTACCGCCAGGATCGCGACGCGGCCGAGGAGGTGCTCGCGGCGCTCGGCGGCGGCCGGCACATCGCGCTCCAGGCCGACGTCGCCGACCCCACGCAGGTGCAGAACCTCGTGCGGTCGGTGGTCGACCGCCTCGGACGGGTCGACGTGCTGATCAACAACGCCGGTGTCTACACCCGGCACCCGGTACTGGACACCGGCTACGCGACGTGGCAGGAGGCCTGGCGGGAGACCATCGACACCAACCTGATCGGACCAGCCAACCTCGTGCACTGCGTGGTCCCCCACATGGTCGAGAACGGGGGCGGGCGGATCGTCAACATCACCTCGCGGGGCGCTTTCCGCGGGGAGCCCGACCACCCCGCGTACGGGGCGAGCAAGGCCGGGCTCAACAGTTTCAGCCAGTCGCTCGCGCAGGCGCTGGCGCCGCACGGCATCTACGTCACCGCGGTCGCTCCGGGCTTCGTCGAGACCGACATGGCAGCGCCCTACCTGCACGGACCCGACGGCGACGCGGTACGGGCACAGAGCCCGCTCGGGAGGGCCGCCACCCCGGAGGAGATCGCCAGGGTGATCGTGTTCCTGGCGTCGCCGGGCACGGAGTCGGCTGTCGGCGCGATCGTCGACGTCAACGGCGCGTCCTACCTCAGGACCTGACGTCCACGGCGGAGTCGGCCCCGCTCACGAGGCCCGACTCCCGGCTGCGGTGGGTGAGCGAAAGCCCTCCATACTGCTCCGAACGGGCTAACGGCCTCCGATCGGGGAGCGCCGAGGGGGTGATCAACACGGGTCGCTACCCTCAGTGCGCACGGCACTCCCCGTTGTCCGGCTCAGAGGAAGCTCCCCGCCGCCATGAGCAATGACTCCACACTGTCGTTCGACCGTATGCGCGGCATGCTCATGCGAGCCGCGGAGATCCGCGACAGCGAGCAGCAGCAGATCTTCGACTCGCTCGACGAGATCCACGCCCGGCTCGCCGCACTCGACGCGCTGGGCACGATCCGCAAGCGGATGACCGAGCTGCCCGACCGCACCGAGGTCAGTGTCCTGGCCGAGCGCCTCGACGAGACGGTCGCCAAGCTCGACGCCCAGGACGCCGCGATCGCCGCCGTCATGCGGGCCGTCGAGGCGCTACCCGACAAGATCGCCAAGCCGATCGCCCAGCTGGACGGGCGGCTCGACGGCATGGCCGGGCGGCTGGAGGGCGTGTCGGGCCGGATGGACGGGCTCGACGACCGTCTCGGGGGCCTGCACAAGCGCCTCGACGACCTCGACAACCGCCTCGACCGCCACGAGATGCGCCTCGACGCGATGCCGTCGTCGGTCGGCACCCCGATCAAGGAGCGGATCGACGGGATCGAGCGCACCGTCCGCGAGCAGCTCGACAACGCCGTCCGTGCCATGGACGAGTCGGACGAGGGCATGCGCAACCTCCTCGGCGACACCAGCATCGGGCTGCACCGGCGCCTGGAGGAGCTGGCCGCCCGCCCCGCCGTCGACCCCACGGAGCCGCTCGACGGGCTCGCCACGCGGCTGGGGTCGCTGGCCGAGCGGCTCGAGACCGTCAGCGCCCGGCTGGACTCCCTCGAGGAGGGACTGTCCGGGCGTCTCGGTTCCCTCGGCGGTGAGATCGACCAGAAGCTCGGCAAGCTCGACGCCGCGCTGGTGGCCCGGCCCGACTCCCACTCGGTCCGCACGCTCGTGGAGCAGGCCAACGAGGAGTCCGAGCGGCGCAACGCCGGCCAGCTCGACGAGGCCATGGCCACCTTCGCGGAGCTGATCCTGGGGCGCGGCGCCGCCGTCCAGTCGCCTCCCCCGCCGCCCCGCCCCGCGCAGCGCCGGCAGTCGCGCAAGGTCGTCGTGAAGTCCCCCAACGGGGCGTCGGTCGGCGACATCGTGAACGACGACCCGGACGACTGACGGCCCACCGCCCCGGATCTCGCGGCGGGCGCATGATCGCCGCGAAACCCGCGGATCCGCCCTTGTGGGGGCGGATCCGCGGGTTTCGGACCGATCAGGCCGGGGCGGCCGTGCTCACCGGGTGCGGATCGTGTCCAGCAGCAGGGCGCCGCGGGTGACGGGCTCGTCGGAGATCACCAGTCCGTCGGCCAGTGCGGCACGAGCCCCGGGCACCGCGTCGGGGGTGTCGGTGTGCAGCTCCAGCAGTGGCTGTCCCGCCTCGACCTCATCGCCCGGTCCGGCGAGCAGCAGCACCCCGGCCGCGGCCTGCACCGCGTCCTCCTTGCGGGCCCGGCCCGCTCCCAGCCGCCACGCCGCCACGCCGACGGCCATGGCGTCCACCCTGCTCAGCACGCCCGAGCGTTCGGCGAGCACCGGCTCCACGTGCGTCGCGGCCGGCAGGGGTGCCGACGGGTCGCCGCCCTGCGCTGCGATCATCCGCTCCCACACGGGGTAGGCGGCGCCGGAGGAGAGCACCACGGCCGGATCGACCCCGGTGATGCCGGCCAGCGCCAGCATCTCCCGGGCCAGTGCCACGGTCAGCTCGACCACGTCGGCGGGGCCCCCGCCGCGCAGCACCTCAACGGACTCGGCCACCTCGAGGGCGTTCCCGACGGCGCGCCCGAGCGGCACGGACATCTCGGTGAGGATCGCGGTGGTCGCGAGGCCGTGGGCGCCGCCGATCCGCACCATGGTCTCGGCCAGCTCCCTGGCCAGCGGCTCGGTCTTCATGAAGGCCCCGGACCCGACCTTGACATCCAGCACCAGACCGCCGGTGCCCTCGGCGATCTTCTTGCTCATGATCGAGCTGGCGATGAGCGGGATGGACTCGACGGTGCCGGTGACGTCGCGCAGCGCGTAGAGCTTGCGATCGGCGGGGGCGAGCGTCGGGGTGGTCGCGCAGATCACCGCGCCCACGTCGGAGAGCTGTGCGGCGATCTCGTCCAGCGACAGCGCGGCGCGCCAGCCCGGGATGGACTCCAGCTTGTCCAGCGTGCCGCCGGTGTGGCCGAGCCCCCGCCCGGACAGCTGCGGCACGGCGGCCCCGCACGCGGCGACGAGGGGGGCCAGCGGGAGCGTGATCTTGTCGCCGACCCCGCCGGTGGAGTGCTTGTCCACCAACGGCCTGCCGACGTCCGCGAGCGCGAGCACGTCACCCGAGTCGATCATGGCCTGCGTCCAGCGCGCGATCTCGTCGGCGTCCATGCCGTTCAGCAGGATCGCCATCGCCAGCGCGGCCATCTGCTCGTCGGCGACCTCCCCGCGGGTGTACGCCGCGAGTACCCAGTCGATCTGGTCGTCGGACAGCCGCCTCCCGTCCCGTTTGGCGGTGATGACGTCGATGGCGTTCGGCAATTCCGTTCCTCCTTGATCCCGGTTCCGGCGCGATCCCGGTTCAGGACGCCCGGGCCGGGCCGATGTCGCGGGGGGCGCCCTGCAGCCGGTGCTGCCCCGGTGAGCGGCCCATGACGCGCTTGAACGCCACGCTGAACGCGCTCTCGCTGCCGTAGCCGACCCCTGCCGCGATGGACGCGACCGTCCGCCCGGTCTCTCGCAGCGCCCGGGCCGCGGTGTGGATGCGCACCCGGAGCACGTAGTCGGCCGGGGAGGCGCCGACGGCCTCCTTGAACCGGAGCGAGAAGGTCGACCGGGACATGCGCGCGATCCCGGCCAGCTCGGGCACCGACCACGGATAGGCGACGTCGGCGTGCATCGCGCGCAGCGCGGCACCGATCTGCGGATCGAGCGACGCCCCCAGCCAGCCGCTGGTCGCCGACCCGTCGGCCTCCGCGTACGCCCGAAGCGCCTGCAGCAGGACCACCGCGGAGAGCCGGTTCAGCATGGCCGCCCGGCCCAGCCGGTCGCCGCCCACCTCGTCGCCGAGCAGGCCGATCGTCGCCCGCAGGGCGGCGGCGTCCCCGGACTCCGCGGGGATGTGGACCACCGGCGGCAGGACGTCGAGCAGCAGAGGTGCCGCGTGCACGTCGAACGTGAAGCCGGCGCCCGCCAGCGTGGTGTCGTGCCCGGAACCTACGCGCGGATCCGGCCGGCGCGTCCCGTCGGGGGCACGGTAGACCGCGACAGCCGGGACGGCCGGGGTCTCCAGGTCGCCGCCCAGCCGGTAACGCCGCCTGCCGACCACGAGGTAGCAGTCGCCCTGCTCGGCGCGCAGTGGCTCGTCCCGGCCCTCGGCGGTGACCCAGCAGGCGCCCTCGACCACCGCCTCGCACCGGATGTCCAGCCGCCCGCTGAACGCGATCGCCCAGCGTCCGCCTGCGTGGAGCGGAACCGACACCATCCCCTCGACGCTCAGCAGCGCCAGTACGTGCTCCAGGGGGTCCACCACAGCTCCGGACGATCACGAAGGGACGACGGACATCGGCAAATGGACCCTACGCGGGCCCCCACCTAGCGTCGGTGAAGGGCGGCCCGGACGGGCCGTGGTCGACAACCGAGAACGAGGAGTGGCCCGTGGTCGCCGACGCGGCACGTGGACGGACGCTGGTGCTGGTGCACGGCGCATGGCACGGAGCATGGGCCTGGGAGCTGCTCGTCCCCGAGCTCGCGGTCCGGGGCTGGCGGACCTCCACGGTGGACCTGCCGAGCGCCTCGGGCGATCCGGAGGCCGGGATGTACCGCGACGCGGAGGTCGTCCGCGAGCACCTGGCCGGCATCGACGGCCCCATCACCGTGCTCGCCCACTCCTACGGAGGCCTGCCGGTCACCGAGGTGGCCGACACCGTCCCCCAGGTCACGCAGCTCGTCTACCTGGCCGCCCACATGCTCGACGTCGGTGAGTCCGTCGTCGGGCCGACGGGCGGGCCGTGGTTCGATCCGGAGGAGACGCCGCTGCTGCCGGTGCCCGACAGCTCGGGGGCGCTCATGTACGCGGACGTGCCCGCGGACCTCGCGGAGGCCGCCGTGGCCAGGCTGCGGCCGCAGAGCGCCGCGTCGTTCCTGGAGCCACTCACGCGCGAGGCCTGGCGCCGGCTCCCCTCGGCGTTCATCGTCTGCGACGAGGACCGCATCTTCCCCCCGGTGCTGGCGGAGACGCTGCCGCCGAAGGCCGACCTGGTCCATCACGTCCCGACCAGCCACTCGCCGTTCCTGTCCCGGCCCGCCGGACTCGCCGACCTGATCGGTGAGATCAGCGCCGAGCTGACGGCCCTGCCGGACAAGCTCAGTAGCTGAGCGCGGCCGGGGCGTGCTTGGCGTCCCTCGTAGCTGCCAGGTGATCGCCGAGGACCCGAGCCGCCATCCGGATGCGATGCTCCCTCGGTGACGCGCCCATCACGCGCTTGTAGGCCACGCTGAACGTGCTCTCGGTGCCGTACCCGACCTCGGCAGCGATGGCGGCGATCGTGCGGTCGGGTCTCGTTCAGCGCGCGGGCCGCGGAGTGCATGCGCAGCCGGAGCAAGTGGTCCAGCGGGGCGACTCCCGGCACGTCCTCGGCCTCGAGATCACTGCCCACCCGGCAAGGCCGTCTGCCGACGACGAGGTACGTATCACCCCGGGTGAGGTGCAGCGGCTCGGCCAGCCCTTCGACGGAGAGCCGGCACCGGCCGTCGAACACGGCCTCCCACCGGACGTCGAGCCGACCGCGGTGCGACCCGAAGGTGCTGACGGAGCGGCTGCCGCAGAAGCCCGACCTGGTCCGGCACCTCCCGACCAGCCACTCGCCGTTCCTGTCCCGGCCGGCCGAGCTGGCCGACCTCGTGGGCGAGATCAGCGACGCGCTGGCCGGCCTGCCCGCCACGAGCCCCGCCTAGCGCGGCGGCAGGTCGTCCGGGCCGAACGCGTCCGGTAGGACCTCGCGCATCGGGAGGATGCCGCGCGGGGTGTCGACCAGGCAGTCCGGGCCGCCGAACTCGTAGAGGATCTGGCGGCACCGCCCGCACGGCATGAGCAGGTCTCCCGTGCCCGACCGGCACGCCACCGCGGTGAACCGGCCGCCGCCGGTCAGGCGCAGCTGCCCGGCCATCGTGCACTCCGCGCAGAGGCCGAGCCCGTAGGACGCGTTCTCCACGTTGCATCCCGTGACGACCCGGCCGTCGTCGCACAGGGCCGCCGCCCCGACCTGCAGGTGTGAGTACGGGGCGTAGGCCGAACCGGCTGCGGCGACGGCGGCCGCGCGCAGGGCGTCCCAGTCGGGCTCAGTCACCTTCGCCTCGCCGGTACTCGACCCCGATGGCGGCAGGCGGTCGTAGCCGTTGCGACGCCACGGCCAGCACCAGCAGCGTGACGAGCTGCGGTGCGTACGCCGCGAACTCCCGCGGCACCGTGTCGATCGAGAAATAGACGGCGTACACCGCGGCACCCGCGACCGCCGCGATCAGCGCCGCGCGCCACCGGCGCCGCGCCGCCCACAGCAGCGCGAGCCCGACCGCCAGGATCGTGGCCCCGTAGAGCAGGCCGTGCACGGCCTCGCCACCGGCCCGCAGCTGGACGCCGTCGACGTAGCCGAACAGCGCCGAACCGGCGAGCAGGCCACCGGGGCGCCAGTTGCCGAAGATCATGGCGGCGAGCCCGATGTACCCGCGGCCGCCGGTCTGGCCCTCCAGGTAGCCCAGCTGCCCGGGGTTGAGCGTGAGCGCCGCCCCGCCGAGCCCGGCGAGCGCGCCCGACGTGACCACCGCGATGTACTTGTAGGTGGCCACCTTCACGCCGAGCGACTCGGCGGCCACCGGGTTCTCCCCGCACGACCGAAGCCGCAGGCCGAAGCGCGTGTGCCACAGCACCAGGTAGCTGATCGGGACGAGCGCGAACCCGATGATGACGAGCGGCGTGAGCCCGCTGACCAGGCCGCCGAGCAGCCCCGCCACGTCGGAGAGCAGCACCCGCTGCTGGGACTCGACGGACGCCAGCCCGTCGGCCACCGGTTGCACGGAGAACGTGTCGAACGCCTCGACCCGTGGGGACTGGCGCGGGTTCTGCGAGATCGGCTCGAACAGCAGCGTCGAGAGGTACTTCGTGACGCCCATGCCGAGCAGCGTGATCGCGACCCCGGACACGATGTGGTTGACGTTGAACGTCACCGTGGCGACGGCGTGCAGGAGGCCGCCGAGCGCCCCGAACACGATGCCGCCCGCGACCGCGGCCCATGGCCCCCACTGGTATCCGGCCCAGGCCGCGCCCCAGGTGCCGAGGATCATCATGCCCTCGAGGCCGATGTTGATGATCCCCGACCGCTCGCTCCACAGGCCGCCGAGCCCGGCGAACAGGATGGGGAGCAGCAGCAGCACCGCAGCCTGCGTGGTGCCCCGCGAGGTGAGCTGGTACTGGCCGGTCAGGGTGGCGGTGACCGAGAGGATCACGACCCCGACCACCACGACGATCAGCACGCGCGCCCAGGCCGGGATCCGCCGCTTGGCCGGTGCGGCCGGAGGCGGCGACGTCACCGGCGCGGTGCGGAGCGTCGTCATGACGGCACCTTCTCGGTCGCCTTCTCGGCAGCCGCGGTGTCCCGTAGCTGAGCGGCGACCCTGCGCTGCTCGGCCGCCAGCTCGTAGCGCCGGACGATCTCGTACGCGATGACCACGGACAGCACCACCGATCCCTGCATGATCAGCACGATCTCCCGGGGCACCCCGACGTTGTCCAGCGCGAGCGCGGACTTGTCCAGGAACGCCCACAGCAACGCCCCGAGCGCGATGCCCAGCGGATGGTTGCGGCCCAGCAGGGCGACCGCGATCCCGGTGAAGCCGTAGCCCTGCGGCGAGGTGAGCGTGTAGGCGAAGTCGCGCCCGAGCAGTTCGGGCAGCCCGACGAGCCCGGCAACCGCACCGGAGAGCACCAGCGCGATGATCACCATCCGGCGGGCGTCGACCCCACCCGCCGTGGCGGCGGTCGGTGACTCCCCCGATGCCTTGAGCTCGAACCCGAACCGCGTGCGGTTGAGCAGGAACCAGTAGCCCAGCCCGAGCAGCGCGGCCACGCCGACCATCCCGAACAGCGTGCCGCCGGAGCCGAAGGAGATGCCCGGGAACTGCCCGCTCGGCTCGATCGGGGCGGTGGAGATGTTGTTGCCCTGGAGCACGCCGAACGAGTCGGGCTTGATGAGGAACGCGATCAGGCCGGTCGCGATGAAGTTCAGCATGATCGTCGAGATGACCTCGCTGACCCCGCGGTAGGCCTTGAGCAGCGCGGCGATGCCCGCCCACGCCGCGCCCACCACCGCCGCGACCACGATGATCACCAGCGTGTGCACCACCGGGGGCAGCACGAGCGCACCGCCGACGATCGCGGCCACACAGGCCGCCAGCCGGTACTGGCCCTCGATACCGATGTTGAACAGCTTCATCTGGAAGCCGATCGCGACGGCGAGCGCGGCGATGTAGTAGACGGCCCCGCTGTTGACGATGTCCACGGCCGTCGTGCCCTCGCCGACCTGCGTGATCATCACCCGCAGGGCGGTGAGCGGGGAGTCGCCGCTGATCAGCAGGGCGACCGCGCAGAGCAACGCGGCGAAGACGATCGCCAGGGCAGGCGGCAGCAGCACCGTCCGGATGCGCGTCATGCCACCGCTCCTCGCCCGTCGTCGGCGCCGGTCATCGCCGCACCCAGATCCTCCGGCGTCACGGTGGCGGGATCGGCGTCGGCGACCAGCGCTCCACGCAGCATCACCTTGATCGTGTCGGACAGCCCGATCAGCTCGTCGAGGTCCGCGCTGATCAGCAGCACCGCGAGGCCGCGTGCCCTGGCCTTGCGCAGCTCCTCCCAGATGCCCGCCTGCGCCCCGACGTCCACCCCGCGGGTCGGGTGCGACGCGATGAGCAGCACCGGATCGCCCGACAGCTCCCGGCCGACCACGAGCTTCTGCTGGTTGCCGCCCGACAGCGCGGCGGCCGGCACGTCGACGCTCGGCGTGCGGACGTCGAACTCGGCGACGATCCGCTCGGTGTCGCGCCGGGCGGCCGCCCGGTCGAGCAGGCCCAGCAGGCCGCCCCGGGACACCGGCGGCCTGCTCTGGTAGCCGAGCATGCGGTTGGCCCACAGCGGCTGGCTGGCCAGGATGCCGTGCCGCGTGCGGTCCTCGGGCACGTAGCCGATCCCGGCCTCGCGCCGCTCCAGCGTGCTGGCGTGGCTGAGGTCCGTCCCCGCGAGCACGACAGTGCCTGCGCTCGCCCGGCGGATCCCCATGATCGTCTCGACGAGCTCGGTCTGGCCGTTGCCCTCGACACCCGCGATGCCCAGCACCTCACCGGCGTGCACCACGAGGTCGATCCCCGCGAGCAGGGGACGCGCACCGGACTCGGCCTGCAGCTCCAGCCCGTCGACGCGGAGCACCTCGCGGTCGGTGACCGTGGAGTCGCGGGTCTCGGGGCTGGGCAGCTCGCTCCCGACCATCATCTCGGCGAGCTGGCGGCTGGTCACCGAGGTCGGGTCGGCCGTGCCGACGGACGTGCCGCGGCGGATGACCGTGATCGAGTCGGCGATGGCGCGCACCTCGTCGAGCTTGTGGGAGATGAACAGGAACGTGAAACCGTCGGCGCGCATCGTGCGCAGGGTGTCGAACAGCTCGTCGACCTCCTGCGGCACCAGCACCGCGGTGGGCTCGTCGAGGATCACCGTGCGCGCACCGCGGTAGAGCACCTTGATGATCTCGACGCGCTGCCGGTCGGCCACCCCGAGCCGCTCCACCAGAACCCGGGGGTCGACCTCGAGCCCCACGGTGGCGGCGAGCTCGGCGATCCGGCGCCGGGCCGCGCCGCCGATGCCCAGCATCGCCTCGGCCCCGAGCAGGATGTTCTCCGCGACGGTCAGGTTGTCGGCGAGCATGAAGTGCTGGTGGACCATGCCGATCCCGGCGCGGATCGCATCGGACGGGGAACGGAACCGGACCACCCGCCCGTCCACCGAGATCGTGCCCTCGTCGGGCTGCTGCATCCCGTAGAGGATCTTCATCAGCGTCGACTTGCCGGCACCGTTCTCGCCGCAGAGGGCGTGGACCTCGCCGCGGCGGACCCGGAGATGGATGTCGTCGTTGGCGACGACGCCGGGGAAGCGCTTGGTGATGTTGGTGAGCTCGACGGCGTACTCGGCCGCGCTCGTGGCCATGAAATCAGGCCTTTCGAAGGGGGACGCGGATCAGGGGGCCGGGCCGCGCGTACGGCGGATCCCGGCCCCCGATGGTGCCCCGGGTTCAGGACGACGACGGCGTCGAGCTGACCGAGATCGCGCCGCTCATGATGGCCGCCTTGTAGGCGTCGAGCTGGGTGGCGATGTCGTCGACCTTGCCGCCGGACGTGGCGTATCCGACCCCGTCCACCTTCAGGTCGAAGACCTTCGGCAGCGTGGTGAGGTTCCCGGCCGCGGAGGCGTTGATGTAGTCGAAGACCGCCACGTCCACCCGCTTCAGCATGGACGTGATGATCACGTCCTTCACGTCGGCCAGGCCCGGGATGTTGTGCTGGTCGGAGTCGACGCCGATGGCCGACTTGCCCGCGGCCTTCACGGCCTGGAACACACCCTGACCGGACGCGCCCGCGGCGTGGTAGATCACGTCGGCGCCCCCGTCGAGCTGGCCGGTGGCCACGACCTGGCCCTTGGCCGGGTCGCTGAAGCCGGTGAAGTCACCGGCCGGAGTGAGGTAGTCGACGTCCACCTGGATGTCGGGGGCCACCGCCTTCGCGCCCTGCACGTAGCCGGCCTGGAACTTCTGGATCAGCGGCTGCTCGACACCACCGACGAACCCGATCTTGCAGGTCTGCGTCTTGAGCGCGGCGGCGGCACCCACCAGGAAGGAGCCCTGCTCCTCCGCGAACACCAGCGGCGTCACGTTCGGCAGCTCGACCGAGTTGTCGTCGACGATCGCGAACTTGGTGTTCGGGCTCTCGGCCGCGACCGTCTTCAGCGCGGTGGCGTACTTGAAGCCGACCGTGATGATCGGGCTGTAGCCCTCGCTGACGAGCTGGCGCAGGCGGGTCGCCGCGGCGTCCTCGCTCTCGTTCGGCGCGGCCGTCAGCTCCTTGGTGTTCTCCTTGACCAGACCGAGCTGGCTGATCGCCCGGTCGAGACCGGCGCCCGCGGCGTCGTTGAAGGACGCGTCACCGCGCCCACCGATGTCGAACGCCAGGCCGACCTTGAGCCCGCTCGCGTCGGCGTTCGGCAGAGGCGCCGTCGCGCTCGTGGCACCCCCCGCCGGGACCTGCGGCGCGGCGTTCTTCGCGCACGCTCCCGCGTTGTTTGCACCGCCGCCGGAAGGCTGGGTGGTCCCGGTGTCGCGGGCACAGCCCACCACCACCAGCGCGCTGGTCAGCACGGCAGCTGCCAGCACGAATCCTCGTCTGATCCGCACTGAAGAACGCCTCCTGTTCCGGCCGTCCCGATCTCGGACGGCACGACGGAGGGACCGTAGCCGAGCGACGGATCAGTTCACACGAAGGACTCCGCGGCGTGACCGAATCGTCGGCTCCGGTCGGTGATCGCAGGGTCACCCCCCGCAACCCCCCGGCCACCCCCACCCCCGCGAGTCGCCCGTCCCGTGCCCGCGAGTCGCCCGTCCCGGGTGCGCGAGTCGCCCGTCCCGTGCCCGCGAGTCGCCCGTTCCCCGCGCGCGAGTCGCCCGATTCTTGTGCGCGAGTCCCACAGGGATGTCGTCGAGCGCTCCACCCCTCCGGAAGCGCGCGACCGCACCGATACCTGTCGTCCGTCCGAGGATTCGGCCCGCGGCCGATGTCTCGTGCCATCGACAACCCTCACCGGCCCACCGGTCCCGGACGAGGGGGGTGCGCACCCTTGTCCCGAGGGCCGGCCCGCGGATCGGCGCGGTGGAAACCCGGGGTCACGGCCTCGCCGGAGTCGACGACCACCCGAGGGCTCGTGGGAGACCACCAGCCCGCCGCGGCCAATGCGGCACGCACCGCGCGGGGGTCTCGGTGCGCGGCCGCGGCGGTCTGCGCCATTGTCGAACTCGCAGCGGAACTGCTGACATCCTCATCGCCCGACCCGACCCGACCCGACCCGACCGAGCCGAGTGCGGATTATGTGAATTCGGTCATTTCAGTCCCCGGGCCTCCCGCATCGGGTGAATGGATTCGGCCGACAAGGGGGGTGCTCCCGTCACCGACGACCGTCGCCGCTGTACCCGACCGTAGAGTCGCAGCGTGCAATTCCTGGGCGTGATTGCGGTGGTCGCTGCCCTTGTTGCGCCCGTCGCCTCCGGGCCTTCCGTCGGCTGCCCCGGTCAGCAGGTGCCTCCGCCGCCACCCGCCCCCACCGAGGTCGTCGGGCCGGCACCGGAGCCGCTGCCCTGGCCTGCCGAGCCGGTGGGAGGTCCACAACTGGGTGGCTGCGGCGAGATCGGAACGACGGGCGCGCCGCAGGTGGGAGCCGCGTCGTGGGTCGTGGCCGACCTGGACTCCGGTGCCGTGCTCGCCGCCAGAGCACCACATGCGCGGCACCGGCCCGCGTCAACGCTCAAGGTGCTCACAGCACTGGTCGCGCTGCGGAACCTCGACCCGGACGCGGTGGTCGGCGCCACGACGGAAGACATGCAGATCGAGGGCAGCAAGGCCGGCATCGGGACCGGGGGCCACTACACCGTGCGCCAACTGCTGGCCGGCCTGCTCCTCAACTCCGGCAACGACACCGCCCAGGCACTCAGCCGCGCGCTGGGTGGCGACACGATGATGCGGGCTCGGATGACCGCCGTCGCCCGCGAGGCGGGTGCGTTCGACACGCTCCCGGCCACGCCCTCCGGACTCGACGGGCCGGGGATCGCGTCGTCGGCCTACGACCTCGCGGTCCTGTTCCGGGTGGCCATGCGGAACCCGCTGTTCGCCGCCACGATCACCACGCCGTCCGTGCCCTTCCCCGGATACGGCAACCGGCCGGGGTTCGAGTTGTCGAACACCAGCAGGCTGCTCGCCCGCTATCCCGGTTCCCTCGGGGAGAAGACCGGGTTCACCGACGCCGCACGGCACACGCTCGTCGGTGCTGCCCAGCACGGCGGGCGACGCCTCGTGGTCGCCCTCATGCGTGGCGAGCAGCGTCCCGAGCCGATGTGGAGGCAAGCCGCGGCGCTCCTGGACTGGGGCTTCGCCCAGCCGATCGACAGAACGCCGGTCGGGACCCTCGTGGACCGGGCGCCGGTGGTCGCCCCCACAGCAACGAGCGCCGCTCCCGCCCCGGCCGTGGAGGCGATAGAACCGAGCCGGCCGAGGAGCGCGACGGACCTTGCCCTTCTGCCGATCGGCATCACCGTCGTGGTCGGCGCCGCCGTCGTCGTGGTGGCGTTGGGGCGCCGGTCCCGCCGCTGAGCCAACGGGATCCGGGCGACTCGCGCACGGAAAGCGGGCGACTCGCGGGGACGGGGCGGGCGACTCGCGCACCAGAAACGGGCGACTCGCGGGGTTTGGGCGGGGTGGGCCGGGGGTGGGGCGGTCAGGTGGTCAGTCGCGGCGGCGGCCCAGTAGGAGGCGGCTGCTGAGCAGGCCCGTGACGAGGCCCGCCCCGAGCAGGCCGGCGGCTGTGCTGCGGGTGGGGCCGGAGTGCACCGTGACCTCGGAGCGGATCACCGCCGGGCCCGGGACGGGGGCGGGCTCCTCCTGCTCGTTCTCGTCCGCGGTGGCGGCCCAGGCCGTGACGAAGAGGATGAACCGGGAGACGAAGAAGGCGAACACGAGCAGGCCCAGCAGCGGGCCGAAGATCGCACCGCTCGGCGAGGTGGTGACCGAGGCGAGGTAGTAGGTCATCACCTGCTTGAGCACCTCGAATCCGACGGCGCCCAGTAGCGCCGCCTTGGCCGCGCTGCGCAGGGTGGCGTGCTCGCGGGGCAGGCGGGCGATCACCCAGAGGAAGATGAACCAGTTGGCCACGAGGCCGAGCACGACCCCGAGCACGGTGAGGAGAACCGGGGCCCAGCCCTCGTCACCCAGCCCGACGAGACCGAGCAGGGTGGCGGCGAAACCCGATGCCAGCCCGGTGATGGCGAACGAACCGACCAGCGCGAGCCCGAGGCCGATCAGTGTGAGCAGGTCGAAGAACAGGCGCTTGTGCATGGCCGGGGTGGCCGGCACCTGGCCCCACTGCTCCGACAGTGCCTCGCGCAGGTTGGACATCCAGTTGATGCCGGAGTAGAGCGCGCCCAGCAGGCCGATCACACCCACGGCGTTGCGTGACTCGATCGCCCCGTTGACGATCGGGTTGATCACGGTCTCCAGCCCGGCCGGCACGTTCTTCGAAATCCCGGCCTGGAGCTCCGCCAGCAGCTCAGGGCGGAAGAAGAGGACGTAGCCTGCCGCGGCGAACGCGACCATCACGAGCGGGACCAGCGACAGCACGCTGAAGTACGTGATGGCGGCGGCGTAATGGTTGCCGTGCCGCTCGCTGTAGCGCATGCCGGCGCGCACGAGATGGTCGATCCATGCGTAGCGCGCCCGCAGCTTCTCGACCTTCGACGGCCCGGCTGCTTTCGCCTTGGCTGGGGGGGCGGCCACGCGCCTCACCTCATCCTGTCGGTGGCAGGAACCCGATCTTCTCGTGGACGGCGGCCAGCGTGGCCCCGGCGACCTCCCGCGCCCTCACGGCGCCGCGGGCGAGCACCCGGTCGAGCTCTGCCGGATCGTCCAGATACGTGCGTACCCGTTCCTGCAGCGGATCAACGAAGTCTGCGACGACGTCGGCGAGGTCCTTCTTCAGGTCGCCGTAGCCCTTGCCCGCGTACTCCGCCTCGAGTTCGGAGATCTTGCGGTCGGTGAGGGCGGAGTAGATCGTCAGGAGGTTGGAGACGCCGGGCTTGGCCTCCTGGTCGAAGCGGATCTCCCGCTCGGCGTCGGTGACCGCGGAGCGGATCTTCTTCGCGCTCACCTTGGGGTCGTCGAGCAGCTCGACGATCCCGGACGGGCTCGACGCCGACTTGCTCATCTTCGCCGTGGGGTCCTGCAGGTCCTGGATCTTGGCGGCCCCGGAGAGGATGTAGGGCTGCGGCACCGTGAGCGCCTTGCCGAAGCGGGAGTTGAACCGCTGGGCGAGATCGCGGGTGAGCTCCACGTGTTGGCGCTGGTCCTCGCCCACCGGCACCCGTTCCGGCTGGTAGAGCAGGATGTCGGAGGCCTGCAGGATCGGGTAGGTGAACAGGCCGACGGTGACCCGATCGTCGGAGCCCTGACGCGCCGACTTGTCCTTGAACTGCGTCATCCGGCTCGCCTCACCGAACCCGGTGATGCAGCCCAGCACCCACTCCAGCTGCGTGTGCTCGGACACGTGGGACTGCACGAAGATCGTGCACCGGTCGGGGTCGAGACCGAGCGCCAGCAGCTGCGCCACCGAGTTGCGGGTGCGGGCGGCGAGGGTCTTCGGGTCGTGCTCGACGGTGATCGCGTGCAGGTCGGGGACGAAGTAGAACGCGTCGTGGTCGTCCTGCAACGCCACCCACTGCCGGATCGCACCGAGGTAGTTGCCCAGGTGGAACGATTCCGCGGTCGGCTGGATGCCGGAGAGCACCCGCGGGCGGCGGTCGGTGGCTGCGGTCATGCCTCGATTCTCGCAACTGCGGCCCACGGGGTGACGGGCCGGTGCCCGGCGCCACAGCGAGCGGTCAGCCGGCTCCGGCGACGGTGCCCGCTGCGACGAGCCTGCCGATCTCGGCGGTGTCGAGGCCGAGGATCTCGGCGAGGACCTGCTCGGTGTCGCGGCCGAGCTCCGGCGTGTGGCCCGGCGCCCCGTGGTCGCCGTTCCAGCGCAGTGGCGAGCGGGCGGTGATCGCCTCCGCGCCGCTCGGGAGGGACATGTCGGCGAGCACGGGGTGGGCGCCCTGGCGGTGGGCGGCGACCACCTCGGTCATGCCGCGGTAGCGGCCCCAGAGCACCCGGGCCGCGTCGAGCTCCTCGCTGACCCGCTCCAGGTCACGCGCGGCGAACCACGGCCGCAGGATCGCCGCGATCGTCTCCCGGAGCCGGTAGCGCTCCGACTCGCGGTTGAGGTCGGCCTCCAGGGCCGTCTCCAGTGCGGCGAACACGGCGGCCGTGCCCGTGACCTTCCGCAGCGCGTCCCACTGCCCCTCGGTGAGCGCGACGACCATCACCCGCTGGCCGTCCGAGCAGGCGAAGTCGACGCCGAAGCTGCCGTACACGTGGTTGCCGTGCCGTGGCCGCTCCCGACCGCGCTCGGCGGCCTCCGACAGCCAGCCCAGGTTGGCGACACCGGCCAGCGCCACGTCGGACAGAGCAAGCTCGACGTACGCGCCCCGCCCCGTCCGCGCCCGGTCGTGCAGGGCGGCGAGCACGGCGGTGGAGATGCTGAGGCCTGCGGTGAAGTCCCAGGCGGGCAGCACGTGGTTGACGGGCGCGCCGCCCTCCTCCGGCCCGGTGATCTGCGGGATCCCCACCTCCGCGTTGACGGTGTAGTCCACCGCTGGACGCCCGTCGGGGTAGCCCTGGACGCGCACGTGGATCAGGTCGGCACGGCGGGCGACGAGCACGTCGTTGGCCATCCAACGGCGCCCGACCACGTTGTCGACGAGTACGCCGCGGTCCGGCCCCGGCGCCGTGACGAGGGCGGTGAGCAGTTCCCGGCCCTCCGCGGAGCGCAGGTCGAGCGCGACCGAGCGCTTCCCCTTGTTCAGCGACGCCCAGTAGTACGACTCGGCCTGTGCACCGCCCGTCCCGTTGCCGGCCACGGGCCAGCGGTGCTGGTCGCTGCCACCGCCGATCGGGTCGACGCGCACGACGTCGGCGCCGAGCTGGGCGAGGGTCATCCCGCCGGTCGGGCCGGCGACGAAGCTCGCGCACTCGACCACGTGCAGGCCCTCGAGCGGGCGGCTCATCCGGTTCCCCTGGTGGTGGACGACAGTTCGGTCCTCGGCTCAGCGCTCGGGGTCGGGTGCCGGTTCCTCACCGGCCGGCTCGACCCGGCGGACCTCGAAGGTGCGTTTGTCGAGGTCGATCGGGCCGAGCTCCCACTCCTGCCCGTTGCCGGACTCGCCGGACTCGTCACGGATCTTCGAACCGGGGAAGAGCTCGCCCAGGATGCCCATGGCCCCACGATACGGCGGTCACCCCGGTCGGCGTCCGCTCCGGAGCGGCAGGCGGTGCCCGTCATGCGCCGGTCACCGCCGTGAGCGCGACCTCGGCGAGCCGAGCAGGTCACCATCGGAGATCGCTGTGCTCAGGCGACGTTCTGGGTGGTGACGAACAGCCTGCGCAGGTGCGCCCCCGACGTGATCGGCTCGTACCTGGGCTCCGTTCCCGGCTCGACGCAGGTCGGGATGCAGCGGATCTCGGCGTCGTAGTTGGGGTTGTGGAAGAAGATGACCGACTGCCGGCGGCTCCCGGCCACGTCGCCCTCGTCGGGGTTGACCACCCGGTGCAGCGTCGAGACCCACCGGTCGTTCGTCCACCTGGCCAGCAGGTCCCCGATGTTGATGATGAACGCGCCCGGGACGATCGGGACGTCGACCCAGTGGCCGTCGGCGGTGCGCACCTGGAGCCCGCCGGGCCGGTCCTCCGCGGCGAGGATCGTGAGGCTGCCGTAGTCGGAATGGGCGCCGACCCGGAGCTGTCCGGGCAGCGGCGCCACCTGCGGCTCGGGGTAGTTGCGTACCCGCAGCCTGCTGATGTGCTTGTCGATCCTGTCGGCGAAGAAGTCAGCAGGCAGCTCCAACGCCACGGCGAAGATCTCCATGAGCAGCGCCGCGAGGCCGCCCATCGCCCGGTAGTAGGTGCAGTAGATCTTCCGCAGCCCGGCAGGCTCCGCGGGCCAGAGGTTGGGAGCGAAGTGCATGCCCGCCGCGAGCGACCCGGCGTACTCGGGGTCGGGCAGGTCGACGGGGCCGATCATGAAGCTCTCGTTGAGGTCGCCGGCCGTGGCGGCGCCGCGGGACCGCCCGACCGACTCGCCCTCGATGCCCACGTAGCCCCGCGAGACGTCCGGGGCCGGACGGTGGACCCGGAGCTTCTCCTCGATGGGGAGGTCGAAGAACCGGCGGGTGACGTCGGCGATCGCGGCAAGGGTGGTCTCGGGGACCCCGTGGCCGGAGACGACGAGGAAACCGATGTCGCGGCAGGCGCCGTCGACCGCCGTGGCCACCGCCGCGCGATCCGCGGGGCTCCCGTTCCGGAACGGCCCGATGTCGATCACAGGTACGGACAGCAGCGTCATGCGGTTCCTCCTGGTCGGTGCAGGACCGGCCGCCGTCCGACGTCCGGGCCCCGGCGCACCACCAGCCCCAGCACCGCGCTCCTCGGGCCACGCGCCTTCACCCGCGGGGCGGCGGCTGCCTCGGCGACGCTCCTGGCGCGTTCGCCCCGTCCACGTTAGGGGTTTCCCGGAAAACACGCGAGATCCGATGTAACCGGCCCGTGAAAATACCGGGATCATCGGTAGGAATGGCCCAGGACCCCGCAGTCGTCCATTGTTCGTGAATCGACCGCGCGGCCCGGAAAGCCATTCCTCCCGAAAGCGACGCGCCTCGCGTCAGGCGGAGGTCAGTGGAATCAGCCGGGGACCCGGCCGCTCCGCCGGCACCACGCGGGCCACCGGCTCGAGGTAGGTGGTGCTGCGCTGCCGCACCGGCCGTCCCGCCTTCTCCGCGATCGCCGCCAGCTCGGTGACGGTGCGCGCGGAGCCGTTCTCCGAGCCCGCCATCCGGCTGATCGTCTCCTCCATGAGCGTGCCGCCCATGTCGTCGGCCCCGCCCTGCAGGATCTGCGCGGAGAGGTTGTCGCCGAGCTTCACCCACGAGCACTGCACGTGGTCGATGCGACCGTGCAGGGCGAGGCGGGCGAACGCGTGCACCGCGCGGTTGTCCCGCGTGGTGGGTCCGGGCCGGGCGATTCCTGCGAGGTAGATCGGCGCGTTGTGGTGCACGAACGGCAGCGGCACGAACTCCGTGAACGACGCGCCGCCAGCCTCGCGGGACCT
The DNA here is from genome assembly GCF_059359135.1 of Pseudonocardia sp. OZ21. Taxonomy (NCBI): domain Bacteria; kingdom Bacillati; phylum Actinomycetota; class Actinomycetes; order Pseudonocardiales; family Pseudonocardiaceae; genus Pseudonocardia; species Pseudonocardia sp. OZ21. The sequence continues at coordinate 547,872 of NZ_JCADBN010000005.1, forward strand.
GTCCTGCTGGACGGCGAGGGTGCGCAGGTGGCCGAGCCAGTGCCGCGGCTCGTCGACGTGGCCGTACATCATCGTGGACGACGACGGGATGCCGAGCCGGTGGGCGGTGCCCACCACCTCCAGCCACTGCGCCGCGGGCAGCTTGCCCTTCGTGAGCACCCACCGGACCTCGTCGTCGAGGATCTCCGCCGCGGTGCCCGGGATCGAGCCCAGGCCGGCGTCGCGCAGCTCGGTGAGCCACTCCTCGATCGAGACACCGGCCTTCGCCGCCGCGCTGACGATCTCCATCGGGCTGAACGCGTGCACGTGCATGTCCGGCACGGCGGCCTTCACAGCGCGCACCAGGTCGGCGTAGAAGGTGACCGGCAGCTGGGGGTCGATGCCGCCCTGCATGCAGACCTCGGTGGCGCCGTCCTGCGCCGCCTCCACGGCGCGGGCGGCCACCTCGTCGAACGACAGCCGGAACGCGTCGGCGTCGCGCTCGCGCTGGGCGAACGCGCAGAACCGGCAGCCGACGTAGCAGACGTTCGAGAAGTTGATGTTCCTGTTGATGACGTACGACACCGGCTCGCCCACGACGTCGGCGCGCAGTTCGTCGGCGAGCCGCGTGAGCTCCTCGAGCGCGCGGCCGTCGGCGGTGAGCACCGCCATCGCGGCGGCCTCGTGGGCGGGGTCGAGCAGCGCCGCCGGGTCGGAGGCGGCGAGCACGAGCCCGGCACGGACGTCGGAGTCGAGCCGCTCCGGCGCCGACTGCTGGTGCGCCGCCAGCTCGGACCGCAGCTCGTTCCAGTCGCCGTACACCGACTCGAAGTCGCCGCGGCGGTCCTCGGTGCGTCCCTCGGTGTCGATCTCGGTGTTCAGGTCGATCCGGCCGGTCGACTCGAACCCGCCGTCGGGCTCCTGCCACGGCCGCCCCTGCACCGCCGCGCTCGCGTTGGCGAGGCCCGTCTCCGGGTCGGCGAGCGCGGCGACGTGCGCGTGCAGCCGCGTGTCGATCCAGGGCGAGCCCGCCAGCACGTACTTCGGGTACGCGGTGAGCCGCTCCCGCAGGGTGAACCCGGCCGCGGCCGAGCGGACGGCGAGCTCGTCGATCGCGGGCCAGGGCCGCTCGGGGTTGACGTGGTCGGCCGTGACGGGCGAGACGCCGCCCCAGTCGTCGATGCCCGCGCGGAGCATGAGCGCGAACTCCTCGCCGACGAGGTTGGGCGGAGCCTGCACGCGCATCTTCGGGCCGAGCACCACACGGGCGACGGCGATGGTGGCCGCCAGGTCCTCGAGATCGGCGTCGGGATCGTTGGCCATCGCGGTGTCGGGCTTGGCGCGGAAGTTCTGGATGATCACTTCCTGGATGTGGCCGTGCGCCCTGGCGGCCGAGCGGATCGCGAAGATCGACTCGGCCCGCTCGGTGCGGTTCTCGCCGATCCCGATCAGGATCCCCGTGGTGAACGGGACGCCCACCCGCCCGGCGTCGGTCAGAGTGCGCAGCCGGACCGCGGGGTCCTTGTCAGGGCTCCCGTAGTGGGGGCCGCCCGGCTCGGACCACAGGCGCGTGGCCGTGGTCTCCAGCATCATGCCCATGCTCGGGGCCACCGGCTTGAGCCGCGTCAGCTCCGCCCAGCTCAGCACACCGGGGTTGAGGTGCGGGAGCAGGCCCGTCTCCTCCAGCACGGCGATCGCGCAGGCCCGCACGTAGTCGAGCGTGGAGCCGTAGCCACGCGCCTCGAGCCACTCCTTGGCCGCGGGCCAGCGGTCCTCCGGGCGGTCGCCGAGGGTGAACAGGGCTTCCTTGCACCCGGCAGCCGCGCCCGCCCTGGCGATCTCCAGCACCTCGTCGCGTTCCAGGAACGCGGACGGAACGCGATGCGGCACCGTGGCGAACGTGCAGTAGTGGCAGCGGTCGCGACAGAGCCTGGTGAGGGGAATGAAGACCTTGCGGGAGTACGTCACCACACCGGGGCGGCCCTCGGCGACCAGGCCGGCGTCCCGCACCCGGGACGCGGCGGCCAAGAGCTCGTCGAGCTCCTCCCCGCGCGCGGCCAGCAGCACGGCTGCCTCGGTGACATCGAGCGCGGCACCGTCACGGACCCGGCGCAGGGCTCGACGCAGGGCGGAGGCAGAGACCGGCAACTCCGGCACGCTCACGAAATCAGACACTCCTGAACAGTAGGTCGCAGAATCGGAGCGGTCGACCGACGGTGCCTGCGGCCGGGGTGACGGGCACCACCCCACTCCCGGACGGGGCCGGCACGGCCCTTACTTCACCGCCGCGGCCAGCTGCGCCACCAGGGAGTCGATCACGCTCGGGAGGCTCAACACCGTGCCCCAGGTCCACGCCGCGGAGACCGTCGGATCCTCCACGAAGATCGAGCGCCCGGCCCGGACCACGCCCAGCTGGGAGTAGAGCGGAGCGGCCTCCACCTCCGGCCGCACCTCCGGACTGAAGCCCGTGTTCCACAACAGCACGTCGCGGTCGAGCAGACCCATCTGCTCGTCGCTGATCGCCGCGCCGTCCTGGTCGCCCGCGAGCTGACCGATCTCCGGCGGGATCGTGAAGCCGAGCGCGGCGACCAGCTGGGAGCGCTGGTCGTTGGGCGACCGGACGAAGGACAGCCCCGGCTCGTTGCGCTCGGCCACCACGGCGCTGCGGCCCTCGAACTGCGGATGCGCGGCACGTGCGGCGGCCAGCTGGGCGTCGATACCGGCGATGAGCTCGTCGGCGCGTTCCGGACGGCCGATCGCACGGCCGGCCAGCCGCGTGTACTCCTGCCACGGCGCCCCCCACTCGGGGAACCCGGCGGGCGGCCCGACGGTCGGCGCGATGCGCGAGAGCGTCTCGTACTGGCTGGCGTCCATGCCGGTGTAGAGCCCGATGATCAGGTCGGGAGCCATTGCGGCGATCTCCTCGTACCGGTACTCGGGGGTGCCGGTGAAGGTGCCGCGGTTCATCACCACCGGCTGGGCATCGCCCAGCTCGTCCTGTGCCCACGGCCAGGTGGCGTACGGGTGGTCGCCGTACCAGTCGGTGACCCCGACCGGGCGGACGCCGAGCGCGAGCACCGGGTCCTGGTCGCTGTACCCGACGGTGACGACCCGCTGAGGCGCGGCGGGGATCCAGGTCGTCCCGTTGCGGTGCTCCACGCTGAGCGGGAAGCCGCCCGTGCCGGTCGCCGGGGACGCCCCGGTGGCGCTGTCTGTGCCGCCGCCGCAGGCCGTCAACAGCCCGAGCGCACCCAGCGCACCCGCGCCGGTGAGCAGCCTGCGGCGCGTGATGCGGTCGAGAACGGGTTCGCGAAGCGTGGCGGGCACGGTGCCTCCAGGGCAGATCATCAGGGCGGACCGGAGGATAGCCTTCCCTTACCCGTTTCGTCATGATGATCCGTCCGGCCGCACTTCCCGGGCCCACGCCGCCAGGCCGCGGGCGAAGCCCTCGAGGTCGCGCGGAGAGAGCGCGCCGAGCGCCTTGAGCAGCGGCGCGGAGCGCTCGGCGACGACGCCCTGCACGACCTCACGCCAGTCGTCGGAGATGCTGACCAGGGTGCGCCTGCGGTTGTCCGAGTCCTCCCGTCGGGCCACGATCCCGGCCCGACTCAGGTCGCCGACCAGCTCGCTGGCCGTCGAGAGCGACACCCCTATCCGCCCGGCCAGTTCGGTGACACTCAGCGGTGGCGACGGCGCGAGCTGGGCCAGCACGCCGCCGTGCCGCGCGGTCAGCCGGTGCTCGGCGAACAGCACGGCGAGTGCCTGCGGAACCTCGGCGGCCTCTCGCCGGAAGTACGCCCCGATCTGCGGGATGTACCCCAGCACCTGCGCCACCTGGTCCCCGCTCGGCAACTCGTCCTTGTCGGCCACCAGCCCAGCGTATAAGGTTCGGGTATACAAAGTGTTTGTGTATCCAAAGTAACCGGATCGGAGGACCGAGATGGCAAGGCCCGATCAGGAGGCCCTCGCCCCACCCCTTCCCCGACCCCCGTTCACCGAGCCGACCCCGGGCACCTGGCTCTATCTCGGGCTGGCCGCCGACCCGAGGACGGTCGGCCCCAAGGTGCGCCGCAGCGCCGAGCGGGCCCGGGTGATCGCGCGCTGCCACGCGCTGCTCGACGACGTGGGGGTCGGTGAGCAGCGCGGTTTCGCGGACGCGACCGTGTTCGAGACGGTGCTGATCCCGCCGATCAGCGGGGTCCCGCGCTTCGACGTGGTGGTGCTCGCCCGCGCGTACGGCGCAGTGGACGACGCTGCGCCGCTCGCGGCGCTCCGGGCCAGGTTCGAGGCCGACGGCATCCCGGTGGTGCAGGCGATGACCGCGCACAACGTGCGCCGCTTCGGCGACACCGAGCGCACCCGGGACGCGACGTTCCTGCTCAACCACTTCACCGCTGCTGATGCAGACGATGCACAGGCCGCCTGGGACGACATCTCCGGCTGGTACGCCGGGGTGCTCGGAGTGGACAACTCCATCCTGCTGCGCCCGGAGCCCGAGGCCCCCTATGCGCTGGTCAACTACGTTCGGCTGCCCACCGCCCCGGTGCCGTTCCTGCTGCGCCAGCTCGTCTCCCCCAGCTACTACCGCCAGGTTCGGGCCCGGCTGCGCGCCCACGGGATGACGTTCCTCCCGCTCCTGCTGCGTCCGGCGTGACCGGTCACCGAAGGAGAAGCACGTGAAGCTGGTGGTGTTCGGGGCGAACGGCCCCACCGGACGGCTGCTCACCCGGCAGGCCCTCGACGAGGGACACACGGTGACAGCAGTGACCCGACGGCCCGACGCGTTCCCGCTGACGGCCCCGCAGCTACGGGTGGCCGGCGCCGACGCTCTCGACCCGGCCGCGGTCGACCGAGCGGTGGCGGGCCAGGACCGGGTGATCTCGACACTCGGCGTCCCGTACACCAAGGAGCCGGTCACGACCTTCTCCCACGGCACCCGCAACATCGCGGAAGCGATGAGCCGCCACGGCTTGCGCCGGCTGGTCTGCGTCAGCTCCATCGGCGTGCACACCGACATACCGCCGGAGATGACGTTCCTCTTCCGCAGGGTCGTCGGGCCGGTCCTGCTCAGCATGGGACGTTCCGTCTACGAGGACGTACGCCGCATGGAGCAGATCGTCCGCGCCACCGATCTCGATTGGACGATCGTGCGCCCCTCCGGGCTGTTCGACAGCGCCGCCGTCAGCGACTACGGCGTCATGGTCGCTCCGCACCGGGTGACCGGGATGTTCACCTCCCGCGCCGACCTGGCCGATCTGCTTCTCCGCGAAGCCGTCGACGACCGGCACCCACGCGCCTGCATCGAGGTGACCACCACCCAGGGCACCCCCAACTACCTGAAGGTCTTCATCCGAGAAGCGCTTCACCTCGGCGGATGAAGCAACGTGGGTGGCGCGGCGCGGGCCGACAACTCTTCGCGCGCCCGGTGGCGGTAGCGCAGCGGTGATTCCCCCACCTCCCGTTTGAAGGCGGTGCTGAACGCACTCTCCGATGCGTACCCCAGTTCGAACGCCAGTGATCCGACGCGGACGTCACCACCCCGGAGAGCGCGCTGGGCCAGCAGCATCCGCCAGCGGTGAAGATAGGTCAGCGGCGGGACGCCCGCCATGGTCCGGAAGCGCTCGGCGAACGACGTCCGTGACATCGCCGCGGCACGCGCCAACTCCTCCAGCCGCCACGGCTTTCCGGGTTCGGCGTGCAGGAGGGTGAGAGCCGGACGCAACCGTCCGTCGGTCAGCACCCGCAACCATCCCGGAGGCAGCTCTGCCTGGTCGACGTAGGCCCGCAGCACGTCGAGCAGCAGGAGCTGGCCGTACTGCCGGATCGCGAACGCCGAGCCGACCCGGTCACCGGTGGCCTCGTCGAACACCCTGTCGAGGTTGGCGCGCAGTGTGGTCGCCGAGGCGGCCGACGCCCGGACGTGCCCCACCGGCGGGAGCGCCTGGAGCAGCAGTGCCCGACCTGCCGCGTTGAGGTCGACGTGCCCGCCGATGACGACGTCGGCTGCGCCGTCGGCCGCCCCGTCGAGGCGTACGGAAGGATCGCCTGCCGGGACGGCGATCTCGCGGGGCCGTCCCTCGCCGGTGCCGCCCTCGAGCTCCAGCCACGACCGGTTGTTCAGGATGGCGACGTCGCCCTCCTCGAGCTCGATCGGACCGTCGAGGCCATCGGTGGTCAGCCGAGCCCGGCCGCGCACCATCGCGAAGAGCTTCAGCGGGTCCTCGATGGTGGAACGCGACACCCAGCGGCCCTGCGCCGCGAACCCGCCCGACACCACTCCGCGGACCTCGACGAGGTCGAACACGTCAGACAGGTGATCGCCGACCATCCCCGTACTATCGCGCAAGAAATACGGATCGTCGATTATTCAGAGTTCGATCGGCGGCGCGCACCGTGGTGGCATGACCCAGAAGCAGAACACCATGGGATCCGGCTTCACCGCGGCATCGACGGCCGACGACGTTCTCCAGGGCATCGACCTGTCCGGCACCGACGTCGTCGTCACCGGCGGCCACGCCGGGCTCGGCCTGGAAACCACCCGTGCTCTCAGCAAGGCCGGCGCATCCATCACCGTCGGTGCACGCGACCCGGAACGCGCCGCCGCCGCGCTGACCGGGATCGAGCGCGTCGAGATCGGCCGGCTGGACCTCATGGACCCCACGTCGATCGACACCTTCGCCGCCCGGTACCTCCGCTCCGGCCGCCCGCTCCACGCCCTGATCAACAACGCGGGCATCATGAGCCGCGAACTGGTGCGGGACGCCCGCGGCTACGAGTCGCTGTTCGCGACCAACCATCTCGGCCACTTCCAGCTGACCAACGCCCTGCTGCCCGCACTGCGCGCCGCCGCCGGTGCTCGGGTGGTCTCGGTGTCGTCCGGAGGCCATCGCCTGACCGACATCCGGTGGGACGATCCCCACTTCGACACCGGGTACGACGGCATGCTGGCCTACGGCCGGTCCAAGACCGCCAACGTCCTGTTCGCCGTCGAGCTGGACCGTCGATGGGCCGGGGACGGCATCCGGGGCTACTCGGTGCACCCGGGCCAGATCGTCACCACGAACCTGGCGCCATGGCTGGGCGACGAACGGCGATCGATCGGTCTCATCGACGACTCCGGTCGGCCCGTCATCGACCCCGACCGTGACCAGAAGACGCCGCAGCAGGGCGCGAGCACGACCGTGTTCGCAGCGGCCAGTCCGCTGCTCGCCGGCATCGGCGGGGTGTTCCTGATGAACAACGACATCGCGCCGCTGGCCGACCCCGCGGCGGTCACCCGTCGCGGCATCGGCCCCACCTCAGGCGTCATGCCCTACGCCGTCGACCCCACGTCGGCGCGGCGGTTGTGGGAGCTGAGCGAGCAGCTGCTCACGCCATGACACCCGTGGACCGGGGTGGAACCGGCGCCCCGGCAGCCCGCCTACGCGACGTCCGCCGGCTCTCCGCCGGTGACGGCCACCAGTTCGGCGTAGGTGCTGGGGAACACCGCGTGCGGGATGCCGCCTGCCGCCCAGACCTCGTCGAAGCTCTCCAGATCCCGGTCGACGAGCGTGCGCAGCGGTGCGGGATGCCCGACCGGCGCCACGCCGCCGATGGGCTGCCCGGTGGCCTCACGCACGAACTCCGGCGACGCCCGGCGCACCCGCTCCACCCCGAGGAGCGCCGCGACCTTGGCCGTGTCAACCCGGTGCGCGCCGGAGGTGAGCACGAGCAGCGGGACGCCGCCGGACATCTCGAAGACCAGGGAGTTGGCGATCTGCCCCACCTCGACGCCCAGCGCCGCCGCGGCGGCCGCGGCGGTGGTGACGGCGTCCGGCAGCACCCGCATCCGGGCGATCCGAGACGCGTCGGCGCCGCCCGCGGCGAGGGCGGTCACCACGAGGTCGATGTTGCGGTGGGTGGCAGTGCTCATGGCCGAGGATCCCACCACGCCGGGTGGCGAGGGAGCGACCCCATTGCAGCAAAGCCACTTTCATGCCACGAGGTTGCGTCAAAGTGGCTTTGCTGCAACCCGGGGACGGGCTCGGGAGGGGCTCCTCAGCCGGGGTTCTCCGCGATCCGGGTGCCGGTGAGCTGACGGCCGTCGGACGCGCGCAGCAGGCAGATGACGTCCCGGCCCGTGAAGCTGGAGGAGGTGTCGGCCCTGGTCTCGAACGACGCCTGCGACGGCACGAGGGTGGCGACCTCGAGCCGGTCCTTGTCCACCCCGGCGACCAGCGTCGAGTCGAAGACCAGCGAGCAGGCCTGCCCCGCATAGCCTGCGAGCTGGTCGCGCCCGGGGTAGGGCAGCTCGCGCTGGGTGCCGAACGGGTCGAAGGTCTGGAAGATCTCGAGATCGTGCGGGCCGTCGCAGCTCACCGTGGAGCCGATCGGGAACGCCCGGCCCGGCGCCAGCTGCCCCTGCAGGCAGGCCCGGGACATGGACCCGAACACCGGCACGTCCCCGCCCTGGCCGTAGGTCATTGCGGTGACGGCGGGGCCGGCCGGGGCGAAGACGCCCGCCGCGGCCAGTGCGAACCCGCCCACCAGACCCAGCACCAGGCCCAGCACCAGCGCCGCCACGGGCCACCCCCACCGGCGGGACGCGGTGGCGGGCGTGAGCTGGGCGGTCGGTGGGCCGCCGAACAGCGGGGTGGTCTCCGACCCCGTCGAGGCGAGCAGGGCCGCAGCCTGCATGCCGGTGAGCCGGGCCTGCGGGGACCGCTGCAGCAGCCCCGCGATGACCGCTCCGAGCGGCCCGCGGGTGCGGGCGGTCGGCACGTCGGCGTGCAGCACGGCGGAGATCGTGGCCGCCGCCGTCTCGCGGGCGAACGGGCCGACGCCGTGCAGGCCGTGGAACAGCGTCGCTCCGGCCGCCCAGAGGTCGGTGGCCGGGGTGGCCTGCGCCCCCTCCAGCCGCTCCGGTGACATGTAGCCGGGCGACCCGATGAGCGAGCCCGTGGTGGTCAGCCCCGGGTCGTCGACGGCCTGGGCGATCCCGAAGTCGGCCAGCCGCACGCGGCCGTTCGGGCCGAGCATGACGTTGCTGGGCTTGACGTCGCGGTGCACCACGCCGTTGTCGTGGGCGGCCCGCAACGCGCTCAGCAACTGCTGGGCGACGGCGGTGGCCGTGCGCTCGTCGAGCGGCCCCTGCCGGGCCACGACCTCGGCGAGGGTGGGGGCCTCCACCAGTTCCATGACGATGTGGTCGACGCCGTCGTCGGTGACCACGTCGTAGACGGTGACGATGCCGGGGTCGTTGAGCCGCCCGGCCGTGCGCGCCTCCCGGAGCAGCCGCTCGCGGAACGAGCGCCGCTCCTGCATGCCGAGCCCCTCGGGCAGGTGCAGCTCCTTCACCGCCACCTGCCGGCCCATCACCCGGTCCTCGGCACGCCACACGATCCCCATGCCGCCGCGACCCAGCTCGCCCAGCACCACGTAGCGACCGCCGATCAGGCGCGTCGGGCTGACCGGGGTCATGACCCGTACACCACGGTGACGGGGGCGTGGTCCGACCAACGCTCGCCATGGCTCGGGGCCCGCTCCACCACCGCGGAGACGGCACGGGCGGCCAGCCCGGGCGTCACGACGTGGTGGTCGATACGCCAACCCGCGTCGTTGTCGAAGGCGCGGCCCCGGTAGGACCACCACGAGTACGGCCCGTCGACGCCCGGGTGCAGCGCACGCACGACGTCCGTCCATCCGCCGTCGAACAGGGCCGCCATCCACTCCCGCTCGTGGGGCAGGAACCCGGAGTTCTTGACGTTGCCTCGCCAGTTGCGGATGTCGGCCTCGGCGGGCGCGATGTTCCAGTCGCCGCAGACCAGCACCTCGCGGTCCTCGGCGGCCGCCTTCTCGCGCCGCTCGGCGAGGTACGGGGCGAACAGGGCGAGGAAGCGGTCCTTCTCCTCCTGCCGCGGCGTGCCGACGGTGCCGTTGGGCAGGTACAGCGACGCGATCGTGACGCCGGGCAGGTCGACCTCCAGATAACGACCGGACCCGTCGAACTCGGCGGCGCCGATGCCCACCCGGGCGGCGTCGGGCGGCTCGCGGGTGAGCACCGCGACCCCGTTGCGGCCGCGGGCGCTCTCGCAGGGGGCGTAGGCGAGGTGCCAGCCGTCGAGCATCGCGGGCGGCACCTCGTCGAGCTGCGCGCGGGTCTCCTGGAGGCAGACGACGTCGGCCGACGTGCCGGCCAGCCACCGGAGCAAGCCCTTCGCGGCGGCCGCCCGTACCCCGTTGACGTTGACCGAGCTGACGGTGCGCACGCCCGCAGCGTCCCTCAGGCGCAGTTCGTCCCCGGCAACGGGGTCAGGAACTGGCTCGCCGCCCACCGGTTGCCCTCGAGCTGACGGAACCCGTCGGTGATGATCCGGGTGCCGTCGACGCGGTCACCGCGGACGAGCGTCTGGACGAGCGTGGAGTCCGCGCTGGGCTCGGTGCGCACGTTCAGCTCGTCGGCTGCCACCTCCAGCTGGCAGCCGGTGGACCCGTCGGCGCCCGTGCGCAGCTCGTCGAGGCCGCCCCGGTCGATGATGGCCACGAGCGCGAGGACCACGCCGGCGAACACCACGAACGTCCAGCCGCGGAACGTCTTCTTCTCGAGCTTCGGAACCTTGAACCTTGCCACGGCCATGTCTCCCGGGGGACGGTGGTGTGCACCAACGGTAGCGGAACGACCACCCGGATCCCACCGACGATCTTCGCCGGATGTGACGTCGTCCGGTCTGATCGTCGTGTGCGCGACTCGATCCAACAGGCGTCCGGAACAGGGGATAGCGTGTCGGGAAAGGAGCATCGCGCTCCGCCGTCCAGGTCCGACCAGTCCCGAGGCAGGCCCGAAGCAACGATGAAGGTCATCTACACATACACGGACGAGGCGCCTGCGCTCGCCACGCACTCGTTCCTGCCGATCATCGAGGCGTTCGCCGGCAAGGCGGGGGTGGACGTCGAGACGCGTGACATCTCCCTCGCCGCCCGCATCCTGGCGCAGTTCCCGGATCGGCTGACCGACGCGCAGCGGGTGCCCGACTCGCTCGCCGAGCTCGGCGACCTGGCGAAGACGCCAGAAGCCAACATCATCAAGCTGCCCAACATCAGCGCCTCGATCCCCCAGCTGAAGGCGGCGATCAAGGAGCTGCAGGGCGCGGGCTACGACATCCCGGACTACCCGGAGGACCCGCGGTCCGACGCCGAGAAGGCGGCGCGCGCGTCGTACGACACGGTCAAGGGCAGCGCGGTCAACCCCGTCCTGCGTGAGGGCAACTCCGACCGCCGCGCCCCCGCGTCGGTCAAGAACTTCGCCCGCAAGCACCCGCACTCCATGGGCGAGTGGTCGGGCGAGTCGGCGTCGCACGTCGCCACCATGGGCGACGGCGACTTCCGCCACTCCGAGGTGTCGCTCACCCTCGACGAGCCCACCGAGCTGCGCATCGAGCACGTGGCGGCGGACGGCACGGTCACCGTGCTCAAGCCCGCGTTCCCGGTGCTGGCCGGGGAGATCGTCGACGCCGCGGTGACGCGCAGGAACGCGCTCACGGCCTTCCTCGCCGAGCAGATCGCCGACGCCAAGGCCAAGGGCGTGCTGTTCTCGGTGCACCTCAAGGCCACGATGATGAAGGTCTCCGACCCGATCCTGTTCGGCCACGCCGTCGAGACGTACTTCGCCGACGTGTTCGCGCGGTACGGCGAGGACCTCGCGTCGGTCGGTGCCGACCCCGACGACGGTCTCGCGAGCGTGCTCACCGCCCTCGAGAAGCTGCCGGCCGAGAAGCGCGAGGCCATCGAGAAGGCGATCACCGCCTCCTACGACAGCGGTCCCGCGCTGGCGATGGTCGACTCCGACCGCGGCATCACCAACCTGCACGTCCCCAGCGACGTCATCATCGACGCGTCGATGCCGGCCGCCATCCGCTCCTCCGGGCAGATGTGGAACGCCAAGGGTGATCTGCAGGACGCCAAGTTCGTCATCCCGGACTCGTCCTACGCCGCGCTCTACGCCGAGACCGTCGCGTTCTGCCGCGAGCACGGCGCGTTCGACCCCACCACGATGGGCACCGTCCCGAACGTCGGCCTGATGGCGCAGAAGGCCGAGGAGTACGGCAGCCACGACAAGACGTTCGAGATCGCGGCGGCCGGCACCGTCCGGCTCGTCGACGCGGCCGGCACCACCCTGCTGGAGCACGAGGTCGCCGAGGGCGACGTCTGGCGCGCCTGCCAGACCAAGGACGCCCCGATCCGCAACTGGGTGCAGCTCGCCGTCGCCCGAGCCCGCGCCACCGGCTCGCCGGCCGTGTTCTGGCTGGACGAGACGCGCGGCCACGACGCCGAGGTGATCGCCAAGGTCCGCACGTACCTGGCCGACGAGGACACCGACGGCCTGACCATCGAGATCCTCCCCGTCGCCGAGGCCACGCGGTACACGCTGGAGCGCACGAAGCGCGGCGAGGACACGATCTCGGTCACCGGGAACGTGCTGCGCGACTACCTCACCGACCTGTTCCCGATCATGGAGCTCGGCACGAGCGCCAAGATGCTCTCGATCGTCCCGCTGATGAACGGTGGCGGGCTGTTCGAGACCGGCGCGGGCGGCTCGGCACCGAAGCACGTGCAGCAGTTGGTGCGCGAGAACCACCTGCGCTGGGACTCCCTCGGCGAGTTCCTCGCGCTGGCCGTCTCGCTGGAGTTCCTGGCCGATAAGGACGACAACCCCCGCGCCGCACTGCTCGGCAAGGCACTCGACGACGCCACCGGCAAGCTGCTGGAGAACGGGAAGTCGCCGTCGCGCCGCGCCGGTGAGCTGGACAACCGGGGCAGCCACTTCTACGTCGCGCTGTACTGGGCCCAGGCACTGGCCGAGCAGACCGACGACCCGGAGCTGGCGACGATCTTCGCCCCGCTGGCGGAGCGCCTGGCCGCCGACGAGACCACGATCGTCGACGAGCTCAACTCCGTGCAGGGCAAGCCGGTGGACCTGGGCGGCTACTACTACGTCGACAAGGCGAAGACGGACGAGATCATGCGCCCCAGCACCACCCTGAACGAGGCGATCGCGGCCTTCTAGCCCGCCGCCGCACCACCCCCGGATTGCAGCAAAGCCACTTTCATGCAACCTCGTTGCGTGAAAGTGGCTTTGCTGCAATCGGGTCGGCGCCCCCGGCGGCCACCGCGCGAGTGAAAACCGGTTGTGGCCGCCCGTAGCGTCGACAGGCGTGCTCGCGCCCTATCCCCAGCTCCTCGCCGCGGGCTACCGGCGCTACGCGAGCTACCGCCAGGCCACGTTCGCCGGACTCGCCACCAACCTCGTCTTCGGTCTCCTGCGGGCCGCCGTGCTCACCGCCGTGCTGGCCGAACGCGGCACGGTCGCCGGCTACGACCTGCCGACGGCCGTCACGTACGTCTGGCTCGGGCAGGGCCTGATCAACGTCGTGCTGCTGTGGGGTGACCAGGAACTGGCCCGCCGGATCCGCACCGGCGACGTCGTCGTCGACCTCGGGCGGCCGTGGGACCTCCAGTCCGCGATGCTCGCCACCGACCTCGGACGCGCCTGCCATGCGGTCGCGATGCGGCTGCTCCCGCCCGCCGCCGTCGGGGCGTTGCTGTTCCCGTTCCGCTGGCCCGAGCGGCCGGAGACCTGGCTGCTGTTCGCCGTCTCCGTCGCGCTCGCGGTGGTGGTGAGCTTCGGCATCCGGTTCCTGCTCAACGCGAGCGCGTTCTGGCTGCTGGACGCCCGGGGCGTGCTGGCCGTCTGGGGTGTCGCAGGCGGGGTGCTGAGCGGGCTGGTGGTGCCGCTGGCGTGGTTCCCGCCGTGGGCACAGGCGGTGCTGTGGTGGACGCCGTTCCCGTCGATGTTCCAGAGCTCGATCGACGTGTTCACCGAGCGCGGCAACCCCGTCGGGCTGCTCGCCACCCAGCTGGCCTGGGCCGCCCTGCTCCTCCTCGCCGGCCGCGCCGTCCTGGCGAGAGGCAGCCGGCGCCTGGTGGTGCAGGGTGGCTGACCGCGGCCCTGGCGGCCCACCCCGCCGTTGCAGCAAAGCCACTTTCACGCAACGAGATGGCATGAACGTGGCTTTGCTGCAACGGGGGAACGCCCGCGGCGTCTACCGGCGGATCGTCGCGTCGCGCGTGCGCAGCCAGCTCGCCTACCCCGGGTCGTTCGTGCTCGACGTCGTGGCGCAGTTCATCGGGCAGGCCATCGAGCTCGTCGTGATCCTCGTGGTGTTCACCCAGGTCAGCTCCCTCGGCGGGTTCTCGGCGCCCGAGGTCGTGCTGATCTTCGGGCTGGCCGCCACCGCGTTCGGGATCGCCGACCTCACCGTCGGCCAGGTCGAGGAGCTGCCCACCTACATCCGCACCGGCGAGTTCGACGTGATGCTGCTGCGTCCGCTCGGCACGCTCCCGCAGTTGCTGTCGGCCGACGTCGCCCTCAAGCGGCTCGGGCGCGTCGCCTTCGGGCTGGGGGTGCTGGGGTGGTCGCTGATCAGGCTCGACATCGACTGGACGCCGGGACGCGTGCTGCTCGCCGTCACCGCGCCGCTGGTGGGGGCGGTCATCCTCGCCGCGATCTGGGTGGCGGCCAACGCCGTCTCGTTCTGGCTGGTCGACGGCCGTGAGGTGGCGAACTCCGTGACCTACGGGTCGGGCTTCTCCACCTCGTACCCGATCACGATCTACGGCCCGTGGCTGCGGCGGGTCATGTGTTACGCCGTGCCTGCTGCATTCGTGGCGTACTTCCCGGCCCTCGCGCTGCTGGGCCGCCCCGACCCGCTCGGGCTGCCCGAGGCGCTGCGGTGGAGCTCCCCGCTCGCGGCGGGGGTCGCGGTGGTCGGGGCGGGTCTCGTCTGGCGCACCGGTGTCCGGCACTACCAGGGAACGGGATCATGATCATCACGACTGACGGGCTGCGCCGGGACTTCCTCGTCGGCACCCGGCTGCGGCGCCGCCGCGTCACGGCCGTGGAGGACGTGACGCTCGACGTCGAGCGCGGGGAGGCCGTCGGGTTCCTCGGGCCGAACGGCGCCGGCAAGTCCACCACGATCAAGATGCTGACCGGGGTGCTCGTGCCCACCGCGGGCCGGGCGAGCGTGTGCGGGCTCGACCCGGTGCGGGAGCGGCGCGAGCTGGCCCGTCGCATCGGTGTGGTGTTCGGCCAGCGCAGCCAGCTGTGGTGGGACCTGCCGCTGGTGGAGAGCTTCGACCTGCACGCCGCGATCCACCGCGTCCCCCCGGCGCAGCGCCGGAAGCGCCTGGACGAGTGCGTCGAGCTGCTCGACATGGGCGACTTCCTGCGCACCCCGGTGCGCCAGCTGTCGCTGGGTCAGCGGATGCGCGGGGAGGTCACCGCCGCCCTGCTGCACTCCCCCGAGCTGCTCGTGCTCGACGAGCCGACGATCGGCCTGGACCTCACCAGCAAGGAGCGGCTGCGCTCGTTCCTGTCGGACGTGAACGCGCGCGGGGAGGTCACCCTGCTGCTCACCACGCACGACCTGCCCGACGTCGAGCGGCTGTGCCGGCGCGTGGTGGTGATCGACCAGGGCCGCGTGCTGGTGGACGACGAGCTGGCCGCGCTGCGGCAGGGGTTCGCGGGCAACCGCGTGCTCGTCGTCGAGCTCACGGAGCCCGCACCGCCGCTGCTCGGCCTGGCCGGCGTGGTGGACGTCGCGGTGGAGGCCCAGGGGTTGCGGCAGCGGCTGGAGTTCTCACCCGGAGCGACCACGGCCGCCGAGCTGATCGCGACCGTGGCGCAGCGGGTGGAGCTGCGGGACGTCTCGGTCGTCGAGCCGTCCATCGAGGACCTGGTCCGGACGCTCTACGCACGCTGATCAGGAGGTGCTGCTGCTGACCCCGGGGATGGCACCGCTGCGGAACGCCTCGACGAACAGGGCGTGGTCGGCCCGCACCTGTGCCGCGTAGTCGTGGGCGAACCGCACGACCCACGCCACGAACTCGTCGTCCCGCCCGGCGACCGCCCGCATGATCGCGTCCTCGGTCTGGAACGGCACCAGCGAGTGGTCGGCGTCGGAGTCGGCCACGCAGTGCACCTTCGCCGTCGCCCGGCCCAGGTAGTCCACCACCGGCGCGATCTCCGACGGCTCGGTCAGCTCCGACCAGTCCAGGTCGGCCTCGTACGGCGACACCTCGCCGACCACGAACCCGACCCCGTCGAGGTCGGTCCAGCCCAGGAACGCGTCGGCGTGCGCCTGCAGCGCACGCTGGGACACCGCCGTGCGGTGCCCGTGGTGCTGGAACGCTCCCGCGATCGCCGGCTCGGTGACCACCCGCGACGGCGCCGCGACGTTGCCCTGCTTCATCGACAGCACCACGTCGTTGTCCAGTGCCTGGTTGTAGCCCTCGATCAGCACCGTGTACGCGGGCAGTCCCGCGCTGCCGATGCCGAACCCGGAGCGCCCGGCCACGTCCTTCACGGCGTAGGTGACCCCGCGGAACCGCTTCGCCGTCGGGATCGTCTCGATGTAGCGCTCCACGGCCTCGGTGACGGCGGCGCGCTCCCCGTCGTCGAGCCTGCGCAGGCCGGGTACCTCCCGGAGCACGCGGTCGAAGCCCTCGGTCTCGGTGATCCCGTCGAGCAGCCGCACCCGCGTGCGCAGCCTGGCCAGCTGCAGCACCTGGTGGACCGCGCCGTCGGTGGTGCCGAGCCGCAACGAGAAGCTGCGGTCATCGGCCCGGTCGACGAACCAGCGCACCTGGTCGAGGTAGGCCCGCGCGTACCGCTGCACGAGCATCGTGATGTCGTCGTCCGAGATCGCCTTGCGCCACCCCAGCAGCGCGAGGCTCGCGGCGAAGCGCGTGACGTCCCAGGTGAAGTGCCCGACGTAGGCCTCGTCGAAGTCGTTGACGTCGAAGATCAGCATCCCGTCGCCGTCCATGTACGTGCCGAAGTTCTCCGCGTGCAGATCACCCTGGATCCACACGCGGCTCGTCCGCTCGTCGGCCCACGGGTCCTCGCGCTGCGCGACGTCGGCGTAGAACAGGCACGCGCTGCCCCGGTAGAACGCGAACGGGTCGGCCGCCATCTTGCGGAACTTGGTGCGGAACGCCGCCGGGTTCGCGGTCATCAGCTCCGAGAAGGCATCGACCAGCGTTGCGACGATCTCTCCCGAACGGTCGCTCATACCCCGATCATGCCGCGAAGTCCGGTGATCGACGCCCGCTCGCCACGATCGATGCCGTCATGCATCGAAGACGACGGGAGCGGCGCCCTCGGGGAGCGGCACCCGGAGCACCCGCATCTGCAGGGCGAGCAAGGAGTAGTAGCCGACGACCGTGGTCAGCTCCACCGCACCCGCCTCGCCGAGCGCGGCGACGGCCGCGCCCCACGTGTCGTCGTCGACGTCCCCGATGGTGAGCAACTGCGTGACGGCCACGGAGACCACCCGCTCGCCGGCGTCCTCCGGCTCGACCGCACCGCCGGTGCGCACCGACTCCAGCAGCGCGTCCGGCAGACCCGCCGCCCTGGCCAGCGGGGCGTGCGCGTGCCACTCGAAGCCGGCGCGCTGATGGGCGGCCACCAGCAGGATCGCGAGCTCGCGCTCCCGGTCCGACAGGACGCCCCGGTACCGCAGTGCAGCGCCGACACCCTGCAGGGCCACACCGCTGCGGGGAGCGCGCAGCATCGCGTCGAACGGACCTTCCAGGCTGCCGTCCGCCGCGCGCTGCACCGGCCGGGGCCGATCGTCCAGCGCGGTCAGGAACGCGCGCTGCTCGGCGTCGAGCTCATCGGGACGCAGGGGCCGCAACCGTCGGGAGACCATGACCACACGGTGCCCCAGCGGAGCCGCGGCGACGAGCCGCCCTCACCCGAAGTCGAAGGAGCCGCGCGTGATCGTCACCGCGAGCGCCGTCATCACCACACCGAACGCGGCGTAGCAGAGGACGTCGACCGGGCGGCTGCGGATCGCCAGCAGGCCGACGCGGTCGACGGGAAGCAGGATGCGCAGCAACCCCGCCACGATCAGGGCCCCGCCGAGCAGCACGGCGCCCTCGCGCCAGTGCTGCGTGAGCACCCGCACCATGCCGGCGGCCGCGATGAGCATCACCAGGACCACCGGGGCGTACACCGGGAGCCGCGTGCGGAGACCGGCCATGTCAGCCCCCGACCGGCCGTCGGGCATGACAGCTCACTTCGACAAGCTCCGTTCGGTACTGATGCTCACTTCGACAAGCTCCGTTCGGTGCTGATGCTCACTTCGACAAGCTCCGTTCGGCTGCCTCCACCACGTTCGTCAACAGCATCCCCCGCGTCATCGGACCGACCCCACCGGGCATCGGCGCGAGCAGGCCCGCCACCTCCGCCACCTCAGGAGCGACGTCGCCGACGAGGCCGGAGTCGGTGCGGGTGACGCCGACGTCGAGCACCGTGGCGCCCGGCCGGACCATGTCGGCCGTGATCAGCCCTTGTACACCCGCCGCCGCCACGACGATGTCAGCACGGCGCACCTCCGCAGCGAGGTCACGGGTACCGGTGTGGCACAGCGTCACGGTGGCGTTCTCGCTGCGCCGGGTGAGCAGCAGCCCGAGCGGCCGCCCGACGGTGACCCCGCGGCCGACGACCGTGACCCGCGCCCCGTTCAGCTCCACGCCGTAGCGGCGGCAGAGCTCGACGATGCCGCGCGGCGTGCACGGCAGCGGACCGGGTTCGCCCAGCACGAGGCGACCGAGGCTGACGGGCGCCAGGCCGTCGGCGTCCTTGGCCGGGTCGATGCGCTCGAGCGCGGCGCCTGCGTCGAGACCCTTCGGGAGCGGCAACTGCACGATGAAGCCGGTGCATGCCGGATCGGCGTTGAGCTCGTCGATCGTCCGCTCGACGTCGGCCTGGGTGGCGTCCGCCGGCAGCTCGCGCTGGATCGAGGTGATCCCGACCTTCGTGCAGTCGCGGTGCTTGCCGCGCACGTAGGAATGCGATCCCGGATCGTCACCGACGAGCACGGTTCCCAGGCCCGGCACCACTCCGTCGGCGCGGAGCTTCTCGACGCGGCCCGCGAGCTCGCCCAGTAGCTCGGTCAGGGTCGCCTTGCCGTCCATCAGCGTCGCCGTCACGCCACCATCCTCCCTCACGCGTCTCGCCCGACGATGCCACCGGCAGCCCGTCAGGAGATGCGGAGTCCGTGGGCCGCCGCGAACGCGATGGCCTGCTCGGCGTCGATCGTGGCCCCGAGCAGCTGGGCCTGGACGAGACCGTCGGCGCCGATGCGGGCACCGCGCAGGTCGGCACCCTCGAACCGGGTGCGCAGCAGGCGGGCCCCGGTGAGGTCGGCGCCGCGCAGGTCGCACTCCCGCAGATCTGTCTCCACCAGGTTCGCCTCCCGCATCCGCAGCCCCGACAGGTCCGTCTTCCGCAGGTCGGCCCGGCCGAGAGCGACGAGGGTCAGATCGCAGTCGGTGATCACGAGCGGCCGCAGCCTGCAGTCGATGAGCGACGTGCCCAGCAGCGAGCAGCCGCGGAACGAGGAGCCCCCGACGGTGGCGCGCCGGATCATGCAGGTGCGGAACGCGCTGCCGCGGTGGACGGAGTCGCCCAGGTCGGCGCCGGTGAAGTCGCACTCCTCGAACACGCACGACTCGGTGACCAGGCCGCGCAGGTCCGCGTCGACGAACCGGCAGCGGACGAACCGCCGCTGCCGCCACGGCTCGTCCCCCACACGCACGTCGGACAGGTCCAGATCGATCTGCTCGGTGTCGTCGTGCACGCCGACACCCTCCCACCCGCCCGCCCCGCCCCGCGCCGCACCACCCGCACCCGACCCCGCTCCCCCGGCCCCGCGAGTCGCTCCGTTTCCGCGCGCGAGTCGCCCGGTTCGAGCCCGCGAGTCGCCCGCCCCCACCCCGCGAGTCGCCCGGTTTCCGCGCGCGAGTCGCCCGTCCGTTCAGGACCCCGGACATGGCAGACTGCCGGTCGTCGATCCGGCAAGACATCCGGTCAACCGCTCACCCGCCCATGGAGGTTCACGTGATTCTCATCGTCCTGAGGGCCAAGATCCGCCCGGAGAAGCGCGACGAGTGGCTGGCCGGGATCAGTCAGTACACCGCCGACGTGCGGAGCGAGCCCGGCAACGTCTCGTTCGACTACTTCGCGAACGGCGAGGACCCGAACGAGTTCGCGATCGTCGAGGTGTTCGCCGACTCCGACGCGGGGTCGGCGCACGTCGCCACCGACCACGCCAAGAACTTCTTCACCTGGATGCCGCGGGTGGTCTCGGAGAAGCCCCGGATCAACTACCAGGATCTGGACGGCGAGGCCTGGTCCGAGATGGCCGAGGTCGCCCCCGAGTAACACCCGCGGCGCGGTTGTCGACCGGGGGCAGCTTCCCCCGGCACGGATGGGCTCCTCCGGCTCGTCCACAGCACCCGATGAGGGGCTGATTGACCTCGTAGCGGTGTCGCAACGGGGTCGATCGGGCGCACAATGTGACCCATCCGGCGTATCACGCCGGGGGCGGCCGCCTCAACGAGGAGCGAGTGGATGAGTGTGAGGGATGTCCGGCCCCGGACGCAGAACGAGCCGCCCGCCGCCGCGACCGTCCCCGGCGGCAACCCCGCTCTGCTCGGCCTGCCGGCCCTCCTTGCCGGGAGCGTCACCCTCGGCCTCTGGCTCGTCGGCTACCTCGACACCGCCACCCTGCCGGGCGGCATGATCCCCACGGTCACGGTCTCGGCCGGCCTGTTCCTGCTGGTGGCGTGCATCTGGGGGGTGCGGGTCGGGCAGGGTGCTCTCGCCGGCATCTTCGGCACGTTCTCCGCGTTCTGGCTGAGCTTCGGGTTCCTGCTGCTGGGCGCGATCAACGGCTGGTTCGGTATCTCCACGACGCCGTCACTGCGCACGGAGCAGCTTCAGAACGTCGCAGCCACCTTCGTGCTGTCGTGGCTCATCGTCTTCGCGACGCTCACCGTGGCCACTCTGCGGCTGCCTCTGGCCTTCACCTCGGGCTTCGCGGTGGTGTGCACCACGCTCGCGCTCGTGCTCGGCTTCGTGGTGAACGGCAACGCGCTGTTCGCCACGCTCGGCGGCATCACGACGTTCGTCTTCTCCGCGATCTACGCCTACATCTTCGTGGACGCGATGACGCAGGAACTCGGCGGCGACGCCATGCCCATGGGCGATCCGATCCAGCAGTAGCCGCTACCGGGATACGTAGTATCCAGGTATGCGGATGGGGCGGGGCGTCGAGTGGGCGGTACACGCGCTGCTGACGATGACGTGGCTCGACGACGACGAGCCCGTCCCGACGGCGCAGCTGGCCACCAACTACGAACTGCCGCCCGCGTACCTGAACAAGCAGCTCCAGGCCCTGGTCCGAGCGGGCCTGCTCGTGTCTGTGCCCGGCGCCCGGGGCGGGTTCCGCATGGCGCGCCCGGCCGACACGATCACGCTGATGGACGTGGTGGCCGCCATCGAGGGCCCTGACGACGCGTTCCAGTGCACGGAGATCCGGCGGCGCGGCATGGGCGAGAAGCTGCCGCCCGGCACGTTCCGGTCCCCCTGCGCCGTGAGCGCCGGCATGCAGCGGGCCGAGCTGGCCTGGCGCAGGTCGCTCGCCGCGCAGACCATCGCCGACGTCCGCGCGGAAGCCGACACACGCGCGCCGGGTGTCGCGCCCGCGGTCCGCCGCACGTACGGGCGCGACTAGCCGTTCCGAGATACCGAAGTGGTCGACGAGGAAGGTGAATCTGGATGTCAGATATCCTGGTTTTGGGTGGCGGGTTCGCAGGTGTCTGGGCCGCCGCCGGCGCGGTGCGGGCCCGTCGAGCCGCCGGAGTGTCCGCGTCGGACCTCCGCGTCACCCTCGTCTCCGCCGGTGACGACATCGTGATCCGGCCACGCATGTACCAGTCCGAACCGGACCGGATGCGCGTGCCGCTCGACCGGATACTCGGGCCGATCGGCGTCGGGCGGGTGGCCGCCACGGCGACCGGAATCGACACGGGCGCGCGCCGCGTGACCGTCGTCGGCCGGGACGGACGCACGGCGGAGCTGACCTACGACCGGCTCGTGCTCGCGACCGGCAGCCAGGTGGTCCGCCCTGACCTGCCCGGCGCGGAGCACCTCTTCGACGTCGACACGATGCCTGGTGCGGCGCGGCTGCACAGCCACCTGCACCGGCTGCCCGGGGAGGCGGTCGGCGACGGCCGCTTCACCGCCGTCGTCGTCGGTGCGGGGTTCGCCGGCCTCGAGGTCGCCACCGAGCTGGTGGGCAGGCTCCGCGACATCGCGGGGCCGGTGGGGGCGGCCGAGCAGGTCCGCGTCGTGCTGGTGGAGCGGGCCAGCGTCGTCGGCCCCGAGCTCGGCGCCGGCCCCCGCCCGCTGATCCTGGAGGCACTGGCCCAGCTCGGCGTGGAGCAACGCCTGGGCGTGACGCTGGAGAGCGCGACCCCGGCCGGGGTCCGGCTCTCCGACGGGAGCGAGATCACCGCGAGCACCGTCGTCTGGACGGCGGGCATGACCGCCAGCCCGCTCACGGCCGACATCCCCGCCGAGCGCGACCGGCTCGGGCGCCTGCACGTGGACGAGCACCTGCGCGTCCTGGGAGCTCCCGACGTCTACGCCGCCGGCGACACCTCCGCCGCGCTCGCGGACGAGGGCCATTGCGTCCTGCAGAGCAGCCAGCACGCCCAGCCCCTCGGCAAGTACGCCGGGCACAACGTCGTCGCCGATCTCCTCGGCGTGGCGCAGGTCCCCTTCGTGCCCGAGCCCTACGTGACCTGTCTCGACCTCGGCGCCGCCGGGGCGGTGCTCACCAGCGGGTGGGAACGGACGGTCCGGAAGACCGGGCAGGACGCGAAGGACCTCAAGCACCTGATCAGCGCGGTGGCGATCTACCCGCCCGTTGACGACGCGGAGGCGATCCTCGCCAGGGCCGACTACCGCAGCACCACCTGGCGAGCCTCCACCGACACGACGGCCGCAGCGGTCTGAGCCGCCGGGCCGTCACCGGAAGTCGCGGGACTTCACCGGCACGGTGAGCGCCAGCCGCTGCAACCGGTCGGCCATCAGGTTGAGCACGCCTTCCGGGCTGCGCTCCAGCCGCCCCCTGACCAGCAACGCCGTGCTGCCCATCGCCACCGTGCGGTAGCGCGCCCACAGCCCCTCCGAGCAGGTGACGTTGAGCATCCCGCTCTCGTCCTCGAGGTTGACGAACGTGACTCCGCGCGCGGTGGCGGGCCGCTGCCGGTGGGTCACGAGGCCGCCCACCAGCACCCGGGGCGGCGTCTGCTCCGGGTCGCCCGCCACGAGGTGGCGCCCGACCGCGTCGAGCCCGTCGATCCGCACCGCTCCCAGCGCGTCGAGCCGCTCCCGCAGGTGTTGCATCGGGTGGCTGTCCGGGGAGACGCCCGTGGCCCACACGTCCGCGGCGGTGAGCTCGACGCCGGTGAGGCCGGGCAGCGCAGGCGCGTCCAGCCCGACGGCCGTGCCGGGCAGCTGCTCGGGGCGCACCGCGGCCACCACCCCCGCCGCCCACAACGCCGAGCGGCGGTCCACCCCGAAGCACCCGAACGCCCCCGCCGTGGCGAGCGCCTCGGCCTGCGGCACGGTGAGCCGCACCCGGCCGGCCAGGTCGGCGAGGTCGCGGTAGGGGCCGCCCCGCTCCCGCTCCGCGTCGATCTCCTCGGCAGCCTCCAGGCCGACGCCCCGCACCTCGGCCAGCCCCAGCCGGATCGCCTGCCCGCCCGTGCTCAGCGCATCCGGCTGGAGCACCGCCTCGGCCCGCCCCAGGTTGACGTCCGGGCCTCGCGTGAGCACACCGTGCCGCCGCGCGTCGGCCACCAGCGACTGGGGCGAGTAGAAGCCCATCGGCTGCGAGTTGAGCAGCGCCGCGCAGAACGCCGCCGGGTAGTAGTGCTTGAACCAGGCGCTGTAGTAGACGAGCGAGGCGAAGCTGATCGAGTGGCTCTCCGGGAACCCGAAGTTGGCGAACGCCAGCATCTTCCGGAAGATCCCGTCGGCGACCTCGCCGGTGATGCCGTTGGCCGCCATCCCGGCGAAGAACCGCTCCCGCAGGCGCTCCATCTTCTCCTCCGAGCGCTTCGAGCCCATCGCGCGTCGCAGCTCGTCGGCATCACCGGCGCTGAAACCCGCGACGTCGACGGCCACCTGCATGAGCTGCTCCTGGAACAGCGGCACGCCGAGCGTCTTGTCCAGCGCGTTGGCCAGCAACAGGTGGTCGTGCTTCCACTCCGCGCCGTTGCGCCGCTGGATGTAGGGGTGCACGGAGCCGCCCTGGATCGGCCCGGGCCGGATCAGCGCCACCTCGACCACCAGGTCGTAGAAGATGCGCGGCTTCAGCCGGGGCAGCGTGGCCATCTGCGCGCGTGACTCCACCTGGAACACCCCGACCGAGTCGGCCCGCTGCAGCATCGCGTACACGTCGGGATCGGTGGGCTGCAGCTCGTGCAGCTCGATCTGCTTGCCGTGGTGCTCGGCCACCAGGTCGATCATCAGGTGCAGCGCGGTGAGCATGCCCAGCCCGAGCAGGTCGAACTTGACCAGGCCGGCGGCAGCGCAGTCGTCCTTGTCCCACTGGACGACGGTGCGGCCCTCCATCCGCGCCCACTCGACGGGCACCACCTCGGAGACGGGCCGGTCGCAGATGACCATGCCACCGGAGTGGATGCCGAGGTGGCGCGGGAAGCCGAGCAGCTCGTCGGCCAGCTCGACGACCCGGTCGGGCATCCCGGCGGGAGCGGTGGCCGTGGCGCCGACCGGGCCGTGCCAGCGCTCGATCTGCTTGCTCCAGGCGTCCTGCTGGCCGGGAGAGAACCCCAGCGCCTTGGCCATGTCGCGGACGGCGGAGCGCGGCCGGTAGGTGATCACGTTGGCCACCTGCGCGGCGCACCCGCGGCCGTGGCGGCGGTAGACGTACTGGATCACCTCCTCGCGACGGCCGGACTCGATGTCGAGGTCGATGTCCGGATAGCCGTCCCGGGCCGGGGACAGGAACCGCTCGAACAGCAGCCGGTGCGCCACGGCGTCGACGTTGGTGATGCCGAGCGCGAAGCAGACCGCGGAGTTGGCGGCCGACCCGCGGCCCTGGCAGAGGATGTCGGTGCGGCGGCAGAACTCGACGATGTCGTGGACGATCAGGAAGTAGCCGGGGAAGTTCTTCTCCTCGATGATCGCGAGCTCGCGCTCGACCGTCTCCACGGCCTCCGGGTACTCGGCGTGGCTGCCGTAGCGGCGGGCGACCCCGCGGAAGGTCAGCTCCCGCAGCCAGCTCGTCTCCGTGTGCCCCGGTGGGACGTCGAACGGCGGCAGGTCGGGTGCGACCAGGTCGATCGAGAACGCACACTCCACCCCCAGTGCCGCCGCCCGCGCCACGGCGCCCGGGTAGCGCTGGTCGAACCGGGCGGCCATCTCCGCGCCCGACCGCAGGTGGGCGGTGCCGGCAGGAGGAAGCCAGCCGTCGGCGTCGTCGAGGCTGCGCCGGGCCCGCACCGCCGCCAGCGCCGTGGCCAGCGGGAACCGGTGCGGGGTGGCGTAGTGGGCCGCCGTGGACGCGATGGTGGGCAGGCCGGCGTCACGCGCGAGATCGGCGAGGACGTCGTTGCGCTCGGTGTCGGTGGGCAGCGCCTGGTGGGTGAGCTCGACGACCACGTGGTCGGCCCCGAACCGCTCCGCCAGACGGCGCAGCTCCTTCCCGGCGGCGTCCCGGCCACCGGTGCGCAACGCCTGACGCACCGCGCCCTTGCGGCAGCCGGTGAGCACCACCACCTGCCCCGCGGTGTCGGCCACGACCTCGTCGAGGTCGTAGACCGGGCGCCCCTTCTCCTGGCCCGCCAGCTGGGCGGTGCTGATGGTGCGGCACAACGAGCGGTAGCCGTCGGGGTGGCGGGCGAGCAGCAGCAGGTGACTGCCCTCCGGATCGGCCACGCCGTTCTGCGGGGCCGTGAGACCGAGGGAGAGCTCGGAGCCGAAGGCCGTGCGCACCCCCAGCTCGGCGGCCGCCTCGGCGAACCGGACCACCCCGTACATGCCGTCGTGGTCGGTGAGCGCGATGGCGTCGAGGCCCAGCCGCGCGGCCTGCTCGACCAGCTCCTCGGGATGGCTCGCCCCGTCGAGGAAGCTGAAGTTGGAGTGGCAGTGCAGCTCGGCGTACGGGACACGGTGCTGCGGCTCCGGTAGCTCCGGCGGGATGTAGGGCTCGCGCTTGCGCGACCACGCCGGGCTGTCGCCGCCGTCGACCTCCGGCCCGCCGGAGACGCTCCCACCGTCACGCGCATTTCCCGCGAGCGCAGCCTCCAGCTCACGCCACGGGACGTCCGGGTTGTTCCAGCCCACTCACCCAGTCGAACATATGTTCGATGATCCTTTCAACTTCCCGCTCGTGCGAGAGTCCCCCCGTGATCGTCTGGGTGAACGGCGCGTTCGGCAGCGGGAAAACGACACTGGTCCACGAGCTGCACCGGCGGTGGCCCGAGACGCTGGTGTTCGATCCCGAGCAGGTCGGCTACGTGCTCCGCGAGATCGTGGACGTCCCGACCGGGAACTTCCAGGACCTCCCCCTGTGGCGGCGGCAGGTCGCCGCCATGGCCGTCGGGCTGGTCGAGGAGTACCGCCGCCCGCTGCTCGTGCCGATGACGCTGGTGGACGCCACCTACCTCGACGAGATCGTCGCGGCCCTCGGCGAGGCGGGGATCACGCTGCGGCACTTCTACCTCGACGTCCCACGGGACGTCCTGGTCCAGCGGATCGAGGGCCGCACGATGACGCCGGACGATCCCGAGCGCGACGCCGGCGTCCGGGCCTGGTGCGTGGCCCAGATCGAGCGGTGCCGGGCGACGACGGACCGCCTGCCCACCGGCACGGCGCTCCTCGACGGCAGGCGGTCCGCGCCCGACCTCGCGGCCGCCGTGCTGGAGCACCTCGGCCGGGCCGCGTCCGTCAGGCGCTGAGCACCCCGGCCGGCAGGTGGTCCTCGATCGCGCGCATGAGCGCCGCCTTCGGCCTCGCCCCCACCACCTGCGTGACGACCCGGCCGCCGACGTAGAGGTTGAGCGTCGGCATGCCGAGGACGCCCGCGTCACGAGCCGTTGCGGGGTTGGCGTCGACGTCGAGCCGGGCGACGACCAGCCGACCCTCCTGCTCGTGGGCGATCTCGTGCAGCACCGGCTCGATCATCCGACACGGGGGGCACCACTCAGCGGTGAAGTCGAGCAGCACGGGCAGCCCGGCGCGCAGCACCAGCTCGTCGAACGTGGCGTCGGTGACGGTGACGATCATGGAAGCTCCTTCTGGTGGAGTCAGGTGTCGTGGGGCGTGACGGCGCAGCGCGGTTCGGGAGCCTCACCGAGCTGGGCGACGAGCTGGTCGCGCACGGCGTGCAGCCGCGTGAGCCAGTCGTCGACCTCGGCGACCTTGCGACGCTGGACGGCGCGGGAGTCGGGGCAGCTCGCACCCGTGGAGTGCCCGGCGCGCAGGCACTCGACGAACGGGCGCGTCTCCTCGAGTGCGAAGCCGAGATCCACCAGCGACCGGATCTCGGCGACCACCCGCAGGTCGCGCTCGTCGTAGTCGCGGTAGCCGTTGGCCCGGCGCCGCGCGGGCAGCAGACCCAGCTCCTCGTAGTGGCGCAGTGCCCGCGTGCTCACCCCGGCCCGACGCCCCAGCTCCCCGATCCGCATGCCCCGACGCTAAACCTTGACGCCGACGAGAAAGCCAGCCCGAACGCGGCCCCCCGACGTTCAGGAAAGCCACTTCCAGGTCCTCTCCGGGCAGGAAAGTGGCTTTCCTGAACTTCAGCCCTGAACCTCAGCCCGGGGGGATCTCGCCCGAGCCCCGACGGATCAGGGTCGTGGGGACGAGGCGGCGCTGCGGGGGGCTCGTGTCACCGTCGATGCGGGCGAAGAGCAGGCCTGCGGCGATCCGGCCGATCGCGGTGGGGTCCTGCGCGACCACGGTGACGCCCGGGCGGAGCAGGTCGGCCAGCAGGAAGTCGTCGAACCCGACCAGGGCGACCGCCTGCTCCAGGCCCAGCCTCCGCAGCGCCCGCACGGTCCCCACCGTCACCAGGTTCTGCGCCGTGAAGAACGCCGTGGGCGGGTCGGTGCGCCCGAGGAGGGCGGTGGCCGCGCCGTCGGCGACACCGGCGTCGGGCACATCACGCGCCACGAGATCGGGGTCCACCGGTAGCCCCAGCCCTCGCAGCGCCTCCTGGTAGCCGGCGTAGCGCTGCCGGGCGGTGGCGATGGTGGCGCGGTCGCCGAGGAACGCGATGCGCCGGTGCCCGGCAGCCGCGAGATGGCGCACGCCCTCCGCCGCCCCGATCTCGTTGGTGGTGACCACCGAGTCGACCGGCAGGTTGTTCGCCTCGCGGTCCACACAGACGATCGCCGTGCCCGCCCGCAGCTCGGCGGCCAGGTGCGACTGGTCGTCGCCTGCCGGAACGAGCAGCAGGCCGTCGACGTTGCGGGCGCCGAACGCCGTCGCGAGTGCGCGCTCGCGGGCCGGGTCCTCGTCGAGGCTCGCCGAGTAGACCACCACTCCCCGGTGCTCGGCCTCGTTCTCGACGGCGCGCTGCACGGCGGCGGAGAACGGGTTGGCGACGTCCTCGAGGAGCAACCCGATCGATGCCGTCCTGCGATCCGACCGGCGCAGGATGCGGGCTCCCACGTTGGGACGGAAGTCGAGCTCGTCGATCGCCTTCCGGACGCGCCGTTCGAGCGAGGGCGACACCCCGCCCTCGTCGTTGACGACACGGGAGACGGTCTTGAAGCTGACCTGCGCGCGGGCCGCGACGTCACGCATGGTCGGGCGGCGTCCACCGGGCAGCGGCTCGCGGAGGCTCATGGTTCCCCAGTCAACGTTGCCAACTTGTTATTGCTCGACGGCGACCCGGGTCTTGTGGACCTGACACAAAGTGGTCACAGTCCGTGACAACGTTGTCTCGTTCGCTACCAGATGTCAATGATGACGAAGGGTCGCAGCACATGAGCCAGGCATGGACAGCACGACGCCGGGCGGCCGCTCTGGCCACCGGGATGGCTGCGGCGCTCGCCCTCGCCGCGTGCGGGGGCGGCGACACGGGCGGCGCCGCGAGCGGGAGCCAACCGGTCGTCGGCCTCATCACCAAGACCGACACCAACCCGTTCTTCGTGAAGATGAAGGAAGGCGCGCAGGCCGCGGCCGCCACCCAGGGCGTGCAGTTGCAGACCTTCGCCGGCAAGCAGGACGGCGACAACGAGTCGCAGGTGCAGGCGATCGAGAACCTGATCTCGGCCGGAGCGTCGGGCTTCCTCATCACGGCGAACGACTCCAAGGCCATCGTGCCGACGCTCGACCAGGCCAGGCAGGCCGGGATGCTCGTGATCGCGCTCGACACCCCGATCGACCCCGCCGACGCCGCTGACACCACGTTCGCCACCGACAACTACCAGGCAGGCCTGCTCATCGGGCAGTGGGCGAAGGCGAAGTTCGACGCCGAGGGCAAGCAGGCCAGGATCGCGATGCTCGACCTCAGCACCAACGGGGTGTCCGTCGACGTCCAGCGTGACCAGGGCTTCCTGGAAGGCTTCGGGGTGGATGTCGCCGACAAGACCCGGATCGGCGACGAGTCCGACCCGCGCATCGTGGGGCACGACGTCACCGACGGCGCCGAGGAGGGTGGGCGCACCGCGATGGAGAACCTGCTCCAGAAGGACCCGTCGATCAACCTCGTCCACACCATCAACGAGCCTGCCGCGGCCGGCGCGTACGAGGCGTTGAAGGCGGCCGGCAGGCAGAACGACGTCACGATCGTCTCCGTCGACGGCGGCTGCCCCGGCGTCGAGGCCGTGAAGTCCGGCGCGATCGGCGCCACGTCGCAGCAGTACCCGCTGAAGATGGCCTCGCTCGGCATCGAGGCGATCGCCAGGTTCGCCAAGGACGGCACCAAGCCCGAGACCACGGCGGGCAAGAGCTTCTACGACACGGGCGTCGAGCTGATCACCGACCAGCCGCAGCCGGGAGTCCCCTCCAAGGACACCACCTTCGGAGCCGCGAACTGCTGGGGCTGATCCCCCCGCTCCCCCCACGCGCCTGACGCACGAAGGAGTGCATCCACATGGCGAACGACACGTCCCCCGGCGGTGGAACCGCCACGGTGCCGGACACCGGGGCCACGGGCTTCGAGGAGCGCCGGTCGGAGTCACCGCTGCAGCGCATCCAGCACGTCCTGCACGCCAACCCGATCCTCGGCCCGCTCGCCGTGCTGGTGCTGGCGATCATCGTGTTCTCGATCGTCAGCGGCCGGTTCCTCTCGGCGGCGAACCTCGGGCTCGTGCTCGCCCAGGTCACCGTCATCGCGGTGCTGGCTCTGGGTCAGACACTGATCATCCTCACCGCGGGCATCGACCTGTCGGCCGGCGCGATCGCGGTGTTCTCCTCGATCCTGATGGCGAACATCGCGACGGACCTCGGCGTGCCCGGAGCGCTTGCGCTGATCGTCGGTCTCGTGCTCGGCACGGCGATGGGGGCGATCAACGGGCTGCTGGTCACCCGGCTCGGGCTCCCGCCGTTCATCGTCACCCTCGGCACGCTGAGCATCTTCTTCTCGCTCAACTCCGTGGTGTCCCGCAGCGAGACCGTGCGCGGCTCGGACATGCCGTCGATCATGACGTGGACCGGCACCACGTTCAGCCTCGGCGGATTCCGGATCACCTACGGCTCGATCATCATGCTGCTGCTCTTCGCGGTGTTCTGGTACGCGCTGTCCAACACCGCGTGGGGCAAGCACGTGTACGCCACCGGTGACGACATCGAGGCGGCACGCCTGGCCGGCATCCGCACCGGGCACGTGCTGTTCTCCGTCTACACGGTGGCCGGGCTGCTCTACGCGATCGGCGCCTGGATCCTCATGGGCCGGCTCGCCTCGGCCAGCCCGAACGTCGGGGTCGAGTACAACCTCGACTCCATCACGGCCGTCGTGCTCGGGGGTACGAGCCTGTTCGGCGGGCGCGGCCTGGTGCTCGGCACGCTCGTCGGTGCGCTCATCGTCGGGGTCTTCCGCAACGGCCTGCAGCTCGGCGGGGTCGACGTCGTCTGGCAGGGGTGCGCGATCGGCCTGCTCGTCCTCATCGCGGTCTCCATCGACCAGTGGATCAGGAAGGTGCGCGCATGACCGCCGGGACGAGTACGGAGGCGGGGTCGCAGAAGACCCCGGTGCGCGAGCCGGTGCTGCAGGCGAAGGGCCTGGTGAAGCGGTACGGCATGGTCACGGCCATCGCCAGCGGCGACCTCGAGCTCTACCCCGGTGAGATCCTCGCCGTGATCGGCGACAACGGCGCGGGCAAGACGAGCCTGATCAAGGCGCTGTGCGGGGCGATCATCCCCGACAGCGGCGAGATCCTGCTCGACGGCAAGCAGGTCCACTTCAAGAACCCGATGGACGCCCGCCGGGCCGGTATCGAGACCGTCTACCAGTCACTGGCCGTGGCGCCGGGTCTCGACATCGCCGACAACCTCTTCCTCGGCCGGGAGGTGCGCAAGCCCGGTGTCCTCGGTTCGGTGTTCCGCATGCTCGACCGCAAGCACATGAAGGACGAGGCCAGCCGGCACATGAGCGAGCTGGGGATCGCCACCCTGCAGAACATCGGGCAGGCCGTGGAGAGCCTGTCGGGCGGTCAGCGGCAGGGCGTGGCCGTGGCCCGGTCGGCCGCGTTCGGCAGCAAGGTGATGATCCTGGACGAGCCGACCGCTGCGCTCGGCGTAAAGGAGAGCAACCGGGTGCTGCAGCTCATCCGGGACGTCCGCGACCGCGGTCTGCCGGTGATCCTCATCAGCCACAACATGCCGCACGTCTTCGACATCGCCGACCGGATCCACATCCAGCGGCTCGGCAGGCGCGCCGCGGTGATCACCCCGCAGTCCCACACCATGTCGGACGCGGTCGCGATCATGACGGGGGCCGCGGAGGCGCCGCCGCCCCCGGCCTGAGGCCGCGTGCGCGGACACGAGCTCCCGCACTCGCATCCGCGCACACGGGTCAGTCGTAGATGCCCGTGACCCACCACCTCCCTTCGCGGGCGAGCAGCAGGAGCGCCACGCCGCCGTCCACGGCGACCTGGAGCCTGCTGCTCGCTCCCTCGCCCACCCACCACCGCTGGTGCAACGGCCAGGGACCCGCCCAGCCCTGCACCATCTGCGGGTTCCCGTCGTCCACCACGAGGCGGTGCGGGGGCGCGGACAACAGGTCCGGCGCAGTGAGCCGGACCAGGGCCCCCGTGGCGTCGACCAGCTCCGCGGGGAGCGGTTGCGGGGGCACCGTGGCCGGGGACGGCGCAGGCAGCCGCCCCGGCCAGGACGGCGGTGGATCGGGCACCGCGGGCCGGCCGGTGGGGCGCCGCGGGACGGGGACCCGGCGCCGCCGGTTCGTGGAGCGCGCCTTCCCCGCGTTCTCGTCCGCGGCGGCCACCTCGGCGGCGGACACCCGCCCGGTCTCCTCCACCACGTCCTCCGGCCACCCCGCAGGCGCCGCGGAACTCCAGGCGGCGGAGACCGCGCCGACCTCCTGCGCCGCGCCGCCCACGGGCACCGTTCCCTGACCGGTCACCCCCTGCCCCGCTTCGCCCGGCACCGTCCGGGCCGCGGGAGCCGTCGCCGTCCCGGAGGCCCAGAGCCCTGACCGCACCTCGCCGGTGGCCGCGGCCTGCGACACCGCAGGCCCCGAGTCGAGCGCCCGGTCGTCGCCCCACGGCACCAGCCGGACCTGCTCGGCCGGATCCCGCCCACCCACCAGCACCCCGGTGACCACCGACTCCGGACCGAGGAGCGCCTGCACCCGCACCAGCGCCCGGCCCGCCCGCTCGTCGGCCTCACCGACGTCACCCCACAGCCCGAGCTGCAGAGCCCCCGCGCCGACCGTCTCCTCCGGGACCAGCCACAGCCGCGACACCGCACCCGGGCCCTCGGCTCCAGCGGCCGTGGTGCGCGAGCGGGTGAGCCAGGCGTCGAGCTGCCAACGCACCCGGTCGACGGTGCCGGCCGGGGTGAGCGGCTCGGCGCAGCGCCAGATCCGGTGCAGCTCCTCCCCGGCCACCGTGCGGGCGGCGACGCCCAACCGGGTGCAGGAGAGCCCGTGCCCGGCCAGCGTGCGGTGCAGCTGTTCCGCCAACCCGCGGGCCGCGAAGGCGGCGGCGTCGACACGGTCGACGGGTGGGTCCAGCTCGATCTCCACGGTGAGCTCCTCCGGCGGCCTGCGCCGCACGGGAGGACGGGGGTCGAGGCCGCGGGCGAGCCGATGACAGAGCACGGCGTCGGCGCCGAACCGGGAGGCGACGTCCTCGGCGTCGAGCGCCGCGAGAGCTCCGAGGCTGCGCAGCCCCAACCGCTGCAGCAGCCCGACCAGTTCGGAGCGGTCGATGTCGGGCTCGCGGTCCAGTTCCTCCACGCCGAGCGGAGCGAGGAACGCGGGAGTGTCGCCGGGCGCGACGGCCAGGCCACGGCGCGCCGCGAGCACCGCGGCGAACAACCCGTCGGCCACACCCACCTGGCACTCCACGCCCGTGCGGGCGGCGACCTGGTCGACCAGCTTCTCCGCGGCCGCCTGCTCACCACCGAACCAGCCGACCGGACCCTGCGCCGCCAGTGCCACCAGCCCCGGCCGCACGACCTCCACCCCCGGCGCGAGCTCCTCGACCGCGGCCACGACCGGTTCGAAGGCACGGGCGTCGCGAGCGG
Organism: Pseudonocardia sp. OZ21; assembly: GCF_059359135.1. Taxonomy (NCBI): domain Bacteria; kingdom Bacillati; phylum Actinomycetota; class Actinomycetes; order Pseudonocardiales; family Pseudonocardiaceae; genus Pseudonocardia; species Pseudonocardia sp. OZ21. The sequence goes on from NZ_JCADBN010000005.1 coordinate 581,494, forward strand.
GGTCGCGGTCGAGCACGACCAGCTCGGGGCACCGGGCCTGCGCCTCCCGCCTGCGCAGGCCACGGCGCACCCCGTGGGCGCGGGCGACCGCCGAACAGGCCAGCACCCGGTTGGCCACGACCACCGCGGCCGGCCGGTGCGAAGGGACGTGCGCGGCCATGGCCGCGGCCGTGACCGGCCAGTCGGGCGACCACAGCGCGAGCACCCGCGTGACGGACGCGCTCACGGCAGTGCCCCGGCGGCCCTCGGCGCAGCCGCTCGGCCCCGTTGCCCCCCGCTCGTCATCCCGCCACCCGGTCGCCGAGGGGAGCGCCGACCGGCTGCTCCGGGACGCTCTCCGCGACACCCGCCACCGCGCTCCCCGGTGCCGGCAGCAACAACCGGGCCGCGCGTCCCGCCGGGGTGACTCCACGCCCCCGCAGCTGCACCCGGACCCGTCGGGAGCACAACCGCCCGGCCCCCGCCTCCAGCCCCTGCCACCTGGTGTCGGCGCAGCTCAGCTCCACGTCGGCGCCCGGCCACGGCCCGAGTGCCAGCAGCACCGCACCCCGCTGCCGGGCCCTGGCCGCCAGCCGTTGCCGGTCGGCGGCACGCACCCCGGCCCGCGCGGCCCCCGAGACCACGACGAGATCCATCCCGTCCAGCAGCGCGACCGTGACCGCCATCAGGTCGGCGCCCGGATGAGGGACCAGCGCCAGCCGCTCCAGCCGCACCCCGGCCTCGGCGGCGGCCAGCAGTCCGAGCCCCGGCCTGCCGACCACACCCGCCCACGCACCACCGGCCGACGCCTCGGCGAGCAACGCGAGCAGCAGCGAGGTGGCACCCGGAACGGCCGGCAGCGCGACCGTGGTCCCCCGGCGCAACCCCCCGGACGGCAGGAACCGGGCCAACGGTTCGACCACCGGCAGCACGCCGTCCTCCACCTCGGCGGCGGACACCGGCCGGACGCCCCCCGTACGCCCCTCCATGCGCCGGAGAAGACCCCTGGCCAGCTCCAACCGGCTCCCCGGATCCGCCGTGGCAGCCACCGCATCACGCACACATACCTCCCCAGACGCCCACGCCGCGGGGAAGGTCGGCGATCATCGAACGTACGTTCGAAGCTTAGTCGTTCCCGCTGGTCACCCTCAACGCTTCCGCCGCCGCATCACCCGATGGCACGAGAACCCCCCGCGAGTCGCCCGTTTCCCGCCCGCGAGTCGCCCACATCCACCCCGCGAGTCGCGGGTGATCGCCGCGAGATCCGGCATTCCGCCCCACAGAGGGCCGAAACCCGGATCTCACACCGATCAAGCTCCGAAAACGGCTGGCGCCGCCCGCTAACGTCGTCGCCGTGGGTTGCACCTACTACCGGCTGCGCCGCTCCTCCCGGACGCCGCGCCGCTGATCACCCGCCCCTCCAGCAGGGGCCGCACGGCCGCGCGCCGTCCGATCCGGATCCCCCATCCGATCGACGCGAAGCGCAGGTCACCCATGTCCTCGTCCATCCCGCACCGTTCCGCCGGCGGCCGCCACGAGCTCGGCCAGAACTTCCTCTCCGACCGGCGCGCCGCCGCCCGTATCGCGGGCCTGGTGCCGCCCGGTCCGGTTCTGGAGCTCGGCGCCGGAGACGGCGCACTGACTCGGCAGCTTGCCGCCCGGCCCGGCTCGATCACCGCTGTCGAGCTGGACCCGATGCGGGTCGCAGAGCTGCGGCGCGCGCTCGGCCACCGCGTCCGCGTGCTGCACGAGGACATGCTGCGGTTCCGGCTCGCCGGCGACCACCACGTCGTCTCGAACGTGCCCTTCGGCATCACCACTCCGGCGCTGCGCCACCTCCTCGCGCAGCAGGGGTGGGGAACTGCGGTGCTGTTGCTGCAGTGGGAGGTCGCGCGGAAACGGGCCGCGGTCGGCGGGACGACGCTGCTCACGGCGAACTGGTGGCCGTGGTACGAGTTCGCGCTGGCCGAGCGGGTGCCGGCAGCCGCGTTCCGGCCCCGGCCCGGGGTGGACGGCGGCGTGCTCATCGTCACCCGGCGGGAGCGCGAGTTGGTCGGTCGGGCAGAGCGGGTCCGGTACCAGCAACTGGTCCGGGCGGCGTTCAGCGGCGACCGCCTGGTCACCACCCTGCGACGGTCACATCCCGGAATCCGGGCCTGGTTGACGGCGCAGGGGCTGAGCGGATCGGCCCGGGCACGGGATCTGGCGGCGCAGCACTGGGCGTCGCTCTTCCGGAACACGCCGCGCCCTCACCCGAGCGGCGCCCGCCCGGCCCGTCCCCGCGAAACGAGGACGCACCGGTAGGAGCGACTCGCACACCCGAATCGGGCGACTCGCGGGCACGAAACGGGCGACTCGCGGGGCGGGGGGCGGGGGGCGGGGGGCGGGCGGGCCGTGGGGCCGTCAGTGGGCGAAGTGGCGGGTGCCCGTCAGGTACAGGGGGACGCCGGCGGCGGCAGCGGCGGCGGTCACCACGTCGTCGCGCACCGAACCACCCGGCTGCACGACCGCGCGGACCCCGGCATCGAGCAGCACCTGCAGCCCGTCGGGGAACGGGAAGAACGCGTCGGACGCCGCCACGGAGCCGCGGGCCCGGTCGCCGGCCCTGGCGACCGCGAGCCGGGCCGCGTCGACCCGGTTGACCTGGCCCATCCCGACCCCGACGGCGGCGCCGCCCGAGGCCAGCAGGATCGCGTTGGACTTCACCGCGCGGCAGGTGCGCCACGCGAACGCCAGGTCGGCCAGCACGTCGGCGGGCACGGGGTCGCCGGTGGCCAGCTGCCAGGAGGTGGGGTCGTCGCCAGGCGCGTCGATGGTGTCGCGCTGCTGCAGGAGCACGCCACCGGAGATCGCACGCATCTCGGCTCCGGCGCGCTGCAGCTCCGACGGCATCCGCAGCACACGGATGTTCTTCTTGCGGGTGAGCACCTCGAGTGCGCCGTCGGCGTAGGACGGTGCCAGCACGACCTCGGTGAACACCTCGGCCACCTGCTCCGCCATCTCCACGCTCACCTCGCGGTTGACCGCGATCACGCCGCCGTAGGCGCTGACGGGGTCGGTGGCGTGGGCCTTGCGGTGGGCGTCGGCGATGTCGGTGCCGACGGCGATGCCGCACGGGTTGGCGTGCTTGATGATCGCGACGCAAGGGGCGTCGTGGTCGTGGGCCGCGCGCCAGGCGGCGTCGGCGTCGGTGTAGTTGTTGTAGGACATCTCCTTGCCGTGCAGCTGCTCGGCTCCGGCGAGTCCGGGCTGCCCCGAGACGTAGAGCGCGGCCGCCTGGTGCGGGTTCTCGCCGTAGCGCAGGGGCGTGGCGCGCTCCCACGAGGCGCCCACCCACGACGGGAAGGCCTCGCCGTCGGGGTCGGGGGCGAGCACGTTGCCCATCCAGGACGCCACGGCGATGTCGTAGGTGGCGGTGTGCCGGAACGCTGCCACGGCGAGCAGCCTGCGGTCGGCGAGCTCGAACCCGCCGTTCTTCACCTGCTCGAGCACCCAGTCGTAGCGGGCCGGCTCGACCACGACGGCCACGCTGTCGTGGTTCTTCGCCGACGCACGGACCATCGCGGGGCCGCCGATGTCGATCTGCTCGACACACTCGGCAGGCGAGGCGCCGGAGGCGACCGTCTCGGTGAACGGGTACAGGTTGGACACCAGCAGGTCGAACGGGGCGATGCCGAGCTCCTGCAGCTGCTCGACGTGCTCCGGACGCCGGGTGTCGGCGAGCAGCCCGGCGTGCACGCGGGGGTGCAGCGTCTTGACGCGGCCGTCGAGGCACTCGGGGAAGCCGGTGAGCTCCTCGACGGGTGTGACGGGCACGCCTGCCTCGGCGATGCGCTGCGCGGTGGAGCCGGTGGACACGATCTCGACACCGAGGCCGTGCAGGCCGGTGGCCAGGTCGGTCAGCCCCGTCTTGTCGTAGACGCTGATCAGTGCGCGTCGCACGGGACGGCGCACCGGGGTCTCGGCGGAGCTCACGGGATGGTCACCTCTCGTCCGGTCACGGTGGCTCCCTGCCGGGCCAGCGCGGCGACGGTGCCCACGAGCAACCGCCGCTCCTCGATCTTGATGCGTTCGTGCAGCGACTCGACGCTGTCGCCCGGTTCGACGGTCACCGCGCTCTGGGCCAGCACCGGACCGGTGTCCACGCCGTGGTCGACGAGGTGCAGGGTGGCTCCGGTGACCTTGACGCCGTACGCGAGCGCGTCGGCGACTCCCCGGATCCCGGGGAAGGCAGGCAGCAGCGCGGGATGAGTGTTGATCATCGGGCTTCCGACGCCGCTCAGGAAACCCGGTCCGAGGATCTTCATGAACCCCGCACTGACCACGAGATCGGGCCGGTGCTCGGCCACCGCCTTGGTGAACGCGTCATCCCATGCGGTGCGGTCGGCGTGGTCGGTCACCCGCTCCACGAAGGTGGGGATGCCGGCGCGCTCGGCGCGGGCCAGTCCCTCGATGTCGCTGCGGTCGGCTCCCACGGCGACGACGCGGGCCGGGTAGTCGGGGCCGGCCGCGGCGTCGAGCAGCGCCTGCAGCAGCGTGCCGGAACCGGAGACCAGGACGACCAGCCTGGCTGGAACGGGGAGGTCCACCCGGTAGGAACGACTCGGCGGCGCGGGCAAGCGGGGACTCCTCGGGTCGGCGGATGACCCCACAAGCGTAGGCCGCGGCGCAGGTCACACCGCCCCCGGCGCCCACCTCCCCCCGCGGCGCCGGACGGCGAAGCCGCGATCGCCGGCCATGAGCGCCTTGCAGTTAATACGTAAATCCGTAATATCGGATGAATGAAGCAGGCCGCGGCATGGCAGACACCACCCACCCGGCGCGCCGCGGCGGCCGGCGTGGTCGCCGTGTGCACCGTGCTCGCCCTCGCGGTCGGGCTACTGACCCGGCCTGCGCCGACCCGGCTCCCGGCGGGCCACGTCGGGGACGCTGCGCTCGCCGCACTGGCCCGCGAGGCGGTCGGCGAGGACCGGCCCGCCCTCGCCGTCGCGGTCGTCACCGCGGGGGAGGTCCGGACCGCGGCGGTCGGCGCAGGTCTCGAGCATCGCTTCGAGATCGGCTCGATCAGCAAAGGCCTCACGGGTCTGCTGTTCGAGGACATGATCGAGCGCGGCGAGGTCACCCCCGTGACCCGCCTCGGAGATCTCGTCACGATCGACGGGCCGGTCGCGGAGGTGACCCTCGCGCAGCTTGCGACGCACGCGTCCGGCCTACCGCCGCAACCCCCGACCGCCGGTCAGTTCGTCGACAACTACTGGAGCTCGCTCACCGCGGGCAACCCCTACGACGGGACGGTCGCGCAGCGGCTCACCGACCTCGGCGGGACCGAGCTGGGCGCCCCGCCCGGCACCTATTCCAACGTCGCCTTCGAACTGCTGGGCGCCGCCCTCGCCGCGTCCGCCGGCACGCCCTTCCCCCGGCTGCTGACCGAGAGGGTGCTCACGCCCATCGGCATGAGTGACACGACCGTGCCCGCCTCTCCGGCCGAGCTGGGCCCCCGTGATCTGCGCGGTGAGACCACCGGAGGGCGCCTGGCGGATCCGTGGGTCGGCGAGGCGGTCGGGCCGGCGGGCGGCCTGCGCGCGGACGTGTCCGCCATGGCCACCCTCGCTCGCGCGCTGGTCGTGGGCGAGGCTCCCGGCATCGGCGCGCTCTCTCCCCGTGGCCTGCTCGACGAGGATCGGATCGGCTGGGCCTGGATCACCACCGTCGTGCCCGGGAGCGGCCGGACCGTCGTCTGGCACAACGGCGGCACCGGCGGGTTCACGTCCTTCATCGGGATCGACCGTGCTGCGGGTACCGCCGTTGTGCTGCTGTCCGCCGTCGGGGAGTCACCGGGGCGTGCGACGACGTCGGGGTTCGATCTGCTCGAGCGCATCGGAGGTGCCGCATGAGCCAACTGGTGGGGCTCGTGGTCTGGCCGGCGCTGGCCTGGTTCGTCGGCGCGCAGGTCCTGCGGGCGTGGTCGCGGGGTCCGTACGCGAGCCCCGACCGGTTGGTGCTCGTCAGCTCCACCGTCGACGCCGTCGTGATGCTGGCGGTCGTCCGCGCGGTCGTGCCGCCGCCCGGGCTGCTGTCCTGGGCGTGGGTGGCAGCCACGGCCGCCGTCGGTGTGGGGATCGCCGGCGCGATCCTGCGCTGGCCCGCGCTGGGCTGGGCCGTCCCGGACACCGACGGCCGTCCGACGCGTCGAGGCCGGGACCCGCGGCGCCGGGCGCTCCTCGGCGCCGCCTACGCCGGGGTCGGTGTGTGCCTGGTCGTCGCGCTCGCCTGACCGGGACGGACGGGCGAGTGCCTCGGCTGCCGCCGGGTCAGCGCTCCTCGGACCGACGTGTCCCGGAGTCACGCGGCTGCCGCCACGAACCGGTCCATCCGTCCTCGGGCCCCGCGTCGCCCGTCCCTTCCGCCGCCGCTCGGCGCGCCGCGTCCCGCTCACGCTGGGCCACCAGCTCGCCGACGGTGCGCGGGCCCCGCTGCGCCGGGACGACCAGGCCGCTACCGGTGTCGTCGACGGAGGTGCCCTGGGCGCGAGCCGCCGGTTCCGTGCGCTCCTGCCTGCCCCACCAGCGCTTCTTCTCGGCTCGCTGGGCAGCGTCCCGGCCGGCCTGCCCGGCTCTCCCACGCTGCTGGTCGGGCAGCTCCCGGCCCCGGTCGCGCTCGGACCGCTTCGGGTTTCCCCGGCGAGGGGCGGTGCGCTGGGGCGGCACGCGGCGCGGACCCACCCGCTGGGGCAGGGCTCGCCCGGTGGCGGGGTGCTCGTCCGGAGAGGTGGCCGGGCGGGCGTCGGCACTCCGGTTGCCCGCGTGCCGGTGGTCGTCTTCGTCGGACCGGTCCCCGTCGTTCGCCGCCCCCTCGTCCGTGGCCGGCTCGTTCGTCGCCGCCTCGTCCGCCGGTTCGGCGGTCGGCGGCGGGTCCTCGCTCCCCTGTTCGGCTCGGTCCTGGTCACCGGCATCGGGATCGTCGGTCGGGGTGTCCCCGGTCGCCTCGTCCGCGGACGCGTCGTCCGTGGCAGCGTCCTTTTCGTGGGCGGGCGGTACGGGGACCGCCTCCTCGGCGTCCACCTCGGCTGCTCCGGCATCGTCTTCCCGGCGGAGCCGGACGAGCACCACGACCACCATCGGGACGCCGACCCACAGCAGAACGGCGGGCACCACCAGCCAGGACAGCCGTACCGGGTCGAACGGCCCGGAGCCGAGCCGCCCGCCGGCCAGCCACGCGAGCAGCCCGACGGAGACGGCGGTGAGGACCCCGGTCGCGGCGACCGCGCGCAGCCGCGCCGCGGCGCCGATGGCGGCCAGGCAGGCACGTCCGGACAGCACACCGACGGCAACGGGCAGGAGGAACACCACAGCAGCCCACACCGGGGGCGCGGACGTCGGCAGCGCAGCCAGGAGCGGGAAGCTCGAGCGCTCCCCCGCGGAGGCGGCGAGCGGAGTGGCCACGCCGGTACCGACCGCGATACCGGGGCCGAGAGCCCAGCTCAGCGAGGCGATGACCGCGTTGGGGAGATACGCGAGCACGAGCAGCGTGACGCCGAGGCCCGCCCCGAAGTCGGGGGCGAGCTCCTCGTACGCCGCCGCGACGTCCGCCACACCCAGTGCCAGGCCGGCCAGCAGAACCACGGTCCCGACGAGGACGAGGCCGGTGACCGCCATCGCGGTCGCGCGGAGGGCGGGACGGAACCAGCCGGGGAAGCGTCCGAGCCATGCCGAGGGCCACCCGCAGGCCCTCATCACGCCGACCGTCGCGGCCACTCCCGCAACGACACCGCCACCGACCATCGCGGACCACGGGGTCACGACCACCTCCGCCGCCCGCGGCAGCAGCGCGCTGCCCAGCACGGCGACGGAGGCGTGGGCGCCCGCGATACTGGCCACCACCGCCCCGGCCTCGGCGCGGGCCCGGCACTCGAGCCTGCGCACCGCCCATCCGGAACCGAGGACGACGACTCCGGCGACGGCGATCGTCGGCAGCAGCGGCAGCACGCTCAGCGGCTGGCCACCCAGCGCCAGCGGGATCTGGTGCGCGGCCAGCCACAGCGGGATCGCGGCGGCGAACGCACCCTCGATCGAGATGCCGCCGCCCCCGGTCGCGATGACGAGGACCGCAGCGGGCACGAGCAGCGCGTAGCTGATGATGACCGTGCCCATGGCGCCGGCCAGCAGCAGCCGCAGGCGGTCCAGCCCCACGACGGCGCCCGTGTCCGACGGGTCGTCCGAGCCGTCCGGATCAGGGTCGGTGTCGGGGCCTGCGAGAGTGCGGGTCACGGCCACAGGGTCTCAGCGCGGAGCCTCACGAGGGGTCAGGCACGCCGGGCGCTGTCGTGCGACAGGCTCCGTGGTCGGCGTGACGCGGTGCGACCGCCGTGGCCGCGTGCCGTCAGTTCGACGGGCGATCACCGGGCTGGATGAACCTGGTCTGCTCGCCGCCGCCACCACCGCGACCCTCGTCCGGGTTCTGCGGGGTGTCGTGCTGCTCGTGACGTCCCTCGACCGACTCCTGCCAGCCGGGATGGGCCGGTGCGGCCTCACCCTGCGGGTACGCCGCGGTGACGTCGGAGGCTCCGGGGGCGCCGGACGCAAGCGGAGTGCCGGGCGACGGGGTGTCGGCGGTGGCATCGGCCGGGGCGCCGCCGTACCAGTTGGGAGCCGCTGCGGGACGGGCACCGGGGTCGGGCTGCCCGGGAGCCTGCTGACCCCAGCCGCCCTGTGCAGGGGGCTGGCCGTACGCGGGCTGGCCGCCGTAACCCTGCTGGCCGTAGCCGGGCTGCTGGGCTCCGTAGGGCGCCTGCTGGCCGTAGCCGGGCTGGCCGCCGTAACCCTGCTGTTGCCCGTAGCCGCCCTGGCCCGGTCCGTACTGCTGGTACCCGCTCTGCTGCTGGGGGTAGCCCTGCGGCGGGTACTGGCCTCCGTAGCCCTGCTGCTGCGGATGGCCCGGCGCGGGCCGCGAGCGCGGAGCGGGTGCCTTGACGAGCCCGGCGTCGAGCAGCACCGCACCGATGACGGCCACGGCCTCCAGGAACGCGAGCACCAGGGCGACCACCACGGTGGTGGACGGCACGCCGAGGGTGACCAGTTGCAGCAGCAGCAAGGTGCCGGTGGTGACCACGACAGCGGCGGGTACCAGCACGCGTCCGGCCTTCGGCAGCAGCGCCGCACCGGCCAGGAGCCCGCCGCCCACCAGCAGCGGCGCGACGATCGACGAGGCGAAGCCGCCCAGGTTGTCGAAGAAGCCGAGAAGGTAGATCACCAGGGCCAGACCGGCTGCGACGAGCGTCAGCAGCCGCGCCGGGCCGGGAGCGAGCGGCGCTTCGGCAGCACCCGTCCGGTTGGCCTGCTCGGCGCCGGACGCCGAGGACTCCGTCGGGGACGACCCCGTGACCGGTGGCGTGGACGACCCCGACGGCGACGAGGCGCCGTGGGCCGGTGTCGCCCCTGGTGTCCCAGGCTGCTGACTCATGAACGAACTCCCTCGGTGCGGACTCCGCGGTCCGTTGCAGGCGGTCCCAGAACGCTAACCCATACCGGCGGCGGGGGTGTGCCCGGGAGAAGCGGCTTCCCTCCGCAGTAGAGAAAGCCACGCTCCGGCCCGGTGCGGGCGGAACGTGGCTTCCCCGGAGAGGTGCGCGGTGCGGTACTAGTGCGGCGGCACTAGCCGGCGGTGATGAGCTCGCGCATCAGGGCGGCGGTCTCGCTGGGGGTCTTGCCGACCTTGACCCCGGCGGCCTCGAGGGCTTCCT
>NZ_JCADBN010000050.1:0-732 GCF_059359135.1 Pseudonocardia sp. OZ21
TGAAGCGCCCCGGGGTGTCGGGAGGCTCGATCTTGTGAGGAGATGGAGTCATGACACGCCGGTCCCAGCACTACCCACCGGAGCTGCGTGAGCGGGCGGTGCGGATGGTCGCCGAGGTGACACCGAACTACGACTCGCAGTGGGCCGCGATCGGTGCAGTGGCGCAGAAGCTCGGTGTCGGTACCGCGGAGACCGTGCGCAAGTGGGTTCGTCAGGCCGAGACCGACGCTGGTCAGCGCCCGGGCACCACCAGCGAGGAGTCGGCCGAGTTGAAGCGGCTCAAGCGGGAGAACGCTGAGCTGCGCCGGGCCAACGAAATCCTGAAGGCCGCGTCGGCTTTCTTTGCGGCCGAGCTCGACCGGCCCTCGACACGCTCGTGAAGTTCATCGCTGGCCACGCCGATCATCAGGCGGGCGGGCTGCGGTGGGGAGTCGAGCCGATCTGCGCCGTGTTGTCCGAGCACGGCTGCCCGATCGCCCCATCGACCTACTACGCCGCCCGCGCACGCACGCCGTCTGCCCGGAAACGACGCGACGAGTTGCTGAAGGTCGAGATCACCCGGGTCCACGGCGACAACTACAGCGTCTACGGCGCCCGCAAAACCTGGCTGGCACTCAACCGGGAAGGCATCCCGGTCGCCCGCTGCACCGTCGAGCGGCTGATGGGCGAGCTCGGCCTGGTCGGTGCCAGGCGCGGTCGCCGAGTCCGCACCACCGCCGCGGACACCGCTGC
>NZ_JCADBN010000051.1:0-723 GCF_059359135.1 Pseudonocardia sp. OZ21
CTGGTAGGCGGCCTCCAGTGCGGTGCGCTCCTTGACCGTGTCGGCAGGCTGCCAGAACCCCCGATGCCGGAAGGCCATCATCCGACCCTCCTTCGCCAGCACCGCACACCCGTCCTCGATCAGATCCCCGTTCTCCGGGATGTAGTCGAAGATCTCCGGCCGCAACACGAAGTACCCCCCGTTCTCCCACAACGGCATCTGCTGCAACGTCGTGATCGACGAGATCCGATCATCGTCGGCCACATCCACACAGTGGAACGCCGACTGCGGCGGCACCGCCAGCAACGCCCCCACCGCATCCGACCCCGCGAACTTACCCACCATGTCGTCCAACGGCAGATCGGTCAGCACATCGGCATAGTTGGCCAGGAACATCTCCTCACCCGCCACCAACGCCCGCACCCGCCGCAACCGCTCCCCGATCGGCGAGTCCAACCCCGTGTGCACGAACGTGATCGTCCAGTCCTGAATGTCCGAACCCAGCAGCTCCACACTCCCCCCGCGGAGCACGAAGTCGTTGGACGCGGTCTCGGAGTAGTTCAGGAAGAAGTCCTTGATGTGATGCGCCCCATACCCCAGGCACAACACGAAATCCTTGTGCCCGAAATGGGCGTAGTACCGCATCACGTGCCAGATCAGCGGCCGCGGCCCCACCGGATGCATCGGCTTCGGCAGATCCGAGACCCCGTCCCGCATCCGCATCCCGTAACCACCGCAGAACAG
>NZ_JCADBN010000052.1:0-570 GCF_059359135.1 Pseudonocardia sp. OZ21
GAGCTGGGTGTGGCCGGACCGTCCTTCGAGACCGTGCTCGACCCGACCGGCACCGCGGGTGCGCTCGCCGAGGGCACCGTGCTGCGGGTCGGGATCGCCGATGGCCGCCTCGTGCTGCGCTACCGCAGCGATGTGCTCGACACGGACTACGCCGCCCGGGTCGCGGGCTACTACCTCACCGCGCTGTCGCTGATCACCGCCGACCTGGACGCCGAGCACCGGCGGCAGAGCCTGCTGTCCGCTGAGGAGCTCCGCTTCCAGCTCGACGGCCTGGCCGGGCCGCGCCGCGAGCTGCCGGACCTGCGGTTCCACGAGCTGTTCGAGCAGCAGGTCGCCGCCCACCCCGACGCGGTCGCGGCGGTGCAGGGAGAGCGGCAGTGGACCTACCGCGAGCTCAACGCCCGGGCCAACCGCCTCGGGCGGGCGTTGCTGGCCCGCGGGCTGCAGCGCGAGGACGTGGTCGCGGTGGTCACCGAGCGGAACCTGGACTGGATGGCCGCGGTCCTGGCGGTGTTCAAGGCCGGCGGGGCCTACCTGCCCATCGAGCCGCATTTCCCGGCCGACCGCATC
>NZ_JCADBN010000053.1:0-559 GCF_059359135.1 Pseudonocardia sp. OZ21
GTGAAGTTGTGTCGCGGCGGCGGGCAGCTCGTGGCCCACTCCAGCGAGTTGCCGAAGCCCCACGGGTCGTCGACGGTGACCACACGGCCGTACCGGTAGCTGCGGAAGACGTTCCAGATGAACGGCAGCGTGGAGGCCCCCAGCACGAACGCCCCGATCGAGGAGATCATGTTGAGCGTGGTGAACCCGTCGGTCGGCAGGTAGTCGACGTAGCGGCGCGGCATGCCCTCGGCACCCAGCCAGTGCTGCACCAGGAACGTCAGGTGGAACCCGATGAACGTGAGCCAGAAGTGGACCTTGCCCCACGTCTCGTTCATCATCCGACCGGTCATCTTCGGGAACCAGAAGTAGATCCCGGAGTACGTGGCGAACACGATCGTGCCGAACAGCACGTAGTGGAAGTGCGCCACCACGAAGTAGGTGTCCGAGACGTGGAAGTCGACCGGCGGCGACGCCAGCAGAACCCCGGTGAGCCCACCGAACAGGAACGTGACCAGGAAGCCCAGCGCGAACAGCATCGGGGCCTCGAAGGTCATGTGCCCCTTCCACAGCGTCCCGA
>NZ_JCADBN010000054.1:0-541 GCF_059359135.1 Pseudonocardia sp. OZ21
CGGCGCGCAGCACCGCCCGCCGCAGCGCGGCCCGCAACTGACCGGTGGTCTGCTGCGGCGCCCGCGCCAGCACCTTCCGTTCCACCGCCTCAGCGGCCTCAGGGTTGAGGTCGGTACAGGCCTCGGCGATGATCCGCGCCTTCGCCAAGGTGATCGCCCCGGCTCCCAAGGCGGCGAAGACGCCCGGGAACTCCTCCACCAACTGCCGAGCCTCCCCGACCCGCCACGCCGCCCCGCCCGGCGAGAGCCGCAGCATCATCCCGACCTCGGCCCGCGCGGACTCCACCGCCTGCGCTGTGTTCAGACCCGCAGCAGGAGCAGCCTCGGCCGCGGCGACGAACTGGCTGATCTCCGCGAACTGCCGCGCCTGCGCCCAGGCGATGACCTTCTCCCACGCCCCGATCCGCTCCAACGCCTCGAACGCATCCGCGGGCGGCGCAGCCTGATCCAGGACCATCGCCGCCATACCGTCGGGAGCGACATCACTCCACGCCAGTGGCGCGGAGCGCGGCACCAGCCGGTGAGTGTCGATCTCGAACAT
>NZ_JCADBN010000055.1:0-530 GCF_059359135.1 Pseudonocardia sp. OZ21
CCGAGCGGGACGCGTTCCCCGTCGGGAGCCCGGTCCATGACCTCGTGGTTGGTGTCGTCGGAGGTCTCGGTCAGGCCGTAGGCGTTCACCAGCTTGATCGCCGGCTCGGCCGCGAACCAACGCTGCGCCAGCTCCCTCTTCAGCGCCTCACCCGTGACCGACACGGTGTGCAGGTCGGGCAGCTCGCGGTGGTGCCGCTCCACATACGACAGCACCGCCTCGAGGTAGGACGGCACGACCTGGACCACGTTGGCCCCGCCGTCGACGATCGTGTCGACGAAGCGCTCGACATCCAGGATGGCGTCCTGCTCGACGAGTACGGTCCGCCCGCCCACCAGCAGCGCCGAGACCAGCTGCCACAGCGAGATGTCGAAGCACTGGGGCGCGGTCTGCGCGACCGCCTGCCCCTCCCCGATCTCGCAGGCGTCGATCTTGGCGTAGAGGTGGTTGAGCATCCCGGCCTGCTCGCACATCGCACCCTTGGGCTCACCCGTGGAGCCCGAGGTGAAGTAGATGTAGGCCAGCTGGTC
>NZ_JCADBN010000056.1:0-524 GCF_059359135.1 Pseudonocardia sp. OZ21
GGGATGGCCACGCTGTCGGCGACGTTGCCGGCGGCGGAGGCGGTCGGGGTGTTCGCGGTGCTCGATCAGCACGCCCGCGGCTGCGGCAGCGCCGATGAGCGGCCGATGGCGGCCCGGCGGGCGGATGCGTTGGTGGATCTGGTGCTGCGCGAGACCGGATTCTGCAGCACCGCCGGCCAGCAGGCCGCCACCACCCGGGCGGCCACCAGCCCCGTGCCCACTGCGCAGACCGGTCCAGCGGCCGACATCGCCGCGTCCGCCCGCCCTCCAGTCCATCGGTCGACTGACGGCACCCTCGTGACCGGCGCGGAAACCGCCCCCTCAGGCGCCCGCTCAGGGAGGCAGCCGACCAGCGCCACGATCGACCCGGATCCCACCGGATCCCCCACCGACAGCCCTCCCGCAGGGGCCGAACCACCCGGACCGAGGTCCGGCCGGCTGCCCGGAGTCGCACCCCAGGCCGGGGTCCCCACCGTCACCAACACGGTGTCGATCCAGATCCGGGTCACCGTCCCCCTCGACAC